>NZ_JBIBWL010000002.1:243083-476707 GCF_043081325.1 Streptomyces sp. NPDC014882
ACGGCTGGGTGTCACGCCGTCCGGGGGGGGCCGCCCCCCCCCGGGGGGGGGCCGGGGGGGGGGGGGGGGGGGGGGGGGCGCCCGCCCCCCGCCGCCCCTCCCCCGCCGTCACCGTCCGTTGAACGCGTCCTTCAGCCGGGAGAACAGGCCCTGCTGTCCGGGCTGGAACTGCCCGAGGGGCCGCTCCTCCCCGCGCAGCTTCGCCAGCTCCCGCAGCAGCCGCTCCTGCTCGGGGTCCAGCTTGTTGGGGGTCTGCACCTCGACGTGCACGATGAGGTCACCGCGTCCGCCGCCCCGCAGGTGCGTGACACCGCGCCCGTGCAGCGGGATCGACTGCCCCGACTGCGTGCCGGGCCGGATGTCGACCTCCTCGAGCCCGTCGAGCGTCTCCAGCGGCACCTTGGTGCCGAGGGCCGCCGCGGTCATCGGCAGGGTGACCGTGCAGTGCAGGTCGTCGCCGCGCCGCTGGAACTGCGCGTGCGGCAGCTCGTGGATCTCGACGTACAGGTCACCGGCGGGACCGCCGCCGGGCCCGACCTCGCCCTCGCCGGCGAGCTGGATGCGGGTGCCGTTGTCGACGCCGGCCGGGATCTTCACGGTCAGCGTGCGGCGCGAGCGCACCCGGCCGTCGCCCGCGCACTCCGGGCAGGGCGTCGGCACGACGGTGCCGAAGCCCTGGCACTGCGGGCAGGGCCGCGAGGTCATGACCTGGCCGAGGAAGGACCGCGTCACCTGCGACACCTCGCCGCGGCCGCGGCACATGTCACAGGTCTGCGCGGTGGTCCCCGGCGCCGCGCCCTCACCGCTGCAGGTGCCGCAGACGACCGCCGTGTCGACCTGGATGTCCTTGGTCGTGCCGAAGGCCGCCTCGTCGAGGTCGATCTCCAGCCGGATCATCGCGTCCTGGCCCCGGCGGGTGCGCGAGCGCGGTCCGCGCTGCGACGCCGTGCCGAAGAAGGCGTCCATGATGTCGGAGAAGTTGCCGAAGCCACCGGCCCCGAAGCCGCCCGCGCCGCCGCCCGCCTGGGACAGGGGATCCCCGCCGAGGTCGTAGACCTGCTTCTTCTGCGGGTCCGACAGCACCTCGTAGGCGGCGTTGATCTCCTTGAACCGCTCCTGGGTCTTCGGATCGGGGTTGACGTCCGGGTGCAGCTCGCGTGCGAGCCGCCGGAAGGCCTTCTTGATCTCTTCCTGCGACGCGTCGCGGCGCACGCCGAGAACGGCGTAGTAGTCCGTGGCCACTTACGACTCCGCCAGGATCTGTCCGACGTACCGTGCCACTGCGCGTACCGCTCCCATCGTTCCCGGGTAATCCATGCGGGTCGGTCCGACCACGCCGAGCTTGGCGACTGCCTCGCCGCCCGAACCGTAGCCGACCGACACCACCGAAGTGGAGTTGAGCCCCTCATAGGCGTTCTCGTGACCGATGCGTACGGTCATGCCCGAATCCCCCGCCTCGCCAAGGAGCTTGAGGAGCACGACCTGCTCCTCGAGTGCTTCCAGGACGGGGCGGATCGTGAGGGGGAAGTCATGTCCGAAGCGGGTGAGATTGGCGGTGCCGCCGATCATCAGCCGCTCCTCGTTCTCCTCGACGAGCGTCTCCAGCAGCGTGGAGAGCACCGTCGTGACCGTGCCGCGGTCCTCGACCTCGAAGGCGTCGGCCAGGTCCTCGACCAGGCGCGGTACGTCGCTGAAGCGGCGGCCCGCGACCCGGCTGTTCAGCCGCGCCCGCAGGTCCGCCAGCGAGCTCTCGCCGAAGGGCGCCGGGCAGTCCACCATCCGCTGCTCGACCCGCCCGGTGTCCGTGATCAGCACCAGCATCAGCCGGGCCGGCGCCAGCGCCAGCAGTTCGACGTGCCGCACCGTGGAGCGCGTCAGCGACGGGTACTGCACGACGGCGACCTGCCGGGTGAGCTGCGCGAGCAGCCGTACAGTCCGGGCCACGACGTCGTCGAGGTCGACGGCGCCGTCGAGGAAGTTCTGGATGGCCCGCCGCTCGGGGGCCGTCATCGGCTTGACGCCGGCGAGCTTGTCGACGAACAGCCGGTAGCCCTTGTCCGTGGGGATGCGCCCGGCGCTGGTGTGCGGCTGCGCGATGTACCCCTCGTCCTCCAGGGCGGCCATGTCGTTGCGGACCGTGGCCGGGGAGACGCCGAGGTTGTGCCGCTCGGTGAGCGCCTTGGAACCCACGGGTTCCTCGGTGCCCACGTAGTCCTGGACGATGGCGCGCAGCACTTGGAGCCTGCGTTCACTCAGCATCCGCGCTCACCTCCAGAAGTCGTCCCCGGTCCCCCGGGCGCCCCGCCTGGCACTCTTCACATTCGAGTGCCAGCGTTCCCCGGCCCAGTGTACGGCCGTGGGGTACACCCTGGGCAAGGTCGGTCGCCCCGCCGGGCCGCCGGGGCCGGGCCCCGCCGTCGCGGGCGGGCGCGAACACGACGGCAGGGGCTAGCGTCGCGGTATGACGGTGACGTGGGAAGAGCTGGGGTGGGAACGGGTCGCCACCGGGGTCGGCCGGTGCCGGCTGCCCGGCTGGGACTGCACGGCGGGGCTGGTCGTCGGGGAGGGGCGGGCCCTGCTGGTGGACGCCGGGTCGAGTCTCGCCGAGGGCGCCCGGCTGCGGGCCCGCGCCGAGGAACTCGCCGGTCACCGTGTGACGGATCTCGCGCTCACACACCCCCATTTCGACCATGTGCTCGGGGCGGCGGCCTTCGCGGGCGCGGAGGTCTACGCGGCGGTGGGGGCGGAGACGGTGGCGGCGGACGAGCTGCGCGCGGACGCGGTCCGGTGCGGCCTGGACGAGGCCGCGGCCGCGGAGGCCGTGGACATCCTGGTGCGGCCCCGCCACCCGGTCTGCGGCGAGTGGACGCTCGACCTGGGCGGCGGGCGGCAGGTCCTGCTGGCGAACGTCGGTCCGGGCCACACCGCGCACGACCTCGCCGTCCTCGTCCCGGCGGGCCCCGGCTCGCCCGAGGTCGTCTTCTGCGGCGACCTCGTCGAGGAGTCCGGCGAACCGCAGGCCGGGCCCGACGCCGTACCGTCGCGGTGGCCGGCCGCCCTCGACCGGCTGCTGGACCTCGGCGGCGAGGACGCCCTGTACGTGCCCGGTCACGGCGCGGTGGTGGACGCGGCGTTCGTCCGGGCCCAGCGGGACGCGCTGGCCGCGCGCTTCGGCGTGTCGCCGTGACCGCCACGGGGCTTCTCCTATCGTCATCCGAATGGGCCCCCGTGTGTACTCCGCCGACCTGACCCCGCCGTGGAAGAAGAAGCAGCCGCCCGCCCCCGAGGTCCCCGCGGACCCCGGTCTGGTGGTGGAGGAGCCCGGCACCGGTTTCTGCGGCGCGGTGATCCGCTGCGAGGCGGGCACGGTCACCCTGGAGGACCGCTTCGGCAAGCACCGGGTCTTCCCGCTGGAACCGCGCGGCTTCCTCCTGGAGGGACGGGTCGTGACGCTGGTCCGCCCGGCGCCGGCGGCTCCGGCGCGGCCCGCCCGGACCGCCTCCGGTTCGGTCGCCGTGCCCGGCGCCCGCGCCCGGGTGGCCCGCGCCGGCCGCATCTACGTCGAGGGCCGGCACGACGCCGAGCTGGTGGAGAAGGTGTGGGGCGACGACCTGCGCGTCGAGGGCGTGGTCGTGGAGTACCTGGAGGGCGTGGACGACCTGCCGTCGATCGTCGCCGGGTTCGCCCCCGGCCCCGACGCCCGGCTGGGCGTGCTGGTGGACCACCTCGTCCCCGGCACGAAGGAGTGGCGCATCGCGCGGTCCGTGACCGGCGAGCACGCGCTGGTGGTGGGCCACCCGTACGTCGACGTCTGGGAGGCGGTGAAGCCGTCGTCGGTGGGCATCGCGGCCTGGCCCCGCGTCCCGCACGGGCAGGACTGGAAGACGGGGGTGTGCCGCGCGCTGGGATGGCCGTCGGAGAACACCGGCGCGGTCTGGCAGGCCGTCCTGAAGCGGGTGGAGTCCTACAAGGACCTGGAACCGGAGCTGCTGAGAGCGGTCGAGGAACTGATCGACTTCGTCACGGCACCGGGGTGAGCGGCGGCAGCGTGCCGAACCCGCTCGTGTCGAGGTCGATGCCCAGCAACGGCAACGGCACCGGATCACCGAACTTCCGCGTCCGTTTGGTCAGGTAGTCCGCCGACACCCCGCTGCCGGCCGGTTCCGTCAGTACGAGGCACCTCGCCTGGAAGGGATCGATGACCAGGTACACGGGCACGCCACCGGCGGCGTAGATCGACCGCTTCTCGACGTAGTCGCGGTGAACACTGGTTTTGGACACGACCTCGACCAGCATCGTCACGGCGGGGGCTGGAACAAGTCGTCCGGGGCTGTCGTCGGCGCCGACCTCCAGGACGACGAGGTCCGGCTGGGGCTCGCTGTCCTCACCGGGAAACGCCACGTCCTGCGTCTGCAGCCGGTCCCACCTGTCGGAGGGAATCTGATCCTGCACCGCTTGGACGATGCGGTTGTGGACCTTGTCGGGTCCGGCCATCATCACGATTTCCCCCCGGATGAGCTCAGCTTTGAAGCCCTCGGGAACCTCCAGGTTCTCGAAGGCCTCGTGCACCCGGCGATCATCCACAGCGGTCATCTCCGTGGCCCTCCACATCCGCCGCGTACTTGTCGGCGGCAGCCTACGAACCAGGTTAGGGACCGAACCGGCGTTCCGCAGCGGTTCACCCGCCGGGGTGATCAGTCCACCAGGTCCCGCACCACCGCGTCCGCCAGCAGTCGTCCCCGCAGGGTGAGGACGGCCCGGCCCGCCTCGTAGGGGCCGCCGTCCAGCAGCCCCTCCGACAGCGCCCGCCGCGACGCCGCCAGCCCCGCCTCCTTCAGCAGCTCCAGCGGAACGCCCTCCCGCAGCCGCAGCTCCAGCAGGATCCGCTCGACCCGGCGGTCCTCCTCCGACAGGACCTCGCGTCCGGCACCCGGCGAACGGCCGCTCGCCAGCGCCGCCGCGTACGCCCCCGGGTGCTTGACGTTCCACCAGCGCACGCCTCCGACGTGGCTGTGGGCCCCCGGGCCCGCGCCCCACCAGTCGGCGCCCCGCCAGTACAGCTCGTTGTGCAGGCAGCGGCCCGCCTCGGAGGTGGCCCAGTTGGACACCTCGTACCAGTCGAAGCCCGCCGCGGACATCGTCTCCTCGGCGATCAGGTACCGGTCGGCGTGGACGTCGTCGTCGGTCGTCGGGACCTCGCCGCGGCGGATCCGGCGGGCGAGCTGCGTGCCCTCCTCGACGATCAGGGCGTACGCGCTGACGTGGTCGGGTCCGGCGCCGAGGGCGGCGTCCAGGGAGGCCCGCCAGTCGTCGTCCGACTCGCCGGGGGTGCCGTAGATCAGGTCGAGGTTGACGTGCTCGAAGCCGACGCCGCGGGCCTCCGCCACGCAGGCCTCGGGGCGGCCGGGCGTGTGGGTGCGGTCGAGGATCCTCAGCACGTGCTGCCGGGCGCTCTGCATGCCGAAGGAGATCCGGTTGAAGCCGCCCTGGCGGAGGGTGGCGAGGTACGCCGGGTCGACCGACTCCGGGTTGGCCTCGGTGGTGACCTCCGCGTCCGCGGCCAGCCCGAACTCCTCGCGGATCGCCGTGAGCATCCGGACCAGGTCGCCGGCCGCGAGCAGGGTGGGCGTACCGCCGCCGACGAAGACCGTGCGGACCTGGCGCGGGTCGTCGCCGAGGACCTTGCGGGCCAGCCGGATCTCGTCGATCAGGGTGTCGGCGTAGTTCTCGCGGGAGGCGAGGACACCGCCGGTGCCGCGCAGCTCGGTGGCGGTGTAGGTGTTGAAGTCGCAGTAGCCGCAGCGGCTCGCGCAGTAGGGCACGTGCAGGTAGAACCCAAGGGGGCGGTCGGCGGCCCCGGCGAGCGCGGAGGCGGGCAGCGTGCCGTCGGTGGGGACGGGCTCGCCGTCGGGAAGTGCGGAAGGCATGTCCTCCATTGTCCCGTACGCCGCCCGCGGGTCCCGCGGGCGGCTGTGCGGCTCCTGCGCGGTGCCGCGCGGCGGCCGTGCTACTCGGCCTGGAGCACCAGCAGGGCGAGGTCGTCCTCCGGGGGCCGGCCGCCGAACTCGTGGACCAGCCGGCGGATCCGCTCGGCGATCAGTTCCGCGTCCAGCCCCGCGCAGCCGGACAGCGCGAGGGCGAGGCCGTCGCCGTCGTCGAACTGGCGGGAGCCCGAGCGGCGCTCGGTGACGCCGTCGGTGACGCAGAGCAGGGTGTCGCCGGGCCACAGGTCGAGGCTCTCGCTGACGTACGTGACGTCCTCGACGACGCCGAGGAGGGTCTGCGGCTGCGCGACCGTGGTGACGCCGCCGCCGGCCCCGAGGAGCAGGGGCAGGGGGTGGCCGGCCGAGGCGAGGGTGCAGCGGACGCCGCCGTCGAAGGGCACGAGCTCGCCGTAGAGGAGCGACAGGAAGCGGGTCTGCGGCCCGTCCCCGGGGTCCGCCGGGCCGACGAAGGCGCGGGCGGCCGCGTCGGCGGCCTCGGTGGCGTCGTCGAGGAGGAGCTGGTTGAGGCGGTCGAGGACGTCGGCCACGCCGTACCCCTCGCGGGCCAGCAGCCGGAGCCAGGGCCGGGCCAGTCCGATGACCACGGCCGCCTCGGGGCCCTTGCCCTGGACGTCGCCGACCGCGAAGCACCAGCGGCCGTCGCCCACCGGGAACAGGTCGTAGAAGTCGCCGCTCGGCCCGCCCTGCTCGCGCGGCTCGTGGACGAGGGCGCTGCGCAGGCCGGGGATCTCGGCGACCGCGCCGGGCAGCAGGCCGCGCTGGAGGACGGCGCTGATGGTGGCCTGGCGGGCGTACTGGCGGGCGGCGCCGATGGCGAGGGCCACGCGCCGGCCGAGGTCCTCGACGAGCCCGGTGACCTCGTCGGGGAAGCGCGGCAGCCCGGCCCGCCCGATGACGAGGGTGCCGAGCGGGCGGCCGCCGGCGACCAGCCGGTAGGCGAGGGCGGTGCCGTGCGGGCCGAGCGCGCCGCCGGGCCAGGAGTGAACGGCGGGTCCGGAGCCGGGGTCGTCGGGCGGGCGCGGCGGGTCCTTCTCCAGGGCCCGGCGCAGCTCCTCGACGTGGTTCTCGCTGACGTGCCAGACGCGGGTCAGCCGTGCCTGCGGTCCGTCGTCCCAGCCGGCGCGCGGGCCGAGCTCGTCCTCCAGCCGGACCGCGCACCAGTCCGCGAGGCGCGGCACGATCAGCTGGCCGGTGAGCGCGGCGACCAGCTCCTCGTCGAGCTGCCCGGCGAGCAGGTCGGAGGCCTCGGCGAGGAAGGACAGGGCGCCGCGGCCGAGCCAGTCGCGGTCCTGGGCTCCGGACCGGCGTCCGGGGGCGGGTACGGGGGCGGGTACGGGGGCCTCGGCGAAGGCGAGGGAGCCCAGGGGAGCGAGGGAGCCGACGGGGGCGGTGCGGGCCCAGGGTTCGTCGGGGTTCCCGTCGTCGTCCGCCGGGCGGGCCGGCAGCCGCGCCCACACGGTCTTCGCCCCCCGGCGGTACGTCACGCCCCACGCGTCGGCCAGCGTGGCCACCAGGCGCAGGCCGCGGCCGTGCTCGGGGGCGTCGTACGGCGTGTCGGGGCCGCCGTCGCGGGGCGCGCGCGTGGGGTGGTGGTCGGTGACCTCCACGAGGACGGCGCAGGCGTCGGGCTGCTCCGGCTCCGCCTCCAGCCGGCACAGCAGGTCGACGTCGGTACCGGCGTGCACGACGGCGTTGGTGACCAGTTCGCTGACGACGAGTGTCGCCTCCTCGCCGAGCCGCCCCGCCAGTTCCCGGGCGCCGGGCAGGCCGAGGCCGGCCCACTCGGCGAACGCGGCGCGGACGAGGTCGCGGGCGGCGCCGGGCGCGAGGGGGCTGCCGGTGAGGGTCGCGCGCGTGTGCGGGTGCCCGCCCGCGTGCGCCGGCGCACCACTGGCACGGGACGCGGTCTCCCGTTGCGTGGGAATGGCCCCCATGGACGGCTCCCGGGCGATCGGACGAATCGGGCCTCGGTCCGCGGGTGGCACACCCCGGCCGATGCCGACAGGGTGACAGAAAGGCCGCGTCCATACGCGCTGAGTTACCGAAGTGGGCCGCGATGAGGGGGGATCGGGTTCCGCATGTGTCCGGAAAGGGGCGCTTCCGGGGCGGGATCGGAGCATCCCGCCGTTCGTCCGGCGCCCGTACAGGGCCGGGGCCGGCCTCGTCCCGGACCGGGGGCGGCGGGGGTGGGTGTCGAGCTCGGCCGGGGGCGGGGCGGCGCGGGGATCAGCCGGAGGGCGGGGCTCGGCCGGGGGCAGGGCGGGGCCCGGCCGAGGGCAGAGCGGGGCCCGGCCGGGGGCAGGGCGGGGCGGAGGCCCGCCGAGGAGGGAGCCCCGGCCGGGGGCGGCGTGTCCGCGGCCGCCCCCGGCCCCGAGGTTCCCCTGCCGGCGCCTACGCCTCGCGCGTCCCGGCGTACATCTCGTCGATCAGGTGCTTGTACTCGCGCTCGACGACCGGCCGCTTCAGCTTCAGGCTCGGCGTGATCTCGCCGTGCTCCACGTCGAGGTCACGCGGCAGCAGCCGGAACTTCTTGATCGTCTGCCACTTCTGCAGCCCCTGGTTGAGGTGCTTCACGTAGCCCTCGACGAGCGCCACCGTCTCCGGCGCGGCCACGATCTCGGCGTACGACTTCCCGCCGAGGCCGTTCTCCTCGGCCCAGCTCCGCAGGGAGACCTCGTCCAGGGCGATCAGGGCCGTGCAGAAGTTCCGGTCGGCGCCGTGCACGAGGATGTTGGAGACGTACGGGCAGACCGCCTTGAACTGTCCCTCGACCTCGGCGGGCGCGATGTACTTGCCGGCGGACGTCTTGATGAGGTCCTTCTTGCGGTCGGTGATCCGCAGGTACCCGTCGGGGGACAGCTCGCCGATGTCGCCGGTGTGGAACCAGCCGTCGGCCTCCAGGACCTCGGCGGTCTTCTCGGGCAGCCCGTGGTAGCCCTCCATGATGCCGGGACCGCGCAGCAGGATCTCGCCGTCGTCGGCGATGCGCACCTCGGTGCCGGGCAGCGGCTTGCCGACCGTGCCGGTGCGGTAGGCCTCGCCGGGGTTCACGAAGGAGGCCGCGGAGGACTCCGTCAGGCCGTACCCCTCGAGGATGTGGATGCCGGCGCCGGAGAAGAAGTAGCCGATGTCCGGCGCGAGGGCCGCGCTGCCCGAGATGCACGCGCGCAGGTTGCCGCCGAACGCCTCCCGGATCTTCGCGTAGACGAGCGCGTCGGCGACCTTGTGCCTGGCGCCGAGCCCGAAGGGCACGGAGGCCGTGCCGGTGCGCCGGAAGTTGTCCTGGGCGGCCTTGGCGTACTCGCGGGAGACCTCGGCGGCCCACTGGAAGATCTTGTACTTGGCGGCGCCGCCCGCCCGGGCCTTCGTGGCGACCCCGTTGTAGACCTTCTCGAAGATGCGGGGGACGGCCGCCATGTACGTCGGCCGCACGACCGGCAGGTTCTCGATGATCTTGTCGACGCGGCCGTCCACGGCGGTGACGTGCCCGGCCTCGATCTGGCCGGAGGTCAGCACCTTGCCGAACACGTGGGCGAGGGGCAGCCACAGGTACTGCACGTCGTCGGGGCCGATCAGGCCGGTCGCGGCGATCGCCTTCGCCATGTACGCCCAGTTGTCGTGCGGGAGACGCACGCCCTTGGGGCGGCCGGTGGTGCCCGACGTGTAGATGACGGTGGCGAGCTGGTCCCTGGTGATCGCGCCGACCCGCTCCTTGATCAGCTGCGGGTCCCGCTCCAGCCGGGCGGCGCCGCGCTTCTCCAGCTCGTCCAGGGTGAGGATCCAGTCGGCGGTCTCCACCCCGGCCGGGTCGATCACCACCACGTGGGTCAGCTCGGGCAGTTCCTGGCGCTTCTCCACCGCCTTGGCGACCTGGGCCGCGTCCTCCGCGATCAGCACCCGGCTGCCGGAGTCGGAGAGGATGAACGCCGATTCCTCGGCGTTGGTCTGCGGGTAGACGGTGGTCGTCGCCGCGCCCGCGCACATGATGCCGAGGTCGGCGAGGATCCACTCGATGCGGGTGGAGGAGGCGAGCGCCACGCGCTGCTCCGGCTGTACGCCCAGCTCGATCAGGCCGGCCGCGACGGCGTGGACCCGTTCGGCGGCCTGCGCCCAGCTCAGCGACTTCCAGTCGTCCGGGCCCTGGCCCGAGGGTGCCGGCACGGGGTAGCGGTAGGCCTCCGCGTCCGGTGTGGCGGCCACCCGCTCCAGGAAGAGGCCCGCGACGGACGGCGGACGGTTCTCGATCAGTGTCTGTGTGTCGCTCACGACATCCTCCGGGGCCCGCGACGGTGCGGCTGGCTCAATGCGGCTGTTGACGATGCGGCCGGCTCAGCGCGGCTGTTGTTTAACTCACGAGTAACTATCGAGCAGGGATCAGAGTAGAGGGCGACTGGCCTGCACGTAAGGGGCCACGGACTGTCACTTTTTACACAACGACGACCCGGTGACGAGGCGGGGCCCGCCGCGCTACAGCGCGACGGGCCCCGGAACCGGCGTGTCGGCGGCTACTTCTTGCCCTTGCCCGAACCCGCGTTCTCGTCGCTGCTGAGCACGGCGATGAAGGCGTCCTGCGGAACCTCCACGGAACCCACCATCTTCATCCGCTTCTTGCCCTCCTTCTGCTTCTCCAGCAGCTTGCGCTTGCGGGAGATGTCGCCGCCGTAGCACTTGGCGAGGACGTCCTTGCGGATGGCGCGGATGGTCTCGCGGGCGATGACCCGCGAGCCGACGGCGGCCTGGATGGGCACCTCGAAGGCCTGCCGCGGGATCAGCTCGCGCAGCTTGGCCACGAGCCGCACGCCGTAGGCGTACGCGGCGTCCTTGTGGGTGATCGCCGAGAAGGCGTCGACCTTGTCGCCGTGCAGCAGGATGTCGACCTTGACCAGGCTGGAGGTCTGCTCGCCGGTGGGCTCGTAGTCCAGCGACGCGTACCCGCGCGTCTTCGACTTCAGCTGGTCGAAGAAGTCGAAGACGATCTCCGCGAGGGGGAGCGTGTAGCGGATCTCGACCCGGTCCTCGGAGAGGTAGTCCATGCCGAGCAGCGTGCCGCGCCGGGTCTGGCACAGCTCCATGATCGAGCCGATGAACTCGGTCGGCGCCAGGATGGTGGCGCGCACGACCGGCTCGTACACCTCGTTGATCTTGCCCTCGGGGAACTCGCTCGGGTTGGTGACGGTGTGCTCGGTGCCGTCCTCCATGACCACGCGGTACACCACGTTCGGCGCGGTGGCGATGAGGTCGAGGCCGAACTCGCGCTCCAGCCGCTCCCGGATCACGTCGAGGTGCAGCAGGCCCAGGAAGCCCACGCGGAAACCGAAGCCGAGGGCGGCGGAGGTCTCCGGCTCGTAGACCAGCGCGGCGTCGTTGAGCTGGAGCTTGTCCAGGGCGTCGCGCAGCTCCGGGTAGTCGGAGCCGTCCAGCGGGTACAGGCCCGAGAAGACCATCGGCTTCGGGTCCTTGTAGCCGCCGAGCGCCTCGGTCGCGCCCTTGTGCTGGCTGGTGATGGTGTCACCGACCTTGGACTGGCGGACGTCCTTCACCCCGGTGATCAGGTACCCCACCTCGCCGACGCCGAGGCCGTCGGCCGCCAGCATCTCCGGCGAGTTGGTGCCGATCTCCAGCAGTTCGTGCGTGGCGTTCGTGGACATCATCCGGATCCGCTCACGCTTGTTGAGCTGCCCGTCGATGACACGGACGTACGTGACCACGCCCCGGTAGGAGTCGTACACCGAGTCGAAGATCATCGCGCGGGCGGGCGCGTCCTTGACCCCGACCGGCGCCGGGACCTCCCGCACGACCTTGTCGAGCAGCGCGTCGACGCCGACACCGGTCTTGGCGGAGACCCGCAGCACGTCGCCCGGCTCGCACCCCACGAGGTTCGCCAGCTCCTCGGCGAACTTCTCCGGCTGCGCGGCCGGCAGGTCGATCTTGTTGAGCACGGGGATGATCGCGAGGTCGTTCTCCATCGCCAGGTAGAGGTTGGCGAGGGTCTGGGCCTCGATGCCCTGGGCGGCGTCCACGAGGAGGATGGTGCCCTCGCACGCGGCGAGCGACCGCGAGACCTCGTAGGTGAAGTCGACGTGCCCCGGGGTGTCGATCATGTTGAGGATGTGCGTGTTTCCGGGGTCCTGGGTCGGAGCCCACGGCAGACGCACCGCCTGGGACTTGATCGTGATTCCGCGCTCACGCTCGATGTCCATGCGGTCGAGGTACTGGGCACGCATCTGCCGCTGCTCGACCACACCGGTCAGCTGGAGCATCCGGTCGGCGAGGGTGGACTTGCCGTGGTCGATGTGCGCGATGATGCAGAAGTTGCGGATCAGTGCCGGGTCGGTACGGCTCGGCTCGGGCACATTGTTAGGGGTCGCGGGCACGCAGGGTCCTGTCTCTTGAGGCGCCTTATGCCTCGGGTCGGATCGATACGTAGGTTCCATGGTCCCACGCGCGGCGACCGGGGACCGGTTTGGGCCGCTGCCGGACCCGCTGGTAGTCTGGGTGGCTGTGTCTCATGCCCTCTCAGCGCGAGGCACACTCAAGAAATCACCTGGCACGGGACCCGAGCGGCCCCGTGCCTGAACCTGCAAAGGCTCTTTCGTGGCGAACATCAAGTCCCAGATCAAGCGGATCAAGACCAACGAGAAGGCTCGGCTGCGCAACAAGGCCGTCAAGTCCTCCCTGAAGACCGCGATCCGCAAGGCCCGCGAGGCCGCTGCCGCGGGTGACGTCGAGAAGGCCACCGAGCTGCAGCGCGCTGCCGCGCGTCAGCTCGACAAGGCCGTCTCCAAGGGCGTCATCCACAAGAACCAGGCCGCCAACAAGAAGTCGGCGCTCGCTTCGAAGGTCGCGACCCTCAAGGGCTGAACTCCCTTCTTGATCTGATCGCCGGGGAGACCCAGAGCGGGCCCTCTCTCATCCGCTCCCGACCGGCACCCACGGACCCACGCGCGGCCTGCGTTCGCCACGCGGGCGTGGATCCGGCATCGCGAACCGGAGGCCCCGGCGCCTCGCCCTTCCCCAGGGCGGGCGCCGGGGCCTCCGGCATTCCTGAGCGGGTGTGCTTGAGCAGGTGTTGTTGCTCGAGGGGTGTTCTTGCTTGAGCGGGTGTTCTTGCTTGAGCAGGCGTTCTTGCTCGAGCGGATGTCCTCACGACCAGAAGTCGTCGCCCTTGTCGATGTCCTCGACACATTCGTCGAGATCCGTGATCTTGTCGCCGACGATCCGGAAGACGATGCACCCGGTGTCGTCGAGGTGCTTGCCCTGCCGCTCGGCGGTGACCCGGCACATTCCGACCGCGTGTCCGCGGCCGTCGACGCAGATGCCGAGCATCTCCAGACGCATCGTGCCGTTCGTCTCCTCGCCGAGCCGCCGGTACATGTCGATGATCGCGTCCTGGCCCTTGAAGTCACCCGAGAGCGGGTGAGTGCCGGGCACGTGATGCGTGGCGTCCTTCGCCATCAGTTCCCGCAGGGTGTCCATGTCCCCTCGGGAGAAAGCCTCGAAGCCCCTGCGGACGAGCGCTGCGTGCGGGTGTTCAGCCATGGTCGATCGCCGCCTTTCCGATGTCCTGGGCGATGCGTCGGCTGCTGCTTCGATTCTCCTCCCTCCGCCGGGGACGGCGACCCGGTCCGGGAGTACCGACGGGGCGGGAGGCGGGGGCGAGGTGGAGATCGGGTCGGGGGCGGGGGCGGGGGGGGATCCGAGGCAAGGGACGGGGGCGGGGGCGGAGGTGCGGATTCGAGGCAAGGGACGGGGGCGGGGGCGCGAGGCAGGGAGGCGGAGGCGGGGGTCGGAGGCGGGTGTTCCAGATGGGGGCAGAGGCGTGGGGTTCGAAGCGCGGCACCGATGGCGGCCGAAGCGGCGTCCGGCTCCGGTGCCCGCTCCGGCGGCCGCCCAGTCCCACCCCGGCGTCCGGCGGCCGCCTCGGCGTTCGGCTCCGGCACCCGCCCGCCCGGCCCCGCCCCGGCTCCCGGTCCTACGCCCGGCCCCCCGAACGGGCCGCCCGTGCCACCGCCACCACGGCCTTCTCCAGCGCGTACTCCGGGTCGTCGCCTCCGCCCTTCACCCCCGCGTCGGCCTCGGCGACCGCGCGCAGGGCCACGGAGACGCCGTCGGGCGTCCAGCCCCGCATCTGCTGGCGGACCCGGTCGATCTTCCAGGGCGGCATGCCCAGCTCCCGCGCGAGGTCCGCGGGCCTGCCGCCGCGGGCGGAGGACAGCTTGCCGATGGCCCGCACGCCCTGCGCAAGGGCACTGGTGATCAGTACGGGTGCGACGCCGGTGGCCAACGACCAGCGCAGCGCCTCCAGCGCCTCCGCCGCCCTGCCCTCCACGGCCCGGTCGGCGACGGTGAAGCTCGACGCCTCGGCCCGGCCCGTGTAGTACCGCCCGACGACCGCCTCGTCGATGGTCCCCTCGATGTCGGCGGCCAGCTGCGACACCGCCGCCGCCAGCTCCCGCAGATCGCTGCCGATGGAGTCGACGAGCGCCTGACAGGCCTCCGGGGTGGCCGACCGGCCGGTGGCCCGGAACTCCTGCCGGACGAAGGCCAGCCGGTCCGCCGGCTTGGTCATCTTCGGGCAGGCCACCTCCCGCGCCCCCGCCTTGCGCGCGGCGTCCAGCAGCCCCTTGCCCTTGGCCCCGCCCGCGTGCAGCAGCACGAGCGTGATCTCCTCGGCGGGCGCCGCGAGATACCCCTTCACGTCCTTGACCGTGTCGGCGGACAGATCCTGCGCATTGCGTACGACCACGACCTTGCGCTCCGCGAAGAGCGACGGGCTGGTCAACTCGGCGAGCGTGCCGGGCTGGAGCTGGTCCGACGTGAGGTCACGCACGTCCGTGTCGGCGTCGGCGGCCCGGGCGGCGGC
The DNA here is from genome assembly GCF_043081325.1 of Streptomyces sp. NPDC014882. NCBI lineage: Bacteria > Bacillati > Actinomycetota > Actinomycetes > Kitasatosporales > Streptomycetaceae > Streptomyces > Streptomyces sp. NPDC014882. Next base: position 257,952 of record NZ_JBIBWL010000002.1, read on the forward strand.
CACCACCTCCTGCACGGCACGGTCGAGGAGCAGGTCCTCCTGGCCCACGGCGAGCGTCACCGGGGCGAGGGGGTCGTCATTCGCAGTCTTTCTGGCCATTGGGTCAAGGATGGCACGGGGCGGTGACAGCGAGGCCCGGCCGGGGAACGACCGAGGACCGGCAGCGGCGGCGCGACCAAGGACCGGATGCAGAGACCCGACCGGGGGCCGGAAGCAGAGGCCCGGGCGCGGCTCCCCCTCCGGCGCCGCCCCTACGGTTCCTCCCGCCACCCCTCCCACTCGGCCGCGAAGGCGTGCAGTTCCTCCGCGTCGAGCCGGCCCTCCTCGTCCCGCAGCACCACCAGCCACTGCGCGTCCTCCGCGTCGTCCTCACCGGCCAACGCGTCCCGGACGACCTGCGGTTCCTCGCGCACCCCGAACCGCTCCCCGAGCGCTTCCACGACCTCTTCGGCGGCATCGCGGTCGGGCAGCACCAGCACATGTCTCACATCGCTCACCCACCCATTTTCCGGCACGTCCACGGAGCCCGGAGGGCAGGCCGGCCGGAGGGCAGGCAGGCAGGCAGGCAGGCAGCGGGAGACGATCGGCGCGTCCGGCTCGATCCCGCCGCCGGGCTCCACCCCGCCGCGCGGGGCTCTCCGGGCTCGCCGGCCGATCGCCTCAGGCCCCGCCGCCACCCCGCCCCACCGGCACCCGATCCAACTTGATCCCGAACCGCTCCCGGTACACGTCCAGCACCTCCTCGTCCCCCGCCAACTCCTCCTCCCGGCTCCGCCCCTGCGGGTCCGTCACCTTCAGCCGACGGCCGCTGAGGGTGATCCGCCCGCCGTCCTCCGTGACCCGCGAGCAGACCGGCGACCGTGTGAAGTGCGAGGCGGGCGAGGTGCTGTGCCACCACGCCCCGGCCGCGAAGTCACCCAGCACCCGGGGCCGCACCTCCAGCCGGTACACCCGCCCGCCGTCCCGTACGACGTCCAGGTCGGCAGCCCCCGCCACGCCACCGCCCTCACGCGCCGCCCGGTCCGCTCCGCCCCTCACCCCGGCCGCGTCCGCACGGGCCTCGGTGATCCGGAACAGGCCGCCGGGATCCTCCTGCTCCCCCCGGTGCTCGAAACGGAGCGGGTGGTGGCTGTGCGCCCCGAACCCGACGTCGGCCAGCCACTCCCCCGCGTCCACGGTGCGCACCAGCAACGCGAGGTGGTCGTACGGGATCCCGAGCCGCCCCTCGTCGTCGTAGACCCGGCAGGCGAGCAGCGTCACATCGAAGCCCAGTGCCGTGAGCAGGGCGCCGAACGCACCGTTCAGCTCGTAACAGAACCCTCCCCTCCCCGAGGTGGTGACCTTCTCGACCAGCCGTCTCTCCTCCAGCACGATCTCCTCTCCCAGATGCACCGACAGGTTCTCGAAGGGCACGGTCCGCAGGTGCCGCAGGTGCAGCTCCCGCAGGACGTCGGCGGTGGGCCACGCCGGGTACTCGACGCCGAGACGACGCAGATACGCCTCGACCGGACGGGCGTCGAGCGGGGACGTGGTGACGGCGGCCTGTACGGAATCCATGCCCTCAGTCTCGCGCCACCCGCAGTCGGCCGCCCGTACCCACGACGGCCAACGCCCCGTCCCTGTCGGTCCGCAGCACCACCGCACCCGTGGCCCGCAGAGCCGCGACGGTGGCGGGCGCCGGATGGCCGTACGGGTTGCCCGCCCCCGTGGAGATCAGCGCCAGCCGGGGCGCCACCGCGCGCAGCAGACCCGGGTCCTGGTAGGCCGAGCCGTGGTGGGCGACCTTGAGCACGTCCACCCCTTTCCACCGGGCCGCCGCGGACGACCGCGCCAACGCCTGCTGGCCCGGAGGCTCCAGGTCGCCGAGCAGCAGCATCCGTGTCCCCGCCGACCGGACCAGCAGCGTCACGCTCGCGTCGTTCGGCCCCTCCGGTTCCGGCACCTGCCTGGCCGGCGGCCACAACACCTCCCAGTCGAGGGACCCGAGCCGCCGCCGCTCCCCCGCCACCGCCCGCACCAGGGGAACACGGACGGCCTCGGCCTCCCTGCGGACGAACGCCACCTGGTCGACCGGCTCCGCGAACCCCGTCGTCTCGATCGCCCCCACCGCCCGGCCCCGCAGCACGCCGGGCAGTCCCGCCACGTGGTCGGCGTGGAAGTGGGTCAGCACGACGAGCGGGATCCGGGTGATGCCCAGCCGGTCGAGGCACCGGTCGACCAGTACGGGGTCCGGGCCGGCGTCCACCACCACACCGGTGCCCTCACCCGCGGCCAGCACCGTCGCGTCGCCCTGGCCCACGTCACACATCGCCAGCCGCCACCCCGGCGGCGGCCAGCCCGTGAGCACCCGGGTCAGCGGAGGCGGCCGCACCACCGCGAGCAGAAGCAGCGCCGCGCAGACCGCGCACAGCCACGGCCGCCGCAGCAACCGTCTCCCCAGCGGCACCGCCACCGCGGTGGCGAGGGCGAGCAGCAGCGCCCCGCCCCAACCGCCGGGCCAGTCCACTCCCGCACCGGGCAGCGCCGCCCCGGTCCGCGCGACACCCGCGATCCATTCGGCAGGCCAACTCGCGCACCAGGCCGAAGCCTTCGCCGCCGGCATCGCCCACGGTGCCGTCGCCAGGGTGGTGAACCCCAGCACGGTGGCCGGTGCCACCGCGAATTCCACGAGGAGGTTGCACGGCACCGCCACCAGGCTGACCCGGGCCGACAGCACCGCCACGACCGGCGCGCACAGGGCCTGTGCGGCCCCCGCCGCCGCCAGCGCCTCCGCGAGTCTCGGCGGAAGCCCGCGACGCCGCAGGGCGGCGCTCCAGCGCGGTGCCAGCGTCAGCAGGGCCCCCGTGGCCAGCACCGACAGCAGGAAGCCGTAACTCCGGGCCAGCCAGGGGTCGTACAGCACCAGGAGGAGGACCGCCGTCGCCAGCGCCGGGATCAGGGAGCGGCGGCGGCCGGTCGCCAGGGCGAGCAGGACGACGGCGCCGCAGGCCGCCGCCCGCAGCACGCTCGGGTCGGGCCGGCACACGACCACGAAGCCGAGCGTGAGCACCCCGCCGAACAGCGCGGTCGTCCGCAGCGGGATCCCCAGGCGGGGAGCCAGACCGCGTCGCTCGACGTGCTGGGCCAGACCGGGCGGCCCCAGCAGGAGGGCGAGCATGATCGTGAGGTTGCTCCCGGACACGGCCAGGGTGTGGGCGAGGTCCGTCTCCTTGAAGGCCTCGTCCAGCTCGGGCGTGATCCGCGACGTGTCCCCGACGACCAGCCCCGGCAGCAGCGCCCGGGCGTCCGCCGGCAACCCGTCCGTGGCCTCCCTCAGCCCCGCCCGCAACCGGCCGGCGGCGCGTTGCGGTGCCGACGGCTTCCGCACGACCACCGGGACCGCGCGCGCACCGCGGTCCCGCACCCGCAGCACGGCAGCGATCCGGTCGCCGCCCGTCAGCGCGGGGGCCAGCCGCCCGGCCACCCGCACCCGGGTGGACGGCAGCAGGCCGAGCCACGCCTGCCGCACGCCCCGGCCGGTGCCCGCCGGTCGTCCGCCGTCCGGCCCCGCACGGTCACGGACGTCCACCACCACGAGCACCGGCGCCCTGGTCGCCACCCCCGCGGCCCCGTCCACCGCGACCGACCGCACCTGCCCGTCGACCAGCACGGAGTCCGGGGTGACGTGGTCCCCCCGCACCCTCGGCCGGACCATCCGCGGGTCCGAGGTCAGTTCCACCTCGGCGGTGACGGTGGCGTACTCCCGCGCCAGTACCGGCACCGGTCCGCGACGCAGATCGGCCCCGTGCAGCCCGGCGGACACGCCGGCCGCGGCCACACAGAGCAGCACCGTGGCCCCGCTCGTCCGCGACCACGCGTACCGAGTGCCCGCCGGCCTGCCCGGCGACCGGCTCCCCGGCCCTCTCGACGACCGCATCCCCGTGCCGGTGGGCGGCCGGCTCCCCCTCCCGTCCCGGAGCCGGTCGGGCCGGTCCCCCGTACCGTCCGACGGTCGCGCGCCGCCGGTCGGCGTCGTCGCTCCCCCTCCGTCCGGCGACACACCGACGCCGGCCGTCGGCGGGACTCCCCGGGCACCGCTCCTCCCCCCGCTCAGGAGGACCCCGGCCACGATCACGCAGAGGAGCACGACACCGCCCACCAGCCGGGGTGGGGCGTCCAGCGTCCATGCCGCCGTGGCCCAGGCCGCGAGCGCGGGCGGTACGAGCCGCAGGTCCACCGGTCCCTCCTGCCGCGGGTGCGAAGCCCCCAGCCGGCTCCCGGAGGCGGCGTGCACCGCTCGGCGCGAACGCGCTGGGGCGTCCGCTCCGGCCCCCGCGCCTGCCGCAGTCGCCGTCCCCTCCCCGGCCCGAGCCTCAGCGCCGGCCCCAGCGCCCACCGGCGTCCCTGTCCCCGTCGAGGCCACCGGTCCGCCTCCCGCCGGACCCGCCCGTCGGGCGCCGCCCCTCGTCTCCTCCTCCCTCATGGCCGTACCAGGTTCCGCAGGTCGGAGAAGCGGCGCTCGCCGATGCCGTTGACCTCGCGCAGCTCGTCCACCGATCGGAAGCCGCCGTGCCGCGTCCGGTAGTCCACGATGTGCTGCGCCAGCACGGGCCCGACGCCGGGCAGCGTGTCGAGCTGGTCCGCGGTGGCCGTGCTGAGGGAGACGGGGGCCGGCGGTCCCGCGCCCACCGCACCGCCTCCGGGTCCTGCCCCAGCCGCCTGGCCCCCGGTCCCCGGCGGCCCGCCGACGACGACCTGCTCCCCGTCCACGAGGAAGCGCGCCCGGTTCAGACCGTCGGTGTTCGTGCCCGGCCGCACCCCACCGGCCGCGGCCAGTGCGTCGACCACGCGCGAGCCGGCCGGAAGGCGATGGATGCCGGGATCGCGGACCTTGCCGCTGACGTCCACCACGATCTGCGCTCCTGCCGTGCCCGCTCCCGCCGCGCCGGCCCCACCGGGCGCCGGAGCCGAAGCGGAGGGCTCGGCCGGCCCGCTCCGCTCGCCCTCCCCGTAGGGAGCGGCCGCCCGCACGATCTCGGGAGCCCGCACGGGCTGCGCGCGGCCGCTCCAGAAGTGCTGGACGGCGAACGCGGCGACGGCGACCACCACGACGGCCAGCGCGAGCGCACTCCTGCGTTCCAGTCCGCACCGTGCCTGTGCCCACACCGGCAGCCGCTCCCACAGAGCCAGCCCGGCCCGCGCCCGCCAGTCCCCCGGCCCACGGGTCACCACCGCACGGCCGTCGCTCTCGGCCCCGGACCTGGGCCGCGCCCCTGCCCCTGCTCCTGCCCCTGCCCCTGCCCCTGCCCCTGCCCCTGCCCCTGCAGCGTCCTCCCCCACCATGCCGGGCGTGCTTCCCGGACCACCGTCGTCCCGCGGCGGCCCCATCCCCAACTCCCCGCGCTCGCCGTCCCGTTCCCCGAACAGCAGCTCCGCTCGCCGGCGCAGCTCCTCGGCCGGGGCACGGTGGTTCCCCACCCGGCTGCCTGCCGGTGACCGCCGGTGCCGGACGCGTCCGTCGGAGCCGGGCCGGCGTCCGGGTCCACTGGTCGCGGCGGTCGTCCGTGTGCGTGATCGAAGTGCCATGCCACGAGAATGGGGCACTTCACGACATCATGATGATCTTGCCCAATTCCCGGGGAGAACCATCCGATTGTGGATAACTCCGCCACCCGTGGGAGTGAGGTGACGGCTCCTCACCGGGCTGAAACCACGACTCCCAGCAAGCCGGGCCCGGTGTGCGCCCCGATCACCGCGCCGACCTCGCTCACATGCAGTTCCCCGAGACCGGGCACCCGCGCCCGCAGGCGGTCCGCCAGGGCTGACGCCCGGTCGGGGGCCGCGAGATGGTGGACGGCGATGTCCACCCGTGCGTCGCCCGCACGGTCGGCCGCCAGTTCCTCGAGGCGGGCGATCGCCCTCGACGCCGTCCGCACCTTCTCCAGTGGCTCGATGCGCCCCCCGTCCAGCTGGAGCAGCGGCTTCACCGCGAGCGCGGAACCGAAGAGGGCCTGGGCGGCGCCGATGCGACCGCCACGGCGCAGATAGTCGAGGGTGTCGACGTAGAAGAAGGCGGAGGTGCCGGCGGCGCGTTTCTCCGCGGCCGCGACCGCCTCGTCCACCGTGCCGCCCGCTTCCGCCGTCCCGGCCGCCGAGAGCGCGCAGAATCCGAGCGCCATCGCGATCATGCCGGTGTCCACCACCCGTACCGGGACCGTGGCCTCGCGCGCCGCGAGGACCGCCGCGTCGTGGGTGCCCGACAGTTCGGCGGACAGATGGAGGGAGACGATGCCGGTGGCGCCGGACTCGGCGATCCTGCGGTAGGTCTCCGCGAAGACCTGGGGGCTGGGGCGCGAGGTGGTGACGGAGCGTCGCTTCTGCAGTGCCAGGGCCAGGGAGCGGGTCGAGATCTCGGTGCCCTCTTCGAGCGCCCGGTCGCCGAGAACGACGGTCAGGGGCACCGCGGTGATGCCGTGGCGCTCCATCGTCCGCTGCGGCAGATAGGCCGTGGAATCCGTGACGATAGCGACATGGCGGGACATGAGCTGGAGGTTACCTGCCGTATCCGCGGGACGGGAGTCCGGGCTCCCGCGGCCGGCCGGCCGTTGACCGGATCGGGTACCTGGCCGGGCGGCTCAGGTGGTGCTCTCGGGCCGGGGCTTCTTCTGCCAGGGATAGTCGGGACGCGGCCCCGGTGGGGTGATGGCGGGCCGGACGGGAGACTCCGCCGGGTCCGGGGCGGGTGTCTGCGACCGGTTCTGGCCTGCGGTCGCGCGGCCGGTCGCGGGGTGCTCGGGCCGGGAGGAGGACGTCCGCGAGGAGACCGGGTCGTCCGCGGTGGTCCAGTGGCGCAGGGCGCCGGCCTCGACGTCGATCTGCGCGTGGAGGGTGTCCAGGTCGTCGTCGGCGAAGCGGCGGGCCCGGTCGCGGGCGGCCCAGCGCAGCGAGTCCGCCGATGACGTGATGCGCCCGGTGCGCTCGCGCAGCGACGGCAACCGCTCGGCGAGGGTGGCCCGGTCGGGCTCGGACTCCAGTCGCTTGAGTTCGCCGTCCAGTTCGCGCCCGTGCTCGCTGAGGCGTGCGAAGAGGGCGAGGGACTCCTTGAGGGACTCGTCCTCGCCGGCGCCGGCCTGCAGCGCCTCCTGGGTGGCCCGCATCGAGGTCCGCAGCTCGAGGCGGAGCTGGGCGATCTCGCCGGCCGGGCCGGGCTGGGCGAAGGACTTGGCCCGCAGGGTGTGGTCCTCGACGGTGCGGCGCGCCTGGGTGATGGTGCGGTCGACGCCGCGCTTGGCGGCGCCGACGACCTTCACCGTCGCGTAGGCCCCCACCGCCAGGAAGAGCACGAAAAGCAGGGCAAGGATCGCGATCACTGCTTCCACGAGCTCCTCCTCCGGTCCGACGCGGCGCGCCTCGCGCCGCTCTTCAACGGTAAACGCAACGGGCAGGCGCGGAGTTCCACCAGAACCCCGAACCTGCCCGTAGGGGACTACCCCGAAGCACGCTCCGACCGGAGCCGCACGCGCCGTCACCTCTCGGAGAGGAGCCAGCCGGAACCGCGCGCGGGATGCCCCGCACGCCGGCCCCGGCCGTACCCGCCCGTGTTCGTCAGGCCGGCACGATGTTGACCAGCTTCGGCGCCCGCACGATCACCTTGCGGATCCCGGCGCCGCCCAGTGCGCTGACGACGTGCTCGTCGGCCAGCGCCACCTTCTCCAGCTCCTCGTCGGAGATGGCCGGCGACACCTCCAGGCGTGCCTTGACCTTGCCCTTGATCTGCACCACGCAGGTCACGGTCTCGTCCACGACGTACGCCGGGTCGGCCACCGGGAAGTCCTGGTGGACGACGGAGTCGGTGTGGCCCAGCTTGCGCCACAGCTCCTCGGCGATGTGCGGGGCCAGCGGCGCGACGAGCAGCACCAGGGCTTCGGCGACGCCGCGCGACAGCGGTCCGCCCACCTTGGTCAGGTGGTTGTTCAGCTCGGTGACCTTGGCGATGGCGGTGTTGAAGCGCATCCCCTCCAGGTCCTGGCGCACGCCGTCGATGGCCTTGTGCAGGGCCCGCAGGGTGTCCTCGTCCGGCTCGGCGTCGACGACGGTGATCTCACCGGTCGCCTCGTCCACGACGTTGCGCCACAGTCGCTGGAGCAGCCGGAACTGGCCCACCACCGCGCGCGTGTCCCACGGCCGCGAGACGTCCAGCGGGCCCATCGCCATCTCGTACAGGCGCAGGGTGTCGGCGCCGTACTCGGCGCAGATCTCGTCCGGGGTGACCGCGTTCTTCAGGGACTTGCCCATCTTGCCCAGCAGCCGGGAGACCTTCTCGTCTCCGTGGTAGTACGCCCCGTCGCGTTCCTCCACCTCGACGGCCGGTACGGCGATGCCTCGGCTGTCACGGTAGACGTAGGCCTGGATCATGCCCTGGTTGAACAGCTTGTGGAACGGCTCCGCGGAGGAGACGTGCCCCAGGTCGAACAGGACCTTGGACCAGAAGCGGGCGTACAGCAGGTGCAGCACGGCGTGCTCGGCACCGCCGACGTACAGGTCGACGCCGCCGTGCGGCTGCCCCGCGCGCGGGCCCATCCAGTACTGCTCGATCTCGGGGTCGACCAGCTTCTCGGAGTTGTGCGGATCCAGATAGCGCAGTTCGTACCAGCAGGAACCGGCCCAGTTGGGCATGGTGTTGGTCTCGCGGCGGTACTTGCGCGGACCGCGGCCGTCGCCCAGGTCCAGGGTGACGTCGACCCAGTCCTCGTTGCGCGACAGCGGCGTCTCGGGCTGGGTGTCGGCGTCGTCCGGGTCGAAGGTGCGGGGCGAGTAGTCCTCGACCTCGGGCAGCTCCAGCGGCAGCATCGACTCGGGCAGCGCGTGGGCGACGCCGTCCTCGTCGTAGACGATGGGGAAGGGCTCTCCCCAGTAGCGCTGGCGGCTGAACAGCCAGTCGCGCAGCCGGAAGTTGACCGTGCCCGCGCCGACGCCGGACCGCTCCAGCCACTCGGTGATGCGCTCCTTGGCCTCGGCGACGCCCAGGCCGTCCAGGGAGACCTGGTCGTTCGACGAGTTGATGATCTTCGCGTCGTAGGAGGCGAAGGCGTCCTCCCACGTCGAGGTGTCGGTGCCGCGGCCGTCGGTGGGCTCGACGATGCACTGGATCGGCAGCTCGAAGGCGCGCGCGAACTCGAAGTCGCGCTGGTCGCCGGCCGGGACGGCCATGATCGCGCCGGTGCCGTAACCCATCAGGACGTAGTCGGCGATGAAGACGGGGATCCGCTCGCCGTTGACCGGGTTGGTCGCGTGGGCGCCGATGAAGACACCGGTCTTGTCCTTGGCCTCGGCCTGACGCTCGACGTCGGACTTGGAGGCGGCCTGCGCGCGGTACGCGGCGACGGCGTCGGCCGGGGTCGCGTGGCCCCCGGTCCACACGTCGTGCGTGCCCTCGGGCCAGGCGTCCGGGGTGAACTTCTCGACCAGCGGGTGCTCGGGGGCCAGGACCATGTAGGTCGCGCCGAACAGGGTGTCGGGACGCGTGGTGAAGACGGTGATGCGCTCGCCGTCGATCGGGAAGTCGACGCGGGCGCCCTCGGAGCGGCCGATCCAGTTGCGCTGCTGGAGCTTGATGGCCTCGGGCCAGTCCAGCGCGTCCAGGTCGTCGAGCAGCCGGTCGGCGTAGGCGGTGATGCGCATGTTCCACTGGCGCAGCTTGGCCTTGAAGACCGGGTAGTTGCCGCGCTCGGAGCGGCCGTCGGCGGTGACCTCCTCGTTGGCCAGCACGGTGCCCAGGCCGGGGCACCAGTTGACGGGCGCGTCGGAGGCGTAGGCCAGGCGGTACCCGCTCAGGACGTCCGCGCGCTCCACCTCGCTCAGCTCGCCCCAGGAGCGGCCGCCGGGCAGGCTCCGCTCACCGGACTCGAAGCGGGCGACCAGCTCGGCGATCGGGCGGGCCTTCTTCGCCTCGTCGTCGTACCAGGAGTTGAAGACCTGCAGGAAGATCCACTGGGTCCACTTGTAGTAGTCCGGGTCGATCGTGGCGAACGACCGGCGCTTGTCGTGGCCCAGGCCCAGCCTGCGCAGCTGGGACTTCATGTTGCCGATGGCGGCTTCGGTGGTGATCCGGGGGTGCTCACCGGTCTGCACGGCGTGCTGCTCGGCGGGCAGGCCGAAGGCGTCGAAGCCGAGGGTGTGCAGGACGTTGTGGCCGGTCATCCGCTGGTAGCGGGCGAAGACGTCGGTCGCGATGTAGCCGAGCGGGTGGCCGACGTGCAGGCCCGCACCCGAGGGATACGGGAACATGTCCATGATGAACTTCTTCGGCCGGGCGACGACCGCGGGGTCGCCCGCCAGGTCGCCCTTCGGGTTCGGCGCCGCGTACGTGCCGTCGGCGTCCCAGACGTCCTGCCAGCGTGCCTCGATGTCGGCCGCCATGGCGGCCGTGTACCGGTGCGGCGCGGCCGCCTCGGCGGTGGCGGCGGGGTTCGTCTCGCTCATGTCCTCAAAGCTCCATCGATCGTCTCTGCCGGCGGCTGCCACTCGGAAAACGAAAAATCCCCTCGCACAGGAGGGGACGCCGCGCCGATTCCGAACCGTCCGGTTCTCCGGCGTTCGGGACTGATCAGCGCGGCTCGCTAAGCAGAAGGCGTACGGCACGCATGGCCCCAGGGTACCGCAGGGCTTGAGCAAGCCGCGACGCGCTTGCGTATGCCTGGTCGACACGTACGCACCACGCCGCAACTGAACCAAGGTCAGGGATTACTTCGCGTAACAGCCACTAAGGGACATTGTCATGATCACCTTGTCCTTTGATAACAACGCAACAACTCAAACCTCGTACCCATCGGTATGGCGCCCACTTAGAGTTCGGCATCGGGACCGCTTTCCCGAACTGCTCGGAGTTGCCCCCATGAACCCTCTTCGTAGTAACAGCTCGCTCCCCCGGCCGGGCCGGTCGGCCTACGGGGTGGCGTCCGCCGTCGTCCTGCTCCTCATACCCGTGGTCGTGCTGGTCGGAGGCGACCAGTTCCGCGCGTTCCTGAACTTCGGCGCGGGCGTGCTGTCCCTCGTCTCGCTCAGCTGCTCGGTGATCTGGGGCCTGGTCGCCCAGGACCGGATCCTCCTCAACACGCGCCAGCGGCTCATCGGCCAGGCCGTGCACCGGACGACGGCGGTCGCCTCGATCGCGTTCCTGCTGCTGCACATCACCACGAAGATCGCGCTGGACCACACCCAGTTCGTCGCCGCGGTCATCCCGTTCTCGCTCGGCGTCACCGGAGCCGCCGGACTGATCGGACTCGGCTCGCTGGCGGGACTGCTGATGATCTTCGTGGGCATCACCGGCGCGCTGCGCAGCCGGTTCGCCTCGCCCGCCCCGGTGGCCGCCCGCTGGCGGGCCATGCACATGCTGGCCTACCCGGCCTGGTGCGCCGCGCTGATCCACGGACTCTACGCGGGTCGCGCGGCCAAACCGATCTTCACCATCCTCTACGGCCTGTGCCTGCTGGGCGTCATGGCCGTCCTCGCCCTGCGTTCCGCACCGCGCCCCGTCAAGCGCGGGATCGCCGACCGCGTCGCCTCGATCCTGGGCACCGACGAGCCGGCCGGCCGGGACGCCCTGGACGCGAGCCGGGCCCGGACCCGGATGGCCGAGTCCCCGTCCCTGCCGGGCTACGGGGGCCGCCCCGGCCGGGAAGCGGACACGGCCGGCTCCGGACGCGGGACGCGGCCGTCGCCGCCCCTGTTCGACACCCCCGCGCCCGAGCCGGCGAACGGCTTCGCGGCCGCCTACCGTGCCGTGTCGACGCCCCCGCGCGCGGAGCAGTCGTTCGCGGCCGGCCAGACCGCGCGCATGGACCTGCCGTTCGACCTGCAGGCCACCGAGGCCGTCCCGCGCGTGGACGGCGGCGGCAGCACCTCCGGGAGCTGGCCGGTCCCGTCCCCGCCGCCGGTCGGCGAGGCCCCGCAGTCGGTCTACGACCCGCTCCAGGACACGGGATTCACCATCCCGGTCTATGGCAATCCGGGCACCGGCGGGTACGGCGGGAGTGATGTGTACGACACCGGTGAGACAAACACCCGGTATGGCGCGTACAACCCGAACGACACGTACAACAGCGGTCCCGCCGATGAACCATCCCCCGGGGCGTCCTTCGACGCGCCGGGTTCGGGCGAACCTTGGAACACGCCTTCCGGAGGCTATAGGTGAACGAGGCCCTGCCCGACGTCCCGGAAGTCCGCGTGGTCGGCCTTCCGCAGCTCACGTCGGGCTTCGACCTTGTCGAGAGACTCGATCTGCCCATGCACCTGAAGGTGCACGGGCCGCTCGAACCCATGGGCGGCGAGAAGCTCGCGCAGCTCTCGGAACGCATCAACCTCAAGGGCCGCGGCGGCGCGGGCTTCCCCTTCCACAAGAAGCTGCGGTCCGTCGCCGACGCGGCGATCAAGCGGGGCGTCCGGCCGGTCGTCGTCGTCAACGGCAGCGAGGACGAACCGGCCTGCCGCAAGGACACGGTCCTGATCAACCGCGCCCCGCACCTCATCCTGGACGGCGCGCTGCTGGTCGCGGAGGCACTGGGCGCCCGCACGCTCGTGGTGGCGGTCACCCGCGAATCGACCCAGCGCTCCATGGAGGCCGCACTGGCCGAGCGCGGCCTCAGCAACGGCCGCCGCTCGGCGCTGAAGGCGTTCGTCCAGCGCAACCCGATCCGCATGGTCACCGGCGCCGCCGCGTCCGTGATCCGCTCCATCGACGGCGGCCCGGCGATCCCGCCCGGCCGCAAGGTCAGCGCCTCGCAGAACGGCGTCGGCGGCGCCCCGACCCTGCTGTCCAACGCCGAGACGTTCGCCCAGCTGGCCATCGGCGCCCGCATCGGCCCCGAGCGCTACGGCAACACCGGTCTGTACGACGAGCCGGGCACCGTCATGCTGACGGTCTCCGGCGCGGTCGCCCGCCCGATGGTGATCGAGGTCCCCACGGGCGTCCCGCTGCGCTACGTCCTCCAGCTGGCCGGCGCCCCGCCGGTCCCGCAGGGCGTGCTGACCGGCGGTTACCACGGCAAGTGGATCGACGCCGCGACGGTCAACGAGGCGATCGTCTCGCGCAACTCCCTGGACGCGGTGGGCGGCGCGCTCGGCGCCGGCGCGATCCTGCCGATCAGCCAGGAGACCTGCCCCCTGGGGGAGTCGCTGCGCGTGGCCCAGTGGCTGGCCGAGGAGAGCGCGGGACAGTGCGGCCCCTGCTACCTCGGGCTGCCGGCCGCCGCCCGCGGCATGGAGGACATCATCAACGGCGGGGGCCCGGCCGCCCTGGAGGCGCTCAAGCAGGTCGCCAAGAACGTCAAGCGGCGCGGTGCCTGCTCGCACCCGGACGGCTCCGCGATGTTCCTGGAGTCGACCATCAAGGCGTTCACGGACGACCTCGCGGCCCACGTCCTCGGCAATGGCTGCGGACGGCCCGTGGAGGGCGTTCTGCCGCTCTTCGAGGGCGGCATGGCCCCCGCGGGCATCTCGGCCGGCGGAACGCCCGAGGACGACGGCGACAGCCGTCAGAAGATCTTCGTGGACTGGACCCTGTGCCGCGGTCACGGACTGTGCGCGGACATCCTCCCGGAGGTCTTCCAGCTCGGCGCCGACGGCTTCCCGACGGTCGCGCAGGCCAAGGTGCCGCGTTACGCGGAGGCGAAGGCGCTGCGCGCGGTGCGCCGCTGCCCGGCGCTCGCCCTGCGCATCGAGGAGGACACGCGCGCGAAGGAGCCTTCCCGCAACCTTCCGGTCCTCTCCCAGGGCCGCGGCCGCCGCGCCCTGGGCCGCTGACCGGCACGCTGCGCCCGTCGCCGCGGCGTCGCCGGGAAACGGGCCGGAGGGGGGCTGCCCGGCGGAGCGCGGCCCCCCTCCGGCCCGTTTCTCGCCGCACGCGCGCGTGCGAACACGAAAAAGGATCCCGCCGGTTCTTCCGAACCGGCGGGATCCGTTGTGGAGCTAAGGAGAATTGAACTCCTGACCTCCTGCATGCCATGCAGGCGCTCTACCAACTGAGCTATAGCCCCTTGTCTTGTCCGCCGGGCTTCCCTGGCGGCGACGCCAACATTACACGCTCCAGGGGGTGCACCACCAAATCGTTTCCGTTATGCCCGGCTCGGTCAGGTCCGGACGGGAATGCCGCTTGAGGCGGTCGCCTCAGGCGGTGACGAACGAATAGAACCGCTTGAGGGTGCAGTGCTCCTCGAGGAGCCGGCCGTAGATCGGCTCGCCCTCCAGCTCCCGGTAGGTCTCGATCGGGTCGCCCTTGATGATCAGCGCCCGCGCGCATTCCTCGCACCAGTACTGGTAGTCGGGGTTGACCGGCTCCATGTCGCGGACGATCGGGGTGCCACTGCCGCACCAGTCGCACTTCCGCCTGTGTGCACCCATCGATCAGCTCCAGCTGTGGCCGCAGGCCGTGCACACGTAGGAGATCCCGCCGTTGTCACCGAGGACTTGCGCCACGAACGCCGAACCGCAGGAAGGGCAGCTGAGCCGGGTGGCCGTGCCCCGTGTCACCGCTGCTCCAAAGAGGTGGCCACCCTCTCCGAGGATGCTCGCAGGCATCGCAAATCCCTCCCGTCGGGCCGCGCCCCCTTCCGGCCGTTTGATTCTGCCACGGCCGGGCCGATACGGTGAGCGACGCCTCAGTACCAGTCCGGACACGGCGCCCAGCGCGGCCGTCACGGCGAGCGCGGACATGCATGTGAGCAGCGCTTGCGAAGAGGTATACGCCGCCGGGCCCCCGAGTGACTCAAGCCGGTCGAGGAAGAGTGCGCCGAAGGCCGCGACCCCGGCCAGCTGCCCGAGCTGCGTGACCGTGGCGAGCAGCCCGCTGGCATCCGCCGCGTCCTCGGGGCGTACGGCGGCCAGGGCCCGGGTGAGCGTGGGACTGAACGCCAGCGCGAGCCCCACTCCCACTCCGGCGTACGCCGGATACAGCCACACGCCCCCGTGGCCGCCGCCCCTGAAGGCCAGGCCCACCGCGGCCATGGAGACGGCCGTGAGCGCGAACCCGGCCGGGGCGAGCGCCCGTTGCCGGGCCGCGGGCCACCTGCGCCAGGTCAGCCCGACCGCGCCGAAGACCACCGCGGTCGGCGCGAACGTCAGACCGGCGCGCAGCGCGCTGTACCCCAGGCCCTCCTGGACGTGCAGGGTGAGGACGAACAGGAAGCCGCCGTTGACCGCCATGACGGCCGCGATGCGCAGCACGGCGAGCCCCATGCCGGGGTGGCGCAGCACGCGGGGCGCGATCAGCGGGGCACCGCCGCGCCGGGCGAGCCGGGACTCGTAGCCGCAGAACACGGCGAACAGGAGCGCGCCGACGGCCGGCGAGAGCAGGGACCACGACGGCCAGCCCTCCTCCTGGCCGAGCACGAGCGGTACGGCGACCAGGGAGACCGCCGCGCCGAGCAGCACCAGGCCGGACAGGTCCAGGCCGCGGGCCCGCTCCGGCCGCGTCCCGGTGCCGCGCGGCAGGACCCGCCCGCCGACGGCCAGCAGGAAGAGGCCCACCGGCACGTTGACCAGGAACACCGGCCGCCAGCCGGTGCCCAGCAGGTCGGCGCTGACCAGCACGCCGCCGACGACCTGCCCGGCCGCCGCGCCGAGGGCGAGGACCGCCGCGTACGCGCCGAGCGCCCGGACGCGGGCCTCGCCGGTGAAGGCGCGCTGGATCAGGCTCAGCACCTGAGGGATCATCAGCGCCGACCCGGCGCCCTGCACCAGCCGGAACACGATGAGTTCGGTACTGCCTCCCGCCAGTCCGCAGGCCAGCGAGGCGGCGGTGAACAGGGCCAGTCCGGCGAGATGGACCCGTCCGTGACCGAACCGGTCACCGAGCCGCGCGCCGGTGATCAGCAGCACGGAGTAGGTGATGGCGTAGCCGGCCACGACCAGTTGGAGGTCGGCCCCGGAGGCGTTCAGGTCGGAACCGATCGCGGGGGCCGCGACGTTCACGATGAAGACGTCCAGCAGTGCCATGAACTGGGCGGTGAGCACGACCGCGAGCAGGCGCCGGCCCCGATTGTCGGTGCCGGGGGCTTTACTGGTGACAGGAGTGGGAGCGGGCACGGAATCCGGGCTCGTCCGGGGTGGGGTCGTCATGCCGTCGAGCCTGACGCGGCGTCGGTACGGGTGCCGAGAGTCTGCTGATGCTGGTACCGACAGCACCCGGCAGGGGAGGAACGGGGGATCGGCGATGACGGACGCGACGACGACGAGGAGGCGGGCCGCGGACCCGGGGGCCGGGTCCGCGCAGCGACGCCGGCCGGAGCTGGCGGCCTTCCTGCGCAGCAGGCGGGCCCGGGTGACACCGGCCGACGTCGGCATGCCACCCGGCCCGCGGCGCCGTACGCCGGGGCTGCGGCGGGAGGAGGTGGCACAGCTCTCGGGCGTGGGCGACACCTGGTACACCTGGCTGGAGCAGGGCCGGCCGATCAACGCGTCGGCCCAGGTGCTGGACGCGGTGGCGCGCACCCTGCGGCTGGACCCGCCGGAGCGGGAGCACCTCTACCACCTGGCGGAGGTGCCGTACGTGCCGACGCCGGAGGCCCTCGCGCGGAGCGTGGGGCCGGAGGTCCAGGGCATCATCGACGCCCTCGTGCCCCGGCCCGCGGTGGTCTACAACTCGCGCTACGACATCCTGGCCGCCAACGCCGTGTACGAGGACCTGTTCCTGACCCCGCCCCGGGCGCCGACCGGGACGCCGGCCAACGCGCTGCGGACGCTGTTCACGGTCGACGAGGAGGACTGCCCGCTGCTGTTCCGGGAGACGGAGCTGCCGGTGATGGTGGCGACCCTGCGGGCGTCGTACGGCCTGCATGCCGGGGAGCCCGCCTGGGAGGACTTCATACGCGCGCTGTCGGCGGCGAGCCCGCTGTTCGCGCGGCTGTGGGAGTCCGGGGACGTGGCGGAGCCGGGCCGCCGTGTGAAGGTCTTCCGGCACCCCGCGGTGGGCGAGCTGCGGATGACGTCCATGTCGCTGTCGATCGACGGGATGCCGGAGTGCCGCATCGTGGTCTACACGCCGGAGGACGAGGAGACGGCGCGACGGACGCAGGCACTGAGGACGCAGGCACTGAGGACGCGGGCACTGAGGACGCGGGCACCGCGGACGGAAACGCTGCGCGGGCAATGAAAAATCCCGCCCCCTGAGGGGCGGGATCTTCCCGAAACCGATCTTTGACAACTCCACAGAGTGTCGATCAGTGGAGCTAAGGAGAATTGAACTCCTGACCTCCTGCATGCCATGCAGGCGCTCTACCAACTGAGCTATAGCCCCTTGCGTTCTTCCCGCTCGGCGGGGCGAACAAGAAGAACTTTAGCCTGCGACCTGCCGGAAAGTGAAATCCGGGTCCGGTCCGCCCCGAGGTGCTCAGTCGTCGTCGCCGAGGACCGGCTCCGGCAGGGTGCCGGCGTTGTGCTCGAGGAGCCGCCAGCCGCGGGCGCCCTCGCCGAGGACGGACCAGCAGCAGTTGGAGAGGCCGCCGAGGCTCTCCCAGTCGTGCGCCTCCAGGCCGAGCAGGCGGCCGATCGTGGTGCGGATCGTGCCGCCGTGGCTGACGACGACGAGCGTGCCGTCCTCGGGCAGCTTCTCGGCGTGCCGCAGGACGACGGGGGCGGAGCGGTCGGCCACCTCCGTCTCCAGTTCGCCGCCGCCGCGGCGGACGGGCTCGCCGCGCTTCCACGCGGTGTACTCGTCACCGAACCGGGAGACGATCTCCTCGTGCGTCAGGCCCTGCCAGACGCCCGCGTACGTCTCGCGCAGGGCCTCGTCGTGGGTCACCTCGAGGCCGGTGAGCGCGGCCAGCTCGGCGGCCGTGTTCGCGGCCCGCCGGAGGTCCGAGGCGATGATCGCGTCGGGCTTGAGGGAGGCCAGGAGCCTGGCGGACCGGCGGGCCTGGGCCACGCCGGTCTCGGTCAGCGGGACGTCCGTGGTGCCCTGGAAGCGGCGTTCCACGTTCCACAGGGTCTGGCCGTGCCGCCAGAGGATGACGCGCCGGCCGCGGCCCGGTGTCCGGCCGGCCGCGGCCGCGGTCTCGGCACCGGGTGGGGTCGTCACCAGTCACCCCCCGGCTCGGCGGCGTCCTGGGCCGCCTGCAGTTCGGCGTGCTCCCGGGCCTTGCCCCGGGTCGCCACGGCGTCGGCGGGCAGGTCCAGCTCGGGGCAGTCCTTCCACAGCCGCTCCAGGGCGTAGAAGACGCGCTCCTCGCTGTGCTGGACGTGGACGACGATGTCGACGTAGTCGAGCAGGACCCAGCGGGCCTCGCGGTCTCCCTCGCGGCGGACCGGCTTGGCGCCGAGTTCCTTCTGCAGGCGCTCCTCGATCTCGTCGACGATCGACTTGACCTGGCGGTCGTTGGGGGCGGAGGCCAGCAGGAAGGCGTCCGTGATCGACAGCACGTCGCTGACGTCGTAGGCGATGATGTCGTGCGCGAGCTTGTCGGCGGCCGCCTGGGCGGCGGTCCGGATGAGCTCGATGGAGCGGTCTGTGGCGGTCACTGCGTGGCTTTCCGTCGGCGGTCGTTTGACCTCAAGGGTCTCACGGCCGCCGACGGCGCCCCACGTGAATACACCCGGCCCCGCGCGACCGGGGGCCGCTCCCGTGCGGGCCCCCGGTTCCGGCCCGGCTACGACGACGAGGGCTCGTAGTCCTTGCCGAGGACGACCAGGACGTCCGCGTTCGCCGGGACCGTGCCCTTCGCGACGACGGTCTCGGGCAGGCCCAGGGTCTTGGCGACCTCGGTGGCGTTCTCCTCGGCGGCGGCGTCCGCGTAGAGCACCTTGGACGTGGACGCGGTGCCGCCCGGAGCCGTGCCGCCGTCCAGGAAGGTGAAGCCGCCGTTGAGGAGGACCACGCGCGCGTCCTCGGTGGTGGCCTTGGACCCGTCGGCGTTCTGCACGGAGACGCTGACCGCCGCGTCCTCGTCGGGGCTCTTCGCGGTGCCGCCGAGGACGTCCTTGACCACGTCGGCACTGGCCTCGGCGTCGAGCGTGCCGTCGGCCTGCACGGGCAGGAGGGCGGTCTGGTAGTCGCCGCCCTTGGCGAGGTCGGCGAGGCCCGCGAGGAAGGCGCCGAGGTCCTTGTCGGTGAGCGAGGGGTCGAGGATCTGCGCCAGGGTCTGCACGGTGACGGTGGCGCCCTGCGGGTCGGAGGACACCTTGCGCAGCACGGCCTGCATGACCTGGCCGAACCGCTGCAGCTGGGCGTTCTGGGCCTCGCCCTCGGCGCGGTAGGTGGCGTAGGCGACGGCCGTCTTGCCGCTGAGGGTCTGCCCCTCGCCCTTGGCCACGAGCGGCGCCTGGCCCTTCTTGGCGGCCGGGTCCGGCACGGCGGTGTCGGTGTCCACCTCGATGTTGCCGACGAGGTCGACGAGGTTCTGCAGGTAGGGGGTGTCCAGCCGCCAGGTGCCCTGGATCTCGGTGCCGAGGACGGTGTCCAGCGACTCGCGCGTCCCCGCGGAGCCGTCGCCGTCGACGGACTTCGCGAGGGTCGTCGTGGTGCCGTCGTCGGTGGTGACGACGAGGGAGTTGGGCAGCAGGACGGTGGTGCCCTGCTCGGTGGTGGTGTTGTCGACCAGCAGGGCCGTGGAGGTGCCGCCCTGGGCGGTGTCGTGCAGGTGGACCACGATCACGTCGCGCTTCTGGGCGGCGGGGGCGGCCGTGGTGCCGGTGGCGGCGTCGTCGGACGACGACAGTCCGGGCAGTTTCCCGGCGTACCAGAGGTAGCCCACTCCGCCGACCGCGATCAGCGCGAGGACGACGACCAGGACGACCAGGCGGCTGCGGGCGCGGCGCTTGGCCTCCTCGCGGCGCTCGGTGCGGTTCTCGGTGAAGTTCAGCCAGTCGATGACGTCCTCGGAGTCCTGGTCGGGATCTTCGACGAACGCGAACTGCTCGGTGTGGTAGTCCCGTTGGGGTCGCGCGGAGGCGTCGGGCTCCTCCTCGGCCTCCGTCGGTCCGGCCTGCTGCGGGATGTAGGCGGTCTGCTCGGCGGCCCGGGGCTGCTGCCCGCCGGCAGCCGTCTGCCCGTAGGGGTCGTACGGGGCCGCGGTCCCGCCGGTCTGCTGCGGGCGCGGGCCGGCGCCGTAGGGGTCGTGGACGGGAGCCTGCCGGCCGGTGTCGTACGGGTCGTACGCGGGCGCGGCCGGCTGCCGGCCGGTGTCGTACGGGTCGTAGGCGGGTTGCTGCCCCTCGCCCTGGGCGTACGGGTCGTAGCCGTAGCCCTGCTGCTGTCCGTACGGGTCGTAGGTCTGCTGCGGCGGGACCTGCCGGTACACCGGCCGGCCGTACTCGTCGTAGCCGACGAGTTCGTACGGGTTCTCCCCGTAGCCCGCGTCGTTTCGGTCGTTCACCGGTGCCCCTCTCGGCTCACTCGCCGCGGTACAGCTCGCGCTTGTCGATGTAGCGCACGACTCCGTCCGGCACCAGATACCAGACGGGGTCGCCCTTGGCGACTCTCGCGCGGCAGTCCGTGGAGGAGATGGCCAGTGCGGGGACCTCGACGAGGGAGACGCCGCCCTCGGGGAGGCCGGGGTCGGCCAGGTTGTGGCCGGGCCGGGTGACGCCGATGAAGTGGGAGAGGGAGAACAGTTCCTCGCTGTCCCGCCAGGTCAGGATCTGGCCCAGGGCGTCCGCGCCCGTGATGAAGAAGAGGTCCGTGTCGGGATTGAGGGCCCGCAGGTCGCGCAGGGTGTCCACGGTGTAGGTGGGACCGCCGCGGTCGATGTCGATGCGGCTGACCGAGAACTGCGGGTTCTCGGCGGTCGCGATGACCGTCATCAGATAGCGGTCCTCGGCCAGGGAGACCCTGCGGTGGCTCTTCTGCCACGGCTCGCCGGTCGGGACGAACACGACCTCGTCCAGGTGGAACTGCGCGGCGACCTCACTGGCCGCCACGAGGTGACCGTGGTGGATCGGGTCGAAGGTCCCGCCCATGACGCCGAGGCGGCGCTTGCCCGGCTTCGACGGGCTGTTCGACGGACCGGTAGGCATGTCCTGCTCTCCCATGCGTGCAGACCCTACCGGCCCGTCCTGAGGACACGGTGCGACCGGTGTCCGAAGTGCCCCGCTATGAACACGCTGGTCTCAGCGGTCGCGGTTGAAGAGGGTCGTGACCCACAACAGGAGCATCAGGATCAGGAAGGCGGCACCACCGGTGACCAGGGGGCTCAGACTCTCGTGGTTGCCACCGTGCTCCTCGCCCTCGGCGGCGAGGGTGACCAACTGGGCGGCTGCGCTGTGGAAGCTCATCTTCGGCGGGACCTATCCGATGGAGGGCGGGATAAAGATGTCGGCCCATCGTAAGCGGGCGCCTCGACGCGTCACACGCCGACTCCGCCGTTGGGGAGGCCGGTTGCCCCACGGGCACGGGCGCGGGCGGTGCCGGGGACGTTTCCGGGGCGGTTCCGGCGGGGGCGGAGGCGGGACGGGAAGCGAGGGGGAACCTTCCCGGCGGCTCAGTCGTCCTTCCGCTTGTAGCCCCGCAACAGGAACCAGGCCGTCAGCACGCAACCCAGCACCATCACGATCAGTACGACCCGGAGCAGATGCCCCGGACCCTGCTGCGCGGCGCCGGCGGCCTGCGCGATCCAGGCGGTGGTGGGGGTGTGCTCCATGGCGCGGGACTCCTTCGGTGTGGTGCCCGTCCACCGTAGCTCCGCCTGGGGTGGGCCCTGCTCCGGGGGCGCGAAGGGCTGCACAAAGGTCCGCAAAGGACCGCACAGACAAGGGCCACACACACGCACTTGGGGGATGGATGTCCGACGACGGCCACGAGCACGACGGTCACGAGAACGTGCCGAGCAGGCAGCGCAGGCGCTTTCCCGGGATCTCCTCGCGTGCGTACGAGCACCCGGCCGACCGCTCCGCGCTGGTGGCGCTGCGCAAGCTGAGCGGTTTCGACACGGTCTTCAAGGCGCTCAGCGGGCTGCTGCCCGAGCGGAGTCTGCGCCTGCTGTTCCTGTCCGACTCGGTCCGCGTGTCGGACCAGCAGTTCAGCCACCTGAACGACATGTTGCGGGACGCCTGCTACATCCTGGACCTGGAGAAGGTCCCGGCGATGTACGTCAACCAGGACCCGCAGCCCAACGCGATGTGCATCGGTCTGGACGAGCCGATCATCGTGGTGACCACCGGCCTCGTCGAGCTGCTCGACGAGGAGGAGATGCGGGCCGTCGTCGGCCACGAGGTGGGTCACGCCCTGTCCGGGCACGCCGTGTACCGCACGATCCTGCTGTTCCTGACGACCCTCGCCGTCAAGGTCGCCTGGATCCCGCTGGGCAACCTCGCGATCATGGCGATCGTGACCGCGCTGCGCGAGTGGTTCCGCAAGTCGGAGCTGTCCGCGGACCGGGCCGGGCTGCTGGTCGGACAGGACCTGAAGGCCTCGATGCGCGGCCTGATGAAGATCGCGGGCGGCAACCACCTGCACGAGATGAACGTGGACGCGTTCCTCAAGCAGGCCGAGGAGTACGAGGCCGGCGGCGACCTGCGCGACTCCGTGCTGAAGATCCTCAACGTGCTGCCCCGCTCCCACCCCTTCACCGCCGTGCGCGCGGCCGAGCTGAAGAAGTGGGCCGAGTCCCGCGACCACCAGCGGATCCTGGACGGTCACTACCCGCGTCGCGCCGAGGACAAGGAGACCTCGGTCACCGACTCCTTCCGCGAGTCTGCGTCGCACTACGCCGACCACGTGAAGAGCTCGAAGGACCCGCTGATGAAGCTGGTCACCGACATCGCGGGCGGGGCGGGTGGCCTGGGTGGCCGGGTGCGCCGCGGCTTCGACGGTTTCACCGGCACCGCGCCCCCGCGGGACCGCCCGGCGGACGCGCCCCCGCGCGACGAGGCCTGACGGCCCCCGACGAGCCCGGCGGGGCGCCCTGGTCCCCTCGTTCCCAGCGCTCCCCGGCGTCGCCGGTTCACACCCCCGCCGGCACCTCCCGTTCCCCGGGCGGAGCCGCTCCGGCGGCCCCGCCGCTCACACGCTCGGCTGTGCGCTCGCCGCCAGCGATCCGCAGAGCGCCGTCGCCCCGCCCGTCGCGTAGGGGTCGGTGCCGGCCGGGCCGCCCGTCCCGGCGGTCTGGCCGGCGAGCAGGGGCCGCAGGTGGTTCGTGGAGTCCTCGCCGCAGGACAGCGGGCCGGCCTGCACGGAGGAGACGATCAGCTGGGTCTGGCGCAGCCGCAGGTCGTCGCGGTCGAAGCGGAACTGGAGCTCGCGGCGGACGGTGAACAGCGAGACCGGGGCCCTGGTGTCGGCTCCGGCCGGGCGCAGGGCGTAGACGAAGGTGTGGTCGGCGGTGACCTCGAGGGTGGCGGCGTCGGTCTCGGCGGCCTGGAGGGTGCCCTGGACGCGGACCCCGCGGTCGGCGAGTTCGGCTCGGGCGGGGTCGAAGCGCACCAGCCATCCGGTGGGCGCGTGCCGTCCGTCGGCGGCCGGGTGGGTGAAACTCTCGTCGAACTGGTCGAGCTGGCCGGGGGCGACCAGCGCGCGTACGGGCCTGACCTGCTGCCCGGTGAGCACCTCCGGGTAGAGCGAGGAGCGCACGATGTAGTCCTTGGCGGTGCTCAGCGCGGTGACGACCTGGCTGTCGGAGAAGTGCGGGGTGCGCCGGGAGGGCGGCAGCGGGATGCCCTCGGCGCCGACGCGGTACCGGGCGGCGGGGCTGTGCGCGAACAGGCGGGCGGGGTCGGCGGTGCCGGGCACGGCGCCCTGCGGGGCGAGCGGGATGACGGTCATCCGCAGCGGCTCGGCGGCGCGGCGGGCGGCCGGGTTCTGGTAGGGGTTCCGGACGCCCATGTAGATCGCGGTGCCGAAGGCGAGAGCGATCAGCAGGACCAGGGCGAAAGCCTGCCGGGACAGGCCGGGCCGCCGGGCGGGCGGGCGGCGTCGTACGGCGGGGGCGTGGTCGGCGATGCGTTCCTCGGCGGAGTACTCCTGGAGGCGGGCAGCGCGGACGAACGATTCGTCGAAGACGACGGACCGGTACTCGTCCTCGCCGCCACCGGGAGTCCCCTCGGCTGCCCCCTCCGGTGGCTCTCCGGGCCTGCCCATACCTTCAGGGTAGGTCGCCGGGAGCCCGGGTAAACGCCTTGCTGCGCCACAAGTTCTGACATGTTCTCACCCGGTCGGCGGCACCCGGTCAGGGCGTGCGGGGGACGGCCGCGACGGGTGGCCGCACCTGGTCGGCGGAGGCGGACGGGGCGACCGGCCCGGCTCCGGTTTCGAGCCCGGTCGACGCGGGCGACGGCGCGTGGTCGCGGTTGTCGGAGGAGGAGGCTCCCCGGTAGACCGCGGCGAAGGCCAGTGCGACCATGCCCACGCCCATGACCACGGCGAGCATCCAGGCGACCGCCCGGTGCCAGCGGACCTGCTTGCCGTACGGCCCGAAACCGCCGTGGCGGCCCCAGGTGTCCGGGTCGTCGGGGTCCTCGAAGTCGTCCGGATCGTCGTCATCCGGATCATGGCCGAAGACGCCGGACCCGTACAGGTCGTCGTAGCGGGCGCGGTGGGCGCGGTGGGCTTCGGCCTCCGAGGCCTCGGCTCTCGCCCGCGCGGCGGCCAGGAGGCGTTCGACGGCGGTCGGCTCGTGCACCGGTGCCGCCCGTACGAAGGCCTCGTCGAAGACCACGGAGGCGAACTCTTCGTCCGACACCCCGCGGTCGTGGTCGTCGTCGGGCTTCCAGCCGTCCGGGAACGGCGTGCCCCCCACGTCCTCCGGCACGCATCCAGAGTAGACCTGGGGGGTCAATTTGGGCAGACGGTACGGAAATTCATCCGCCTGCCGAGACGCCTCCCACGCCCCGGACGGGCGCCGCGCGCCCCCGTCAGCGCCGCACGTGGCCGTCGCCGGTGACGATGTACTTGGTGCTGGTCAGTTCCGGCAGGCCCATGGGGCCGCGGGCGTGCAGCTTCTGGGTGGAGATGCCGATCTCCGCGCCGAAGCCGAACTGGCCGCCGTCGGTGAAACGGGTGGAGGCGTTCACGGCGACCGTGGTGGAGTCGACCAACTGGGTGAAGCGGCGGGCGGCCTGCTGGGAGGTGGTCACGATGGCCTCGGTGTGGCCGGAGGTCCACAGCCGGATGTGCTCGACGGCCTTGTCGAGCGAGTCGACGACGGCGGCGGCGATGTCGTGGGAGAGGTACTCGGTCTCCCAGTCCTCCGGGGTGGCCTCGACGACGGTCGCCCGGGAGTCCTTGGCGTAGGCCAGGACGCGCTCGTCGGCGTGGACGGTGACCCCTGCGTCCGCGAGGGCGTCGAGGGCGCGGGGCAGGAACTCGGGGGCGATGTCCTGGTGGACCAGGAGGGTCTCGGCGGCGTTGCAGACGCTGACCCGGTGGGCCTTGGAGTTGATGAGGATGTCGACCGCCATGTCGAGGTCGGCCTGGGCGTCGACGTACACGTGGCAGTTTCCGGTGCCGGTCTCGATCACCGGAACGGTGGACTCCGATACGACCGTCCGGATCAGCGAGGCGCCGCCGCGGGGGATCAGCACGTCGACGAGGCCGCGGGCGCGCATCAGCTCGCGCACGCTCTCCCGGCTCTCCCCCGGCACGAGCTGGACGGCGTCGGCGGGCAGCCCGGCGCCGCCGACGGCGTCGCGGATCACCCGTACCAGAGCGCTGTTCGACTCGTAGGCGGAGCCGGAACCTCGCAGCAGGACCGCGTTGCCGGACTTCAGGCACAGGGCGGCGGCGTCGACGGTGACGTTCGGGCGGGCCTCGTAGATGATGCCGACCACGCCGAGCGGGACGCGGACCTGGCGCAGGTCGATGCCGTTCGGGAGGGTGGAGCCGCGCACGACCTCGCCGACGGGGTCGGGCAGGGCGACGACGTCGCGCACGTCGGAGGCGATGGCCCGCACCCGCTCCGGGGTGAGGGTGAGCCGGTCGACGATCGCCTCGCCGGTGCCGGCCTCACGGGCCTTGGCGACGTCCCTGGCGTTGGCCTCGACGATCTCGCTCGTACGGACCTCCAGCGCGTCCGCGATGGCGAGCAGCGCGTCGTCCTTGGCGGCCCGCGGCAGCGGCGCGAGGTCGGCGGCTGCCGCCTTGGCGCGGTAGGCGGCCTGGATCACCGGGGAGAGGGCGTCGTACGGCGAGAGCGTGGTCATAGGGAAAGGGTAGTGCGCGCCGCGGGCCCGCTCACGGCTCGTTCCACACCCCGAGACACCGTCCGGACACCGGTGGAGGCACCGTCCCGGACCCCGCCCGAACACCGGTGGGGGCACCGGTGGGGGCACCGGCCCGCACACCGCCCGCACACCGGTGGAGGCACCGCCCCGGACATCGGCCGGGAGAGCTCTCGGGGCTTCCGGGCGGGGCCGGGCGGGGTCAGTAGGGGTGGACCCCGACGGGGGACGCCGGGGCCGGTCCGTAGCCCTCGGCGATGCGCTGGTGGTAGGTCCGGCGGTCGATGACCTCCAGGCCGACGATCTCCCACGGCGGGAGCCCGGCCGTCTGACGGTGCTCGCCCCACAGGCGCAGGGCGACGGCGGCCGCGTCGTGCAGGTCGCGGGCCTCCTCCCAGTAGCGGATCTCCGCGTGGTCGACGGCGTAGCGGCTGGTCAGGAGGAAGGGGTGGTCGTGGGCGAGCTGTTCCAGGGCGCGCCGCACCTCCTCGATGTCGGCCTCCTCCCCGGAGACGCTGAGGGTGACGTGCCACAGGCGGGGCAGGTCCGCGGGGCGGGTCTGCCCCGCGCGGCCGTCCTCCTGCCGTCCCCGGTAGTTCTCCCCGGTCGCCACGCTCGTCAGGGCGCGTTCCTCGCCCGCCGGGCGCGAGGCCGCGGGACCCGCCCCGGCGGCACTCCCACGGGGCGCTGCCACCCCTGGGCGTACTCGTCTCACGACGGCCTCCTTTGCGCAGCGCTCGTGCGGAACATGTCCCCGGGACAAAGTTGAGCAGGCCGCACGGCTCCGTGGGGCCGTTTCACGGAACGTCCCCCACCGGTACGGACCGTTCGAGCGTCGCCGGGAGCGGCCGTTCGACCGCGGGCGCGGGGGCGGCGGTCTCAGGGGTGCAGGATCACCAGGTCGTCCCGGTGGACGATCTCCCGTTCGTACTCGGCGCCGAGTTCGCGCGCCAGTTCGCGGGTGGAGCGGCCGAGCAGCTGGGGGATCTCCTTGGCGTCGAAGTTGACGAGGCCGCGGGCGACGGCGCGCCCGGAGCCGTCGCGCAGCTCGACCGGGTCGCCCGCGCTGAAGTCGCCCTCGACGGCGGCGATCCCGGCCGGCAGGAGCGAGGTGCGGCGTTCGACGACCGCCCGTACGGCTCCGTCGTCCAGGGTCAGCGAGCCCTGCGGGGTGGACGCGTGCTGGAGCCACAGCAGCCGGTCGGCGGAGCGCTTGCCGGTGGCGTGGAAGTAGGTGCCGGTGTCCCCGCCGGAAAGGGCCTCGGCGGCGTGGACGGCGTGGGTGAGGACGACGGGGATGCCGGCGGCGGCCGCGATCCGGGCGGCCTCGACCTTGGTGACCATGCCGCCGGTGCCGACCCCCGCCTTGCCGGCGCTGCCGATCTCGACGCCGTCCAGGTCGGCGGGTTCGCGCACCTCGGTGATCCGCGAGGTGCCGGGTTTGCTGGGGTTGCCGTCGTACACGCCGTCGATGTCGGAGAGGAGCACGAGGAGGTCGGCGTGGACGAGGTGGGCGACGAGGGCGGCGAGCCGGTCGTTGTCGCCGAAGCGGATCTCGTCGGTGGCGACGGTGTCGTTCTCGTTGACGATCGGGAAGGCGCCCATCACCAGCAGCTCGTCGAGGGTGCGGGAGGCGTTGCGGTGGTGGGCGCGGCGGCTCATGTCGTCGGAGGTGAGCAGGACCTGGCCGACGCGGACGCCGTAGCGGGCGAAGGAGGCGGTGTAGCGGGCCACGAGGAGGCCCTGGCCGACGCTGGCCGCGGCCTGCTGCCGGGCGAGGTCCTTCGGCCGGCGGCGCAGGCCCAGCGGTGCGAGCCCGGCGGCGATGGCACCGGAGGAGACCAGCACGATCTCGCGCTCCCCTCCGCTGCGGATCTTGGCGAGGACGTCGACGAGGGCGTCCACCCGGTCGGCGTCCAGGCCGCCGGAGGCGGTGGTCAGCGACGAGGAACCCACCTTGACGACGATCCTGCGGGCCTCGCGCACGGCCTGCCTTGCCCCTGCCACCTTGTTCTTCGTCCCCTCGCGTAGGTCCACGGCTGCCCGTCACGCAATCTACGCGAACGGGAGCGGAGGGCGCGCCGGGGTTTCACGTGCCGGACGGTCACGCCGCGCTCACGGGCGTTCACCATTTGCGTAGGGCAAAGAACGTGTACGGGTTCCATGGGAAGTTTGAAGAGATCCAAAATTTCCTTCGAAGTTGACGTGACCTAAAGTTCGCCCTGTGAAGCGCATACTCCTGAGATCGGGGAAGAGCCCCTTCGACGTACTCCCCGTCGAGGAGGCCCTGCACCGCGACGTGATCGCCACCAACTCCGGCAACCTGATCTTCAGCGATGCCGCCCACAAGATCCTCACCGCCCCGGGCACCGAGGTGGTCTCGAACGGCATGCGGACCGAGGTGGCCTCGGCGGGTCGGATCAACGAGGAGTACGACGCCTTCGTGGTGCCCCTCGCCAACGCCTTCCGGCCGTCGTTCGAGCCGGCGCTCCAGCGGCTGACCCGGCTCATCGGCAAGCTGCGCATCCCGGTCGTGGTGCTGGGCGTCGGCGCGCAGGCCGGCCTCGACCAGGACCCCGCCCGGCTGAAGGCCATGGAGCCGACCGTGCGGGCGTTCTGCTCGGCCGTGCTGGAGCGCAGCGCGTCGATCGGCGTGCGGGGCGAGTTCACCGAGAAGTACCTGACCGACATGGGCTTCCGGGACGTGGAGGTCATCGGCTGCCCGTCGATGTTCCTGCACGGCGACCGGCTGACCGTGGAGAAGCGGGCCGAGTCGCTCACCCCGGAGTCCCGCATAGCCGTCAACGGCTCGCACACCGCGGTGCGCAGCGGGGGTCTGCACCGGATCATCACGCGGACCCACGCGCACTACCCGAACCTGCGGTACATAGGCCAGAACCTCACCGACGCCAGGCAGCTCCACTGGCGCGACGTGGACTCGCCGGCCGGCCGCGTCACGCAGATGCCGACCCACCCCGACCACCCGATGTACCGGGAGGACAAGGTCCGGGTGTACGTCGACCCGGTCACGTGGATGGACGACCTCCGCGGCTTCGACTACTCGTTCGGCTCGCGGATCCACGGCAACATCGCGGCGCTGCTGGCGGGCACGCCCGCGACGGTGCTGGCCTTCGACTCGCGCACGCTGGAGCTGTGCCGCTACTTCGAGATCCCGCACCGGCTCCTCACCGAGGTGCCCGCGGACCTCGACCCGGCCGTCCTCTACGAGGAGGCCGACTTCGGTCCGCTGACCGGCAACCACCGGGAGCGCTTCGAGCGGTTCACGGGCTTCCTCGACAAGAACGGCCTGGAGAACACCTTCACGCACGGTGACGGCGGCGCGGCCTTCGACAAGAGGCTGCGGTCGCTGTCCTTCCCGGCCGGGGTGCGGCCCTGGAACGAAACGGACCCTGCCTCGCTGACGAGCCGGTTCGGCTGGCTTCAGCAGCGGATCAGCCAACTGGACGCGCACAACACCGAGTTGAAGCGGGAGCTGGCGAAGAGCCGGGCGGGGGCACGCACCGCGGCCAAGGCCGCGCTGGCCACACCGTCGATCTACCGGCGTGCCCGGCGAGTGGTCGGAGGGCCGCTGCGGCGGGCGCTGAAGCCGTCCAGGTAGCCCTGGAGGGCTCCCCCCGGCCCCCGCCACGACCGGCCGTCGCCACTCTCGTCACGCGGCCGTCCTCGTCACGTCTCCGGGCCCGTCACGTCTCCGGGCCCGTCACGCCGTCATCCTCGTCTCACCGGCGCCGTGTCACACCGCCGCGGTCGTCCGCGCCCTCAGCCGGCGCAGTGTGCGCCGCACCTTGCGGGTCGCCCTGCGCAGGAAGGACTCGGCCGGGCCCTGGCGCCAGCCCGGGAACTCCCTGGCCTCCCGGGGCTCGGCGAGGTAGACGCGGTCCGGGATGCCGGCCGCGCGGTCCCGGAAGCGCGGGTAGGCGAGGTAGAGCCGCGTGCCGCGCTTCTCCAGGACGGGGTCGGGTTCGCGCTTGTCCTTGAGGAACTCGACGACCTCCGCGAGGAGGTCGGGGCGCCCCTCGGCGACCAGGTGCAGGCGCAGCCGTTCGTGGACCCGGAGCCGGTGGGAGACGCCCTCGTTCCAGTACGCGTCCATCAGCGGCCTGGCCAGTTCGAGCTTGGTGCGCCGGATCTCCTCGTCGTTCCTGAGGAAGACCGGGCCGAACTGCGGCAGGAGCGTCACCAGGAACGGGCGGACCATGAGCACGTCCCGCTTGGGGCCGGGCGGCAGCATCCGGGCGATCAGTTCCATCAGGGCGCGCGCGGAGTCGAAGCGCAGGGTGTAGCTGCCGCTCTTGGTCACGTGCTTGCCGTCGCTGCGGCCCACCAGGTAGTAGCAGGTGTGGTCGGCGACCACGGAGACGCCGTCGGCCCGCAGGTAGGCCTCCATGGTGAACACGGCGTCCTCGCCGGTCCACAGGGACTCGTCGAAGCGGATGCCGTGCCGCTCCAGCAGCGCGCGCCGGAACAGCTTCTGCGCGCTGAGCGTGAACTTGATGTTGGAGGAGAAGACGTCGGTCCGCTCCAGGGTCTTGCCCCACATGGACCGGGGCGCCTTGCGGTTGACGCCCTCGACGCGGCCGAGGACCACGTCCGTGCCGTTGCGGTCGGCCATGGCGACCATGCGCTCCAGGGCCTCGGGCCCTAACCGGTCGTCGGCGTCGAGGAAGAAGACGTAACGGCCGGTGGCCTCGGCCAGGCCGACGTTGCGCGGGCCGCTGGGACCGCCGGAATTCGCCTGGTGGATCACGGTGACCGCCATGGGCGCGCGGGCGGCGAACTCCTCCAGGCAGTCGCCGCTGCCGTCCGTGGAGCCGTCGTCGACCGCGATCACCTCGATGCGCGCCGGGTCCAGGGACTGCGCCTCCACCGAGGCCAGGCACTCGGTCAGGTACGGCATCGCCTCGTACGCCCCGATGATCACGCTGACATCGGGCTCCGCCACGGTCACTTCTCCCCCTCGTCACTCACGGTTTCCCCCTGGTCAAAGATGGGGCAACCCGGTAGACGGGGGATGACAGAAAGGGGTTGCCCGCGTTACCCGCGCCCTGGATGTGTGCCGCGTCACAGCCTAGGGAAACGGCTCGGCCCCCGGAGATTCCCTCTCCGGGGGCCGAGCCGATGTCACACAGGTGCCTCGTACCGGGGTACCGGGCGCCTCGCACCGCGGGCCTCGTACCGCGGGGTGCCTCAGACCGCGGTCACGCCGTCCTCCGCCAGTTCCGCCTCGCCGGCCGCCGCGACGACGTGGGACGCCTGGCCGACGTTGCGGGCCTCGGCCTTCAGCGCGAGGTCGGCGATCGCGGTGTCGAACCGCTCGAGGGAGGTCGGCTCGTCGGGGCCGAGCAGGTACTCCTTCAGTTCCTTGCGGTCCTCGGCCAGCGTGTCGGCGGCCGGGTCGCGGACCGCGTCCAGGAGTTGCTGCACCCCGGCGGCGTCGTTGGTGAGGATCACGGCCGCGCGCACCGCGGTGTTCTGCCGCCGGAACTCCTCCGCGCCCAGCTCCGCCGAGTCGGTGACGGCGTAGGGCTTGCCACTGGCGATGAAGTCGGAGACGACGCTGGAGATGTCCGAGACCATCGCCTCGGAGGCGTTGAAGCAGTCGTACAGGCGCGGCTCGCCGCCCGTGACGACGCGGTGCTCGTACGACGGGAAGGAGCGCCAGTAGGCGTCGTTCCAGGCGGCGCGCAGCCGGGCGGCCTCCTGGTGCTTGCGCAGGTCGACGAGGCCGTCGCGGCTCGTCACCGCCTCGTCGGCCTTCTCGTCGAAGGTGAGGGAGAGCTGGTCGAGGCGGGCCTTGAGGCGGGTCAGCTCGGCCCTGGCCTCCGCCTGGGCGGCCGGGTCCGCGGTGAACCGGGGGTCGGCGGCGCGCTCGGCGGCGGCCTTCTCGACCAGGGCGGTGATCCGGCGGTGCGCGGTGCGGGCCTTGGCGCTGCGGGTGCCGGTGAAGGGGTGCGGCTTGTACAGGACCCGGACCGGGGGTTCGGCCGCGACCAGCTTCTTCACGATGTTCTCGCCGGCCAGCAGGATCGAGGTGTTGCCCGGGTCGTCGTCCCAGCCCTCCCAGGTGGGCGCGTAGAGCACGGTCGGGATCCGGTCCGCCGGGGCGCCCTGCCAGGGCGTGATGGGCGCGAGCTGCGGGCGGCCGACCTCGACGATGTCCTCGTCGCGGATGCCGACGTCGGCGATGGCGTAGCGGTCGCGGCCCGCGCGGCCGGCGGTCCACACCTCGTCGTACACCTTGCTGAAGGGGTTGACGCTGGCGAGCTTGTCGCTGTCTCCGTGGCCGATGAAGACGTGCTTCATGGTGGGCACGCGCAGCAGGTGGATGTTCTTGCCGACGTTCGCCGCGTACAACGCGACCCGCACCATGGAGAGGTCCATGTTCATCAGGTGCACCCCCCCGGGCACGCAGACGACCGGGACCGTGGTGGGCGCCATCTTCTCCAGGATGACGCGCTCCCGCAGGATGATCAGCGGGCGGGACTCCAGCTGCTCCATCGTCTCCAGCCACATGTTGAGCTGGTAGGCGGAGTCGGCCGAGCCGGAGAAGTACAGCACCGTCTCCGGGCGGTACTCGCGCAGCCAGGCGCTGACGGCCTTGAGGACCTTGTCGGCCTTCGGCGGGATCCGCCTGGCGCGCAGGTACGGCGCCAGCGCGAGGACGTACAGGGTGCCGAGGCCCAGGGTGACGCCGGTTCCGGCGAAGCCGGCGGCCTCGCTGTCGGTGACGGCGTAGGCGAGCAGGCCGGCGACGGCCGCGAGGTCGAGGTGGAGCATCTTCACGTCGGCCCGGCGCAGCAGCAGGCGCGGCGGGGCGTCGGGGACGGTCAGGCGGGAGACCAGGTCGACGTTGCGGGTCACGACCGGCATCTGGCGGCGGTTGCCGATCAGGGTGACGAGGGCGCCGTGCGGGGCCTGGAGACCGAAGAAGACCGTGAAGCAGGCGATCGCCGCGTAGAAGACCGGCTCCTCCGACAGTTCGAGCCGGGCCAGGAGCAGGATCAGGAGCAGCTCCCTGACCAGGAACCGGGTCGACAGGCCGGCTCTCACCTTGCCCAGGAGGCTGACGAGGTAGCTGCCCCTGCGGTGGAGGTAGAGGTCGGCGAGGTAGGTCACGGCTGCCGCGGCGGCGAAGGCGGGGACGTTCGGGACGAGCGCGGCCAGCATGAGGCAGGGGAAGCCCAGCGTCATGAGGGCCGCCGCGGCCAGCTCGGCCACGCTGCCCACCCGGGCGACGCGAATGGCGGTCGTTATCACGGAGAAACCTGCTCTGGGAGGGGGCCGGTCAGTGAATCCGAAAAGTCCGGAAAATACGTTGTGAAGGTTTCCGGAGCCTTACGGATTCAGGCCTCTGTGAATATCCCGTAAACAGGGAGCCACAGAGGCCTGAATTTCAAGGCTGATGGCGGTTGATTATGCCACGCCGTCCTGTCGGTCGAGCACGCCGGCCAGGGCCTGCTCGAAGCCGGAGGCGCGGGAGGCGTCGGCGGTGGGGTCCTGCTGGCGGACGTCGATGACGTGCCCGGTCAGCTCGGACAGCAGCACGTCCAGGGAGGTGCGGGCCACGGTCTCCGAGGAGAGCAGGCTGCCCGCCGGCTCCTGGCCGAAGGCCTTGGTGCGCATGGGGGTCGCGGTGCGCTCCGGGTTGACGCAGTTGACGCGGACGCCGTCGGCGGCCCACTCGTCGGACAGGGCCTGGGTGAGGTTCACCATGGCGGCCTTGGTCGAGGAGTAGAGGCTGTACTCGGCGCGGCCGCGGGTGTAGCTGCTGGAGGTGTAGAGCAGCAGCTGGCCCTTGGTCTCGGAGAGGTACTTGTAGGCGGAACGGGCGATCTGGACCGGGGCCAGGTAGTTGACCTTGAGCGCTTCCTCGATGGTCGCGTTGTCGGTCTCGGCGAGCTTGCCGATGCGCAGGACGCCCGCGGTGTTGACGACGTAGTCGATGCGGCCGGTCTCGGCGTAGGCCTTGGACAGCGCGTCGTCGACCTCCTCCGGGTTCTCCACGTGGGTGTTGGTGGTGGAGCGGCCCAGGGCGTAGACGTGGGCGCCGTAGGAGCGGGCGAGTTCGGCGATGTCCTTGCCGATGCCGTACGAGCCGCCGAAGACGACGAGGGTCCGGCCCGTGAGCAGTTGGCGGTAGGCCTCCTCGCTCATCTGCTCGGGCGCGGCGGTGGAGCCGAGCTGGAACAGCTTGTCGGCGATGAAGACGTCGACGGGCTGCGTCACCTTCATGTTGTACTCGTCGCCCGCCACGACGTGGATCGGCACGTCCGGCAGGTAGCGCAGGACGACGGTGCAGTCGTCGGTGGCCTGGAAGTTGGGGTCGCCCGCCGCGACCTCGTAGGCCCGCCGGATGGTGGAGAGCTTGAAGGCCTGCGGGGTCTGGCCGCGGCGCAGCCGGGAGCGGTCCGGGATCTCGGTGATGAACTCCCCGTCCTCGCCGTGGGTGCGGGTGACGATGATGGTGTCGGCGGACGGGATGGCCACGTCGACGGCCTGGTAGCGGTCCAGCGCGGCGACGCAGTCGTCGATGACGCGCTGCGAGAGCAGGGGGCGTACGGCGTCGTGGAAGAGGACGTTGAGGTCCTCGCCCTCGGCCAGGCCCTCACCGAGGGCGGCGATGGCCCGCTCGGTGGTCTCGTTGCGGGTGGAGCCGCCCTCGATGACGCGGGAGACCTTCGTGAACCCGGCCTTGGCGACGATCTTCTCGACGTCCGGCACGTAGCCCGGCGCCATCAGCACGATGACGTCGTCGACGGAGTCGGCGTGCTCGAAGGTGGTCAGGGTGTGCTCGATGACGGCCTTGCCGGCGATCTTCAGCAGCTGCTTCGGGATCGACAGACCCACCCGCTGGCCGGTGCCACCGGCCAGGATCACTGCGGTGGTACGGGGCTTGGCTATGCGCTGGGACACGGGTGACCTACCTTGGGGCGACAGGGAACGGGGAAATGCTCCCACTTTCGGTAACCGCGGTGCAAGGTGAGCGCCGTTCAGTGCATATGTGCGCGCCACCCGCCATTCACCTTGCGGTGCGGATGAAGCCGGTGCGGATGAACCATACGGTGCGGGTGATTGGGCCGGTGCGGATGGGCCTTCCTGACACCGTCTCATTAAATCCTGTGAGTAACCGCACAGACGGTAACGGATTGCCGAGAGTGACGGGATTGCGGCTCACCGGCGTCGCCGCTGTTTCAGGCGGCGACGACCGGGGGCTTTCGCGAGTTCCCCCGAGGACGTCCGGCGCACCGGCCGCGCGGAATGCCGGCCCGGTGCCCCGGCCGCCGCCGCGAGCGCCCCGTGCGGCGCCCGCGCCGCCACCTCCGGTGCGCTGACGGGCCTGCCCGGCAGCGGCTCGGGGGCTCCGTCCGTCACCGCCCCGGCGGGCTCCGGCCCGTCGGCCGGCGGGCCGGCATCGCCCGGTGCGCACGCCCGCCGCCCGGCCCGATGGGAGATCTTCACGTCCCGGGCCGTGGGGCGCACGTGTTCTTCCCGTGCATGACCGCGCCGTTGCGGACCGGCTTCGAATAGAACTCGTCGGGAAGGCCGGGCCGCGGAATTCCTTATGGAGATTCCGCGGTATCCCGGTCCCGGCGAGAGTGAGGGAGCGATTCGCCGTGTCGGGTGCGGCCCGCGGAAGCCGTCCGGGCCGTCCGGGCAGTCGCTCGAAGGCGCGCGTCGGACCGTTCCGGTCCCGGTCGTCCACCACGAGGGCGGTGCCCGGTCGGCCCCCGCCGCGCCGCGGGGACGGCCCGGCGGATCCTCGTCGCCCGCGCACGGTGCGTCTCCACGGTCCGAGGACGACAGGAGACGTTCCCGAGGCGACGCAGAGAGGAACCCCGGGCCCCCGATGATCCCCGGGCGCCGTGACGGCGAAGGAAGCCGTGCCGGCGGAGAAAGCCGTGAACGTGGAGAAAGCCGTGAGCGCGGAGGAAGCCGTGCCGGCGGAGAAAGCCGTGCCCACGGAAGGAACCCTGACGGCGGAGGGCGCGGGAGGAAAGAGACCCGCCGCGGCGTGTGCCGCGGCGGGTCTTCGTGGAGCCGGTGGCTCAGAAGGGTTCGAAGCCCTCGAACTCCTGGGTCGCCTCGTCGCGTTCGGCCTGGCGGTCGCGGCGGCGCTGGGTGGCCGGGCGCGGGGCCTCGAAGCGGTGGTCCTCGCCGCGGCGGCCGAGCATCTCGGCGCCGGCCGTCATGGTCGGCTCCCAGTCGAAGACGACCGCGTTGTCCTCGGGGCCGATGGCGACGCCGTCGCCGGAGCGGGCGCCCGCCTTCATCAGCTCGTCCTCGACGCCGAGCCGGTTGAGGCGGTCGGCGAGGTAGCCGACGGCCTCGTCGTTGCTGAAGTCGGTCTGGCGCACCCAGCGTTCGGGCTTCTCGCCGCGGACGCGGAACACCAGCTCCCCGTCGACCTCCTCGCGCGTGACGGTGAAACCGGCGTCGTCCACGGCCTTGGGCCGGATGACGATCCGGGTGGCCTCCTCCTTCGGCTTCGCGGCGCGCGCCTTGGCGACGATGTCGGCCAGTGCGAACGACAGCTCCTTGAGCCCCAGGTGCGCCACCGCCGACACCTCGAAGACGCGGTACCCGCGCGCCTCCAGGTCCGGCCGCACCATCTCCGCGAGGTCCTTGCCGTCCGGCACGTCGATCTTGTTCAGGACGACGACGCGCGGGCGGTTGCCGAGCCCGCCGTACTGGCGCAGCTCCTCCTCGATGATGTCGAGGTCGGAGACCGGGTCGCGCTCGGACTCCAGGGTCGCCGTGTCCAGGACGTGCACGAGCACGCTGCACCGCTCGACGTGGCGCAGGAACTCCAGGCCGAGGCCCTTGCCCTGGCTGGCGCCCGGGATGAGGCCGGGGACGTCGGCGATGGTGTAGACGGTGGACCCCGCGGTGACGACACCGAGGTTCGGCACGAGGGTGGTGAACGGGTAGTCGGCGATCTTCGGCTTGGCGGCGCTCAGCACCGAGATCAGGGACGACTTGCCGGCGCTCGGGTAGCCGACCAGCGCCACGTCGGCGACGGTCTTCAGCTCCAGCACGATGTCGTGCAGGTCGCCGGGCTCGCCGAGCAGCGCGAAGCCGGGCGCCTTGCGGCGGGCCGAGGCCAGTGCCGCGTTGCCGAGGCCGCCGCGGCCGCCCTGGGCGGCGACGAAGGAGGTGCCGTGGCCGACGAGGTCGGCGAGGACGTTGCCCGCCCTGTCCAGGACGACGGTGCCGTCCGGCACGGGCAGGACCAGGTCCTGGCCGTCCTTGCCGGAGCGGTTGCCGCCCTCGCCGGGCTTGCCGTTGGTGGCCTTGCGGTGCGGGGAGTGGTGGTACTCGAGCAGGGTGGTCACCGACTGGTCCACGGTGAGGATGACGTCCCCGCCGCGGCCGCCGTTGCCGCCGTCCGGGCCGCCGAGCGGCTTGAACTTCTCACGGTGGACGGAGGCACAGCCGTGACCTCCGTTACCCGCGGCGACGTGCAGCTCGACGCGGTCCACGAAGGTGGTCATGGTGGGTGCCTCCAGTGATGTACGTGATGTACGGGTGTTACCTGTGCCAACAAGCGAAAGGCGGACCCGCCTTCCCCGAAGGGAAGTGAGGTCCGCCTCGCGAAGCGTTCCCGGAAAGCCTGAGGTCAGGCGACCGGAACGATGTTCACGACCTTGCGGCCGCGGAACGTGCCGAACTCCACCGCACCGGGCTGGAGCGCGAACAGCGTGTCGTCGCCGCCGCGGCCGACGCCGGAGCCCGGGTGGAAGTGGGTGCCGCGCTGGCGGACCAGGATCTCACCCGCGTTGACGACCTGACCGCCGAAGCGCTTCACGCCGAGCCGCTGGGCATTGGAGTCGCGACCGTTCCGGGTGGACGATGCGCCCTTCTTGTGTGCCATGTCTCCTCAGTCCCTTACTTCGCAGCCGCGGGGATCTCAGTGACCTTGATCGCCGTGTACTGCTGGCGGTGGCCCTGACGACGGCGGTAACCGGTCTTGTTCTTGTAGCGAAGGATGTCGATCTTGACGCCCTTGTGGTGGTCCACGACCTCGGCCTGGACCTTGATGCCGGCCAGCACCCACGGGTCGCTGGTCACGGTGTCGCCGTCGACCACGAGCAGGGTCGAGAGCTCGACCGTGTCGCCAACCTTGGCAGTGGAAATCTTGTCAACCTCAACGATGTCGCCGACAGCAACCTTGTGCTGGCGACCACCGCTGCGCACGATGGCGTACACGCGGGTCTCTCTTTCGCTCGGAGAACGGCACCCCCGCAGGCCAGCCGCCCGGGCGGGAAACACGGGCGACCTCTCCCGGCCACCGGAGACCGGCGTCCGGAAGGAAGAGGTTTACGGGGATGTGGCGTGCCACTCGACACGCCGATGGTCAAGGCTACGGGGCCCGGCTTGAGGGGTCAAACCGGGCCCCGTGGCGCTCCCCGTCAGGGCAGCCGGAGAGCCACCTGTCGCTCGCGCAGGTTGATGCCCTCGATCAGCACCTCCAGCTCGTCGCCGGCCTGGAGGGTCCGCTCCCGTTCCGCGCCGCGCAGCCCGGCGACGGGCAGCAGCCCCTCGGCGTTGGGCCCCACGCGGACGAACGCGCCGATGGGAGTCACGCGTGTGACGGCCCCTCGCACGAGCGCGCCCAGGCGGGTGCGCGCGAGCTCCACCAGCGGATCGGGCTCCAGGTCCTTGCGGGACAGGGAGACCTCCGCTCGTTCGGCGTCGACGGAGAGGACGACGACGGTGATCTCGTCCCCCTCCTCAATGACCTGGGACGGGTGGTCGAAGCGGTCCCAGGTCAGGTTGACGACCGTGATCAGACCCCGGTGACCGCCGAAGCGCACGTACACACCGAAGTCGGTGACGGCCTCGACCGTCCCCCTGTGCACGTCACCGGGCCTCAGCACGCCCAGGTCGCCGTCGTCGGCCCCGGTCATCCCTCTCCTCCCGTCACCACGTGTAGCCCTGGTAGTAGTTCACCCAGCGCACGTCCTCGATGTAGGTATTGAACCGTTCGATCTCCTTCTGCGGGATGAGCCACTGCCATTCACCGGGTTTGTTGTCGTGCGTCCGCCGGTACTTCTCGGGCGGGAACGCCTCGGTCCAGCCCTTCCTCATGGTGAAGACGTGGTAGCCGTCCTCGTGCGTGCCCTGGTCGGCGTATTTCTGCGCCACCTTGGAGCTCTCGCCGACGTAGGCCGTGCCCTCGCCGCCTTCGGGGGTGTCCGGGTGGTTGGCGGGGTCGGGACCCTTCGCCTCGGACGCCTTGTTGCCCTTGGCGGGAGCACGGAACAGCTCCTCGGGCTCGACGAAGTCGTCGGCGTCGCCGCAGTTGTGGACGAGCAGCGGGGTCGCGCCCGCGTGGACGTAGAACGTGTGGATGTCCGCGACCGTGAGGTCGTGGGTCTGCTGCATCCTGTGCCAGGCACGGACCGAGACGAGTTCGACGGTGTCGCCCGTCGGCGTCGTCAGCCGCAGGCCGGGACGGAGGTCGCCGGCCTTCACCCACTTCTTCTGCGACTCCACCCAGAAGGGGTGGGTCGTGGTCGACACCAGCTTCTCGGCCTTGCCGCCCTCCGCACGCACGGTGAGGTCGACGAAGTGCTTGTCGTCCTGCGTGACGATCGTGCCGACGACTTCACGGACCGCGGTCTCATGGGTGTCCGGGTCGGTGGCGACCACCTTGTCACCGAGCTTCACCTTCTGGATCGGCTTGGTGACGCCTCCGGCCATGAGCACCTTGGTTCCCGGCAGGAAGCTGTGCGAGACCTTGCAGGACTTGCCCTTCTTCAGGGCCGCGGCCGCCTTCTTCCTGGCGTCGGCCAGCTTGTCCGCCGCCTTGGCGAGCGCCCCCCGTGCCTTGCCGACGGCCTTGTTCGCGTTCCACAGGCTCTTGGCCCCGCCGATGAGGTCACCGACGAGACCGGTGACGCGTTTGGCGAGCTTGATGCCCTTGGCCCAGTTCCACGGGGCGCCGTACTTGGCGAGGATCTTGCCTGCGAGGCCGCCCGCGAAGCTGCCGGCGATGTTGAGCAGGGTCTCGCCGCAGGCTCCGACGTCACCGCTGGAGATGCAGTCCAGAGCCGCGTCGACACCGAGGATGTCGCGCGCGATCTTGACCAGGGCCTTGCCCGCCGACTTGATGCGCTGCTTGGCGGCGGCCTGCTGCCCTTCGGCCTGGGAGACGTTCCTGGAGGCCTGGTCGACGTCCGACTGGGCCTTCTCGGTCTCCGTCTTCGGGAAGTACGGCACGCCACCGCGGCACTCGATCAGGCCTTCCCGGCACTCCGGGATGATCATGCCGCTGGGGTCGGCGTGCGTGACCGGGGAGTTGTTGGCGTACGCGTAGCCGTTGATCTGCTGCGGCTGGGTGTAGTCGATGATCGGGTCGACCGAGATGAACTTGCCGATCACCGCGTCGTACTCGCGCGCCCCCAGGTGGGTCAGGCCGGTGGAGGCGTCGAGGGTGCCGCCGACATAGCCCTTCTCCCCCGGCCAGACGCCGGTCTTCGCGCCGCGCTCGACACCGAAGGGGTCGAAACGGCGCCGGCTGATCGCACCGGTGGCCGCGTCGACGGCCACCTCGCCCGTGCCGTGGTGGTCGGAGGCGAGGAACGCCGTCTTTCCGGCGGTCCGCACGGCGATCGTCTGACCGGCGTAGTCGTAGTAACGCGTCGCCTCCGTCTTGGTGCCGTCGGCCGAGAGCTTCAGTTCGGTTCCGGGCAGGTAGACGGTCGTGCCGGTGGGGTCCTTGCGGACGAGCCGGTTGCCCGAGCCGTCGTACAGGTACGTCGTCTTCGCGCCGCTGGCCTCGGTGACCTCGCTGAGCTTGCCCTGGTCGTCCCAGAGCAGCGACTGGGCGTTGCCCCCGATGACGCGCTTGGTGGTGTTGCCGGAGTCGTCGTACTCGTACGTCGACTGCCGATCGCCGGTCGGCGTCTTCTCGGTGATCTTCGTGATCTGGTGCGGGCCGTCACCCGCGGCTCCCGCGCCGCCGTACTCGTAGGTGCGGGTCGTGTTCTTCGCCGCGTCGAGGCCGGTGTCGTGGTTGACCTCGGAGACCCGGTTGCCGATGGCGTCGGTCTCGTACGACTTCCAGTACGGGGCGGGACCGCCCAGCGTGCCGGAACCGGCGGCGGAGTCGCAGGCCGACGGGCCGGTGCCGTCCACCGGCGTGGTGGAGCCCCGGGTACCCGATCCGGCCGCGCTCGTCGCGGTGGCCGCCGGGGTCCAGGCGTCCTTGAGCCGCTGGCGGCCGTCGTAGGCGAAGCACTGCGTGTCCGGCGCGGCGGAGTCCGCCGTGTCGGCTATCGACAGGACGTTGCCCGCCTGGTCGTACGAGTACCGCGAATCCTTGACCGGTGCGGTCGCGCCGTAGACGTCGGTGACCGAGCGGGTGAGGCGGTCGGTGCCCTTCTCGTAGTTGTAGGTCTGCCAGACCTTCTTGCCGCTGCCCGTGGACAGTTCCAGCTGCTGCACGAGGCTCTTGCCGGAGTACACGGTGTTCGTGACGTACGACGTGGAGCCCGTCAGCGTCATGGGCCGCTGAAGGCCGTCGTACGTGTAGGTCAGCACTTCCGCCGGCAGATCGCCGACGGCGGGCAGGCCCGTGCTCTGGACGGTGCCGTCACGGTTGTACGTGCTGGTGAAGACGTGCGTGCCCGCGAGGGAGCCCTGCGAGGCGGGGATCTGGTAGGCGGTCTTCAGCGGACGGTAGAACTCGTCCATGGACTGGATCGCCGTGGCGAAGTACTCCGTGGGAGAGACGTAGTTCAGGACGGCGTAGGCCTGACCCAGCCAGCCCGCCTTGTCGAACCTCGTCTCCGTCAGCTTGGTGCCGGAGTTGGGATCGCCCTGCCACTTCGAAGTGACCCGGCCCAGTTTGTCGTAGACGATCGACGTCTTCTTCTCACGGGCGTCCCACGAGGCGATCGGCCTGTCGAGTTCGTCGAACTCGGTGCGTGAGGTGCCGGCGTCGGGGTCGATCGACCGGGTCTTGCGGCCGAGAGCGTCGTATTCGTAACGCCACACGTTGCCCTTGGCGTCCGTGACCGTGTCGATCTTGCCGAGGGCGATGTAGGTGTACTTCGTCGAGTCGTACGGCACCCCCACGCCCGGTGACGCGCCCTGGTAGTGGCGGATCTCCGACACGTTGCCCTGGCCGTCGGTGACCGTGGTCGTCGGGACGCCACCCGCCGGCGGGTCGACGTGGGTCAGTTCGCCGTCGTAGGTCGTCTTCGTGCGCCACTGCTCCGCGCCCGACACGGCGAAGATCTGGGCCGTCGCACGGCCGAGACCGTCGTACTCCAGAAGGCTCTGGGCACCGACCTGACCGTTGCTGACCAGGAGCAGTTCGTCGGACGCCGCTCCGGCGGCGTTGTACGTCTCGTTGCTCTTCTTGAGCTTGCCCGTGCCGTCGTACCACGTGTCCGCGACCATGCGGGTGCCGTCGGGGCCCTCGGTCTGCATCTGCCGGGCTCGGAGCATGCTGTCGTAGAGCTGGTACTCGGCCCCGTAGGAACCGTCGTTCTCGATCTTCTCGGTCTTGATCGAGGTGACCTTGTCCTTGCGGACGTTGTACGAGTACTTGATGCTCGGCGTCTGCGTGGTCGCACGGTCCGGGAGCCAGACCGAGGTCAGGCGGCCCAGTGCGTCGTAGGCGAGCTCCGTGCGCTTGCCGTTCGGGTCCGTCTGGCCCTTCGACATGCCCCAGGCGGGTGCGTAGTCGGTGATGGTGGCGTGGCCGAGCGCGTTGGTGACGGTGGTCTTGGCCAGCAGGCCGTTGGTCTCGGAGTAGACGGTCTTCGTCTCGTCCGTCGTCCCGATCTGCTTGGCGTCCTTCTGGGACAGCGGGCGGCCGAAGGCGTCGTAGGTGGTGACGCCGGTGACCTGGTACGTCGCCGTGGTGCCGTTGTGCGAGGTCATGCGCTCGGTCTTGGTGGCGTCACCCTTGGTGGGCGCCGCGCCGAACGCGAGGTTGTCGTACGAGGTGCGTTCGTCGGCCAGGACCTGGGACTTGCGGTCGGGGGTGGTCGCGCACTTCACGGAGACGGACTCGCTGCGCGCGGGCAGCGACAGGATGTTCTCCGCCGTGTTGTCCGCGTAGGTGGTGCGGGTGCAGGTGTCGTCCTTGGCGGTGGAGACGTCGCCCTGGTCGTCGACCGCCAGCACCCGGCCGGTGCCGTTGGACGTGTCGTACGTCGTGGTGGACTTCGTCTCCAGCCAGGTGCCGTCGGACTGGAGGTTGAAGCCGCGGCCGGTCTGGGAGCGCACGATCACCGCGCGGGTGGTGCCCCAGCTCTGCGCCTGAGTGGCCGTGTAGTGCTTCCACGGGGTCTGGATCGACTTGGAGATCAGCTTGGCGCCGTCGTAGGTGGCGACCTCCAGCTGGTGGCCGGTGAACTCCTCCTCGTCGGTGTACGACGCGCCCGTGGAGTCCTTCACGGTCACCGAACGGGCGTTGCCGGAGGCGTCCTTGTCGCCGTCCATGCCCTGCAGGAACGTGTAGTCGACGCGGGTCTTCTGCACGTCGGCGGTGCCGGAGGTGACCTTGACCTTGCCGTAGCCCTGCCAGCCGCCCCAGGTGAGGTACTTGGCGTCGGTGATGCCGTCCGGCTTCGCCTTCCGCCAGGCCGCGTCGCCCTGGTAGTCGTAGCGGGTGACCATGCCGTCGCTGCCGCCGGTGCGGTCGGTCTCGATGACCGCGGAGACGACGTACTTGTGGAACCAGTCGGTGATCGGGTCGACGTAACCCGGCGGGGCCCACTTCACGGGGTAGCAGCGCTTGGTGGACTCGCCCGGCGTGGGCAGCGTGGCCTTGGTGCAGTCGGCCGGCGCGTAGTTCACGTCGAGCTGGGCGCCGGTCTCGCTGAGGACCATGGAGAGCCGGAAGCGGTGGAACGGCGCGATGTTGTCGCCGATCGCGTCGACGCGGTTGGCGAGCTGCTCGCCGAACAGGTCCACCGACGGCAGCTTGATCGCCGTACCGGCGCGGCCCTCGTGCTCGATCTTCGACAGCCACAGCGTCTTGGAGTCGTCGCCGTTGTCGGTGAACAGGTGCGTCAGCGTCCAGGCGTCCACGTCCTGGTAGGTCGTGGCGTCCTTGCGCATCTGGGTGACGACCGAGGCCAGCCGCTTGGTGGTGAAGAAGGTCTGGACCGGCGAGGTGCACTTCGTGCTCGCCTTGCACTCCTGGTCGACGGGCACGTCGGGCCAGTGGGCCGCGTTCGCCTTGGTCCGCTTGCTCTCCGCGCAGTCGAAGTCGGCGGTGGGCAGGCAGCGTTCGGCGGTGTTGAAGACGATCCGGGCCGGGGCCTTGGCCGCGTAGACCTGGCCGTCGCGCTGGCCGTAGTCGATGCGCTTGAGGTAGCCGCCGCGGTGGTACGCGGTGCCGTTGACGTCCGTCTTGCCGTTGAGCGCGTAGTAGTTGGTCTCGCGGTCGTAGAAGTAGGACATCACGTTGCCGTGGGTGTCCTTGACGTAGTCCAGGCTCCAGCGCCAGGCCTGCTGGCAGTGGGCGCTGGTGAAGGTGGCGTTGTAGCAGGGCTCGCCGGAGTCGTCGCCGAAGACCGGCACGGTCCAGGTGGAGTTGGTCTC
The DNA here is from genome assembly GCF_043081325.1 of Streptomyces sp. NPDC014882. Lineage (NCBI taxonomy): Bacteria > Bacillati > Actinomycetota > Actinomycetes > Kitasatosporales > Streptomycetaceae > Streptomyces > Streptomyces sp. NPDC014882. The sequence continues at coordinate 302,658 of NZ_JBIBWL010000002.1, forward strand.
CTCGTTGCCCGTGGCCCAGCCCGGCAGGCGGTTCTGGCCGAAGTAGTACTCGGTGCCGTCCGAGGTGGTGATGCGCCAGTACTCGCCGTCGTTGTCGCCGTTGGTGGCGCCGGTCAGCTTCTCGACCTTGCTGCCGTCGTCGGACGACATGTGCCACTTGCCGGTGGTGTCGTCCTTGACCAGCTCGCCGGCGGAGCCGTTGAGCATGACCGTGGCGTTCTCGAACGCCCAGCACTGCTCGGCGGAGTTGTCGTGGCCGTCGTCGGCGCACGGCTTGTAGCGGCGCTCGATGTAGCCGGGGTCGTAGGAGAAGCCCTCGCCGATCCAGGAGCCCTGGTTGTTGGTGGCCGAGGTGCGGCCGTCCGCCGACTGCGACGAGTAGCCGAGGCCGACGGTGGGCGTCAGGCCGCCCGGCGTCGGGACCGAACGGAAGGGGTAGTTCCAGCTGAAGGCGCCGGAGGAGGTGGAGACGCTCCAGCTCGACGACGGCGCGAGGGCCGTGGCCTTGTAGGTGCCCTGGGCGCTGGACGGGCCGGCCGCGACGGCCACGAGGGAGGTCGCGGTACCGGCCATCGTGGACACGCCCTCGGCCGGAGCCGGAGCCGCGGTCACGTCGGCGGAGACGGTGCCCGACTTGATGTCGTTGACCGTGGGGAGCACCTTGGGCTGCTCCGGGCACTCCTTGCTGCCGGGCACGGCGACCGCGGCGCAGGAGGGGAGCTGCACGAGCTGGAGGCGGGAGGCGTAGGAGCCGCCGAAGCCCTCGGCGAACTCCGAGTAGTCGACGGTCAGGCGGACCTTGGCGGCCTCCTCCTCGCCGTCGGCGCGCTCGACGCCCAGGAGGACACCCGCGCCGAGCTGCCCGGCCCGCTTCGGGTCGAGGACGTCGACGCGGACCTTGCCGGCGGCCTGCGCCGCCTTGGCCTTCGCCTTCGCCGTGCCGACCTTGACCGGCAGGCCGCCGGCCTCGGTCGCGGCGGCCGCGCCGACGGCCATCTCGGCGCCGCCCTGCTTCGGCCACACCGCCTTGTCGAGGCCCTTGACCGCGGCCTTGCGCGCCGGGTCGGAGGGACGCTTCTTCGCTTTGGCGTCGGATCCCTCGGCGGGATCGCCGTCGTCCTGGACGCCGGGGCGGCTGGTGCGGCCCCGGTCGCCGTCGTCGAGCGCCGCTGCCTGGACCGACGACGCGGACAGCGCGAGGGAGAGTCCCATCACTGTCGCGACCAGCGTCCGTCTGGGCATGCGGCGGCTCAGTGAGCGGCCACGGAAGAACATCTGCCAACTTCCTGATCGTAGGAAAAGGAGGGGGAACGGGAGGAGGGAAAAAGGTGTGCCGGACAGGTGTGCCGGGCCTCGGGGGGCCCGGCACACCTCAGCGGTGACGAGCCGTCACATGTCGGTCACGGCCGTCAGCGCGGCCATCTGCTGCACCGCGACCGGGTCGGCCGCGCCGCTGTAGACCCGCACCTCGTCGATCGCGCCGGCGAAGTACTCGCTCGCCCCGCGCAGCGAACGGCCCACCTGGAGACCGCCGGTGGCGGACCACAGCGTGTTGTCCGTGCCGTGGGCACCGGCGACGAGCTGGCCCTCGACGTACAGGCGGATCGCGTTGGCGAAGGCGTCGTAGACGACCGCCAGGTGCTGGCCGGAGCCGCCGGTGTCGGGGAGTTCCTGGTCGTCGGTGAAGGTGACGACCGAGGGGGCGGCCACGTCCGTCTTCGCCACGGCCAGCTCCCACTGGCCGGTCGCCGCCTGGTAGCGGACCTGGACGCGGTTGGCGTTGGCGCCCGGCAGGGACAGCACCGTCTGCGACTTCTCCGGGTCCAGCGAGGTGAGCTGGGCACGGGCGGTCACGGTGAAGCTGCTGTTGCCGGTGACCGGGGCGGTGGCGGTGGACGCGTAGTCGCCGTCGCCGTCCAGGACGAGGTTGCCGTCGCCGACGAGGGCGGCGGTGTCGAACAGCGGGTCGGCCGGGCGGTAGACGGAGGCGTTGCCCGCGAGGGTCAGCGCCTGGCCGCCGCCGGTCTCGGCCACCGAGCCGTTGACGGCCTGGTCCAGCTGCCAGTAGCCCTTGCGCACCGGCATGATCGTCATCAGCTCGGCGACCTGGGCCGCCGGCAGGACGCGGTCGAAGACGCGGATCTCGGCGAGGTCACCGGTGAAGTGGTCGCGGTAGCCGCTCTTGGCCGTCGAGCGGCCGATCTGCAGCGGGCCGTACGACTTCCAGGCGGAGCGCCGGCCGGCCGATGCCTTCAGGTCCTTGTTGACGTAGAGCTGGAGCTGCGGGCCGCCGCTCTTCTGCGCGTCGTACACGCCGGTGAGCAGGACCCACTGGTCCTTGACCACGGTGAGGCCGGTGGAGACGGCCTTCCACTCGCCGAGCGAGTCCACGTCGTTGACCGGGACGGAGAACTTCCAGGTCTTCGCGGTGGCGTCGTAGCCGAGGGTGAAGCCGGGCTCGCCGGTGCCGTCCTGGCTGACGACCGTCATGTCCCTGTCCAGGGCGGTGGGCCGCACCCAGGCGCTGACGCTGAAGCTCTTGGCGGTGTCCAGCACCGTCTCGCCGGCGTCGAGGTAGGACTCGGCGCCGCCGTCGAAGCGGGCCGCCTTGTCGACCTTGCCGCCGGGGCCGTCCGCGCCGAAGGCGACGGCGGTGCCGGCGGTCGCCGAGAACTCGCCGCTCTCGTCGTGCGCCTCGGTGTCACCGGCCTGGTCGGCGAGGTTCCACTGGGCGACGACCGGCTTGCCCTCGCTCACCAGGAAGTCGTACGGCGTGCTGCTGGCGTGCGCCGCCTTGTCGATGGCGACCACCTCCAGCACCTGGCGTCCGGAACGGGTCGGCATCCACTGGAGGGAGACCGCGCCGCCCGGCGAGGCCGGGGTGAGGGTGGTCATCGCCGCGCCGTTGAAGGAGTACTGGTACTTGACGACGTCGTTGTCCGGGATGGAGTCGTTCGGGTTCGGCGAGAAGGTGAAGGTGCCGTAGGTGCCCACGCCGTCGTGGTAGACGGTGTCGGACGGGTACTGCTTGGACAGCACGAGCGGCTTGCCGGGCCAGGTCTTGTCGTAGGTGAACTCGCAGCGCTGCGGGGTGTCGCCCTCCGAGCTCCACGGGCCGTAGCCGTCACCGTCGTAGGCGCGCGCGCTCCAGTAGACGGTGGTGTTCTGCGGGATCGTCGACTTGACGGTGTGCACGAACTTGGTGCTGGTCGTCGGGGAGAGCCAGTCCGGGGTGGTGTACGTGTAGGAGCCGGGGGTGGTCCCGCCCCACTCCACCTTGAACTGGACCTTCACCTTGTCGGTCTGGCCGTTGCCGTGGTCCGGGTCGCTGGCGATGGCCTGGAGCTTGGGCGGCACGTCGGTGGTGGGACGGCCCGTGCCCCACTTGCACACCCCGCCCGGGTCCGAGGACATGTCCGAGATCTTGATCTGCCGGGGCAGGTTGTTGTACTTGATCGACAGGTAGGCGTTGCCGCAGATCCGCTTCCACTCCGCGAAGCGGGACTCGTCGGCCGCGCGCAGGCCCAGCGTCATCGCGTTCCAGCCGCCCGCGGCGGCCGTCTTGACCTCGCTGGTCAGCTCGCCGGTCGCGCCGCTCTCGAAGTGCAGGTTGGCCTGGCTGGAGCAGGAGGTCGGGGAGATCGCCTTGTCGACGGTCTGGAGGTAGTCGTCCCAGTCGTCCGAGGTGTTGGACCAGCTGCTGGACGAGGTGAGGCTGTAGTTGGCGCCGCCGATCCGGTAGAGCTGGATGGGTTCGGCGGTCGGGGAGGCGCTGTAGATGTGCTCGACGCGGGCGGAGAAGGTCGCGCCCAGGATCTGCTTCCCCTTGTAGTAGGACAGCGGCATCGTGAACATGACGCGCCGGGTGCCGACCCCGTTGCAGGAGACCGGGTTGTAGTCGGTGGGGCACTTCCCGACGCCCGCGCTGCCCGAGTACTTCCAGTCCTGCTCACCGGGCATCCCGGACATGACGCCGGTCCAGGAGGTGCGCGAGGTGGTGCGCTGGATCGGGTCGATGACCACGGGGAAGACGGTGTCCGCGCCCTTGAGGAGCTTCTGGTCGGGGACCAGGCTCAGCTTGTCCTTGCCGACCTCGACGCCCAGCGGGGCCACGCGGCCGCCGCCGCCGGGGCCTTCGAGGGCGGGCTCGGGGGCGGCCTGCGGTCCGGGGGCGGCGGGGGGAGTCGCAGGAGCGGTGGAGGCTGCCGAAGCGGTCGCCTCCGCGCCCGCCGCCGCCGACTTCAGCGCCCTGGCGACCGCCTTGGGCCCCTGCTTCCTGGCAGCGGTCTCCTTGACGGCCGCCGAGTCCCACATGGCCGGCTTGCCGGCCTGGAAGACGGTGCCGCCGACGACGGCGTCCTTCGCGAGGACGGCGCCGTCGGCGTCCTCCGCGACCTTCAGGCCGTCGGTGGTCATGCCGAGGTCGAGCCGGGCCAGCCGGGCGTCGGCCGCGGCCTCGGGCGTCTTGACGACGATCAGGTGGCCGAAGCCGTCCGACTCCGCCCGCACGGTCAGGTCGACGCCGGGCAGCACCTCGGCGTAGGTGGCGGTGTCGCCGTCGACGCGGGGCGCGGGCAGCTTGCCGTACGGCCAGGTCAGGGCGAACTCGCGGCCGGCGCGGCGCATCGTGACGAAGGGCTCGCCCGCCTGTCCGGCGGAGAAGGCCAGGTCGACGGTGGCGGCCTTCGGGCCCCAGTCGCCGTCGGCGCGCCGGACGAGCGTCGGGTCGACGGGGACCCACTTGCCGCCCTGGACGGTGCGGACGGGCTCGGTGTACTCGCGGGCGGTGAAGGTGCCGTCGGGCTCGGCGAAGATCTCCCTGCGCTCGGTGCGCAGTCCGACGACCTCGGCCCGTTTGCCGCTGTCCTTCGCGGAGGCCATGGCCTGCTGCTCGGTGACCAGCGGCTGGTCGGCCGAGACGGGGGCGGGGCCCCGGTCCGGTCCGCCGGCGCCGGGGAGCACCGCGGCGCCGGCCACCACGGTGCCGGTGACGGCCGCCGCGACGGCGGCGCGCAGCACGAGGCCGCGCCGTATCGGTCTGGGTCTTGCTGCGGACACGCGTCCACTCTCCCGTCGGTTCATGTCTGTCTGGGAAGTCGGGGGGCCGCGGGCACGGGTCCGGCGCTCCGGGCCCGCTGTCCGCGGGCCGTCGCCGGAGCGTCGTCATGAGAGGGGGGTGCCGCCCTCGCCGTGCCCGGGGGCCCGCGCACCGGCCCGTTCACGCGGGAGGCCGTGCGCGCTGCTCGTCGGGGTGGGGTGGTGGCGCGGCGGCCGGCCGGTTCCGGACCGGCCGCCGCGCGGACGCCGTCAGCGGACGGTCGTCCCGAACGCCACGCCGGTCGCGGGCAGTCCGCCCTCGCCGGGCCTGATCGTCACCGTCGGCGCGCCGCCGGAGGCCACGTTCCACGGGAAGCCGTGGACCGCGCGGGCCTCGGCGGGTCCGTAGGGCATGCCGACGTAGAGCAGCGAGGGGGTGGCGGCCAGCGAGAGGCCGGCGAGCTGGCGCGGGGCGGGGACGCCCGGGATGCCGTAGCCGGGATCGATCCACTGGTCGGAGGCGCCGGGCGCGCCGACCAGGGGGACGATCTGGACGCCGCCCTTCTCCATGTGCTCCTCGGACGACTCCTCCCCCGGCACGCCGACGGCGAGGCGGGTGGTGGTGGCCGTGGAGGTGGCGTTGGGCGAGGTGTTGACGGCGGCGAGCCGCTTGCCGAAGAAGTCGCCGGCCTCGGACTCCTGGTCCACGTCGGCGGTGTTCTGGTCGATCCAGGCGGTCTGGGTGAACGTGCCGTTGGCCGCGAGCTTGAACACCTGGACGGCGCCCGCGTCCACGGTGGTCGACAGGTCCTCGCCCGGGACGCCGACCGCGAGCAGCGACTCGGTGGTGGACGTGGCGCCGGAGGCCCGGTACGGGACCATGGCGATCGCGTCGCCGAACTGGTCGCCGGCCTCCTCGGCGCCGCTGATCACGTCCTGGTCCTGGGCGAGCCCGCCGAGCGGCTTCGGGTAGCCGGAGGTGAGGGTGTGGTTGAAGTAGGCCACGCCGCCGGCGAACGCCGTGGTGCCGATCGCCTCGCCGGGGGTGCCGACCGCGAAGTGGGTGGGGGTCGCGGCGAGGGAGGAGCCGAAGCGGTCGTCCTGCTCCGCGACGCCGGCCACGGCACCGCCGGTCTCGGTGTCCTGGTGGGTGAGGGTGACCGTCTGCGCGGTGCCGCCGACGTAGTAGAAGCCGCCGGCGTCCTCGATCGTGCCGATGGACTCGCCCGGAGAACCGATCAGCAGGTACGGCTGGCCGGCCGAGGTCTTTCCGGCGGCGACCGCGTAACCGACCCAGTCCTCGGCCTCGGCACCGCCGCCGAGCGGCTTGTCGGTGCCCTGCACGAACTCCTTCACGGCCTTGCCGCCGGCGTTGAGTCCCGCCGTGGAGCCGTAGATCAGGTGCACCCATCCGGCGTCGGGAACGGTGCCGACGTCCTCGTAGGGGGCGCCGACCACCAGGTCGCTGCAGCCGTCGAGGTCGGCGTCGTAGACGGCCAGCGAGTAGCCGTAGCGGTCGCCCGTCTCGGGTCCGCCCGGAACGGCGTCCAGCGCCTGCGAGAGGGTCAGGCTGCCCTTTCCGCCGCCGTAGACGACGTGGATCTCGCCCGCCTGGCGCACGCCGTCGACGGTCGCCTCCGGGTCGGCGATCGCGGTGTCCCGGACGCCGTCCCCGTTGAAGTCGGACTCGACCCCCGAGGGGCACGCGACCGCGGCCGCGGCGGGCGTGCCTCCGGTGCCGAGCCCCCAGGCCAGCAGGGTCCCGGCCACCACTGCGGCAGCGCTGTGCCGCCATGTTCTGCCCACGGTTAACACAGCTCTGCCCCCGCAGATAAAGAGATCCTAAAGAAACGTCACCGGATCATCGCTGCGCGTGACGCGCATATGCAAGAGGCCAATTGTTCACCAGAACATGACAAGAATCACAGGAAGCGCACACCGGCTCCACGGCTTCCCGCAGGTCCGGGGCCCTCGGCCGACCGTCTCTGCGGGGGACGGGCCGCTCCCCGTATGCTCGCCCGGAAGTCAGACACCGGAAGGCATCGAAGTGAACTACAGGGTCCAGCCCAGCGCTCAGGTCGACGACACCGCCGAGATCGGCGCCGGCAGCAGCGTCTGGGACCTGGCACAGGTCCGCGAGGGCGCCCGCCTCGGCGAGGGCTGCGTCATCGGCCGCGGCGCCTACGTCGGCACGGGCGTGCGCATGGGCGACAACTGCAAGCTCCAGAACTACGCGCTGGTGTACGAACCGGCCGAGCTGGGCGACGGTGTCTTCATCGGCCCCGCCGTGGTCCTCACCAACGACCACAACCCCCGTTCCGTGGACCCCGAGGGCAAGCAGAAGCGCGGCGGCGATTGGGAGGCCGTCGGCGTGAAGATCGCCGACGGCGCCTCCATCGGCGCCCGGTCGGTGTGCGTCGCCCCCCTCGAGATCGGCCGCTGGGCCATGGTCGCGGCCGGTGCCGTCGTCACCAAGGACGTCCCCGACTTCGCCCTGGTCGTCGGCGTCCCCGCCCGCCGGATCGGCTGGGTCGGCCACGAGGGCGTCCGGCTGGTCCCGCGCGAGGACCGGGACGGCGTGTGGGAGTGCCCGAAGTCCGGCCGCCTGTACCGGGAAACGGCCGAGGGGACGCTCACCGAGTCGGAGTGAGCCGAGCAGCACCAGGAGGGAGGGGACCGAGCGGCCCGGGCCGCTCGGTCCTCCAGCCCGTGACGGCGCCCGGACCACGCGGCGGGGCGCCCCGGACACACAACGAGGACGACACATGTCTCAGACCGACGTCAAGGTCCCGGCACCGCAGGACGCGGCGGGCACCGGGAACGCGCCCGAGCCCGCGCCGCCCGCGCCCGCACGGGCCCCGCGGCTCTACGCGCTGGACGTGCTGCGCGTCGTGGCGGCACTCTCCGTGCTGCTCTTCCACTTCACCGGCGTGGACGCGGCGACCGAGGCCAACTGGGGCATCAACCCGAAGGCGCTGTTCCCGTCGATCTTCCCGTACACCTCCTACGGCTCGTACGGCGTCCAGCTGTTCTTCATCATCAGCGGCTTCGTCATCTGCCTGTCCGCCTGGGGCCGTACCCCGGGCCAGTTCGTCCAGGCCCGCTTCCTGCGTCTCTTCCCCGCCTACTGGTTCTCGGTCGTCCTCGCCGTCCTCGTCTGGCGCGGACTGCCCGACGGCGAACGCGAGGCGCCGAGCTTCAGCGAGTCGCTGACCAACCTCACCATGGTCCAGACGCCGCTCTCGGCCCGGCACCTGGTCGGCGCTTACTGGACGCTGTGGGTGGAACTCACCTTCTACCTCGTCTTCCTGCTGGTGATCTGGAAGGGGCTGGACTACGTCCGGGTCTCCGTCTTCTGCTGGCTGTGGCTGCTCGCGAGCGTCCTGGTGCAGAAGGACGAGATCCCGCTGGTCGGCATCTTCGCCCAGCCGCTGAACACCGCGCTGTTCGTCTCCGGCATCGCGATGTACCTGATGTACCGGTTCGGTCCCGACCTCAAGCTGTGGGGCCTGCTCGCCGCGGGCTGGCTGGTGATGCAGGGCGACCTCGTCCAGCACGCCGACCACGTGCGCGACGAGCAGGGCATGGACCGCTCGCCGTACGTCGCCCTCGCCCTGGTGACCGTCTTCTACCTGATCGTCCTCGCCGTCGCCCTGCACAAGTTCGACCGGCTCGAGGCGAAGTGGCTGACCACGGCCGGCGCCCTGGTGTACCCGCTCTACCTGCTCCACGAGGAGCTGGGCTGGGCCATGATCCGCAAGCTGTACGGGGGCGGCCACTTGGGGGCCTGGGCCACGCTGGCCGTCACCACGGCCGTGCTGATCGTGCTGGCGTGGCTCGTCCACCGGTTCGTGGAGAGGCCGTCCCAGCGGTGGCTGCGCAACCGCCTGGCCAAGGAGTCCGGCCGGCGGACCGAGCCGGTGCGCGGCTGACCGGGACACGGCAACGACGAGAGGGCCTGGCACCACCGGATGGTGGTGCCAGGCCCTCTCGTCGTTCGTTCCCGTCGTTCGTTCCCGTCGGGGACCGGCCGGGTCCGGCCGGCGGGTCAGCCGCCGATGACGACCCGCCGGACGCCCTTCCAGGCCTCCGGGTCGGTCGTACGGCGACCGTCGACGAGGACCGTGACGTCCGGCAGGTCGGCCGGGGTCAGGGAGCGGTACTCGGCGTGGTCGGCCTGCAGGATCGCGGCCGTGACCTTCTCGCCCGCGTGCGGGGCGAGACCGTGCGCCGCCAGCTCCTCGGCCGTGTACATCGGGTCCGAGACGAACGGGACGGCGCCGCGCGCCTTCAGCGCCTCGACGGTCGGGAACACGCCCGAGAACGCGGTCTCCTTGACGCCACCGCGGTAGGCGGCGCCCAGCACGAGCACGTTCACGCCGGTCAGGTCGCCGTAGGCGGCGGCCAGCAGGTCCACGGCGTACTCCGGCATCGCCGCGTTCGCCTCGCGCGCGGAACGCACGACGGTCGCCGCCGGGTCGTTCCACAGGTACATCCGCGGGTAGATCGGGATGCAGTGACCGCCGACGGCGATGCCGGGCTGGTGGATGTGGCTGTACGGCTGCGAGTTGCAGGCCTCGATGACCTTCTTGACGTCGATGCCGTTGCTGTCGGCGAAGCGCGCGAACTGGTTCGCCAGGCCGATGTTGACGTCCCGGTAGGTGGTCTCGGCGAGCTTCGCCAGCTCGGAGGCCTCCGCGGTGCCCAGGTCCCACACACCGTTGGCCTGCGGCAGGTCGGCACGCTCGTCGAAGTCGAGGACCTGCTCGTAGAACTCCACGCCGCGGGCCGTCGACACCTCGTCTATGCCGCCGACCAGCTTCGGGTAGCGGCGCAGGTCGGCGAAGACCCGGCCGGTCAGGACGCGCTCCGGGGAGAACACCAGGTGGAAGTCCTCGCCGGCGGTCAGGCCGGAGCCCTCGGCCAGCATCGGCGCCCAGCGGGTGCGCGTGGTGCCGACCGGCAGCGTGGTCTCGTACGAGACGAGCGTGCCCGGCTTCAGGCCCCGGGCGATCGCCTTGGTCGCGGAGTCCATCCAGCCGAAGTCCGGCACGCCCTCGGCGTCGACGAACAGCGGCACGACCACGACGACGGCCTCGCACTCGGCGACCGCGGACGCGGTGTCCGTCGTCGCGCTCAGCAGCCCGGCGTCGACGGCCTGCTTCAGCTTGACGTCGAGGTCGTGCTCACCCGGGAAGGGCTCGACACCGGCGTTGACCAGCTCGACGACCTTCTCGTTGACGTCCGCGCCGATGACCCGGTGGCCCTTGGACGCGAACTGCACGGCCAGCGGAAGGCCGATCTTGCCGAGTGCTACTACACAGATGTTCATGGACGGTGGCTACTTCCTTCTGGAACCCGTTCGGCTTCAGGAACCGTTCGACTTCGACTTCTTGGAACCGTTCGACTTCGAGCCGACGGAGCGGGACTTCACCTTCCGCGCCAGACGCCCGAGCGCCCGCCGCAGTAAAATCCTCTTCGGGGGGTACATCTGGGCCGTGTCGATCACCACACGCCCCTTGTCGTTCACGACGGCGGACGCCCGGTACGGATCGTCGTCCCGGCCCCATCGCCGGGCGAGCGGCATGGGCAGTCCGTCGCCGCGCACCGGGATCTCGTACGTCCGGCCGGCGAGGTCCAGGTACACCCGGACGCCCCGCCTGGCGGTGACGTACTCCAGCGGCACCCGGGCGTGCAGCACGCTGGCCGCGCCGTCCCGGGCCGGCTCCACCCGCATCTCACCGACCGGCGCCGGCAGCGCGTGGCCCACCTTGAGGCGGCGCGCGCCGGGCTTGTCGGCCGACTTGGGCATGGCGCCCTTGGCGAGCCGCAGCACCACCCCCGCGCCGTCCGCCCGCCCGACCACGGGTACCCGCACGGACGCCGTGTAGGCGAGCCGGTCGCCCTGCTGCTCCCAGTCGGAGGCGAGCAGCTCGGTGCCCTGGGCCAGGCGGCCCGGGACCGACTCCTCGATCAGCTCGTAGACGCGGTCGGGGAGCGCGAGGAGCGGGTCGCGGAAGCCGGGGTAGCGGGCGTAGGCCCGCCCGTCCTCGACGACGAACGGCGGCGCCCCGTGTTCCAGCTCGGCGCTGATCGCCTCGGACAGCGCGTCGACCGCCCCCGCGTGCGCCAGGGCGATGCGCACCCGGCGCTTGACGTCCATCGCGTCGCGGATGCCGTCGGTGAAGTAGGAGTCGGCGAGCCGCGCGATGCCCGCGCAGAGCTGCCGCTGCAGCTCGCGGTCCAGGCCGGGGAAGTCGTCCTGGACGAGCTTGGCCAGCTCCCAGGTGAAGTGCCGGCGCAGGACGGCGTCGCGCTTCGGTCCGGCCTCGATGAGCCCGGCGGCGAAGTCCATGATCTCCGCGGCGGCCCGCAGCCGCGCCAGGTGGTCGGCGCGGTAGGTGATGTTGCTGGCGTCGCCGCGCTTGACCGCGAAGTAGCAGATGTAGTCGGCCACCACCGAGATCTTCCGGGCGCGCACGCACGCCTCGATGGTGAACGGCTGGTCGCTGCCCACCGGCAGGTGCTCCGGGAAGCGCAGCTTGTGCTTCTCGACGAGGTCCCGGCGGAAGAGCTTGGTGTTGGCCAGGGTGAACGGCAGCGCGGAGTCGTACAGGCTGACGTCCGGGTCGTTCTCCTTGTACAGCGCCTGGTGGACGTACCGGCCGTTGGTGCCGACCATCTTGCCGACCACGACGTCCGAGCCGTTGCGGTCGGCGCACTTCACCATGCGCTCCAGGGCCTCCTCGCCGAGGTAGTCGTCGGAGCCTATGAAGTACACGTACCGCCCGGTGGCCAACTCCAGCGCCCTGTTGCTGGGCGCGGCCGGGCCACCGGAGTTGGGCTGGTGGAGCACCTTGACGGTGTCCGGGTACAGCGCCGCGAACCGGTCGAGTTCGCGGCCGCTGTCGTCGGTGGAGCCGTCGTCGACGGCGACGACCTCCAGCCGGTCGCGCCCGATGCTCTGCCCGACGAGGGAGTTCAGGCACTCCGTCAGGTACGGCATCGTGTTGTAGACGGCGACGACGACGGTGACGTCGGGAACGGCCCCGTTCATGAACCCGCCTTCGAAGATCTGGAGACCAGTCGGGTGTACAGCCCGTCCAGCACCTCGGCCTGCGCCTCCCACGTCCAGGTGTCGAGCAGCCCGGGCTTGTCGTAGGCGGCCGTGTACTTCTGCGGGTCGGCCAGGACGGCCTTGATGGCGCGGGCGAGATCGTCGACGTCCTCGGCCCGGCAGACCTCGCCCTGTCCGGTGGACCGGGTCACCTCGGACATGGTCTTCACGTCGCTGACCACCAGCGGCAGCCGCGCGTGGGAGTACTCGAAGAACTTCGTGATCAGGGCGATCTCGTGGTTGGGCCAGTGGTGGATCGGGATGCAGCCGACGTTCGCCGCGGCCAGGAAGCGGACCACCTGCCAGTGCTTGACGTACGGCACGGCGTGCAGCCGGTCGCCCACCCCGAGTTCCTGCGCGCGGCGCAGCAGACCCTGTATGTAGCCGGCGGCCGGCGCCGGGACGACGAACGCCATGTGGACGCCGTCCAGCTTCGGCAGGGCCTCCACCATGTCCCCGAGGCCGCGCTGCGGGCCGGGCGAGCCGCTGTAGACCACCAGCGGGACGTCCGGTCCGATGCCGCACAGGGCGCGCAGGTCCGGCTCCGGCTCGGCGTCGTCGAGCACCGGGTCCCGCTCCACGGGCCGGTCGGGGGCGTTGAGGACCACGGTCGGCTGTTCCTTGAGGCCGTGGCGCTCCACCAGCAGGTCGCCCAGGCCCTCGGAGACGGTGACCACGGCGTCGGCGAACGGGGCGTACTCGCTCTCGTGCGCGGTGTTGCCGGGAATCCAGTGGGCGTTGTCCTCCCAGGGGCGCACCCCGGGCAGGAACTCGTGGGCGTCCCACACCAGCTTGACGGACCGGCCGGCGGCGCGGGCCCGCACCGCGGCACGGGCGCCGACCCCGAGCATCCGGAAGTCGTTGGCGTGGATGAGATCGGGCTTGAGGGCGTCGATCTCCTTGCCGTAGGTCAGCTCGTAGTCCCACAGCACGGGCTCCAGGCGGCGCCAGGCACGCTTGCCCTTGGCCGCCTTCCACAGGGCCGTGAAGGCGCGGTCCACGGGCCCGCGCAGAGCACGGCCCGCCTTCTGCGCCTGGCCGCTCTGGCGGGCCCGGAACTCGATCCACTTCTGCATGAACCGGGAGACCGGCCCGGCCACCACGAGGCGCAGCTTCTCGACCCGGCGGAACAGCGGGCTGCCCACGGCCTGCGGCGCCACCTTCAGGGCGGCCCGGCGGGCGGCGAGGTCCGCGCGCCACGCCTTGGCCCACTGCCGGCGGTAGGCCGCCAGCGGCCCCGGCGGGTAGGCGAACGGACGGCGCAGCGGCGAGCGGTGCCGCTCGGCGTGCCGCTTGGCCAGCGGCGTCTTCAGCGGCAGCAGCCGCACCTCGGCGTCACCGAGCTTCCAGGTGCGCCCGTTGCCCGAGCGGACGAGGCCGAGGAGCACCACGTCCCAGCCGGCGGCCGCCGCGGACTCCGCGGCCTTCTGCACGCGCGAGTCGCCGTCGACCTTGTTGTCGACCAGCATGACGACCCGGCCCTTGGTCGGGCGGGGCGCGTCGGTGCGCTGCGCTTCCATGAACAGCCTTTCTGAACCGGTCACTTCAGGAAATCGCTCAGGACCTGGGCGGTCCATGTGCCGTCGTGGTAGGTGCGGGCGAACTCGAGGGACTCCCGGCCGATCCGGGCCGTGCCCTCGGGGTCGCCGACGAGACCTTCCAGCACCTCGCGGAGGGTCTCGGGGGTGGCGCTGACGATGGGCAGGGCGCCGTCCGTGGCGAGCTTCACACTGTCGCTGATGTAGGCGACGACGGGCTTGCCGGCCGCCATCGCCTCCACGGCGAAGGTGCCGTAACTGCCGGTGGTGAACTGGTCGAGCACCAGGTCGCAGCTCTGCACCAGCTCGCGCATCTCGGCCCACGGGATGCCCTCGGCGAGCCGGAACTCGATGACGCCCTTGTCGTGCAGCTCGGTGAGGACCGGCATGATCCGGTCGGTGCCCTTGGTCCACCGCTTCGACGGGGCGTGCAGCACCAGCGGCCGCTTGCGCTCCATGACCGGGCGGTCGGTGGCCCACTTGTCGACGTCCACGACCAGCGGCAGCCACTTCGCCGTCGGGAGGTCCTCCAGGAGGTCGGGCGTGGTGACGTAGAGCGGCAGTCCGGCCTCGGCCGCGATCCGCTTGTTCGCCTCGGCCTTGGCCTGGAGCTTCTTCGCGATGCCGTCGGGGGCGTCGTGGAACAGCGAGAAGGGGTGGCGCGCCATGTGGTGGGCGGGGTGCCGGATCTCGCTGCCGTGGGCGAGCAGCGCCACCTTGATCCTGGCCTGCTTCAGGGCGTCCAGGTCGCCGGCGATGCTGGTGCCGTTGAGGTGCCCGAAAACGGGCATGAAGGCGTCGACCAGCAGGTGGGTGAAGCGGCCGATGACCCGCTCCATCTGCTGGACCTGCACGTCGAGGTCGCGCAGCCGGTCCGCGTCCACGTACACGTCGGCCGGGTAGTCGAAGGACTCCGGCCGCTTGTTCATGACGACCTCGGCGGACACGTCCGGGTTGCGGCGCGTGACGGCCTGCGCGAACGCGGCGCCCTGGCCCGCGTAGTTGGCGGGGCCGAGACCGAGGCGGACCCGGGTGTCGCGGAGCTTGCGCCACAGCGGCTTGCCGTCGGCGCCGGTGTTCTCCGCCGTCCGTACCGCCTCCGGGGTCTCCTGGACCGTCCAGGAGACGTCGGACCGGGGGCCGGGCGGCGTCTTCTTCGACAGCTCCCGGTACAGCTGCAGCAGCTTGCCGCTCTGCGCCTCCCAGGACAGGTCGGTGAGGACGTCCTCGGTGATCGCGTCGGCGAGCTTGCCGCGGTTCTCCATGGCCCGCGCGGCGGCTTCGGCGAACGTCGCGGGGTCGTCCCACGTCCACACCTCGCCGAGGCCGTGCCGCTCCACGTACGCCTTGATGACCTTGACGTCGCTGGTGACCAGCGGCAGTCCGGCCTGGAGGTACTCGGAGACCTTCGTCGGCAGCGACACCTCGCAGTTGGGGACGCGCCGGAAGGGCGTGAGGCCGAGGTCGGCGGAGGAGAGGTAGTCGGCGACCTCGTGCTGCGGCACGTACGGCACCAGGTGGACCCGGTCGCGTACGCCCAGCGCCTCGGCCCGCGTGAGGAGTTGCTCCAGAAGGGGCGTCATCCGGCCGTGCACCAGGGCGAGGTGGAAGCCGGGCAGCTGCGGCAGACCGTCGATGACGGCGTCCACGCCGCGCTCCGGACCGATCCAGCCCGAGTAGACCATCAGCGGGACCCCGGGCCCCAGACCGCAGGCCGCGCGCACCGACGAGGCGGCCGTGCCGCCCCCGATCACCTCGCGGACCGGCGCGTTGCCGACCACCAGCGGCGCCTTCGCCAGCCCGTGGTCGTTCTTCAGCAGCTCCGCCATCTGGCTGGAGACGGTGACGACGGCGTCGGCCCGGCCGATGAACTCGGCCTCCACCGCGGGCAGCGCGTACGCCTGGCGGGGGTTCGGCCACTCCACGCCCTTGACGTACTCGTGCGCGTCGTACAGCCAGGCGCACCTGCGGCCCCGGGCGCGCAGCCGGGCGGCGCTGAGGGCGGCCGTCGCGATCATCGTCACGTCGTTGGCGTGGATGACGTCCGGCTCGAGTTCCTCGATCACCGGGCCGAAGGCGAGGTCGAGGTCGACCACCTGCGGCCAGTCGACCCGCCAGTCCCTGGCCAGGTCGTCCTTGGACTTGTGCCGCTGCTCCCACTTGAACGCCTGCACCCGCAGCCGGTGGACCGACCGGCGCGCCCGGAGCACCGCCTTGATCGACGTACGGCGCGGAGCGCTCGCCCAGTTGCTCTCGGCCGACTTCTGCCGGACCCAGGCCCGGTACTCCGCGGTGTAACGGTTCAGGGCCGCCTGGTCCGGAAGGTGGAACTGGGTGGCCGCGGCCCGCAGGGAACGCTCCCTGCGCACCTTCACACCGCGCAGGTAGTCCGAACTCACCGGCACCCGGACGACGTCGATCGGCCCCATCTTCGACCGCTGGACACGCTTGGTGTCGCTCCGGCCGATCAGGGTCACGTCCCAGCCGTCTCGGGCCGCGGCGACGGCTGTCTTCTGGACACGGGAGTCGCCCGTGATGCCGTTGGCGACGATCACTGCGATCCTCGGCCTGCGGGCAGGGGATTCCATTACGTACTTCCTCCGGGGGTACAGGAGCGCGGCCCCCCCTGTTCCAGGGGGGGCCGGCGGGTGGCAGTGGCGCGCACCGGAAGCTACCGGGCGGCCACGTGCTCGACCGGGTCGATAAGGACGGTACCGCCGTCGGCCGCCGAAGCGAGAACCGCCGCCGCCACCTCCACGGTGCGCATGCCCTGCCGCAGGGTGCAGATGTCGGCGGGCTCGCCCAGCACCGCGTCCCGGAACAGCTCGTGCTCCACCTGGAGCGGCTCGCGCTTCGGGATGGCGTAGCGGATCATGTCGCCCTCGGAGACACCGCGGAAGGCCTGGAGGGCCTCCCACTCGGTGGTCACCGCCGCGTTGGAGTGGAAGGTGAGGTCGGCGGTGAGGGTGTCGGCGATGAAGCAGCCGCGCTCGCCGGTGACCGAGGTGAACCGCTCCTTGAGCGGGCTCAGCCAGTTGACCAGGTGGTTGACCATGGTGCCGTCGTCCAGGCGGCCGACCGCGGAGACCATGTCCTCGTGCTCACGGCCGCTCTTGGAGACGGTGTGCGCGGCGATGGACACGTACTGGCGGCCCGTCACCCAGCCGGTGAGGTCGATGTCGTGCGTGGCCAGGTCCTTGACCACGCCGACGTCGGCGATGCGGTGCGGGAACGGCCCCTGGCGGCGGGTGACGACCTGGTAGACGTCACCCAGCTCGCCGGCCTCCAGGCGGGCGCGCAGCGAGCGCAGTGCCGGGTTGCACCGCTCGATGTGACCCACGCCGGCCACCAGGCCGCGCGACTCGAAGGCCTCGACGAGCCGGCGGGCACCCTCGACGGTGTCGGCGACCGGCTTCTCGATCAGCGCGCAGACGCCGGCCTCGGCGAGCGCCAGACCGACCTCCTCGTGCAGATGGGTGGGGCAGGCCACGACCGTGTAGTCCACCCCGAGCGCGATCAGCTCTTCGACCGTGTTCAGGACCGGCGCGCCCTGGGCGGCACCGAACTTGTCGCCCATCGGGTCGACGACGCCGACGAAGTCGACGCCGTCCAGACCCGCCAGGACACGGGCGTGGTGACGGCCCATCGAGCCGAGGCCGACGAGTCCGGCCCGCAGAGGCTTGGTCACAGCTGCTCTCCCAGCGCGTTCACGGCGGTCACGATGCGCTCCAGGTCCTGCGCCGACAGCGCGGGGTGCACGGGCAGCGAGACGACCTCGGCGGCCGCGCGCTCCGTCTCCGGCAGGTCCCAGGAGCGGCCCGCCTTCTGGTCCGGCTCCCAGTACGGCTTGAGCCGGTGGATCGGGGTCGGGTAGTACACCGCGTTGCCGATGCCGGCCTCGGTCAGCTTGGCCATGGCGGCCTCGCGGTCACCCTGGATGCGCACCGTGTACTGGTGGTACACGTGGCGGGCGCCCTCGGCGACCTTGGGGGCCACCACGTTCGGCGCGGTGATGTGCTCGGTGAGGTAGGTGGCGTTGGCGATGCGCTGCTCGGTCCAGCCGCCGAGCTTGGCGCGCTGCACGCGGCCGATCGCGGCGGACACGTCCGTCATCCGCACGTTGGCGCCGACGATCTCGTTGGCGTACCGCTTCTCCATGCCCTGGTTGCGCAGCAGGCGCAGGGTCCGCGCGGTCTCCGCGTCACCCGTGGAGATCATGCCGCCCTCGAGGCTGTGCATGTTCTTCGTCGGGTAGAAGCTGAAGGTGCCCGCGGAGCCGAACGCGCCGACCGGCGTGCCGTGCAGAGCGGCCGCGTGGGCCTGGCAGGCGTCCTCGACGACGGCGAGCCCGTGCGCCTGCGCGATCGCCGTGATGCGGTCCATCGCGGCCGGGTGGCCGTAGAGGTGGACGGGCATGACGGCGGCGGTGCGCGGGGTGATCGCGGCCTCGAAGGCGGCCGGGTCCAGGCAGAAGGTGTCGGCCTCGATGTCGGCGAAGACCACGTCCGCGCCCACCAGGCGCACCGCGTTGGCGGAGGCGGCGAACGAGAACGAGGGGACGACGACCTCGTCGCCCGGGCCGACGCCGAGGGCCAGCAGCGTCAGGTGCAGCGCCGAGGTGCCGGAGTTGACGGCGACGCAGTGGCGCCCGTCGACCAGCTCCGAGAACTCCTCCTCGAAGGCGGCCACCTCGGGCCCCTGGACGACCAGGCCGCTGCGCAGCACGCGGACCGCGGCCTCGATCTCGTCCTCGCCGATCACAGGCTTGGCGGCCGGTATGAACTCATGGGCGTCGGTCATCGACATCCCCTCCTCTACGGCGACCTCAAAGGCGCGTCGTGCTTCGTCGGGAAGGGGCCGCGTCGAGATCAGCACGGCCGCATCCCTGGGTGTTCACCGCTGCCTGTGGGCGGGCGAACGGCTTGTACACAGGACCCCGCCCCCCGAGGGTTCCTTGCGGGAAGACAGCCGTATCCGAGCCGGAGGGCCGGAGGTGCTGGTCGGCTGCGGTCGCGGCGGACATGGCTGTCGCCACCGAGACCACGGTTCACGTTACCAGCACGGAGACGGCGATTTTCCCCAGGGTTACCACAGAGAAACCTGTTCTTGAGGTCCACTTCATCACAAGCGAGAGACAGGCTAACCCGCACATGAACGCCGGGCGACGCGGCACGGCAGGAGCGGCGGCGGGTGCCACCCGGTTGCCACCGGGCGGCACCCTCCGCCGCCGTGTCCGGCCGGCGCGGGGCCGGCGGGACGGTCGGTCCTCCGTCAGTCCTCCGTGGTGGCCGAGACGGACGGCACGGCCTGCTGCGCCGCCGCGGTCGTCGTCTTCGACGCCGACTTCGCGGCCTTCTTCGCCGTCGTCTTCTTGGCCACCGTCTTCTTCGCGGCCGTCTTCTTCGCGACGGTCTTCTTGGCGGCGGCCTTCTTCGCCGTGGCCTTCTTCGCCGTCTTGCGGGCGGCCGTCTTCTTGACCGGGGCGCCCTCCTCCGGCTCCTCGGCCGACTCCTCGGCGGTCTCCGCCGCCTCGGCGGTGGCCGAAGCCTCCGCCGGGACCTCGGCCGGGGCCGCGGGGGCGTCCGCCGGGGTCTCCGCCGCGGCCGACGGGAGGACCACGACGGCCGTCTCCTCGGACGCGGTGGGCGCGGTGGCCTTGCGCACGGCACGGCGTCGCGGGCGGGGCGGGGCCGCGCTCTCGACGACCGGCTCGGCCACGGGCTCCGCGGCCGGCTCGGTGACGGGCTCGGCCTGTGCCCCGGGCTGCTCCGCCGGAGTCTGCGCGGGCTCGGCGACCGTCAGCACGGCGGCTTCCGCTCCGGCGGGCGAACCGGCCGGCGCGGACACCTTGCGCGTGGCCCGCCGGCGCGTACGGCCCTTGGGCGCGGCCTCCTCGACCACCGGGGCCTCGGCCGCGGGCGTCTCGGCGGCGGCCTCGGTGACGGCGGTCTCGGTGACGGGGGCCTCGACGACCGGGTCCTCGACGGCCGGCGGCGCGGCGTGCGCGGCGGCGGCCTCGGCCGGCTGCACCGGGCGCGCGGTCTCCGCCTCGGCGGTCACGTCCTGCGCCGTGGGCGCCTGTGCGACCGGCGCGGACACGGCTTCCCGCCTCGGCGCACCGCTCCTCGGCGCACCCGCGGGGGCCGAGGCCCGGCGGCTCGACCGGCGGCGGCCTCGACCGCGGCCGGCGGCGGCCTCCGCCTCGGCGACGCTGCTGTACAGCTCCTCGTCGGGCTCGAAGTCGGGCGCCTCCAGGGCGACCGGCTCGGCGGCCTCGGCGGCGACCTCGGCCGCGCTCTCGGTCTCCTCGACGGCGCTCACCACGGCCTCGGCGGCGGTCTCGTGCTCGTGCTCGTGGACGTCGCCGCCCCGGCCGCGCTTCTTGCCGCGCTTGCCGCCGCCACCGACGGCGGCCGGCTGGTCGAGGTGGACGATGACGCCGCGGCCGTTGCAGTGGACGCAGGTCTCGGAGAACGACTCCAGCAGGCCCTGGCCGACCCGCTTGCGGGTCATCTGCACCAGACCCAGCGAGGTCACCTCGGCGACCTGGTGCTTCGTGCGGTCCCGGCCCAGGCACTCCAGCAGGCGCCGCAGCACCAGGTCCCGGTTGGACTCCAGCACCATGTCGATGAAGTCGATGACGATGATGCCGCCGAGGTCGCGCAGCCTGAGCTGGCGCACGATCTCCTCGGCCGCCTCCAGGTTGTTCCTGGTGACCGTCTCCTCGAGGTTGCCGCCCTGGCCGGTGAACTTGCCGGTGTTGACGTCGACGACGACCATCGCCTCGGTCCGGTCGATCACCAGCGAACCGCCGCTGGGCAGCCAGACCTTGCGGTCCAGCGCCTTGGCGAGCTGCTCGTCGATCCGGTAGGTGGCGAAGACGTCGACCTCGGAGGTCCACCTCGACAGCCGGTCGGCCAGGTCCGGGGCGACGTGGGAGACGTAGCCGTGGATGGTCGACCAGGCCTCGTCACCGCTGACGACGACCTTGGTGAAGTCCTCGTTGAAGATGTCGCGCACGACCCGGACGGTCATGTCCGGCTCGCCGTAGAGCAGCGTCGGGGCGTTGCCGCTCTTGGCCTTCTTCTGGATGTCCTCCCACTGCGACTGGAGCCGCTCGACGTCACGGCGCAGCTCGTCCTCGCTCGCGCCCTCGGCGGCGGTGCGCACGATGACGCCCGCGTCCTCGGGGACGATCTTCTTGAGGATGCTCTTCAGCCGGGCCCGCTCGGTGTCGGGCAGCTTGCGGCTGATGCCGGTCATCGACCCCTCGGGCACGTACACGAGGTAGCGGCCCGGCAGGGAGACCTGGCTCGTCAGCCGGGCGCCCTTGTGCCCGATCGGGTCCTTGGTGACCTGGGCGAGGACCGGCTGGCCGGACTTCAGGGCGGACTCGATGCGGCGCGGCCCGTTGGCCATGCCCAGCGCCTCGAAGTTGACCTCGCCGGCGTACAGGACGGCGTTGCGGCCCTTGCCGATGTCGATGAAGGCGGCCTCCATCGACGGCAGCACGTTCTGGACCTTGCCCAGGTAGACGTTGCCGACGTAGGAGGTGGCCTGCTCCTTGTTGACGTAGTGCTCGACGAGCACGCCGTCCTCCAGGACGCCGATCTGCGTGCGGTCGCCGTGCTGGCGGACGACCATCACGCGCTCGACGGCCTCGCGGCGGGCCAGGAACTCGGCCTCGGTGATGATCGGGACGCGGCGGCGGCCCTGCTCACGGCCTTCGCGGCGGCGCTGCTTCTTCGCCTCCAGACGGGTCGAGCCCTTGATGGACTGGACCTCGTCGGACGGCTCGCCGGCCTTGCGCGGCTCGCGGACCTTGACGACGGTGCGCTCCGGGTCGCCGGCGCCCGGCTCGGCGTCGGTCGAGGAGTCCCCGGCACGACGGCGGCGGCGGCGACGGCGACGGCTGCCCGCGGTGGAGCCCGTCTCGTCGTCGGCGGAGCCCTCCTCGGCGTCCTCGTCCTCCTGCTCCGCGGTGTCCTCGGCGTCCTGCGCGGCCTGCTCGGCGGCCAGGTCGTCGGCTTCCGCGTCACCGGAGTCGCCCTCGGCGCTGTCACCGCGGCGGCGACGGCGGCCCCCGCGGCGGCGACGGCGGCGCGACGCGCCCTCGTCGGCGTCCTCGTCCTCGGCGGTGTCGTCGGCGGCCTCGTCGGCCTCCTCCGGCTCCGCCTCGTCCTCGGCGGCGGGCTCAGCGGCGGGCTCGGCGGCCACGGTCGGCTCGGCGGGCTCCTCCGCGGGACCGGCACCCCGGCGCCTGCGGCGGCGGCGCGGCCCGGTCTGCTCCTCCGGCAGCTCCTCGGCGACCTCGACCGGCGCCACGGGCTCCTCGACGGGCTCCTCCCCCTCGGCGCCGGCGGCAGCGGCCTCGGCCGCGGCGCGCTCGGGCGTCTGGAAGCGCGGCTCGGTGAACACGGGCGCCTGGAACACGGCGACCGCGGGACGGGCGGGAGGACGCGGGGCGTCCTCCTCGCCGGCCGGCGGCGGGGGCGCGGAGAATCCGACGGCGGCCTTGCGGGTGACGCGCCGACGCCCGCGGCGGGGGCCGGCCTCCTCCTCGGCCTGCGGCGCGGGCGCCTCGGGCGCCTTCGCCTCCACGACGGCGGACTCGGCGGGAGCCTCGGCCTGCTCCGGCGCCTCGACGGGCGCGGCGGCGGCGCGGGCGGCCCGACGGCGCGTACGACGCGGGGCCTCCTCGGCGGCGGGCGCCTCGGCGGGCGCGGCCTGCTCGGCGACGGCGGACGCCTCGGCGACCTGGGCGGTGGTCTCGACGACCTCGGCGGCCTCGGCCGCCTGCGGGGCGCCGGTGGGGGCCGTCGCCCGGCGCGTGGCCCTGCGACGGGTCCGCCCGGCGGGGGCGGCCCCGGCTTCGGCGGGCGCGGCCTCGGCGGGCTCCGCCGTCACGGCGGCCTCGGGGGCGACACCCTCAGAAGGCACCGCGGGCACCTCGGTGGCCGCGGGGGCCTCGGTCCGCTCCACGGCGGCGGGTGCCGTCACGGTGCGGGTGGCCCGGCGGCGGGTACGGCGCGGTGCGGGTTCCTCGGCGGGGGGCTGCTCCGCGGCGGCGGCCTCGACCGGCTCCGCCGGTGCGGCGGTGGTCGCGGGCACCACGGTCTCGGCGGCCTCGGCCGCGGCGGAGGCGTCGGCCGGAGCGCCGGCGGGCGCGGACGCCCTGCGGGTGGCGCGACGGCGCGGACGGGCGGCGGGCGCCGCCTCCTCGGCCTGCACGGGGGCCTCGACGGCCTCGACGACGGTGTCCGTCGTCTCTTCCTCGGTGTCCTGGGTGTCCTCGGCGACGGCCACGGTCGGCTCGACGGTCTCGGCGGAGGCCTCGGCGGCACCGGCCGGCGGGCCTGCGGGCCGGGAGGCGGCACGGCGCCGGCGACGCGGCGGCAGGGTGTCGCTCGGGGTGTTGTTCGATGCGGAGTCCGGAACGGACTCTGTGGATTCGGTCGGTTCGAGCATGCGGGCGTATCTCCCGTCAGGCTCCCGGGCGCCGCGCTGGTCCGGTGCCGATCACGATGGATCGGCCGCCGTTGACGTCCGCGGCTCGCGCTGTGCGCGGTGCCGCCGTCCGGGGCGCGGGCGCCGCACGGGAGCTCTCTAGTGTCCTGTCTCGCCGGTTCCGTACACCGAATGTGCACGGCCTGGCGAAAGTCTTGTGGGCGGTGCGCTGCCCGACCCAGGTGGCTCCCGAGTGCGAGGGCTGCGCTACGGCGTGCGTCCCTGTGCGGAACCTTCCTTACGCCGGCGCCTTCGCGGTGGCAGTCGCATCGGCCGTTGTCAGGGCCTCGGCTGCCTCGCGGTCGGGCGCGAGCGGGTCGGTCACCGCGCCGGTCTCTTCATCGAACAGCCCCTGCGCCAGCCTGGTCACCCCTGCGGGGACCGGCGGCGCCAGGTCGGCCACGGCGCGAAGACCGGACAGGACGTCGTCGGGTCGAACGGCAGGCGTCACGTGCCGAACAACCAGCCGCAGTATCGCACAGGGCTGGTCCGTCGGCCTATCGGCCTGTGGATCCAGTGTCTCGAGGTGGACGACGGCGGAGCGGGCGTCGAAGGTGCGGACGCCGTTCTTCATCAGTCGCTGGACCTCGACGGTGTCGGCCGCCACGAAGGCGGCCACCGCGCGGTCGGCTTCCGCGGGGTCCACGCCCGGCAGGCGCATCTCCCACACGGAGGCCGTGAGCCGGTCGGCGAGTCCGGACGTCCGGGCCTCGACCGCGTCGACGATGTCGAGCCCGGTGGGCAACGACTCGTCGAGCAGCTCACGCAGCTTCTGCGGGTCCCGCGCCGCGGTGAGCGCGATCTCCAGGTACTCCGCCTCGCTGCCCGTGCCGGTGGGTGCGGCATTGGCGTACGACACCTTCGGGTGCGGCGTGAACCCCGCCGAGTACGCCATCGGCACCTCGGCACGGCGCAACGCGCGCTCGAAGGCACGCTGGAAGTCACGGTGGCTGGTGAACCGGAGGCGGCCGCGCTTGGTGTAGCGCAGGCGGATGCGCTGCACCGCGGGTGCGGGCGGCGGGCCTTCGGGCTGTCGCTTGCCCAGTGTCGTTCAGTCCTTCGTGAGAGCGGTCGTACTGCTATCAAGAGTACGTGTCCCGCGCCCGGAAGGTTCCCGCCGGGCCACGGGCTGCGGCTGCCGGGGCCCGCCGAACAGCAGCCGCCGCACGTCGGCGCGCGCCTGCCGCACGGACGCGCGGGCGGCGGCCAGGGCCTGTCGTCCGGTGCGGCCGGCGGCGCGCGCGGCCTCGGCGGCGGGCCGCAGCACGACGTCGCGGACGAGGTGCCCGACCGGCGTCAGCACCCGGCGGTACAGCCGGCGCGCCGGCTCCACGAAGATCCACCGCAGGAGGGTCCCGAGGATCCGTCCGGCGGCGAGCGAGAGGTGTCCGGCGATCCGCCAGGCGTGCTGCAGGGCGTCCCCCACCTCCCGTCCGACGGCGGCGAGGACCCGGCCGGCCGGCGCGAGGACCCACCGCCACAGGGCCGACGCGGGCAGCGTCACGAGCACGACGAGGACGCGGAGGACGCGGGCGACCAGGTGCAGGACCCGGCCGATCCCCGTGACGAGCAGGACGAGCAGCCGCCACACCCCCCGCACGCACCAGGCGATCGCCCGCCCGGCGGGGGCGAGGACCCAGGCGTACAGCCGACGGGCGGGTACGGCGACCAGGTACCGCGCCAGCCAGGCCAGGGCAGCGCCCAGACCGACGGCCGCGGGGGTGAGGACGTGCGCGTACAGCCAGGCCAGGGCGTGGCCGACGGGGGTGAGGAGGTGGCGGTGGCACCACACCGGCGGGGCCAGGACCAGCACTCTCACCAGCAGGGCCAGGGCCTTGCCGAGGGGGACGACGGCGTACCGCCACAGGCCCGCCAGGGGCAGGACCACCAGGATCCTGCCCAGCCACAGCAGGGCCCGGCCGAGCGGACGCAGCAGGATGTCGTTCAGGAGGCGGCCGGCGACGACGAGCGCGTCCCACGCCATGCGCACCGGCAGGACCAGTACGAGGGCGACGATCCGCACGGGCAGCCTGATCGCGACGACGAGACACCCCTCGGGCTGCTGCGGCGCGGGCTGCCGGACGGGGGGTTCACCGGACGGTTCGTCGAGGTCCATACCCATGAGGACGCCGCGGCGGCCCGTACGGATCCGTGTGTCCCCCGCGCGTCCCCGGCCGCGCGCCGCCGCCCGCGGGCCCGGCGCCGTCGGCCGCCCGACGCGCCCGCCCACGCACGCGAGAGGGCCCGGCCGCACCGTCCGGTGCCACCGGGCCCTCCCCCGCGCGGTGCCGCTACTTCACGACCGTCAGCGGCAGCAGCTTCTTGCCCGTGGGGCCGATCTGGATGGAGGTGTCCATGGCAGGACACACGCCGCAGTCGAAGCACGGCGTCCAGCGGCAGTCCTCGACCTCCGTCTCGTCGAGGGCGTCCTGCCAGTCCTCCCAGAGCCAGTCCTTGTCGAGGCCGGAGTCCAGGTGGTCCCAGGGCAGGACCTCCTCGTAGCCGCGCTCCCGGGTGGTGTACCAGTCGACGTCCACGCCGAGGGGGGCCAGGGCCTTGTCGGCGCAGCTCATCCAGCGGTCGTAGGAGAAGTGTTCGCGCCAGCCGTCGAAGCGGCCGCCGTCCTCGTAGACGGCGCGGATGACGGCGCCGATGCGGCGGTCGCCGCGGGACAGCAGGCCCTCGACGATGCCGGGCTTGCCGTCGTGGTAGCGGAAGCCGATCGAGCGGCCGTACTTCTTGTCGCCGCGGATCTTGTCGCGGAGCTTCTCCAGGCGGGCGTCCGTCTCCTCGGCGGAGAGCTGCGGCGCCCACTGGAAGGGGGTGTGCGGCTTGGGCACGAAGCCGCCGATGGAGACCGTGCAGCGGATGTCGTTGGCGCCGGAGACCTCGCGGCCCTTCTGGATGACGCGGGTCGCCATGTCGGCGATCTGCAGGACGTCCTCGTCGGTCTCCGTCGGCAGACCGCACATGAAGTACAGCTTCACCTGGCGCCAGCCGTTGCCGTACGCGGTGGCGACGGTGCGGATCAGGTCCTCTTCCGAGACCATCTTGTTGATGACCTTGCGCATGCGCTCGGAGCCGCCCTCGGGGGCGAAGGTGAGGCCGGACCGGCGGCCGTTGCGCGTCAGCTCGTTGGCCAGGTCGACGTTGAAGGCGTCCACGCGGGTCGAGGGCAGCGAGAGGCCGATCTTGTCTTCCTCGTAGCGGTCCGCGAGGCCCTTGGCGACGTCGCCGATCTCGCTGTGGTCCGCGGAGGACAGCGACAGCAGGCCGACCTCCTCGAAGCCGGTCGCCTTCAGGCCCTTCTCCACCATCTCGCCGATGCCGGTGATGGAGCGCTCGCGGACCGGGCGGGTGATCATGCCGGCCTGGCAGAAGCGGCAGCCGCGGGTGCAGCCGCGGAAGATCTCCACCGACATCCGCTCGTGCACCGTCTCGGCGAGCGGGACGAGGGGCTGCTTCGGGTACGGCCACTCGTCGAGGTCCATGACGGTGTGCTTGGACACCCGCCACGGGACGCCGGACCGGTTGGGCACGACGCGGGCGATGCGGCCGTCCGGCAGGTACTCGACGTCGTAGAAACGCGGGATGTACACGCCGCCGGTCTTCGCCAGGCGGAAGAGGACCTCCTCGCGGCCGCCCGGCCGGCCCTCGGCCTTCCACTCCCGGACGATCCTCGTCATGTCGAGCACGGCCTGCTCGCCGTCGCCGATGACCGCCGCGTCGATGAAGTCGGCGATCGGCTCGGGGTTGAAGGCCGCGTGGCCGCCGGCCAGCACGATCGGGTCGTCGAGACCGCGGTCCCGGGACTCCAGCGGGATGCCCGCCAGGTCCAGCGCGGTCAGCATGTTCGTGTAGCCCAGCTCGGTGGAGAAGGACAGGCCGAACACGTCGAAGGCCTTCACCGGGCGGTGGCTGTCCACGGTGAACTGGGGGACGCGGTGCTCGCGCATCAGGGCCTCCAGGTCCGGCCACACGCTGTACGTGCGCTCGGCGAGGACGCCCTCCTGCTCGTTGAGGACCTCGTAGAGGATCATGACGCCCTGGTTGGGGAGCCCGACCTCGTACGCGTCCGGGTACATCAGCGCCCAGCGGACGTCGCAGGACTCCCAGGGCTTGACCGTGGAGTTGAGTTCGCCGCCGACGTACTGGATCGGCTTCTGCACGTGCGGGAGCAGAGCTTCGAGCTGCGGGAAGACCGACTCGACAGACATCGCGAGGTTACCTTCGTGAGCTGGCTGGGGGCACCCCCGGCCGGAGGGGCTGGGGGAGGGTGACCATCTAGACTAACCCGCTCCCGGGGCGTCCCCGAACGCCGGAAGATCCCGGCGGCTCAGACCGCCGGCGCCGTGCCGATCGTCTCCCACGCCCGCGGCAGCGCCGCCTCCGCCAGTTCCGCCCGGCGTTCCTCCCTGCCGTGGAGCAGTCCGTAGGTGAAGGCGCTCTCCCCCGCCGCGTGCGCCCGGGCGGCGAGGTCGCGCAGGGCCGCGCGGGCCATCACGCTGTCCTGGTGGTCGCCGAGCAGGTTCTGGAGGGACTTCATGTGGCGGACCAGGTCGGCGGCGGGCGCGCCGAGCGCCGGCGCGGCGGCCTCGGCGCAGTAGCGGGTCCGCTTGGCCTTCTTGCGGGCCTCGTGCAGGGCCAGGTCCCGGCCGGTGCCCGGCGGCTGTGCGAGCGCCTCCTCGACCAGCGCGGCGACCCGCGCGAAGTCCTTGCGCACGGCCTTGGCGAGCACCTTCTCCGGAGCGCCCGCGGCGGCCGGCAGCAGGGGCGGTTCGCCGACCAGCCGGTCCAGCGCGTCCAGCAGCGCCAGGTACCGCGCGCCGTCCAGTACGGCGATCAGGCGTCGGCGTGAGCCGCCGCCGCCGGCCCGCGCCCAGGTGCGGAGCCGTTTGCGGACGGGGCCGACCACCAGGGGGCGCGGCAGGGCGTCCAGGACGGTCGTCAGCCGGTCGGTGAGCACCTCCTGGTCGCGGTCCACGCCCAGTTCCGCGGCGAGCCACTTCAATTCCCCGCCGAGCGGGTCGGTGACCGTGCGGTCGAGGACCTTGGCGTAGGAGCGGAGGGCGCTGCGCGTCCGGCGGGTGGCGACGCGCATGCCGTGCACCGAGTCGGGCAGTTCCCGGCGGACGGCCGGATCCAGTGCGACGATCGCGTCCCGCTGGGTGCGCAGGTACGCCAGGACGTGCTCCCCGGCGGTCGCCTCGGCGCCGGAGGCGGTCTCGCCGGTGGCGCGCCTGCCGTCGGCCTGCGGTTTCCGCTTCGGTCCGCCGTTCTTCCTCCGGCGCGGTTCCGTCTCCGCCAGGGCGCGCGCCAGCTTCGACGCCGACCCGGACGGCCGTACGCCCGCCCCGCGCAGCCGCGTCTCCACCTCGTCGAGGAAAGCGGGGTCGCCGCCGTCGGCGAGTTCCACCTCGATCTCGGTCCAGCGGGCGGAGCCGCCGTCCCCGGTCAGCCGGTCGGCGCGCACCGCGTCCGCGCTGACCTCGGCGAGCAGCCGGCCCTCGGCGTCGACCAGTTCGCGGACGTCGCGGGCGGAGCGGAGCCGGACGACCGGTACCAGCTCGGCGTCCCGCACGCGGGAGCGGACCAGGCCGGCGAGGGCGGGCGGGAGGGTGTCGGACAGCGGTGCCCGGATCTCGTCGCGGACGCCGGGGGCGACGGGGAACTTCAGGTGCCAGCCCGCGTCGGAGCCGCCGGTGCGTCGCCGCAGGGTGAGGGAGGCGGCGAGGAGCCGCGCGTCGGCGGTGTCGTAGTAGGTGGCGTCCAGTTCGGTGACGCCCTTGTCGAGGACGGCGGCGACCCCGGCGAGGCCCGTCAGGTCGGGCAGCCCGCCGCCGTCGGATGCGTACTTGCGCTCGACCTCGCGTTTCGTCTCCGTCATGACCCGAATCTAGTGGCGGTCGAGCCCGGACCGGCAGGGCCGACCGGGCTCGACTTCCTCCGCGTGCGGGCCCGGGGCGCGGACGGGGGCGCGGTGCGGGCCGCTCAGGCCGACATGGGCCGCTGGACCCGGATCGACTGCAGCAGTCCGACCGCCACCCACACCGCGAACATCGACGTGCCGCCGTAGGAGACGAACGGCAGGGGCAGGCCGGTGACCGGCATGATGCCGAGGGTCATGCCGATGTTCTCGAACGACTGGAAGGCGAACCAGGCGACTATCCCGGCGGCGACGATCGTGCCGTACAGCTCGGTCGTCTCGCGGGCGATGCGGCAGGCCCGCCACAGGACGACGCCGAGCAGCACGATGATGAGGCCGCCGCCGACGAAGCCCAGTTCCTCGCCGGCGACGGTGAACACGAAGTCCGTCTGCTGTTCGGGCACGAACTGGCCGGTCGTCTGCGAGCCCTCGAACAGCCCGGACCCGGTCAGCCCGCCCGAGCCGATGGCGATGCGCGCCTGGTTGGTGTTGTAGCCGACACCGGCGGGGTCGAGGCTGGGGTTGGCGAAGGCCGCGAAGCGGGCGATCTGGTAGTCGTCCAGGATGTGCAGCTGCCAGACGGCGAGCGCGCCGGCGGCGCCCGCCCCGAGCAGCCCGAAGACCCACCGGTTGGAGGCGCCGGAGGCCAGCAGCACGCCCAGCACGATGATGACCATGACCATGACCGACCCGAGGTCGGGCATCAGCATGACGACCAGCATCGGTACGGCGGCCAGGCCGAGTGCCTGGAGGACCGTGCGGTGGTCGGGGTAGAGCTTGTCGCCGGCGTCGACCCGGGCCGCCAGCAGCATGGCCATGCCCAGGATGATCGTGATCTTCACGAACTCCGAGGGCTGGAGCGAGAAGCCGCCGCCGAGCTGGATCCAGGAGTGCGCGCCGTTGACGGTGGAGCCGAGCGGGGTGAGCACCAGCAGGATCAGCAGGACCGACAGGCCGTACAGGACCGGTACGGCGTTGCGCAGCGTGCGGTGGCCGAGCCAGACCGTGCCGATCATCAGGGCGAACCCGATGCCGGTGTTCAGCAGGTGCCGCAGCAGGAAGAAGTACGGGTCGCCCTGGTTGATCTCGGTGCGGTTGCGGGTCGCCGAGTACACCAGCAGGGAGCCGATCAGCGACAGCGCGACCGCCGCCAGCAGTATCGGCCAGTCCAGGCGCCGCGCCAGCGAGTCGCGGGCGAAGAGCCGCGTCCAGCCGGCCCGTTCGGGTCCGTACCCGGAGACGGAGAAGCCGTTCGCGCCGCTCATGTGCACTTCCTCCGGCTTCCCCGCCGGCGTCCTCGCCGCCGCGTGTCACGGTTGGTGGCCTCGGGTGAGGCGGTGGTCGCTCCCTGCTGCGTCCCGTCCGGGGCGGGGGTGGCGGTCCCGGTGGCCTTCTGGTACTTCTGCTGTTCCTTCGCCGGGTCCTTGGAGATCTTCGGGGACGCGATGGTGCCGTCCGTCTTGATCTTCGGCAGGGTCTTCTGCGGGGTGGGCAGCAGGGCGTTCTTCTCGTTGATCACGCCGTCGTCGGAGACGCCGTACAGGGCGTCGTATATGTTCCGCACGGCCGGGCCGGAGGCCCCGGAACCCGTACCGCCCTGGGAGATCGTCATCACGATCGAGTAGTCCTTGGTGTACGTGGCGAACCAGGACGTCGTCTGCTTGCCGTAGACCTCGGCGGTACCGGTCTTGGCGTGCATCTCGATCTTGTCCTGCGGCCAGCCGCCGAAGCGCCAGGCCGCCGTACCGCGGGTGGCCACGCCGGCGAGGGCCTCGTCCATCTGGGCCAGGGTCTGCTTGGTGACGGGCAGTTTGCCGTGCGCCTTCGGCTCGATCTCCCGGACCGTCTTGCCGTCGGGGCTGACGACGGCCTTGCCGACCGTGGGGTCGTACAGGGTGCCGCCGTTGGCGATGGCCGCGTAGATGGTGGCCATCTGAACGGGGGTCACCAGGGTGTCGCCCTGGCCGATGGAGTAGTTGATCTCGTCACCGGCGCGCATCTTGTTGCCCTCGAGGCAGTTCTCGTACGCGATCTTCTCGACGTAGCTGCCGTCCTTCTTGCCGGTCTTGCACCAGCCGTCCTTGTTGGCGTCCCAGTAGGACTGCTTCCACTGACGGTCGGGGACGCGGCCGCTGACCTCGTTGGGGAGGTCGATGCCGGTCTCCTTGCCGAGGCCGAACTGGTGGGCGGTCTTGTAGAAGTAGTCCTTCGGCTTGCCCTTGGGGTCGATGCCGCCGTCCTTCTGCCACTGCTGGTGGGCGAGGGAGTAGAAGACGGTGTCGCAGGAGACCTCCAGGGCGCGGCCGAGGGTGATCGGGCCGTGGTTCTGGGACTCGAAGTTCTTGAAGACCTGGCCGCCGACCGAGTACGAGCTGGAGCAGTTGTACCGCCCGTCGAAGTCGTACCCCGCCTGGACCGCGGCGGCCGTGGAGACCACCTTGAAGATCGAGCCGGGGGCCGCCTGACCCTGTATGGCCCGGTTGAGCAGCGGGTAGTTGGAGGACTTGCCGGTGAGCTTCTTGTAGTCCTTGGCGGAGATCCCGCCCACCCAGGCGTTGGGGTCGTAGTTCGGATTGGACGCCATGGCGACCACGCGGCCGGTCCTGGCCTCCATCACGACGACCGCGCCCGCGTCGGCCTTGTAGTTTTCGTTGGTGTTCTTGTCGAACTGCTTGCGGGCTTCCTTCATCGCCTCGTTCAGCTCGTACTCGGCGACCCGCTGGACGCGGGCGTCGATGCTGGTGACGAGGTTGGAGCCGGGCTGCGCCGGGTCGGCCTCGGCCTCGCCGATGACCCGGCCGAGGTTGTCGACCTCGTAGCGGGTGACGCCGGCCTTGCCGCGCAGTTCCTTGTCGTACTGGCGCTCCAGACCGGACCGGCCGACCTGGTCGGAGCGCAGGAAGGGCGAGTCGGTGTCCTGGGCCTTGGTGATCTCCTCGTCGGTGACCGGGGAGAGGTAGCCGAGGACCTGGGCGGTGTTGGCCGCGCCGGGGCTCGCGTAGCGGCGGACGGCCTCGGGTTCGGCGGTGATGCCGGGGAAGTCCTCGGCGCGCTCGCGGATCTGGAGGGCCTGCTTGGGTGTGGCCTCGTCGGTGATGGGGATGGGCTGGTAGGGCGAGCCGTTCCAGCAGGGCTGGGGGGTCTCCGCGTCGCACAGCCGGACCTTCAGCGTGACGTCCTCGGCGGTCATGCCGAGGACGCCGGCGAGCTTGGACAGGACGGCCTTGCCGTCGTCCTTCTGCTTCAGCAGCTCGGTGCGGGAGGCGGAGACGACGAGCCGTGTCTCGTTGTCCGCGAGGGGGACTCCCCGGGCGTCCAGGATGGAGCCGCGCACGGCGGGCTCGACGACCTGCTGGACGTGGTTGCCGGAGGCCTCCTTGGCGTACTCCGCGCCCTCACGGATCTGGAGGTACCACAGCCGGCCGCCGAGGGTGCCGAGGAGGGAGAGGACGAGGATCTGGATCACGACGAGCCGGATCTGGACCCGTGGGGTCCTCCCGGTCTCGGGAATGTTGGTCACTGCGGCGGTCTCCCCCTCTCAGTGCGCGGACGCGTGTGCCCGGATGCGAGTGCCTGTGGGTGTGGATGTGCCTGTGGACGTGGGTGCGGGTGTGGATGTGTCTGTGGGTGTGCGTGTGCCTGCGGGTGTGCGTACGCATGATGAACGATCCGCCTGTGAGGCCCCGTTCCGCCGCGGCGACCCCGTCCGGGTGAACCCGCGGGCGTCACCCGCTCGCGGGACACGGCCCGTGCCGCCGCCCGCACCGTGCCCCGCGGCGTCGTCCGCACACGGGACACGACCGCCGCCGTCACCCGTCCTCGGCTCCCCCGCGTTCACAGCCGCTTGACCCCCTTGATGCGCCCGGCACGGGCCGTCCGGGAGCGGGCCACCTTCGTCTTCAGGCCGCCGCGCCGGCCGCCGATCCGCAGGCCGGTGCCGGAGGAGAGCCACCCGGAGGAGATGTCGGGCGACGTGGCGGCGGCGTTGGTCTCGGCGAGCGGGTCGTTGTCCGCGCGCCGGGCCAGGAACATCACGCCCGGCACGACGAAGGGGGCGAGCAGCAGGTCGTACAGGGCCGCCGAGAACAGCAGGCCGGTGAGGCCGACGTGGCGGGCGGCGGTGTCGCCGACGAGGGCGCCGACACCGGCGTACAGCAGGGTGGAGCCGATCGCGGCGGCGACCACGACGAGCATCGGGCCGGTGGCCGACTTGATGCGGCCGTTCTCCGGCTTGACGAGCCCGGCGAGGTAGCCGATGACGCACAGCACGAGGGCGTAGCGCCCGGCGGCGTGGTCGGCGGGCGGGGCGAGGTCGGCGAGCAGTCCGGCGCCGAAGCCGATGAGGGCGCCGCCGACGTGGCCGTAGACCAGGGCGAGGCCCAGGACGGTGAGGAGCAGCAGGTCGGGGACGGCGCCGGGCAGGTGCAGGCGGGCGAGGACGCTCACCTGGATCACCAGGGCGACGATGATCAGCGGGACGGAGAGCAGGATCCGGTTGACGCGCATGGGGTAGTCAGCTCCTACTGCTCTTCCTGGCCTTCGACGGGTGCGTTCGCGTTCGGGGTGACCGTGACGGTCACCGTCGGCGTGGGGACCGGCTTGGGCTTGGTGGGCAGCACGGTGTCGCGCGGGTCCTTCTTCGGGGCCTCGACGACGACGCCGACGATGTCGAGCTTGGTGAAGCTGACGTACGGCGTGACGTAGAGGGTGCGGGTGAGGTCGCCGCCGGACGGGTCGACGCGGGAGACCACGCCGACCGGCACGCCGGGTACGAACGGCTTGTCGGCCTGCGAGCCGAAGGTGACCAGGCGGTCGCCCTTCTTCACCTCGGCCTTGCCGTTGAGGAGTTCGACGCGCAGCGGGCGGTCGCCCTGTCCGGAGGCGAAGCCCAGCTCGTCGGAGGCCTCCATGCGGGTGCCGACGGTGAAGTCGGGGTCGCTGGCGAGCAGGACGGTGGCGGTGTCCGGTCCGACGGTGGTGACCCGCCCGACCAGTCCGTCGCCGTTGAGGACCGTCATGTCGCGCCTGATGCCGTCGTCGGCGCCGACGTCGATGGTGACGGTCCAGGAGAAGCCCTGGGCCGCTCCGATCGCGATGACCTCGGCGCCCTTGATGCCGTACTGGCCGGCGCCGGCGGTCTTGAGGATCTTGTCGAGCTGCGCCAGCCGGCTGCGGTTGCGGTCGTCGCTGCCGAGTTTCGCCTTGAGCGCGGCGTTCTCCTTCTCCAGCACGGCGAGCCGGTCGTGGCGCTCACCGGAGTCGCGTACGGCGGAGACGGCGTCGCCGACGGGGTCCACCGCCGACGCCACCCCGTCCTCGACCGGCCCGAAGGCCGCGGCCGCGGCCTGCCGGGCACCGTCGACCGGGGAGTCCTCCCCGCCGCGGATGTCCACCGTGATCAGCGCGAACGCGACGGCGATCAGCAGCACCAGGAGCAGCCGGCTCTCTCGTGTGTCCCTCACGTGCGGCGGCCGTGCCCTTCCTCATAGGAATGCGGGAATTCGGATGGCCCCGGGAAGATCCGGGGGCGCGGTGTGCGGTGCTCGGGGGGAGGCTTGAGGATCTCATGCCTCGGTACCGACGATCCGCCGCACGAGAGGTGATCGTCCCGTACGGCGGAATCGAGGCGTCAGGTCATCTGCGGGGCGCGGCGTCCAGGACCTGCTGGAGCGCCTCGAACTCCTCGACGCACTTGCCGGATCCGAGCGCCACGCTGTCCAGCGGGTCCTCGGCGATGTGGATGGGCATGCCGGTCTCCCGGCGCAGCCGCTCGTCCAGCCCGCGCAGCAGGGCTCCGCCGCCGGTCAGGACGATCCCGCGGTCCATGATGTCGCCGGACAGCTCCGGCGGGCACTTGTCGAGGGTGGTCTTCACGGCGTCGACGATCGCGTTGACGGGCTCCTCGATCGCCTTGCGCACCTCGGCGGCCGAGATGACGACGGTCTTGGGCAGCCCGGAGACGAGGTCCCGGCCGCGGATCTCGGTGTGCTCGTCGGATTCGAGCTCGTACGCCGAACCGATCGTGATCTTGATCTGCTCCGCCGACCGCTCACCGAGGAGGAGGCTGTACTCCTTCTTGATGTGCTGGATGATCGCGTTGTCCAGCTCGTCGCCCGCGACGCGGATGGACTGGGCGGTGACGATGCCGCCGAGCGAGATGACCGCGACCTCCGTGGTGCCGCCGCCGATGTCCACCACCATGTTGCCCGTGGCCTCGTGGACCGGCAGGCCGGAGCCGATGGCGGCGGCCATGGGCTCCTCGATGATGTGCACCTGCCGGGCGCCGGCCTGGGTCGACGCCTCGATGACGGCGCGGCGCTCGACGCCGGTGATGCCGGAGGGCACGCAGACGACGACGCGCGGCCTGGCCAGGTAACGCCGCTTGTGGATCTTCAGGATGAAGTAGCGGAGCATCCGCTCGGTGATCTCGAAGTCGGCGATGACGCCGTCCTTCAGCGGACGCACGGCGACAATGTTGCCAGGGGTCCGTCCGATCATCTTCTTCGCTTCGGCGCCGACCGCGAGGATGCCACCGGTGTTGGTGTTGATCGCGACGACGGACGGCTCGTTGAGTACGATCCCACGACCCCTGACGTACACCAGCGTGTTGGCGGTCCCGAGGTCGACAGCCATGTCACGGCCGATGAACGACATTGAGTTCCCCATCAGGATTCGACTGGCCTTCCCGTGAGCTCGTGAGGGCTTTTCAGGTCGGCGAGGTGGGCGCTGTGACGTGAAGGCTTACATCGTAGACGCGCCTGCACGAACACTGCGCGAGGGTCTTCGCCATTGTCAGCAGATGCCGCGGCGCCCCGCTTGTGGAGACGGGCCATCGGGGGCCCGCGTTCCCCCGATCGGCACGCATATGCCGAGGGACGGCCGAAATCGTACGGCCGTCCCTGGTCGGGCGACGGGGCGAGGTGACGGACCCTCAGAAAAATTCTTGAAACCTCCGCGTCCGGCGGGGCCGGGGAGCACCGCCGGGCGGTTCGGAACCGCCCGGTTCGCTCGGTTCGCCCGGCCGCTCCCGGATCAGGCGCGCCCGGGGAAGAAGATCTTCACCTCGCGCTCGGCGGACTCCTCGGAGTCGGAGGCGTGGATGAGGTTCTCGCGGACGATCACGCCGAAGTCCCCCCGGATGGAGCCGGGCGCGGCGGCGATCGGGTCGGTCGGACCGGCCAGGGCGCGCACGCCCTCGATGACCCGCTCGCCCTCGACGATCAGGGCGACGACCGGCCCGGAGGACATGAACTCCACCAGCGGCTCGTAGAAGGGCTTGCCCTTGTGCTCGCCGTAGTGCTGCTCCAGGGTGTCCTGGTCCAGGGTGCGCAGTTCCAGCGCGGTGATCTGCCAGCCGGCCTTGCGCTCGATACGGCTGATGATCTCGCCGGTCAGGCCACGACGGACGGCGTCGGGCTTGAGGAGGACGAGGGTGCGCTGGCTCACGGGGTGACTCCTTCTGGTGCCGGTGTGCGGTGGGACGAGGCTACAGGGCGTGTCCGAGCCCCTGTCACACAGCGTCAGCGGTGCCCGAGGGGGAGGCGGCGGCCTGCGCGGCGAACCTCGCCTTCGCCTCGTCGATCTTGCGCCCGTAGTGCACCGACGCCCACCACAGGGCCCCGAAGAGCACGCCGAGGATGAACATCATCGGCACGACGAAGCCGCTGAGGACGAGGGCGACCTGGAGCGCCCAGCCGAGGGCGACTCCGCCGGGCCGGGTGACCACGGCGCACAGCAGCACGCAGAGGAACATGGCGATGCCGCACACCGTCCACACCGTGGACGTGGTGAGGTCGGCGTCCTTCATGGCGACCAGACCGGCGAAGCCGATGATGAAGAACTCGCCGATCAGGGTGGAGGAACAGAGCGTACGCATGGTGGGAGACCTCAGCCCTTCCCCAGGAGCAGCCGGGCTTCCCCGACGGTGATGACGGAACCGGTGACCAGGACGCCGCCGCCGGCGAACTCGCCCTCCTCCTCGGCGAGCGTGATCGCCGCCTCCAGGGCGTCGGGCAGCCGCGGCTCGACCTGGACGCGTTCCTCGCCGAACACCTCGACGGCGATCGCGGCCAGCTCGTCCACGTCCATGGCGCGGTGGCTGGTGTTCCGGGTGACGACGACCTCGGCGAAGATCGGCTCGAAGGCCTCGAGCAGCCCTCGCACGTTCTTGTCGCCGCTGGCGCCGACCACGCCGATCAGCCGGCTGAAGTCGAAGGCCTCGCCGACCGCCTCGGCGGTGGCGCGGGCGCCGGCCGGGTTGTGGGCGGCGTCGAGCACGACGGTCGGGGAGCGCCGGACGACCTCCAGGCGGCCCGGCGCCGACACGGCCGCGAAGGCCTTGCGCACGGTGTCGATGTCCAGCGGTTCGGGCCGCTGGGCGCCCACGCCGAAGAACGCCTCGACGGCGGCGAGGGCCACGGCCGCGTTGTGCGCCTGGTAGGGGCCGTGCAGCGGGAGGTACACGTCGGGGTACTCGCCGCCGACGCCGCGCAGGGTGAGCAGCTGCCCGCCGACGGCGACCTGGCGGGAGACGACCCCGAACTCCAGGCCCTCGCGGGCGACCGTGGCGTCCACCTCGACGGCCTTCTTCAGCAGGACCTGGGCGGCGTCGACGGGCTGCTGGGCGAGGATCACGGTCGCGCCCCGCTTGATGATCCCGCTCTTCTCCGCGGCGATCTCGGCGGGCGTCCCGCCGAGCCGGTCGGTGTGGTCGAGGTCGATGGGGGTGACGACGGCGACGTCCCCGTCGATCACGTTGGTGGCGTCCCAGGAACCGCCCATGCCCACCTCCACGACGGCCACGTCCACGGGGGCGTCGGCGAAGGCGGCGTACGCCATGCCGGTGAGCACCTCGAAGAAGGACAGCCGGTACTCCTGGGCCGCGTCGACCATCTCCACGTACGGCTTGATGTCGTGGTAGGTCTCGATGAAGCGTTCGGCGGAGACGGGGGCGCCGTCGAGGCTGACGCGCTCGGTGATCGACTGCACGTGCGGGGAGGTGTACCGCCCGGTGCGCAGGTCGAAGGCGCCGAGGAGGGCCTCGATCATGCGGGCGGTGGAGGTCTTGCCGTTCGTCCCCGTGATGTGGACGGCGGGGTAGGCCCGCTGCGGTTCGCCCAGGACGTCCATGAGGGCGGCGATCCTGGCGACGGACGGCTCCAGCTTGGTCTCGCCCCAGCGGGTGGCCAGCTCCGCCTCGACCTCGCGCAGGGCCTTGTCGACCTCGGGGTCCGCGGGCCGGGCGGGCACGTCGGACTCGGGCGGGCCGCCCAGGGTGCGCAGGGTGCGGCTGCCGGCCTCGATCACCGCGAGGTCGGGGTCGCGGTCGGTCTCGGCCGCGATGATCTCCTCGAAGGAGTCGAGGGCATCGGGCTGGTCGTCGTCGTTGCCGTTGGGGGGGAGCTCGCTCACGGGGCCAGTCTACGGACGACCACCGACGAAGGCGGGCGAAGGCCCCCGGAGCTGTGCGTTCCGGGGGCCTTCGCCGACATGCGGGACTTTCGGGGCGCGCCCTACGCCTGCGGCAGCCGGTCCAGCTGGGCCTGGATGCGGGCGATGTCCTCGTCCGCCTTCGCCAGCCGGGCGCGGATCCCGTCGACGACCTTGTCGGGCGCCTTGGCGAGGAACGCCTCGTTGCCGAGCTTGCCCTGGGCCTGGGCCTTCTCCTTCTCGGCGGCGGCCAGGTCCTTCGCCAGCCGCTTGCGCTCCGCGGCCACGTCGATCGTGCCGGACAGGTCGAGGGCGACCGTGGCGCCCGAGACCGGCAGGGTCGCCGTCGCCGAGAAGTCCTCGCCCTCCGGCTGGAGCCGCAGCAGCTGGCGGATGGCCGCCTCGTGCGGGGCGAGCGCGGTGCCGTCCAGTTCCAGGCGGGCCGGGACCCGCTGGCCGGGCTGGAGGCCCTGGTCGGCGCGGAACCGGCGGACCTCGGTGATGACGGACTGGAGCGTCTCGATCTCGCGTTCGGCGTCGGCGTCGCGGAAGCCGCTGTCCGCCGGCCACTCGGCGACGACGACCGACTCGCCGCCGGTCAGCGTCGTCCAGAGGGTCTCCGTGACGAACGGGACGACCGGGTGCAGCAGCTTCAGGGTGACGTCGAGGACCTCGCCGAGGACGCGCTTGCTGACCTCGGCCGGTTCGCCGCCCGCCTGGAACGTCGTCTTGGACAGCTCGACGTACCAGTCGAAGACCTCGTCCCACGCGAAGTGGAAGAGGGAGTCGGAGAGCTTGGCGAACTGGAAGTCGTCGTAGAACGCGTCGACCTCGGCGACCACCGAGTTGAGGCGGGACAGGATCCAGCGGTCGGCCGCGGACATGGCCGAGGCGTCCGGCAGCGGGCCCTCGACCGTGGCGCCGTTCATCAGCGCGAAGCGGGTGGCGTTCCAGATCTTGTTGGCGAAGTTGCGGGAGCCCTGGACCCAGTCCTCGCCGATGGGGACGTCGACGCCCGGGTTGGCGCCGCGGGCGAGGGTGAAGCGCAGGGCGTCGGAGCCGTACTTGTCCATCCAGTCCAGCGGGTTGACCGCGTTGCCGAAGGACTTGGACATCTTCTTGCCGAACTGGTCGCGGACCATGCCGTGCAGGGCGATGGTGTGGAACGGCGGGGTGCCGTCCATCGCGTACAGGCCGAACATCATCATCCGGGCGACCCAGAAGAAGAGGATGTCGTAGCCGGTGACCAGGACGGAGTTCGGGTAGAACTTCGCGAGCGACTCGGTCCGTTCGGGCCAGCCGAGGGTGGAGAACGGCCACAGGCCGGAGGAGAACCAGGTGTCGAGGACGTCGGTGTCCTGGTGCCAGCCCTCGCCGGTGGGGGCCTCGTCGTCGGGGCCGACGCAGACGGTCTCGCCGTTCGGCCCGTACCAGACGGGGATGCGGTGACCCCACCACAACTGCCGCGAGATGCACCAGTCGTGGAGGTTGTCGACCCAGTCGAAGTACCGCTTCTCCATCTCCTGCGGGTGGATCTTGACGCGGCCGTCGCGGACGGCGTCGCCGGCGGTCTTCGCCAGCGGGCCGACCTTGACCCACCACTGCATCGACAGGCGGGGCTCGATGGTGGTCTTGCAGCGCGAGCAGTGGCCGACGCTGTGGAGGTAGGGCCGCTTCTCGGCGACGATCCGGCCCTCGGCGCGCAGCGCGGCGACGATGGCGGAGCGGGCCTCCAGGCGGTCCAGGCCCTGGAAGGGGCCGTGGGCCGTGATGACGGCGTGCTCGTCCATGACGGTGAGGGACGGCAGGCCGTGGCGCCGGCCGATCTCGAAGTCGTTCGGGTCGTGGGCCGGGGTGACCTTGACGGCACCCGTGCCGAACTCGGGGTCGACGTGCTCGTCGGCGACGACGGGGATGGAGCGGTCGGTCAGCGGCAGCCTGATCAGCTTGCCGACCAGGTGCCGGTAGCGCTCGTCGTCGGGGTGGACGGCGACGGCCGTGTCGCCGAGCATCGTCTCGGCGCGGGTGGTCGCGACGACGATGGTGTCCTCGCCCTCGCCGTACGTCATGGAGACGAGCTCGCCCTCGTCGTCCTGGTAGTCGACCTCGATGTCCGAGATGGCGGTGAGGCAGCGCGGACACCAGTTGATGATGCGCTCGGCGCGGTAGATCAGCTCGTCGTCGTAGAGCCGCTTGAAGATGGTCTGGACGGCCTGCGAGAGGCCCTCGTCCATGGTGAACCGCTCGCGCGACCACGCGACGCCGTCGCCGAGGCGCCGCATCTGGCCGCTGATCTGCCCGCCGGACTCGCCCTTCCACTGCCAGACGCGCTCGACGAAGGCCTCGCGGCCCAGGTCGTGCCGCGACTTGCCCTCCTTGCCCAGCTCGCGCTCGACGACGTTCTGGGTCGCGATGCCGGCGTGGTCCATGCCGGGCTGCCACAGCGTCTCGAAGCCCTGCATGCGCTTGCGGCGGGTCAGGGCGTCGATGAGGGTGTGCTCGAAGGCGTGGCCGAGGTGCAGGCTGCCCGTGACGTTCGGCGGCGGGATGACGACGGTGAACGGCGGCTTGTCGCTCTTGGCGTCGGCCTCGAAGTAGCCCCGCTCGACCCAGCGCTCGTACAGCGGCGCCTCTACGTCGGCCGGCGCGTACTGGGTCGGCAGTTCGGTCGTGGGCGCTGAGGGCTGCTGCTGAGCGTTGTCGGTCACGGGGCCAGTTTAGGGGTGTCACCACGCCGTCCCGAAACGCGTTTGTTCTGTAACGGTGAGGTCCCCGGCGCCGGGGCCGCACCGGGATTGAGTCAAGATGTGAAAATCGCATAAGTACCTGGAGGGGAACCCCGTCATGAGCTACAACCAGCCGGGCCCGTACGGCGGGCAGCAGCCTCAGCAGCCCGGCCCGTACGGCCAGCAGCCCCAGCAGCCCGGCCCGTACGGCCAGCCCCCACAGGCTCCCCAGCCCGGCTACGGCTACCCCCAGCAGCCCCCGCAGGCCGCCCCGCCCCAGGCGCCCTACGGCCAGCAGCCCCAGCAGCCCGGCCCGTACGGTCAGCAGCCGCCCACCCCGCCCTACGGCCAGCAGCCTCCCTACGGCCAGCAGCCTCCCTACGGCCAGCAGCCGCCGTACGGCCAGGCCCCCTACGGCATGCCCCAGCCGCCGGCCCCGGGCGGCGGCAAGAAGAAGGCGGGCATCGTCATCGGCGCGGTCGCGGTGGTCGCGGCGCTCGGCGTGGGCGCGGCCCTCCTCCTCGGCGGCAGCGGGGGCTCGGGCGGCCTGGAGGACGACGGCGCGCACAAGCTGACGACGCCGGAGACGGTGCTCGACGAGTACCAGCGGGTCGGCAAGGGCAACCAGGTCAGCGACTCCGACAACGCCAAGGACATGGAGAAGAGCGGCGTCAAGGGCGGCACGGCGGTCCTCGGCCAGTGGTCGACCGCCGACTTCAGCGACTACGACCCCCAGGACCCCTCCACGCTGCCCGACAAGGCCGAGCTGCTGACCGCCAAGGGCATGACGATGGTGGGCGGTTACGGGGAGATCGCCGACCCGCAGCAGACGCTGGACAAGTTCTTCGCCTCCATCCAGAAGCAGGTCAAGGACAGCTCCACCAGCGACACCGGAGCCATGCAGAACGCGGAGCTGGTCGGTGATCCGGAGGAGGTCGAGATCGACGGCGCGGTCGCCAAGTGCCAGTCGACGAAGAGCACCAACGCGCTCACCAAGAAGGAGTCGACCGACTGGTTCTGCGCCTGGGCCGACTACAGCACGGTCGCCATGGTCTCGCCGGGTGACAACACCGGCACGGGCGTCGGCAAGGACACCGCGGTCGACCTCACCGCGAAGCTGCGGGAGCAGATCCGCGTCAAGGCCTGACGCGCCCGCCGCACGACGGACGCCGGCGGACACGACGGACGCCGGCGGACACGAAGAGAAGGGCCCCGGTCGCTCGACCGGGGCCCTTCACACGTCTCGTACGTCCGTCGCGTCCGTCGCTACGCCGTCTTCTGCTCCCCCGGCCCCCGGCCGCCGCGGGCGTCCCGCGGGATCAGGGTCGGGTTGACGTTGGAGAGCACGACGTCCGCCGTGATGACCACGCGGGCCACGTCCTTGCGGGACGGGACCTCGTACATGACCGCCTGGAGGACCTCCTCCATGATGGCGCGCAGGCCGCGCGCGCCGGTCTGGCGCAGGATGGCCTGGTCGGCGATGGCCTCCAGGGCCGCGCGCTCGAAGTCCAGCTCCACACCGTCGAGTTCGAAGAGGCGCTGGTACTGCTTCACCAGCGCGTTGCGCGGCTCGACGAGGATCTGGAGCAGGGCCTCGCGGTCCAGGTTGTGGACCGAGGTGATCACGGGGAGGCGGCCGATGAACTCGGGGATCATGCCGAACTTGACCAGGTCCTCGGGCATGACGTCCTCGAACTGGTCCTTGGCCTCCAGCTCCCGCTTCGAGCGGATCGTCGCGCCGAAGCCGATGCCCTTGGCGCCGGCCCGGGACTCGATGATCTTCTCCAGGCCCGAGAAGGCGCCGCCCACGATGAACAGGACGTTCGTCGTGTCGATCTGGATGAACTCCTGGTGCGGGTGCTTGCGGCCGCCCTGCGGCGGGACCGAGGCCGTGGTGCCCTCGAGGATCTTCAGCAGGGCCTGCTGGACGCCCTCGCCCGAGACGTCGCGGGTGATCGAGGGGTTCTCGCTCTTGCGGGCGACCTTGTCGATCTCGTCGATGTAGATGATCCCGGTCTCGGCCTTCTTGACGTCGTAGTCCGCGGCCTGGATCAGCTTGAGCAGGATGTTCTCGACGTCCTCGCCCACGTACCCGGCCTCGGTGAGGGCCGTGGCGTCGGCGATGGCGAACGGCACGTTCAGCATGCGCGCCAGGGTCTGCGCGAGGAGGGTCTTGCCGGACCCCGTGGGGCCCAGCAGGAGGATGTTGGACTTCGCCAACTCGATGGCGTCCTCACGGCCCTGGCCGCCGCCGTGCTCACCGGCCTGGACGCGCTTGTAGTGGTTGTACACCGCGACCGACAGGGCCTTCTTGGCCGGCTCCTGGCCCACCACGTAGCCCTCGAGGAACTCGTAGATCTCGCGCGGCTTCGGGAGTTCCTCCCAGCGGACCTCGCTCGTCTCCGCGAGCTCTTCCTCGATGATCTCGTTGCAGAGATCGATGCACTCGTCGCAGATGTACACACCGGGCCCTGCGATGAGCTTCTTGACCTGCTTCTGGCTCTTGCCGCAGAACGAGCACTTGAGCAGATCGCCGCCGTCACCGATGCGTGCCACGGTGTGCTTCCCCTTCGCCTGGGAGACGACTGGACGTCTGACGAGTCCAGCGTCTCCTGGTGCTGCCTTATGTCGACGGTACCTTGCCGGGCCCCACGTTCGGGCCCCCCTTGGCACGGTTCACTTCCACGTGGACCGTGTCACGCCGTGCCAAGGGGCGGCAGACGATACTCCTCCGCCCGCGTCAGCGCAGGTCGGCGTTGTTCATCTTGCGGGTCGAGATGATCTGGTCGATCAGGCCGTACGCCAGCGCGTCCTCGGCCGTGAGGATCTTGTCGCGCTCGATGTCCTCGCGGATCTTCTCGATCGGCGTGGTGGAGTGCTTGGCCAGCATGTCCTCGAGCTGCGCGCGCATCCGCAGGATCTCGTTCGCGGCGATCTCGAGGTCGGAGACCTGGCCGCGGCCGGTCTCGCTGTACGGCTGGTGGATCAGCACGCGGGCGTTCGGCAGCGCCATGCGCTTGCCGGGCGTACCGGCGGCCAGCAGGATCGCGGCGGCGGAGGCCGCCTGGCCCATGCAGACCGTCTGGATGTCGGGCTTGACGAACTGCATCGTGTCGTAGATCGCGGTCAGCGCCGTGAAGGAGCCGCCGGGGCTGTTGATGTAGACCGAGATGTCCCGGTCGGGGTCCATCGACTCCAGGCACAGCAGCTGCGCCATGACGTCGTTGGCGGAGGCGTCGTCGATCTGCACGCCGAGGAAGATCACCCGCTCCTCGAAGAGCTTCGCGTACGGGTCGTACTCGCGGATGCCCTGGGAGGTGCGCTCGACGAAGCGCGGGATGACGTAGCGGGACTCGGCGCGGGGGCCGGTGTACTCGGCCTCGGTGCGGGC
The DNA here is from genome assembly GCF_043081325.1 of Streptomyces sp. NPDC014882. NCBI lineage: Bacteria > Bacillati > Actinomycetota > Actinomycetes > Kitasatosporales > Streptomycetaceae > Streptomyces > Streptomyces sp. NPDC014882. The sequence goes on from NZ_JBIBWL010000002.1 coordinate 347,329, forward strand.
GTAGAGGCCGCTGCCGGGGAAGTCGTTCACGGTGTCTCCTGGAGAGGGGGCTGGGGCGGTGGGCTGAGGGGGCTGAGAGGGGCGCTGACGGCCTCGGGGGCGGCCGGAAGTCCGGCGCGGGGCCCCCGGGGCCGTGGCGAGCCCGTGCCAGGGCGTGTTTCGAAAGTGGCGTCGTCTGCCCGAAGGGCAGACGGGACTTTCGAAACACGCCCTAGGCCGCCCCGGTACCGCCGCCGCCCGGCATGCCGGCGGCCGTGGGGATGACGTCGTCGATGAGGCCGTACTCCTTGGCCTCGAAGGCGTCGAACCAGCGGTCGCGGTCCGAGTCCCGGGTGATCTGCTCGATGGTCTGGCCCGTGTGCTGGGACGTGAGCTCGGCCATGCGCCTCTTGGTGTGCAGCAGCCGCTCGGCGTGGATCTTGATGTCCGAGGCCGAGCCCGCCAGGCCGGCGGAGGGCTGGTGGATCAGGATCTCGGCGTTCGGCAGCGCGAAGCGCTTGCCGGGCGTGCCGGCGCTGAGCAGGAACTGGCCCATCGAGGCCGCGAGGCCCATCGCGATGGTCACCACGTCGTTCTTGATGAACTGCATGGTGTCGTAGATGGCCATGCCGGCCGTGATCGAGCCGCCGGGGCTGTTGATGTAGAGGAAGATGTCCTTGTCCGGGTCGGCGGCGAGGAGCAGCAGCTGTGCGGTGATCTTGTTGGCGATGTCGTCGTCGACCGGCTGGCCGAGGAAGATGATCCGCTCGCCGAGCAGCCGGTTGTAGACCTGGTCGCCGAGGCCACCACCGATGGAAGGCTCGCCGGCGGCGGAGGGCATCAGATTCGTCACGTATCCACCTGCTCGTCTTGTCGACGGCGTCCGGGCCGTCTCACGTGTACTGCCGGGGGCAACGGGGACTCCCCTGCCCTCGTATTCATGGACCCTAACGCGCGGGTCCCTTCGGAGAATCCCGGAGAGGTGAGTGTTCGCCGGGGGCGTAGCCGGGCCGCCGGCGGCGGGTGCGGGGTGACGCGCGGATCGCGGGCGGGTACGGGCCGCGCGCCGCCGGTCGCCCGTACGGCGCGGCCGCGCCCCGGCCGGGGCCCGCACCCCTCGGGGAGACGGACGGGCCCCGGGACGAAGTGTCCCGGGGCCCGTCGTACGCACGTCAGCCGTACGGGCGTCGGTCGTGCACGCCGTACACGCGTCGGAGGCGGCGCGAGGCTCAGGCCTCGGGCTTGTCCTCCGCGGACTCGGCGGCGGCCTCGGGGGCCTCCGTGGTGCCCTCGGCGGCCTCGGCGGCCTCGTCCTCGTCGTCGTCCAGGTCGACGACCTCGCCGTTGGTGTCCTTCACCGTGGCGGACTCGACGACCACGGCCAGGGCCTTGCCGCGGGCGACCTCGCCGACGAGGAGCGGAACCTGACCGCCCTCGACGACCGCCTGCGCGAACTGGTCGGGGGACATGCCGGAGGAGGCGGCGCGGCGCATGAGGTGCTCGGTCAGCTCCTCCTGGTTCACGTTCAGCTTCTCGCGCTTGACCAGCTCGTCGAGGACGAACTGGGTCTTGATGCCCTTGACCGCGGCCTCGCGGGTCTCGGTCTCGAACTCCTCGGCGGTCTTGCCCTGGAGCTCCAGGTACTTGTCGAGGGTCAGACCCATCTGGCCGAGCTGGTGGTGCTCCAGGTTGTGCTTGCGGGTGTTGATCTCGTCCTCGAGCAGCTTCTCGGGGACGGGCACCTCGACGAGCTCCAGGAGCTTCTCCAGGACGCGCTCCTGGGCCTGGGTGGCCTGGTCGTACTGCTTCATGTTCGCGAGGCGCTTGCGGCTGTCCGCCCGCAGCTCCTCGAGGGTGTCGAACTCGGAGGCGAGCTGCGCGAACTCGTCGTCCAGCTCGGGCAGTTCGCGGGCGGCGACCTGGGTGACCTTGACGGTGACCTCGGCCTCCTTGCCGGCCGCGGAGCCGCCCTTCAGCTCGGAGGTGAAGGTGGCCTCGCCACCGGCCTCCAGACCCTTCACGGCGTCGTCGATGCCCTCGAGCAGTTCGCCCGAGCCGATCGTGTAGGAGACGCCGTCGGCGACGCCGTCCTCCAGGACCTCGCCGTCGACCTTGGCCTCGAGGTCGACCGTGACGACGTCGCCGTCCTCGGCGGCGCGCTCGACCGGGGAGGTCGAGGCGAAGCGCTCACGGAGCTGCTCGACGGACTTGTCCACGTCCTCGTCGCTGACCTCGACGGCGTCGACCTCGACCTCGATGGAGGAGAAGTCCTCCGGCAGCTCGAGGGCGGGACGGATGTCGACCTCGGCGGTGAAGTTCAGCGTCTCGCCGTCCTTCAGCTCCGTGATGTCGACCTCCGGCTGGCCGAGGACGTCCAGCTCGGCCCCGTTGACCGCCTCCGTGTAGAACTTCGGAAGCGCGTCGTTGACGGCCTCCTCCAGCACGGCCCCGCGGCCGAACCGCTGGTCGATGATCCGGGCGGGGATCTTGCCCTTGCGGAAGCCCTTCACCGTGACCTGCTGGTTGATCTTCTTGTACGCCGCGTCGAGGCTGTCCTTGAGCTCCTCGAAGGGCACCTCGACAGTGAGCCGAACCCGAGTCGGGTTCAGGGTCTCCACGGCGCTCTTCACGGTTCGGTCTCCTTGTGGCTGACTTCTTGGGTTTCGCCGGGACCTGACAGGTCCGGCGATTCACGCCCGGGAGATTTCGAGGCCGGTGGGCCGGGACACACGGGCGCGCAGTCTGCATAGTAGCCGCAGCAGCTGCGGCCACCCAAAAGACGATCCCCCGGTGCGGCGCCGGCCCGATCGTGCGGGACGGCGCGCGGATGACGCAGATGGTCGGGGTGGCGGGATTTGAACCCACGGCCTTCCGCTCCCAAAGCGGACGCGCTACCAAGCTGCGCCACACCCCGTCTGGTGCGACACGTAGGGTACATGCCCGCAGGCCGCCCGGCCGCCGCATTCGCGAGGGCCCGGCCGGTCCCCGGGCGCGGCGCGCGAAGAGGGTGTGCGACGAGGGGCGCCGACCCGCTACGATGCCTGAGGCGCCGCGGTCACCCGACGCGCGGCCCATGTGTGCGGGCGTAGCTCAATGGTAGAGCCCTAGTCTTCCAAACTAGCTACGCGGGTTCGATTCCCGTCGCCCGCTCTGCACGGCTCAGGGCCAGGCCGGAGGATCATCCCTCCACCTGGCCCTGACGCGTTCCCGGGGTCGTGTCCGGTACGACGTGTCCCCCGCGTGCCCCTTCGGCCGGGCCGGGCCTCGCGCCGCCGCCCCTCCCCGGCGCCGATCGGGCTAGAAGCTGATCGAGTTGATCGTTTCGGCGAGGGAGTCGAGGAAGCGGTTGATCGACGGCGCCATGCCCGTCGAGGCGAGGAAGAAGCCGAAGAGGATCGCGACGACGGCGGGGCCCGCCTTGATCGACCCGCCTCTGATCAGGACGACCAGAACGATCGCCAACAGCAGCACCACTGACAGTGAGATGGCCACAACTGATCACACATCCTCGGTCGGTCCGCACTCCCGGCCCGGGGACGCGACTCGCGCACCCCGCCAGAGACCATCGTGCCACCAACAGGGCCTCCCTATGCGGCCACTGACGCATCCTCGGTCACCACCGTGCACGCCCGACCACTTCGCACCGCCCGCGAGATCTTGCCGTACGGCAATTCACCGGCGTACTCCGCACACGAATTCACCAGTGGCCCGCAGGTAATTCGAATTGCGGTCACACGATCTTCGACGCCACTCCACAACCGCCCGTTGTGTACCTTTCAGCCGGGATGAATCGTGACATACAAGGCGTCGGAGTGAAGGGGCAGTTGGAAATCGCGAGGAATGAGATCGCGATGACGAGGAAGGTTTTACGGACCGCCACGGACAACGCTAGGGTGCCTCAGATGTTCCACGCCGCTTCGTCTCTCGTGCCGAGTCCCGGCTCCACCCCGAACGAGAAAGATCAGCACCGGTCGTCCCCGGACAGACGGTCGGAGCAGCGTGACGCGTTCTTCGACAACGCCAAGTACCTGGCGATCGTGCTGGTCGCCGTCGGTCACTCCTGGGAGCCGCTGAAGGGCGACAGCCGGGTGCTCCAGGCCGCCTACCAGTTCGTGTACGCGTTCCACATGCCGGCGTTCATCCTCGTCTCCGGCTACTTCTCGCGGAACTTCGACGGCAGTCCGGCCCGGCTGAAGCGCCTGGTGACCGGCGTGGTGGTGCCCTACGTCGTCTTCGAGACCGCCTACCCGCTGTTCAAGCGGGTCGTCGACCACGACACCGAGACGCCCGTCTCCCTCCTCGACCCGTACTACCTGACGTGGTTCCTGTGCGCGCTGTTCGTCTGGCGGCTGACCACGCCGATCTGGAGGACGATCCGCCATCCGCTGCCGGTGGCCCTGGGCATCGCCCTGCTGGCGTCCGCCACCCCGGCCGTCGGCGACGACCTGGACCTCCAGCGCGTCCTGCAGTTCCTGCCCTACTTCGTGCTGGGCCTGTGCCTGCGGCCCGAGCACTTCCGGACGGTGCGCACCTGGCCGGTGCGGATCGCGGCCGTGCCGGTGGCCGCCTGCGCGCTGGCCTTCTCGTGGTGGGCGGTGCCGCGGATGAACGCCGGGTGGCTCTACCACCGCGACTCCGCGCAGGAGCTGGGCGTGCCGTGGTGGGTGGGGCCCGTCATGCAGCTGGCGCTGTTCGGCTGCTCGCTGCTGCTGACCGCCTGCTTCTTCTCCTGGGTGCCGGGGCGCACGATGTGGTTCACGGCACTCGGCACGGGCACGCTCTACGGCTATCTGCTGCACGGTTTCCTGATCAAGGGCGCGGACTACCGCGGGCTGTTCGAGGCGGACTGGCTGCACCGGCCGCTCGGCGCGATCGCCGTCACCGTGGCCGCCGCCGCCGCCATCACCCTGCTGTGCACCAAGCCCGTCCGGTGGGTGTTCCGGGGCGTGATGGAGCCGAGGATGGACTGGGCGTTCAGGCGGGACGCCGCCCCCGAGCGGGCACGCGTCCCGGAGCGGCGGCCGGTGCGGGAGCGCGAAGGACGCGAGAGGCGCGAGAGGCGCGAGAAGGCCGACGCCTAGGAAACGCGGCTCAGGCGTTCCCGGCGAGGCCGAGGAGGGCGCGCATGCGGGCGTACTTCTGGGTCAGGCGGGTGCGGGTCGGCCCGTCCAGGACGGCGAGCCGGGCCGGGTCGGCGTTGTGCGCCAGGTCGGACTCCTTCACCAGCAGCGCGCCCGGGGTGGCGAGGATGCGCTCCGCGTACGCCTCCGGCGTCTCCCCCGCCCGCTTGGTGAGCGCCTCCACGATGTCCTTCGTGCGGTCGCTCAGGGCCGCCTCGCGCAGCCGGGCCGCGGGGAGGGCGTCGTCCTCGACGGCGTCGTGCAGCCAGGCCGCCGCGATCTGGTCGGGGTCGCCGCCCCGGGACCGTACGCCGTCCGCGACGGCCCGGAGGTGTTCGGCGTAGGGGCGGCCCGCCTTGTCGGTCTGGCCCTCGTGGGCGGCGCGGGCGAGGGCCTCGACCTCGAGAAGGGTGAGCATGGGGGTCCTTCCGCCTCGGAACTCGGGTGCCCGGGTCTACAGCAGCGGGGCGGCCTGGGCCGTCGGGCCCTCGCGGCAGACCAGCAGCAGGGCGCGGTCGTCGTTGACGTCCTTGGCGACGGCCTCGATCAGGTGCCAGGCCGCCCCCTGGAAGCCGCCGGCGACATAGCGGTCGGCCTCGCCGGTGAGGCGGTCGATGCCCTCGACGATGTCGCGGTCGGAGGTCTCCACCAGGCCGTCGGTGAACAGCATCAGCACGTCGCCGGGGCGCAGCGAGCCCTTCACCGGGTCGAACTGGGCGCCCTCGTACACGCCGAGCAGCGGGCCCTCCGCGACCTTCTCCTCCCAGCGGCCGCTGCCGGCGCTGAGCTGGAGGCCCGGCGGGTGGCCCGCGGAGTACAGCTCGTAGTCGCCGGAGTCGAGGTCGAGGACGAGGTGGATGGAGGTGGCGAAGCCCTCCTCCCAGTCCTGGCGGAGGAGGTAGCCGTTGGCGGCCGGGAGGAAGGCGTGCGGGGGCAGGGAGCCGAGCAGGCCGCCGAAGGCGCCGGACAGCAGCAGGGCGCGCGAGCCCGCGTCCATGCCCTTGCCGGAGACGTCCGTGAGGACGACCTCCAGGGTGCGGCCGCCGTTGGTGCGGGCGGCGACGACGAAGTCGCCGGAGAAGGACTGGCCGCCCGCCGGCCGCAGCGCCATCTCGCGGTGCCAGCCCCGCGGCAGCGCCGGCAGCTTGCTCTGCACCCGGATGCGTTCGCGCAGGTCGAAGAGCATGGTGCCGCCGCGCCGCCAGGGCACGCCGACCCGGCTGCGGAACTGGGCGATGAGCAGGCCGACGAAACCGCAGGCGGCGACGACCAGCACCACGCCCGGCGTGACCCGGGACGGGCCCTCGGTGTACGGGCCGAGCCGCACCGACTCCACGATCAGCGCCGTGGCCGCCGCCGCGTACAGGCCGAGCAGGCTCGCCGGGCGCAGCACGAGGCCGCCGGCGACGATCGGCAGGACCAGGGCGGCCGGTGAGCACCAGACCGGGTCGGCGAGCGTGGTGGCCGCGATGACCGGGACGGTGAGCAGCAGTCCGGCCAGCGCGATCCAGTCCGAGCCGTCGCCGCGGAAGTAGTCCACGGCGCTTCTGCGCAGGCCGGTGCGGACCCGGTGCACCAGGTGCTTCAACCGGGCCGTCCACGTCTCGGCTTCCGCGCGCCGCTGTCGTCCTGCCACCATTAGTCCGGGACCCTATCCATCCGACCCGCCGCTTGGCACGGGAGGTCCCACTTGTCCCCCGTCCGAGGCTCAACTCCACAGTGAACGCCAAGGAAAGCGCTCGCGCCGCCAGGAGGGGGAAATCTCCCGTCTCGTCCCGCATCGACCTGGTGGGCACGGATCCATGACGACCGGTACGGCGGATCGTGGGGGCAGCACACCCGGCACGCGGCACGCGACGGCGCCGGACCCACCAGGTGCCGGTCGACGCGGCGCTGGAGAGGGAAAACGCCTTCTGCCCCTGGGACGGCGTGCGTTGACGGCCGGCCGGGGAACCGGGGCCGCGACGGGGGCCGGCTGCTCCCGTACGGCGGATGCGGCGAATCCCTCCTTGCCCGTACGGGAGTCGGGGACGGCGCATCCCGGCGGCGTCTCCCTCGGCTCGCCGGCGCGGGCCGGGCCGCGCCGCGCCGGACCGCGCCGCGCCGGACCGCGCCGCGCCGGACCGCGCCTGGCCGGGCCGCGCCTGGCCGCGTCGCGCCGCGCCGGAAGAGGCGGGCTGAACGCCGACGGAGGCCTCGGTGGACTTCGGGGCGGCCGGTGGGGCGCCCCGGCTGCCGCACGGGTTCTGGTGGGGCCGGGCCGGGGACGCGTGGCCGCGATCCGGGCCGGCGCCGCGGGGAGGACCCGGCCGGGCCGTGGGGCACCCGGTCAGCGCCGCGGGGCGGGCGGTCCGGGCTTCTGGCAGGTGGGGCACCAGAAGAGGTTGCGGGCCGCGAGGGGGGCGGTGCGGACGGTGTCGCCGCAGAGGTGACACGGCTGGTGGGCGCGGCGGTAGACGTACACCTCGCCGCCGTGGTCGTCGACGCGGGGCGGGCGGCCCATCGCCTCCGGGGTGTGCTCGGGGCGGACGGTGTCGATGCGGTTGTCGCGCACGCCCTCGCGCATCAGGGCGACCAGGTCCGACCACATCGCCGTCCACTCGGCGGGGGTGATCTCCCGGCCCGCGCGGTAGGGGTCGATGCGGTGGCGGAAGAGGACCTCGGCGCGGTAGACGTTGCCCACGCCCGCGATGACCTTCTGGTCCATGAGGAGGGCGGCGATCGTCGTACGGCTGCGGGAGACGCGGCGGTACGCCCGCTCCGGGTCGGCGTCCGCACGCAGGGGGTCCGGGCCCAGGCGGTCGTGTATCGCCTGCTTCTCCGCGTCCGTGATCAGGGCGCAGGTGGCCGGGCCGCGCAGGTCCACGTGGCCGGCGGGGCCGGCGAGGCGGAGGCGGACGGTGTCCGTGGGCGGGGGCGCGGGGGCGTCCGGGGCCGTGTCGCCGAAGGTGACCTTGCCGAAGAGGCCCAGGTGGATGTGGACCCAGCCGCCCCCGGCGAAGCCCAGGAAGAGGTGCTTGCCGTGGGCGTCGGTGCGGGTGAGCTCCGTGCCGTCGAGCAGGGCGGCGGCGTCGGAGAACTTCCCCTGGGGGCTGGTCACCCGCGGCGCGCTCCCGGCGAACCGGGCGTAGTCCAGGGCCAGGCGGTGGATGGTGTGCCCTTCCGGCACGGCGGGGTCCTCTCGGTCGGTCCGTCGCCGGGACCGGGGCTCCGGCGACGGACCGTCGCGCCGGAGCCGGGCGTCGTGTGCGGTCAGCCCTGGGGGTGGTGGGGCGGGATCGGGGGGAGCTCCGAGGTCGTCTCGTAGGCCGCCAGCATGTCGATGCGGCGGACGTGGCGTTCGTCGCCCGAGAAGGGGGTGGCCAGGAAGGTCTCGACGAACTTCGTCGCCTCGTCCCGGGTGTGCATGCGGGCGCCCACCGCGACGACGTTGGCGTTGTTGTGCTGGCGGCCGAGGGAGGCCGTCTCCTCGCTCCACGCGAGAGCGGCTCGGACGCCCTTGACCTTGTTCGCGGCGATCTGCTCGCCGTTCCCGGAGCCGCCGATGACGATGCCGAGGGCGTCGGGGTCGGCGGCGGTCCGCTCGGCCGCGCGGAGGCAGAAGGGCGGGTAGTCGTCCTGGGCGTCGTAGAGGTGCGGGCCGCAGTCGACCGGGTCGTGACCGGCCTCCTTCAGCCATTCGACGAGGTGGTTCTTGAGTTCGAAGCCGGCATGGTCCGAGCCGAGATACACGCGCATGGCACGAGTGTGGCACGGGCGCCGGCGGGTGGCAGCGCCGGGTGTCGTGCCGGAAAAGTGTGAGCAATCCAATGGAAGCTCAGGAAAACCTCAAGTAACGATACGGAATCAAAGGTTCCCGAATTCATTCACCTCGGTTTCACTGGACCGGCTCGTACGCCCTCCGTACGGCCCGTACACCGCTCGTACGGGAGATCCCCCTCACGCGGCGCAAAGGAAATCCGTCCCATGACTTCGCAGCCGACCCTGACGAAGACCGGAAACGGCCCAGGAGACCCCGCGGATCCCCGCTCCGGTCTCCAGGCGGGCCTCAAGAACCGTCACCTCTCGATGATCGCCATCGGCGGAGTCATCGGGGCCGGACTGTTCGTCGGATCCAGCTCCGGCATCGCCACCACCGGGCCCGGCATCCTCCTCTCCTACGCCCTCGTCGGCACGCTCGTGGTGCTGGTGATGCGGATGCTGGGCGAGATGTCCGCGGCCAACCCGACCTCGGGGTCCTTCTCCGCGCACGCCGACCGCGCGCTCGGCCCCTGGGCCGGTTTCTCCATCGGCTGGCTGTACTGGTTCTTCTGGGTCGTCGTGCTGGCCGTCGAGGCCACCGCCGGCGCGGCGATCCTCGAGTCGTGGATCCCCGCCGTCCCGCAGTGGGGGTGGGCGCTCATCGTGATGGTGGTGCTGACCGCCACCAACCTCGTCTCGGTCGGCTCCTACGGCGAGTTCGAGTTCTGGTTCGCCGGCATCAAGGTCGTCGCCATCGGCGCCTTCATCGTCGTCGGCGGGCTCGCCGTGTTCGGCGTGCTGCCGGGCGTCGACGCCGACAAGGCGGGCGTGGGCAACCTCGTCGACCACGGCGGCTTCCTGCCCAACGGGCCCGGCGCCATCCTCACCGGCGTCCTGCTGGTCGTCTTCTCCTTCATGGGCAGCGAGATCGCGACGCTGGCGGCCGGTGAGTCGGAGGACCCGCAGCGGGCGGTCACGAAGTCCACCAACAGCATCATCTGGCGCATCGCCGTCTTCTACCTCGGGTCGATCTTCGTCGTGCTCACCCTGCTGCCGTGGAACGACCCCTCCCTCGCGGAGAAGGGCTCCTACGTCGCCGCCCTCGACTCGCTCGGCATCGCGCACGCCGGTCAGATCATGAACTTCATCGTGCTGACCTCGGTGCTGTCCTGCCTGAACTCCGGCCTCTACACGGCCTCCCGCATGGCCTTCTCGCTCGGTGAGCGCGGGGACGCGCCGAAGGCGTTCGCACGGACCACCTCGCGCGGTGTGCCGATGGCCGCGATCATCGCCTCCGTGGTGTTCGGGTTCGTCGCCGTCTTCTTCAACTACAAGTTCCCGGACTCCGTCTTCCTCTTCCTCGTCAACTCCAGCGGTGCGGTCGCCCTGTTCGTGTGGCTGGTGATCTGCTTCTCGCAGCTGCGGATGCGGAAGATCATCCAGGCCGAGGCGCCGGAGAAGCTGGTCGTACGGATGTGGCTGTACCCCTACCTGACCTGGGCCACGGCCGCGCTCATCGTGTTCGTCCTCGGCTACATGCTGACCGACACCGAGCACGACGGCCGGAAGACCGTGCTGCTGTCGCTGCTCGTCGCCGCGGTCGTCCTCGCCATCGCCTTCCTCAAGCAGCGGCTGCAGGAGCGGGACGAGGCACGGGACGGGGTGCGGACCGAGGTGTAGTCCCGGCCCGGGTGGGGCCGCCCCTCCCCGGACGCGTACACGGAAGAGGCCTGCCCGGTCACCTCGTGAGGTGACCGGGCAGGCCTCTTCCGTCGGGACGGTCCGTGCCGGACCGCTCCGGCACTCAGCGCCTGACGAGCTTCCAGGCGGTGGGCAGCAGGCCCATCGCCAGGGCGGCCTTGAGGGCGTCGCCGATCAGGAAGGGGGTGAGGCCGGCCGCGATCGCGGCGGAGGCGGAGATGCCGGCGGCGTAGGCGAGGTAGGGCACGCCGACGGCGTAGACGACCGCCTCGCCCACCAGCATCGCGCCCGCCATGCGCAGGGGCGAGCGGTCGGCGCCGCGGCGGGCCAGGGCACCGACCACCGTCGAGGCGAGGACCATGCCGAGGACGTATCCGAAGGAGACCGCGGCGGCGCCGGACCCGCCCTCGGCGAACCACGGGACGCCCGCGACGCCGACCAGGGCGTAGAGGGCGAGGGAGAGGAAGCCGCGCCGGGCGCCGAGGGTGGTGCCGACCAGCAGGGCGGCGAACGTCTGGCCGGTCACCGGCACCGGGGAGCCGGGCACGGGGACCGCGATCTGGGCCGCGAGGCCGGTGAGCGCGGCGCCGCCGAGCACGAGCACGACGTCCCGGACGCGGGAGGCCGGGATGAGGTCGGCGAGGACCCGTCCGGGGCTGACGGGGGTGGCGGCGGCGGTGCTCATGGAATCTCCGCGGAGAGAGGTGCGGTCGGGGACACCGTGACGCTATCCCAGCGGACTCGGCCCGATCACCGTCAGCCGTCGACAAACGGGCGAGCGGCGACTTGGTGGGCTCCGGACAAAGGCGGCCGGTTACACGCGGCGCGGCGTGACCCTGGTCACTGAGGTGTCGTGGCGGCGGCAACGCGGGCGGACGGCGGGCCGCTGTAGGTTCTCGCCAAACGCGACCGCCGGACGGGCGGCGGTCGGCGGCTTCACCGGCGTCAGGCGCGGGGTTCTCCGGCCGGGCCGCGGCGGGCGCCGCGGTGCGCCCATGGCGACGTACGTACGCCTGACAACGGACCCGCGCCGAGACCCGAGACCCGAGGCCCGAGACGGCCGTCGGGCGCAAGGCCCCCTCGTGAGCGACGCGCGGGGGCCTTTCTCTTCGCCCACGGCCTGTCACCCGCCCACCCCGGCCGCCTTGTTGTTGCTAACCTGCACTTGCAACTTCATTGCAATAAGGTTCGGAGGGGAACCCCGCCATGCCCGTCTACACGCTGCCCGACCTGCCGTACGACTACTCCGCGCTCGCCCCCGTGATCAGCCCCGAGATCATCGAGCTGCACCACGACAAGCACCACGCCGCCTACGTGAAGGGCGCCAACGACACGCTGGAGCAGCTCGCGGAGGCGCGGGACAAGGAGCTGTGGGGCTCGGTCAACGGGCTGGAGAAGAGCCTGGCGTTCCACCTCTCCGGGCACGTCCTGCACTCGATCTACTGGCAGAACATGACCGGCGAGGGCGGCGGCGAACCCCTCGCGGTGGACGGTGTGGGCGAGCTGGCGGACGCCCTCACCGAATCCTTCGGCTCCTTCGCCGGGTTCAAGGCCCAGCTGACCAAGGCCTCCGCGACCACCCAGGGCTCCGGCTGGGGCGTCCTCGCCCTCGAGCCGCTCAGCGGCCGGCTGATCGTCGAGCAGGTCTACGACCACCAGGGCAACGTCGGCCAGGGTTCCGTGCCGCTCCTCGTCTTCGACGCCTGGGAGCACGCCTTCTACCTCCAGTACCGCAACCAGAAGGTCGACTTCATCGAGGCCATGTGGCAGGTCGTCGACTGGCAGGACGTACAGCGCCGGTACCTGGCCGCGAGGTCCCGCGCCGACGTGCTGCTGCTCGCGCCGTAGGGCGCCGCCCCGCGTCCCGCCTCGTGATCGTCTTCTCACCCTTCACGGCGGCGGGCGGAAAGAACGGAGACCCCCGCGAGGACGTGACTCGCGGGGGTCTCCCTTCAAAGGGGCCGGGCTCTACAGGTTGCTGAAGTCGGGGCCCTTGGTCCGGGTCCGCTTGATCTCGTAGAAGCCGGGGACGGAGGCGACCGCCAGGGTGCCGTCCCACAGCCGTGCGGCCTCCTCGCCCTTCGGGGCGGGGGTGACGACGGGGCCGAAGAAGGCGATCTGCTCGCCGTCGGGGCCGGGCACGGCGATGACGGGGGTGCCGACGTCCTGGCCGACCTTGTCGATGCCCTCCTTGTGGGAGGCGCGCAGTTCGGCGTCGAACTCGAAGTTCTCCTGCTCGGCGTACTCGATGAGGTCGGCGGGCAGTCCGGCGTCCTCGAGCGCGCCGGCGACGGCCTCCAGGGTCGGGCCCTCACCGTTGTTGTGGAAGCGGGTCCCGAGCGCGGTGTAGAGCGGGCCGAGCACCTCGGCGCCGTGCTTCTGCCAGGCGGCGGTCACCACCCGGATCGGCTTCCAGGCCTTGGTGGTGAGCAGGTCCCGGTAGTCCTCGGGCAGCTCGTCGAGCTTGTCCTCGTTGAGCACGGCCAGGCTCATCACGTGCCAGCGGACCTCTATGTCACGGACCTTCTCCACTTCCAGGACCCAGCGGGAGGTCATCCACGCCCAGGGGCACAGCGGGTCGAACCAGAAGTCGACGGGGGTCTTCTGCGACATGTCTCTCCTCGGGAGCAAGCGTTTCCCCGTGAACGCCGCGGCACGCCCCGCTCATTCCCCACTGACGGCCGTCAGGTGCACATGGCAGGATCGGTGCTGTCCACAGCCAGTGCGCAGAAGCATCGAGGGAGTACCGCCGTGCCCGGTGAGAACCTGTCCCGTGACGAGGCCCGGGAGCGGGCCGCCCTGCTGTCCGTCGACGGGTACGACGTGTCCCTCGACGTGCGGTCGGCGATCGGTGACGCGGCCGGCGGCGGGAACGGCCCGGCGGCCGGCGGCGGGAGCGGTGAGCCGCGCACCTTCCGCTCGGTCACCACCATCCGCTTCCGGTGCAACGAGCCCGGCGCGTCCAGCTTCGCGGACCTGATCGCGCCGAGCGTGACGGCCGTCTCCCTCAACGGCCGCGACCTCGACCCCGGCGAGGTCTTCGACGGCGCCCGGATCCGGCTGGACGACCTCGCCGCCGAGAACGAACTGGTCGTCGACGCCCGGTGCGCCTACTCGCGCACCGGCGAGGGCCTGCACCGCTTCGTCGACCCCGAGGACGGCGAGGTCTACCTCTACACCCAGTACGAACCGGCCGACGCGCGCCGCGTCTTCGCGAACTTCGAGCAGCCCGACCTCAAGGCGCCGTTCCGCTTCGAGGTGCGGGCGCCCGAGGAGTGGGTGGTGTGGGGCAACGGCGCCGGCGAACGCGCCGACGGCGTGTGGCGGTTCGCGGAGACCAAGCCGATCTCGACGTACATCACGTGCGTGGTGGCGGGCCCGTACCACTACGTGACGGACTCCTACACGCGCGAGCTGGGCGACGGCACGACGCTGGAGATCCCGCTCGGCGCGATGTGCCGCAAGGGGCTCGCGCCCCACTTCGACGCCGACGACGTGTTCCTGGTGACCAAGCAGGGCCTGGACTTCTTCCACGACCACTTCGACTACCCGTACCCCTTCGGCAAGTACGACCAGGCGTTCGTGCCCGAGTACAACCTGGGCGCGATGGAGAACCCGGGTCTGGTGACCTTCCGGGAGGAGTACGTCTTCCGCGGCAAGGTGACGCAGGCGTCGTACGAGGCGCGGGCGAACGTGATCCTGCACGAGATGGCGCACATGTGGTTCGGCGACCTGGTCACCATGGAGTGGTGGGACGACCTGTGGCTGAAGGAGTCGTTCGCGGACTTCATGGGCTCCTTCTCGCTGGTCGGCGCGACCCGCTTCACCGACGGCTGGATCACCTTCGCCAACCGCCGCAAGGCGTGGGCGTACCGGGCCGACCAGCTGCCCTCCACCCACCCGGTCACCGCGGACATCCGCGACCTCCAGGACGCCAAGCTCAACTTCGACGGCATCACCTACGCCAAGGGCGCCTCGGTGCTCAAGCAACTGGTGGCGTACGTCGGGCAGGACGCGTTCCTGGAGGGCGCCCGCCGCTACTTCAAGCGGCACGCCTACGGCAACACCCGTCTGGGCGACCTGCTGTCGGTGCTCGGCGAGACGAGCGGCCGGGACATGGCCGGGTGGGCGCGGTCCTGGCTGCAGACGGCCGGGGTGAACTCGCTGACCCCGCAGGTGCTGCTGACCGCCGAGGGCCGGATCGACGAGCTGGCGGTGCTCCAGGAGGCGGCGGAGTCGCACCCGGAGCTGCGGCCGCACCGGGTGGCGGTCGGCCTGTACCGGCGGGCCGGGGACGGGCGGCTGGTGCGCTACGCGCGCGCGGAGGCCGACGTCGAGGGACCGCGGACGCTCGTGCCGGAGCTGGCGGGCGCGCAGGCGCCGGAGCTGGTCCTGGTCAACGACGAGGACCTGACGTACTGCAAGATCCGGTTCGACGAGACCTCGCTGGCGGCGCTGCGGGAGTCCCTGGGCGACCTGAGCGACCCGCTGGCCCGCGCGCTGTGCTGGTCGGCGCTGTGGAACATGACGCGGGACGCGCTGCTGCCCGCGCGGGACTTCGTGGACCTGGTGCTGCGGTTCGCCGGGCGCGAGACCGACATCGGCGTGCTGCAGATGCTGCACGCCTGGGCGGAGTCGGCGCTGACGCACTACGCGGCGCCCGACTGGCGGCCGGCCGGCGAGCGGCTGCTCGCCGAGGGCGCGCTGGCGGAGCTGCGGTCGGCGGAGCCGGGCAGCGAGCACCAGCTGGCGTGGGCGCGGTTCCTCGCGTCGGTGGCGTCCGGCCCGGCCGACCTCGATCTGCTCCAGCAGCTGCTGGAGGGGTCGGCGAAGGTCGACGGTCTCGAGGTGGACCAGGAGCTGCGCTGGGCCTTCCTGGGGCCGCTGGCCGCGCACGGCCGCGCCGACGAGGGCGTGCTGGCGGCGGAGCTGGCCCGCGACGACACCGCGTCGGGCAAGCGGCACCAGGTGCGCTGCCTGGCCGCCCGGCCGTCCGCGGAGGTCAAGGCGCAGGCCTGGGCGCAGCTCGTCGAGTCGGACGCGCTGTCCAACGCGCTGGTCGAGGCGACCATCGCGGGCTTCCAGCAGCCCTCGCAGCGCGAACTGCTCGTCCCGTACGCGCAGAAGTACTTCGCGGTGATCGGGCGGATCTGGGAGCAGCGGTCCATCCAGATCGCGATGCACCTGGTCAAGGGGCTGTTCCCGGCCCTGCTGGACTCCCCGGAGACGCTGGCGGCGACGGACGCGTGGCTCGCGGCTCACGAGTCGGCGCCGCCCGCCCTGCGCCGGCTGGTGCTGGAGGCGCGCGACGACCTGGCGCGGGGCCTGCGCGGACAGGCGTGCGACGCGGCGGGCGGGCCCGACGGCTCTGGCGACTCCGACGGCTCCGACAACTACTGACAGCACGGTCCCGGTCCCGGTCCCGGCCCCTGCCGGGACCGCCGGCCCACCTGATCCTTGGCCTGGGATCCGGCGGAAAGTGACCGTTACGGAATTCAGTCAATCCGAACCGTAACCCCTGGATCCCCTCGGACGGACCAGGGGTTTCGGCCCCTACTCGGCATCCGAACACCCGTCCTTGAGGACGGGCTCGTCCGGGTTTGTCGACGGGCTCGTAACAGCGGTTACCGGGGTCGGCCGAGGCGGGAATCTGCGGGGCATGAACCCCGACACCCCCCTCACCCCGGCCGCCGCCCACCTCTCGCCCCGCCTCCCGGACGGGCAGCGGCGCGTACTGTCCACGGCCCAGCTCCGCTCGCTCGGCGTGTCGCCGGGTGAGACGGCCGAGCGGTGCCGGCCCGGCGGCCCCTGGCAGCAGTTCCTGCCGGGCGTCCACCTGCTCCACCAGGGGCCGCCGACCAGCGAGGAGCGGCTGCACGCGGTGCTGCTGTACGCGGCCCGCGAGGTGCCGTCCCCCGGAGTGCCGGCCCAGCCGAAGCCGGGGCGGCCGCACCGGTCCGGGTACCGCGAGGCGATGATCACGGGGCTGGCCGCACTCACCCTGCACGGCTTCGCCGCCGCGCCCGCGCTGCTCTCCCTGGACCACATCGACGTCCTGGTGCCCCGGCTGCGCCGGCTGCGTTCGACGGGCTGCGCGCGCGTCCTGCGCGCCGCGACCCTGCCGACGCCGCAGGAGGCCACCGGGGTGCCGGTGGCGCCGGTGCCGCGCGCCCTGGCGGACGCGGTGTCGCAGTTGACGGACGCGGGGGCGGTACGGCGGCTGCTGTCGGAGGCGGTGCGCGCCGGCCACTGCGAACCGGCGGCGGTCATCAGGGAGTTGGAGCAGGCCAAGCTGCTGGGCCGCCCGCACGTGGTGGACGCGGTGGACGCGCTGCTGGCCGAGGGACGGGCGCTCGCCGAGGGCCGCCTCTACGCGATGGTGCGGGAGTTCGGGCTGCCGGACCCGGTGTGGAACGTGGACCTGCGGCTGCCGGGCGGCCCGCACCTGGGGGGCCTGGACGCGTACTGGCCGGAGCAGGCGGTCGCGGTGGAGCTGGACACGCGGGCGCCGCGCCAGGACGAGGACGCGCTGTGGTCGGAGTACGCCCGCAAGCGGGAGCACCTGGAGCGGCTGGGCATCACGGTCGTGCACGTCACGCCGAGGAAGCTCCGGGAGGGGGCGGAGCAG
Source organism: Streptomyces sp. NPDC014882 (assembly GCF_043081325.1). Taxonomy (NCBI): domain Bacteria; kingdom Bacillati; phylum Actinomycetota; class Actinomycetes; order Kitasatosporales; family Streptomycetaceae; genus Streptomyces; species Streptomyces sp. NPDC014882. Next base: position 364,498 of record NZ_JBIBWL010000002.1, read on the forward strand.
CAGGCGGCGGTGGTGCGGACGGCCCTGATGGCGTCGGGGGACCGCGATCCGGCGGCGTACGTCGTGGTGCTGCCCCGGTAGCGACGGAGCGGAACAGGGCCGGCGGGACGGGGCCGGGCGGGACGGCACCGGGCGGGGCGGGGACGGGCGGGACGGGGCCGCCGGTCACGAGCCGGCGGCCCCGCCTCACGGGGCCCTGGGGCCGGTGCTCCTCACGGCCCCGCACCGGCACGCGTCACGGCCTCAGGCCGGCACCCGTCCGTCCGCGGGCCGCTCGCGCCACAGTCTCAGCGCCACGTCGACCAGCCGTATCCGGGTCAGTTCCGGCACGGCCGACAGGTCGTGCCAGGCGGCCAGGTCGGTCGAGCCGCCGACCTCGTTGCGCAGTTCGCCGCCGGTCACCCGGCCCTCGTAGAGGATGCGCACCCCGTGGTGGTCGACGGGGCCGCGCAGGTTCCCGCGGGGGACGGTGTGGCGGGAGGAGTCGACGCCGAGCAGGGCGGTCACCTCGATGCGGTAGCCGGTCTCCTCCTCCAGTTCCCGCACCACCGTGTCGTACGGGTCCTCGCCGTGCTCCATGCCGCCGCCGGGCAGCACCCACTCCGGGGTGCCGTCCGGCGCGGGCGAGCGGGCCAGCAGCAGTTGTCCGTCCCGGACGCACACGGCGTAGGCCGCCACCCTCAACTTCTCTCGCACACCTGGACGTTAGCGGTCCCGGTCCGGGTTGGCAGGTGAGTATTCGGGCGCGGACCAGCGCAGCGGCAGCGCGGCGGGGGTGTCGACGGACCGCGCCACGGTGAACCGGACCGTGCGCTCGCCGCCGGGGCCGAACTCCGTGCGGGCCTCCCCGGTGAGCTGGAGGGTGCGGCCCGTCGCCCAGTCGAGGAACAGCAGCCCGGCGCGCGGGTCGGCCTCGAGATTGCCGAGACTGAGGAACATGGCGTTGCCCGGGTAGTCGCGCCAGGCCAGTTCGCCCGGTGCGGGGACCCGGACGAAGCCGGGGTTGCCGCCCCGGTGACTGGCGTCGGCGCCGCCCTCGCGCACGCTGGCGAGGAAGAAGGTGTCGGCCGCGGCGACGAACCCGGCCTGTTCCGGGGTCAGTCCGGTGCCGCGCCGGGGCGGACCGGGCAAACGGCCGGACACCGTCTCGTACGTCTCCCGCCGCTGGAGGTACTTGGGGCAGTTGGCGAAGACCCGGTCGGCCTCGACGGCGAAGCCGCGCGGGGCGGCCGACAGCCGGCCGTCGAGGCGCATGCGGCGGCGGGTGCGCGGGTCGAGGGCGATCGTGCCGACGGGGGTGCCCGGGGTGGCGAGGGCCGTCGCGAGAGGGTCGGTCGGGGGTGGCCCTCCCGCGACGGAGATCCGCCGGGGCCCGGTGGCCCGGACGAAGCCGGGGGTACCCGTGACCGCCGAGGCCCACACCTCGCCGCTCGCGGGATCGGCGGCGCCCAGGACCAGCTGCGGCTGGAGTTCCAGGAAGGCGGCGGCGACGGATCTGATGCCCTCGCCCACGGACCGGCCGACGTGGTCGGCGAGGTCGCGCACCCCGAGCCGGTCCTGGAGGGTGCGCGAGCCGGCGTGGTAGAGGCCCGTGGCCTGACCCATGACCTGACCCATGGCCTAGAAGAATCCGCAGGTCGGGGCCGATGCACCGGCGGGTGCCGGGGCGCCGGCCACCCCGTCGGGCACCGAGATCTCCAGACGGGTGCCGTCGGGGTCGTGGAAGAAGACGCCGCCGGAGGCCGCGCCCTCGTGGTGGGCGACGACGCCCTCGTGGGCGAAGTCGGCGCCGTGGGCCCGCAGGGCCGCCTCGTACTCCCGGAGCCGCTCCACCGAGTCGGCCTCGAAGGCGAGGTGGTGCAGACCCGCGCGGGCTCCGTCGTACGGCCCCCGCGCCTGCTGCCAGAGCGTGAGGACGAGCCGGTCGCCGTCCCCGAGGAAGGCGTACCGCCGGCCCTCCTCCTTGCCCTCGCCGACGAGGGCGAAGCCCATGACCTCGCGGTAGAAGGCGAGGGAGCGGTCGAGGTCGGTGACGTTCAGGCCGATGTGGCCGGTGCGCAGGGTCATGACGGGGGTCCCCTTCGACGGAGGCAGGCCAGCATTTCTAACCTGCATTCATGACATTAAAGGTTAGAGAAGGGCGCGTCAACCGGTCACGTACTCTTTACTGGTTAGTGCGGAAGGAGCCCCCGATGTCCCCCACCACCCCCGACCCGCGCCCCCTGACCGGCGAACCCCTCGCCCTCGACCTGCTCAACACGCGCTGGATGCGGGACGGCGTCCTCCAGGACCTGCTGACCGGCACGGACGGGCTGGCGGTGTGGCTGGCCGCGAACGGGCTGGACGGGCGGTTCACCGCGGACGAGGGCACCCTGCGGCACGTCCTGCGGGCGCGCGACGCGCTGAAGGCGGCCGTCGACGGGGCTGCGGCCGGAACGGCGGCGGGCCACGGGCCGGCGGACGGAGCGGACGGGGTGGACGGGGTGGACGGGGTGGACGGGGTGGACGGGGTGGACGGGGTGGACGGGGTGGACGGGGTGGACGCCGTGCTGGAGCACGGCCGGATCCGCCCCGTCCTCACCCCCGAAGGCCCCGGCGAGCGCGCGGAGTTCGCGGACGCGACGTGGGGGCCGGCGTGGCTGGCCGCCCGCAACTACCTGGAGCTGCTCGCCACCGCGCCCGACCGGATCCGCCGCTGCGCGCACGAGGCGTGCGTCCTGCACTTCTTCGACACCTCGCGCAACGGCACCCGCCGCTGGTGTTCGATGGCGGCCTGCGGCAACCGCGCGAAGGCGTCCCGCCACTACGCCCGCACGAAGGACGCCTGACCCGCGCTCCGGCGGCGCCCGACCCCGGCCGGACGCGGCCGCCGCGCCCGGCCGGTGGCCGTCCGGCAGCCACGCGACACCGGGCCGTCGGCATCCGGACGGCCGAAAGCCCTTGCACAGGTGACCCATAGAGGGTTTTCCCCATACATCCATATCGATTCGGCCAACTCTTCCCAAACATCCGTCCCTTGGACAAGGCTGTGCGATCGTCCGGGATCACATTCCGGCGACCGCGATCAGGCAGGAACGGCCCGGTCGCGTGACGCTCGTTCCTTTACCTCCAAGGGATGCCGATGACCCACACCCCCCAGCGCGAACCGATACCCGGCGCGAGACGCGCGGCCCGGATCGCCGCGGCCGCCGGTCTGGTGGCCGCACTGTCCGCGGCCGGGCCGATGCCCCTGGCCCTCGCCGCCGGCCAGACCCCGGCCGCCGACCCCGGCGTGAAGTCCGCCGCCGCCAAGCTCGGTTCCGACGACGCCGACGTCCTCGCCGACGCCAAGGCCGCCGGCGACAAGAACGTCACCCTGATGGTCGCCACCTCGCCCGGGAAGACCGAGCAGGTCGCCGACGAGCTGGACGCGGTCAAGGGCGGTTCCGTCGGCCGGTCCTACGACAAGCTCGGCTACGTCCGCGCCACCGTCCCGACCGCCAAGGCGGACGCGGCCATCGCCGCCGCGGCCAAGCTGTCCTCGGTGCACGCGATCGACCTGCGGCAGGAGATCGCCCTCGACGACCCGACGCCGAGCGCCGACACGGCGAAGGGCGCGGCCGCCACCGCGAGCGCGACGACGTACCCCGCGCCCGGCAGGAGGACCCCGGCCGAGAACCCGTACAACCCGTCCTTCGAGACGGGCGCCGTCGACTTCGTGGCCGACCACCCGAAGGCGGACGGCCGCGGCGTCACCATCGGCGTGCTGGACTCCGGCGTGGACCTCGGACACCCCGCGCTCCAGAAGACCACCACCGGTGAGCGCAAGATCGTCGACTGGGTCACCGCGACCGACCCGATCGTCGACGGCGACGGCACCTGGCGCCGGATGACCAACCCCGTCAGCGGCCCGGTCTTCACCTACGGCGGCGCGTCCTGGAAGGCGCCCGAGGGCGGCTACCAGGTCAACCTGTTCCGCGAGTCGGTCACCGCCGGCGGCGACGCCAAGGGCGACGCCAACCGGGACGGCGACACCACCGACGTCTGGGGCCTGCTCTACGACCCGGCCGCCGGCACCGTCCGCGTCGACCTGAACAACAACTTCGACTTCACCGACGACGCGCCGATGAAGCCGTACAAGGACGGGTACCAGGTCGGCTACTTCGGCACCGACGACCCGGCCACCGACGTCGCCGAGCGGCAGCCGTTCGTGGTCGAGATCCGCAAGGACGTGCCCACCGACCCGTACGGCGGCGACTGGGTCGGCAAGAAGGCCGACTTCGTCAACGTCGGCATCATCGAGTCCGAGCACGGCACCCACGTCGCGGGCATCACCGCGGCCAACGGCCTGTTCGGCGGGAAGATGAACGGTGCCGCCCCCGGCGCCAAGGTCGTCTCCTCCCGCGCCTGCTCCTGGAGCGGCGGCTGCACCAACGTGGCGCTCACCGAGGGCATGATCGACCTGGTCGTGAACCGCGGCGTCGACATCGTCAACATGTCCATCGGCGGCCTCCCGGCGCTGAACGACGGCAACAACGCGCGCGCCGAGCTGTACACGCGCCTCATCGACACCTACGGCGTCCAGCTCGTCATCTCGGCGGGCAACGAGGGCCCCGGCGCCAACACGATCGGCGACCCCGGCCTGGCCGACAAGGTCATCTCGGTCGGCGCGGCCATCTCCAAGGAGACCTGGGCCGCCAACTACGGCTCGCAGGTGAAGAAGAAGTACGCGCTGCTGCCGTTCTCCTCGCGCGGCCCGCGTGAGGACGGCGGCTTCACGCCGACCCTCGTCGCGCCGGGCGCGGCCATCAACACCATCCAGACCTGGCTGCCGGGCGCCCCGGTCGCCGAGTCCGGGTACAAGCTGCCGGCCGGCTACGCGATGCTCCAGGGCACCTCGATGGCCTCCCCGCAGGCCGCCGGCGCCTCCGCGCTGCTGCTGAGCGCCGCGAAGCAGAAGGGCATCGCGCTGACGCCCGCCGTCCTGCGCACGGCGCTGACCTCGACCGCCGACCACGTCAAGGGCCTCCAGGCCTACGAGGAGGGCGCGGGCGCCATCAACATCGTGGACGCCTGGGACTCCATCAAGGACGGCGCCACCGCCCACGAGTACGCGGTCAAGGCCCCGGTCGACACCGCGATCGACTTCGCCCTGAAGACGCCCGGCTTCGGCACCGGCATCTACGACCGCGAGGGCGGCCTGAAGGCCGGTCAGAAGAAGACGTACGACGTCACCATCACGCGGACGACCGGCGCCGACAAGGCGGTCCGCCACGAGCTGCACCTCGAGAACAACGCGGCCGGCACCTTCCGGATCCTCGGCTCGGACGAGGTCAAGCTGCCGCTGAACCAGCCGGTGACCGTCAAGGTCCAGGCCGCCCCGAGGTCCGCCGGCATCAAGAGCGCGATCCTCGAGGTCGACGACCCGCGCACCGAGGGCATCGACAAGCAGGTCCTGAACACGGTCGTCGTCTCGACGCCGGTGGCGCACACGTTCTCCGCGCAGAACACCGTGCAGCGCAACAGCTCGCAGCACTACTTCCTGACCGTGCCCGAGGGCGCGACGTCGCTGGAGGTCGCGATGAGCGGGCTGAAGGACAAGAGCCAGACCCGGTTCATCTCGATCCACCCCTACGGTGTCGCCGTCGAGGACAGCGCCACCGTCTACTGCTACAACAACTACCTCGACGGCAACGGCTGCAAGCCGGACGCGCGTTCCTACGCCGACCCGCAGCCCGGCGTCTGGGAGATCGAGGTCGAGTCGCGCCGCACGTCGCCGCTGCTCGACAACCCGTACAAGCTGGACGTCACCGTGTACGGCGCGGCCTTCGACCCGGCGACCGTGACCGTGCCCGAGGCGAAGGTCGGCACCCCGGCCGCCGTCTCCTGGAAGGTGACGAACAACTTCGCCGCCATCGACGGCAAGCTGACGGGGGGCCCGCTCGGCTCGTCCAAGGCGGACCGCCCGACCATCGCGGACCACGAGAACCGGACGACCACGGTCGAGGTGCCCGCGGGCGCCAAGTCCCTGGACGTCTCCATCGGCGGTGTCTCCGACGCCTCCGCCGACCTCGACCTGACCGTGTACGACGCGGCCGGCAACCAGGTCGCGCAGCAGGCCGACGGCGACTCCGAGGAGGCCGTGTCCATCCCGTCGCCCGCCGCCGGGACGTACACCATCGAGGTCGCGGGCTACTCGGTGCCGGCCGGCACCACCGCGTACGACTACCTGGACGTGTTCTACTCGTCCTCGCTCGGCACGGTCGACGTCGACGGTTCGACGCCGGTGAAGCTCGCCACGGGCGCCTCGGCGGCGGTCTCCGCGACCGTCACCGCCGCGGCCCCGGCGCCCGCGGGCCGGTCCTTCTTCGGCCAGGTCCAGCTGGTGAACGCGCGCGGCACCGTCGCGGGCCTCGGCAGCGTGGTCATCGAGAAGGTCACGCAGTAACGCAGTAACACGGCAGCACAAGGGCTCGGTGGCGCGATGAGCGGCTGAGCGAAGGGGGCGGGCGTCCGGTCGGGCGCCCGCCCCTCTCCCGTGCGCGGCTCGTTCCTCCCGCGCGCGGCTCATTCGCAGGACGCGCCGTCCGCCCCGGGCAGCGCGCGGGCCAGCGCCGAGCGGCCGGCGGCGATCTCGGCCTCGCCGACGGCCCACACGTCGGGAGAGTCGGACCCCGCCGGGATGCCGACCAGGACGTGATCGCCCTCCGCGACCAGCGGGTCCACGTCCCGCTCCACCACGAGGCCGACCTCCCCCCGGGCGGTGGTCCCGGGCACGTAGGAGCGGGTCACGCGCAGGGTGACCCGCCGGCGGGAGGTGCCGTGCACCGGGACGACCTCCGTGACGTCGCCCTCGGCCACCAGCCGGGCGCAGGCGAGGTAGCCGGGGTCGCCGAGGGGACCGCCGGCGGCGCCGGACGCGGCGGCCTTCTCGTCGGCGGCCGGCTTGTCGGCGCCGCTGGACGCGGCGATGTCGTCCGCTCCCCCGTTCACCTGGACGAGCAGCCACCCGCTCCCGGCGACCAGCGCACCGGCCGCCGCCAGCCCGGCCGTCTTCAGCACCAGGGGCAGCAGGCGCCGCCGGGACGGCCGGAACGGCACGGGTGCCGGTCGCCGGGCAGGCTCCGCCGCCGGTGGCCGGGTGAGGGCGTCGGCCAGGACCGCGAGCTGCTCGCGCAGGAGCGCCACGTCGGCCGCGGCGGCGCGGTGCCGGGCCGCGAGGAGGGGATCGGTCCGCGCGTCCTCGGCCGGCGGCACGTCCAGGATGGCCGCCATCAGCGGGTCCATGCCGTCCACCCCGCCGGGAAGCCCGGAAGGGTCGTCACCGCCCCGGCCGTCGTGGCCGCCCCGGCCGCCCCGCCCCTCGTGACCCTCGCGGCCGTCAGGACCCTCGTGCCCGTCGCGGCTCTCGTGCCCGTCGCGGCCCTCATGCTCCTCGCGGCCACCCCGCGTCTCGCGGTCGTCCCCGGTCTCCCCGTGGCCACGTGCCTCCCGGCCGTCGTCGTGGGTCCCGGATTCGTGTGCGGCGGTCATGTCACACCACCTCGTCCTCGTGCAGGCGGGCGCGCAGGGCCCGGACCGCCGTGTGCAGGCGGCTCTTGACCGTGCCCTCCGGGACGCCCAGCTCCTCGGCTATCGAGCGCACCGGCAGGTCGGCGTAGAAACGCAGGACGACCACCTGGCGCTGGGCGTCGGGCAGGTCGTCCAGGCCCTGGGCGACGGCGAGGGAGAGCACGCTGGTGTCCTCGCCGGAGGGGTGGTCGTGCCGGCGCAGGGACGCCAGCCGCTCCCCGAGGCGTTCCTGGCGGCGCTTGGCCCGGTGCCAGTCCATGGCGAGGTTGGAGGCGACGACGGCCGCCCACGCCGAGACGTCCCGCGGGGCGTCGTACCCCTTGGCGGCCCGCTCCAGCAGCCGGAGGCGGACCTGCTGCACCCCGTCCGGCAGGTCCGCCTGCGGTACCCCGCCCAGCGCGAGCACCGCCCGCACCCGGCGTTCCTGCGCCGCGTCCAGCGGGTCACCGTGCGCGGTGTCCTCCCCCGGTCCGCGGCGGGCCGTTCTGCGCAGCACGGACACCCCTCCCCTCCCCGTGTCCCCCCTACGACGCCGCGGCGCGCGGAAACGTTCGGCACGGTGCCGGGAAATCGTTCGGAGGCGTACGTCACACCGCCGCGCGCGGCAGCACGGCTTGCGGCGGGGAACCCGGGCGGGGCGAATTCCTCCAGTTCGGCGGGGGTGCGGGCGGGAGTTCCCGAACCGTGCGGGGGCGCGGGGCGTCCCAGTCCTCGGGCATGGCGGTCAAAGGATTGGACAGGCGGGCCCATGTCGGCCGCATCATGGAAAAGCCTCGGCCAGGCACCATGCACGCAGAAGCGCAGAAGCAGAGACAGAGGGAGTCGCCGTGAGGGTCGGAATCGTCGGAGCCACCGGTCAGGTCGGCACGGTCATGCGCAGGATCCTCAAGGAGCGGGACTTCCCGGTCACGGAGCTGCGCCTGTTCGCCTCGGCCCGTTCCGCGGGCACCGAGCTGGACGGCGTGACGGTCGAGGACGCGGCGACCGCCGACTACTCCGGCCTCGACATCGTGCTGTTCTCCGCCGGCGGCGCGACCTCGAAGGCGCTGGCCGAGAAGGTCGCCTCGCAGGGCGCTGTCGTGATCGACAACTCCTCGGCCTGGCGCCGCGACCCCGACGTGCCGCTGGTCGTCTCCGAGGTGAACCCGCACGCGATCGCGAACCGGCCCAAGGGCATCATCGCCAACCCGAACTGCACCACGATGGCCGCGATGCCGGTCCTCAGGCCGCTGCACGCCGAGGCGGGCCTGGAGGCACTGGTCGTCGCCACCTACCAGGCGGTGTCCGGCTCCGGTGTCGCGGGCGTCGCGGAGCTGCACGGCCAGGCGCAGAAGGTCGTCGCCGACGCCGACCGGCTCACCCACGACGGCGAGGCCGTCGACTTCCCGCAGCCGCAGGTCTACCGGCGGCCCATCGCCTTCAACGTCGTCCCGCTGGCCGGCTCGATCGTCGACGACGGCCTGAACGAGACGGACGAGGAGCAGAAGCTCCGCAACGAGTCCCGCAAGATCCTGGAGATCCCCGACCTGAAGGTCTCCGGCACCTGCGTGCGCGTCCCGGTGTTCTCCGGCCACTCCCTCCAGGTCAACGCCCGTTTCGCGCGCCCGATCAGCGCCGAGCGCGCCACCGAGCTGCTCGCCGACGCCGAGGGCGTCGTCCTCACCGACATCCCGACCCCGCTCCAGGCGGCCGGCAAGGACCCGTCGTACGTGGGCCGCATCCGCCGGGACGAGACCGTGGACAACGGCCTCGCCCTGTTCGTCTCCAACGACAACCTGCGCAAGGGCGCGGCCCTGAACGCGGTGCAGATCGCGGAGCTGGTGGCGGCGGAGCTGAAGGGCTAGTCAGCCCCCGGTGACCTCCGCGGTCGCCTCTCCGGCCGCCTCCGCGGTCACCTCGTACAGGTAGCAGCCGTACTCGACGGCCCGGACGTGGACGAGCGCCACGGCCGGGTCGTCGAACGCTTCCCCGAGGGCCCGCTCGAACGCCTCCGGCGAGGGGTCCCCGACGAGCCGGCCGCCGAGGATGCGACCGTCGGCGGAGTAGCGGCGCACCGTGCGGTGCGCGTTCGTGAAGGGCAGGGCCCCGCCGTCCCGGTCCGGTCCCGGGCACGGGTCGGCGTGGACGAAGACGGGGCCCTGTTCGTCGTACGCCCCGGGGTCGGTGCCCGTCTCGGCGGCCCGGCGGCGCAGGGGCGCGTAGGAGACGAGGGCGATCCGCTCCCCCGGCGTGCTGTGGCGCAGGCAGCAGCGCAGCGGGGCGCCGCCCTCGTCGTCGGTGAACGCGGCCGGGGGGCGTCCGGCGTCGTCGGTGGCGCGGAGTTCCGCCAGCGCGCCGGGGGCGATGGGGCGGACGGTGAGGGTCCGGGTCCCGAAGGGCCGGTTCGTGGTCGTCATGTCTTCCAGGTTCACGCGCCGCGGGACGTCCCACCGGCGGGTTCCGGACGTCGCGCTGCCGCCGCGGGACGGGACGTCGCGCACGTCTCGCCTTCCGCGTACGGCGAGGGCCCCCGGTACGGCGAGGGGCGCCCGGCGGACACCGGGCGCCCCTCGCCACCGCACGGACGGCGGGCCGTCAGCTCGCGTCCGCGACCTGGGCCCTCAGGGCGCGCTCCACGCCCGAGCGGGCCTCGGAGACGAGGCGGCGCAGGGCCGCGTTCGGCTCGGCCGAGGTCAGCCAGGCGTCGGTCTTGCGCAGGGTCTCCTCGGAGACCTGGACGGCCGGGTAGAGGCCGACCGCGATCTGCTGGGCGATCTCGTGCGAACGGGAGTCCCAGACGTCCTTGACGACGTCGAAGTACCGGTCCGTGTACGGCGCCAGCAGTTCGCGCTGGTCGGTCTGCACGAAGCCGCCGATGACGGCCTCCTGGACGGCGTTGGGCAGCTTGTCGGACTCGACGACCGACGCCCACGCCTCCGCCTTGGCCTCCGCCGTGGGGCGGGCGGCGCGGGCGGTGGCCGCGTGCCGCTCGCCGGCGGCGGTCCGGTCGCGCTCGTACTCGCCGGCGATCTCCGCCTCGTCGAACCGACCGACCGCGGCGAGGCGCTCCACGAACGCCCAGCGCAGCTCGGTGTCGACGGCGAGGCCCTCGATCGTCTGCGTGCCCTCCAGCAGCGCCTCCAGGAGGTCGAGCTGCTCCGGCGTGCGGGCGGTGGCCGCGAACGCGCGCGCCCACGCCAGCTGGTGGTCGCTGCCCGCCTCGGCGGTCCGCAGGTGCGCCAGCGTGGCGTCGGTCCAGCGGGTCAGCAGCGCCTCGCGGGCGGTCGGGTCGGCGTACAGGTCGACGGCGAGCTTGACCTGGCGGTGCAGGGACTGCACCACACCGATGTCGGTCTCCTTGCCGATGCCGGACAGCACCAGCGACAGGTAGTCGCGGGTGGGCAGTTCGGCGTCGCGCGTCATGTCCCAGGCGGACGCCCAGCACAGGGCGCGCGGCAGGGACGCCTCGAAGTCGCCGAGGTGCTCGGTGACGAACGCCAGGGACCGCTCGTCGAGGCGGACCTTGGCGTACGACAGGTCGTCGTCGTTGAGCAGCACGACGTCCGGCCTGCGCCTGCCGGCCAGCTGCGGTACGGCGGTCAGCTCGCCGTCCACGTCCAGCTCGACGCGCTCGCCGCGCACCAGCTTGCCGCTCGCCCCGTCCAGGTCGTACAGGCCGACGGCGATGCGGTGCGGCCGCAGGGTCGGCTCGCCCTTGGCGCCGGCGGGCAGGGCGGGGGCCTCCTGGCGGACGGCGAAGGAGGTGATGACGCCGTCGGCGTCGGTCTCGATCTCGGGGCGCAGGATGTTGATGCCGGCGGTCTGCAGCCACTTCTGCGACCAGGTGCCCAGGTCACGGCCGGAGGTCTCCTCCAGCGCGCCCAGCAGGTCGGACAGCCGGGTGTTGCCGAACGCATGCCGCTTGAAGTAGGCCTGCACGCCCGCGAAGAAGGCGTCCATGCCGACGTAGGCGACGAGCTGCTTCAGGACGGACGCGCCCTTGGCGTAGGTGATGCCGTCGAAGTTGACGAGGACGTCGTCCAGGTCGCGGATCTCGGCCATGATCGGGTGGGTCGACGGCAGCTGGTCCTGCCGGTACGCCCAGGTCTTCATGGAGTTGGCGAACGTCGTCCAGGAGTGCGGCCACCGGCTGTCCGGGGCGTACGCCTGGCAGGCGATGGAGGTGTAGGTGGCGAACGACTCGTTCAGCCACAGGTCGTTCCACCACTCCATGGTGACGAGGTCGCCGAACCACATGTGGGCGAGCTCGTGCAGGATCGTCTCGGCCCGCACCTCGTACGCCGCGTCGGTCACCTTGGACCGGAAGACGTACTGGTCGCGGATGGTCACCGCGCCCGCGTTCTCCATCGCGCCCGCGTTGAACTCCGGCACGAACAGCTGGTCGTACTTCCCGAACGGGTACGCGTAGTCGAACTTCTCCTGGAACCAGTCGAAGCCCTGCCGGGTGACCTCGAAGATCGCGTCCGAGTCGAGGAACTCGGCGAGCGAGGGCCGGCAGTAGATGCCGAGGGGGACGCTCTGGCCGTCCTTCTCGTACACGCTGTGCACGGAGTGGTACGGGCCGACGATCAGCGCGGTGATGTACGTGGAGATCCGCGGGGTCGGCTCGAACACCCAGATGTCGTCCTTGGGTTCCGGCGTCGGCGAGTTGGAGACGACGGTCCAGCCGCTCGGCGCCTTCACCGTGAACTGGAAGGTCGCCTTGAGGTCGGGCTGCTCGAACGAGGCGAAGACGCGGCGGGCGTCCGGGACCTCGAACTGCGTGTACAGGTAGGCCTGCTCGTCGACCGGGTCGACGAACCGGTGCAGTCCCTCACCGGTGTTGGTGTAGGCGCAGTCGGCGACGACGCGCAGGATGTTGCGGCCGGCCGGCAGGCCCGGCAGGGCGATCCTGGAGTCGGCGAACACCTCGGCCGGGTCGAGCGGGTCCCCGTTGAGCGTCACCTCGTGGACGGTCGGCGCCACCAGGTCGATGAAGGACTCGCCGCCCTCCTCCGCGACGTCGAAGCGCACCGTGGTCACGGACCGGTAGGTCCCGCCCTCCTGCGCGCCGGACAGGTCGAGATCGATCTCGTACGAGTCAACGGTGAGCAGCTTCGCCCGCTGCTGCGCCTCTTCGCGAGTCAGGTTTGTGCCAGGCACGCGGTCATCTCCTCGTGATGTGTCGGTTGCGTCATCCTTCCACGGCGGCACCGCGTCGGGCGACGACCTTCCCGGGCGTCTCCGGGGGACCTTCCGGCCGGGCCGCGCCGACGGCCGCGGGGGTGGCGGAGGAGGCGGGGAGGGAGGTGGCGGGGGGCGCGGGGACGGTCACGACGGTCCCGGTACGGCGCGGGCCGAGCTGTCCGGCCACCGTCGCCCCGAACGCCAGTGCCATGCCGGCCAGTTGCGGGACCGTCAGCGTTTCCCCGAGGGCCGCCCAGCCGACCACGGCCGCGGTCAGCGGGGAGAGCGGCGCGAGGAAGGTGACCTGGGTGGCGCTGAGCCGGCCGATCCCGCGGAACCACAGCCAGTACGCGAGCGCCGTGCCCGCCAGCGCCAGGTAGAGGTAGCCGCCGACGGCCGCGGCGTCCAGGGCGGGCGGGGCGCCCTCGACCAGGAGGGCGAGGGGCGCGACGAGCAGACCGCCGACGGTCAGCTGCCAGCCGGCGAGCGCCAGGGGGCCGGCCCCCTCAGGGCTGCCCCACCTCTTGGCCAGGACGAGACCGGCCGACATCGAGGCCGTGGAGGCCACCGCCGCCGACAGGCCGACCGCGTCCAGTCCGCTGGTCGCCCTCAGCACGACCAGGCTGACCCCGAACGCGGCCACGACCCCGGTCAGCAGGGTGCGGGCGGCGGGCCGCTGCCCGAGCAGCAGCGCCGAGAACCCGATGACGAACAGCGGTCCGGCCGAGCCGACGACGGCCGCCATGCCGCCCGGCATCCGGTACGCGGCGAGGAACAGGAGCGGGAAGAACGCGCCGATGTTGAGGACGCCGAGCACCGCCGCCCTGCCCCACCACGCGCCGCGGGGCAGCACCCGGACGAGGGCGAGCAGCAGCAGGCCCGCGGGCAGGGCGCGCACGAGGGAGGTGAACAGCGGGCGGTCGGGCGGCAGGAACTCGGTGGTGACGGCGTAGGTGGTGCCCCAGGAGACGGGGGCGAGGGCGGTGAGCAGGACGGTCGCGGCCCGGTTCATGACCGGCACCCCTCTCGGAGAAAGCAGCTTGGCAATAATTAGCTTAGCTCTAAGCAACTTGCCGTCAAGCTACTTTCTTGCGGCCGACCGGAGGCGGGCGGATACTCCCGGCATGAGTGCACAGTCCGAAGACGCGGCGCGGCCCGAAGACGCGGCGGAGCCCGGAGGCACGGCGGAGGCCGGAGACGTGCCGCGGCCCGAAGGCGCGGCGCAGCCCGGGGACGTGCCGCAGCCGGGCGATGCGGCACGTCCCGAGAACCCGGCGCGGCGCGGACGAACGGCGCGGCGCAGGGACCCGGTCGACGCGATCGTCGAGCAGTGGGCGGTCGAACGGCCCGACCTCGACACCGCCGCCATGGAGGTCTTCGGCCGCGTCTCCCGGCTCGCCCGCGCGATGGGCGACCGCATGGAGAAGGCCTACGCGGGCCTCGGGATCTCGCGCGGCGAGTTCGACGTGCTGGCCACCCTGCGCCGCTCCGGTGAGCCGTACGCCCTCTCGCCCCGCGAGCTGTCGGCGACGCTGATGCTCACCACCGGCGGCATGACGGGCCGCCTCGACAAGCTGGAACGGGCCGGACTCCTGCGCCGCTCCCCCGACCCGCACGACCGCCGGGGTCTCCAGGTGACCCTGACCGAGCGGGGCCTGGCCGTGGTCGAGGAGGCGGTGGGCGCGGGCCTCGCCGTCCAGACGGAGGCCCTGAGCGCGGCCCTGGACGCCGGACAGGCCGGCCGACTGGCCGACCTGCTGAGGGAACTGCTGCTCGCGACGGAGCGGTAGGCGCGGACGGCGGGTGCGGGCCGTAGGTGCGGACGGCGGGTGTGAAGGGCGGGTGCCGGCCGGAGGACGGCGGGCGCGCGGTGGGCGTGATGGGGGTGCCGGCCGGAGGACGGGCGGGCGCGGGCGGTTCAGCCGACGTGGGTGGCGAGCGCCGCCTCGATCGCCGCCGGGGACGCGTCGTCGGCCGCCCAGGCGACGTACCCGTCGGGCCGCACCAGCAGCGCCGTGCGCCGGCCGCCCGCCCAGTGCCGCACCGCCAGGCGGTCCTCGCGGGGCCCGTCCGGTCCGTCGTGGGCGCCGTGGACGCCCGGCGGGACGACGAGGACGAAACGGCCGCCGCGCTGGGCCTCGTACAGACGGCCGCCGTCCGCGAAGGTGACGTCGGGGACGCGGGCGCCGGTCAGGCGGTGGGCGCCGCGCGGGGCCGGATAGCGGTAGCCGATGCCGGTGACCTGGCCGACCGCCCTGCGCCGGACGGGACCGACGTGGTCCAGGAACGCGGTGAGCGCGGCGCGCAGGGCCAGGGTCCAGGGGCGCTCGGCCATGGCGAGGCGGACGATGCCGCCGCTGCTGCGGAGGACCGACCTGCCGACGGGGTGGCGTTCGGCCTGGTAGGTGTCGAGGAGGCCGGCGGCCGCGTGGCCGTTGACCACCTGGGCGAGCTTCCAGCCCAGGTTGGCCGCGTCCTGGAGGCCGGTGTTCATGCCCTGCCCGCCGGCCGGGGTGTGCACGTGCGCGGCGTCCCCGGCGAGGAGGACGCGCCCGACGCGGTAGGCGGGGGCCTGGCGCTCGTCGCTGTGGAAGCGGGACATCCAGCGGGCGTCGTGCATCCCGAAGTCGCGGCCGAGGGCCAACCGGGTGACCTCCTTGACCTCGTCGAGGCGCAGGGGCTCGGTGTCGGGGACGTCGCGGGCCCGGTTCCAGGCGATCACCCGGTGGTAGCCGTCGCCGAAGGGCGCGAGGAAGGCGAAGGCGCCGCCGGCGGCGTCGACGGTGAGCAGCGTCTCGGGCTCCTCGGCGAGACGGACGTCGGCCAGGACGACGGAGCGGATGACGGAGCGGCCGGGGAAGGGCAGCCCGAGGGCGTTCCGTACGGCGCTGCGCATGCCGTCGGCGCCGACGACGTACCCGGCGCGGAGCGTGCCGGCGGCGCCGGCGGAGGTCCGGACCTCGACCGTCACCCCGTCCGCGTCCTGGACCAGCCCGGTCACCTCGGTGCCGTACCGGAACTCCACCCCCGCCTCGACCGCCCGCTGCTCCAGCACCTTCTCGACCTCGTACTGCGGGACGACGAGGAGGTGGCGGAAGCGGGAGGGGAGGGTGTCGAGGGTGAGGGTGAGCCTGCCGAAGAGGCGGAGCCGGTCGAGGGGGCGGCCGACGGCCTCCAGCGGATCGGCGAGACCGCGGCCGTCGAGCTGCTCCAGGGTGCGGGCGTGCAGGACGAAGGCGCGGGAGAGGTTGCCGATCGCGTGCGGGCGCTTCTCCAGCAGGGTGACGGACACACCGGCGGTGGCGAGGTCTCCGGCGAGGAGGAGGCCGGTGGGACCGGAGCCGACGACGATCACGGGACGGGTGAGGGGGAGGTCGGTGGTGGGGCCGGTGGGGCCGGCCGTACCAGTCGTGCCGTTCATGAGGGCCTCCTGGAGTGCCAACGCTCGTTTACCAACACCTGTCGGCCGGCATTCGCCGGCCGACAGCCGTTTGCCTGCAACTGACTGCCAACATTTGTTGGCAAACGCTTGTAGGCAACGCTAGGGCTGGGGCGAGTGGCGTGTCAACACATGTTGGCCTACGCTCGTTGGCATGCCTGACGGTCGACCCGACGCCTCCGCCTCCGCCCCCACCACCCGCCGCCGCTCCGACGCCACGCGCGGCGCGATCCTCGACGCCGCCCGGGAGCGGTTCGCCGCGGACGGGTACGAGCGGGCCACCATCCGGGCCGTCGCCCGGGACGCGAACATCGATCCGTCCATGGTGATGCGCTACTACGGCAGCAAGGAGGGCCTCTTCGCGGCGGCCGTCTCCGTCGACCTGAGGCTGCCGGACCTGTCCGCGTTCGCCCGTGAGGACGCCGGGCGGGCCCTCGTCACGCACTTCCTCGACATGTGGGAGGAGAACGAGGTCCTCACCGCCCTGCTCCGCGTCGGCGTGACCAACCAGGCCGGGGCGGAGCGGATGCAGGCCATCTTCCGCGACCAGTTGCTGCCGGTCGCCCGCGCGGTGTGCCCGGACCCGGAGCAGACGCCGGCCCGTGCCGCGCTCTGCGCCGCTCAGCTGCTGGGGCTCGCGCTGACCCGTTACGTGCTGCGCTTCCCGCCCGCCGTGGCGCTGACCCGGCAGGAGGCCGTGGCCTGGCTGGCGCCGACCGTGCAGCGGTACCTCACCGCTCCGCACCCGTAGGCGCCGAAGCCGTGGGCGCCGTACTCGTGAGCGCCACCGGCGTGGACGCCGCCCTCATGGACGCCGCCCGCGGGGGAGTCTCGTTCGCGGGCGTCACTCCCGCGGGTGCCGCGCGCGGGGGCGCCGTACGACACGCGTGGGCGCCGCACTTGCAGGCGCCCCGTACTCGTGGGCGCCGTACGACGCGCGAGGGCGCCGTCTCCGGCGTCGTACGGCGGGGTGCGCGTACGGACGGCGGGGACGGCGCCCTCGAGAGGTGTGCCGGGAGAAGGGTCAGCCGGCCTTGGCGGCCGTGGCGGCGTCGCCCTTCACGGTGATGTTGGAGCTGGTGGTGTCGCCGCGGTCCTTCGACCGGTCCAGCACCCACACCAGGCCGGTGATGACCGCGAACAGGGCGAGCGGAGCCAGCACGTAGAGGCCGAGCGTCTCGATGACGCTGAGGCCCGGACCGGGGTCGTCGCCGTCGTCGCGGGTCAGCGCGAGCGCGGGGGACGACATGAGCAGCATCATCAGCGTCGTACCGGCAGCCAGGGCGCCGGCGCGCAGGGCGTTCTTCTTGTCCACGGTGCCAAGTTAGCGAACGGGGTTCGGGCGCGCGCGTCCGGGGTGCCGTATGAGGTGGCGCACGGGGTGCGGGCGCCCGCACACGTCCTCCCCCGCCTCCGCCCCCACGTCCGCCCGCACAGGAGCCCCGCGCGGCCCTGCCCCGCAGGCCCGCCCGCGCGCCCCGGCCGCCCCGCGCGCCGCCCTCACCCGCCTCCGCCCCTCACCCGCCTTCCCCCCTCACCCGTCGGCCTCTCCCCGCAGCACCTCCGTCAGCGCGTGCAGTCGCGGGGACGCCGCCAGTTGCTCCAGCGTGACCGGCCAGCCGTCGGCGTCCGCGATCGGCAGGCGCCAGTTCGGGTACTGGTCCCAGGTGCCGGGGAGGTTCTGCGGGCGGCGGTCGCCGACGGCGTCCGGGAGCCAGACGCCGATCATGCGGGCGGGGGTGCGCAGCAGGAACCGGTGGACGGCCTGGATCTCGGCCTCCTCCGAGGAGGTGTCGCCGCCTCCGCCGGTGCCCTGGAGCAGGTCGAGCCGGGACAGCAGGTCGAGCCACTCGCCGGTGTCGGCGGCGGCCTCCGCGCGTTCCTCCTCCAGCGGGCGGGTCGACAGGCCGAGCCGGTGGCGGAGTTCGACGTGCTCGCCGGTGAGGCGGGCGGCGGTGGAGGGCAGGTCGTGGGTGGTGGCGGTGGCGAGGCAGTCGGCGCGCCAGTGGTCGGGGGGCAGCGGGCGGCCGTCGCCCTCCCAGTCGCGTTCGAACCACAGGACGGAGGTGCCGAGCACCCCGCGTTCGCGCAGGGCCTCGCGCACGCCGGGCTCCACGGTGCCGAGGTCCTCGCCGATCACCACCGCGCCGGCCCGGGAGGCCTCCAGGACCAGCACGGCGAGCATGGCCTCGGCGTCGTAGCGGACGTAGGTGCCCTCGGTGGGCGGCTCGCCCTGGGGGACCCACCACAGCCGGAACAGTCCCATCACGTGGTCGATGCGCAGGGCGCCGGTGTAGCGGAAGAGGGCGCGCAGGAGGCGGCGGTAGGGGGCGTAGCCGGACTCGGCGAGGCGGTCGGGGCGCCACGGGGGCAGGCCCCAGTCCTGACCGCGGGCGTTGAAGGCGTCCGGGGGCGCGCCGACCGACATGCCGGCCGCGAGGTGGTCCTGCTGGGCCCAGGCGTCGGCGCCGCCGGGGTGCACGCCGACCGCGAGGTCGTGCACGATCCCGAGGGGCATGCCGGCCTCCCGCGCGGTGCGCTGGGCGGCGGTGAGCTGGGCGTCGGTGAGCCAGGCGAGGCGGGAGTGGAAGTCGACGCGGTCGATCAGGTCCCGCCGGGCCCGGGCGGTCTCGGCGGAGCGCGGGTCGCGCAGTCCCCGCGGCCAGCGGTGCCAGTCGGAGCCGTGCACCTCGGCCAGCGCGCACCAGGTGGCGTGGTCCTCCAGGGACCGCCCCTCGCGGGCGAGGAAGTCGCAGTAGGCGGCGCGCCGGCCGGGCCCGAGGGGGACGGCGGCGATCAGCTCCAGCGCCTCCCGCTTCAGCTCCCACACGGCGTCCCGGTCGATCAGCGCCCCCTTGTCGAGGACGGCCTCCCGCAGCCGCGCGGCGCTCTCCCGCAGCCCTCGCAGCCGCTCGGGGCTGCCGGCGTACGCGAACTCGGGGACGTCCTCGATCCGCAGGTGCACCGGGTCGGGGAAGCGGCGTGAGGAGGGCCGGTACGGGGACGGGTCGGTGGGGGTGCCGGGGACGGCCGCGTGCAACGGGTTGACCTGCACGAAACCGGCGCCGAGCGCCCGTCCGGACCAGTCGGCCAGTTCGGCGAGGTCCCCGAGGTCGCCCATGCCCCAGGAGCGGTCGGACAGCAGGGAGTAGAGCTGGACGAGGAGGCCGTACGAGCGTCCGGCGGGCGCGGGCAGCCGGGGCGGGGCCACGATCAGGTGGGCGCGGGCGCCGCGGCCGTCGGGCGCGGTCGCGGTCACCGTGTGGACGCCGGGCGGGAGCCGGTCGAGGGAGGCCCGGGTCTCGCCCTGCTCGGTCTCGATCCGCAGGCGGGTGCCCTCGGGAAGGGCGGCGAGGGCGTCGGGCTCGGCGCCGCCGCTCCAGTGGACCACGGTCGGCGGCAGCAGCCGTTCGGCCAGTTCGCGTTCCCGGCCGGCCAGCGCGGCACGGGTCGCCTCCGGGGTGCCCGCGTCCACGCCGAGGGCCGCCAGGGCACGGGTGACGGCGGCGGCCGAGGCGGTGACCGTGCGGTCCGGGGAGGGCCGGTAGGAGACGGCGACGCCGTGCAGCGCGGCGAGCCGGGCGAGGTCCTCTCCGAGGGGCGCGGTCATCTACGGCCTCGTGGAGTCGGAGTCCGCGGCGGCGAGCGGCGGTTCGCTGGTGAGGGGTTCGGCGTCGGGCAGCGGGGGCTCGCTGGTCAGCGGGGCCTCGGCACGGGCGCCCTCCGCGCCGCACGCGTACGGGTGGGATTCCTCGGCGCAGGCGGACGGCACCGCCGGGCGTTTGGACTGGACCGGGAGCAGTCGGTGTGCCGGTGCGATCACGATGGCCTCCTCGTTCGGGGACGGCGCCGCCGTACGGGGTACGCGGCGTCGTCGTACGGCGCTCGACGGCGGCGGACGGTGTCTGGCGGTGCCTGTCGGCGCCCTACGGTGTCCGGCGGTGTTCACGGGTTACCGCAAAAGCCCTACCCAGCGGGCGCGGCGGCAGACGTCCCCGGATCGGACACCACGCGTCTCGTCACATTCCTCACCCTGACATTCTCCCCAATACGGGTCGATCGCGGCGGACCGCGCGCCGTCCGGACCGCGGCGTGAACCGCCGGCGCCGGGCCGCCCGACAGAGAGGGTGTGAGACTGTTCCGCCCCATGAGGGGCCACGGCGAGAGCGGCACGGACGCGGCGCTGCTCCGGTCCGTCGCCGACGGGGACGCCCGTGCCCTGGCCGTCCTGTACGACCGGCACGCGGGCTGGCTGCACGCGCGGCTCACCCGGCGCTGCGCCGATCCCGAGGTGGTACGGGAGGTGGTGCAGGACACGTTCGTGACCGTGTGGCGGTCGGCGGGCGGCCACGGGGGCGGGGAGGCGGGCGGCTGGCTGTGGACCATCGCCGCCCGGCGACTGGTCGACGCGCGGCGGGCGCAGGAGCGCTCCGCGCGGATCGAGACGGCCCCGATGGACACCGAGCGGGTGGAACGGGTGCCGGCGGCGGCCCTGCCGTCCGCGGAGGAACGGGTGCTGGCGGGGCTGGAGTTCGGCGACGTCGGCACCGCCCTCGACCGGATCCCGCCCGAGCTGCGGGAGGTGCTGCGCGTGACCGTCGTCGACGGGCTCACCACCCGCGAGGCCGCCCGGCTGCTCGGCATCCCCGAGGGCACCGTCAAGACCCGCGCCATGCGCGCCCGTGCCGAACTGCGCGCGGCGCTGGCCCAGTCGCACCCGACTCCGGCGGGAGGCCCGGTATGAACACCGTCCGACGGCACGTGACCGACGCCCTGGCCGCCCGCTACGCCGACGGCACCCTCCCGGAGTCCGGCGCCCGGCCCCTGGAGAGGCACCTGGAGCACTGCGCGGCCTGCGCGACCCGCGTGTCCCGCGCGGTGCGGGAGGGTGCCGCGGGGGCCGTTCTGGAGCAGGTGCGGGAGGCGGTGCTCCGAGAGGCCTCGGCCCCCGCACCGGCGGTGGAGCCGGCCCTCGCACCGACGGCGGCCCCCGCAGCGGCACCGGCCCCGGCCCCGGCGGTCGGGGCCACGTCACCGCTTCCGGCGCCCTCGCCCGCCCCCGCCGTCCCCTCTCCCCGCTTCCCCCGCTTCCCCCGCTCCCCCCGTGCCCGCCTCCGGTCGTCGCGCGCCGTCGGCGGCTTCGCCGCGCGCCGCGTCGGCCGCTCCTCCCGCCGGGCGGCGGGCGCCGGACCCGCGCCGGCCCGCGCCCCCCGCCTCGCCCGCGTCCTGTGGGCGGCGGGCCCCGCCGTGCGGGGGGCCTGGTCCGTCGCCGTGGTGGCCGTGGCGCTGGGGGCGGTCGCGTTGGCGTACGGGGCCGGGGTGACCGGGGCGCGGCCGTTGCTGCTGGCCCTCGCGCCGGTCGTGCCGGTCCTCGGGGTGGCCCTGTCCTACGGGCCGCACGCCGACCCGGTGCACGAGATCGCCGCGGCCTCACCCGCCGGCGGGCTGCGGCTGCTGCTGACCCGGACGGCCGCCGTGCTGCTGGTCAGCCTGCCGCTGCTGACGCTGGCCGGGCTGCTGCTGCCCGGCTCGGGTGCGCCGGGCGCGGCGGCCTGGCTGCTGCCGGGGCTCGCGCTGACGCTGGCCACGCTGGCCCTGGCCGGGTACGCCGGTTCCCGCGCCGGCGCGGCGGTGACCGGCGGGGGCTGGCTGTGCGCGGTGCTCGCACCGGCGCTGGCCTCGCCGTCCGGCGCCCCGCTGACCCGGCTGGCCGAACAGCTCACCGCCGTCCTGGACGGCCCCCTCGCCCAGGGTGCGTGGGCGGCCGCGGCGGTGCTCTCCGCCACCGCGCTGGCCGCCCGCCGTTCCGCCTACGACCGGACGCCCTGACGCACACCCGGCCCCGACGCACACCCGCCCACGGGCCGGCCCCCGCCCCACATCCGCCCACCGACCGGCACCCCCGTGCCCGTCCACCCACCGACCGGCACCCCCATGCCCGTCCACCCACCGACCGGCACCCCCATGCCCGTCCACCCACCGACCGGCACCCCCATGCCCGTCCACCCGATGGAGATTCCTTGAGCACGATACGAGTGACCGGACTGCGCGTCCGGCACCGCCGAACCGTCGCCCTCGACGGGGTGGACCTCGCCCTGGACCGGGGGGTGCACGGCCTGCTCGGGCCGAACGGCGCCGGGAAGACCTCGCTGATCCGGGTGCTGGCGACGGTCGTGCCGCCCGCCGGGGGGCGGGTGGAGATCCTCGGCGAGGACGTGGGCGAGGCCGGGCGGCGCCGCGCGGTGCGCAGCAGACTGGGCTACCTCCCGCAGGAGTTCGGGCACTACCCGGGCTTCACGGTCCGTGAGTTCGTCGCGTACGTGGCCTGGCTGAAGGAGCTGCCCGTCGCCGACACCCCGGCCGCCGTGGAGAGGGCCGTCGAACGGGTCGGTCTCGGCGACCGCATCGACGCGAAGGTGCGGACGCTGTCCGGTGGCATGGTCCGCCGGGTCGGCATCGCGCAGGCCCTCGTCAACGACCCCGACGTGGTGCTCCTGGACGAGCCCACCGCGGGCCTGGACCCCGAGCAGCGGGTGGAGTTGCGGGCGCTGCTGCGCTCGCTGGGCGCCTCCGCCACGGTGGTCGTCTCGACGCACCTGGTGGAGGACGTGGCCGCCGCCTGCACGGAGGTCACCCTGCTGGACGCGGGCCGGGTCGCCTACCGCGGCACCCCCGGCTCGCTGAGCGCGCTGGGCGCGGACGGCACCGGCGACGGGGTCGGCGACAACCCGGTCGAACGCGGTTACACGGCGGCGCTGCGGGCCCACCGCGCCCGCCCCGCATCCCGGGAAGGGGCGAAGCGATGAGCCGTACGGTCACGGCGCCGAGGCGCGCACCGGTCCGCGTGCACCCGTTGCGCGCCGAGGCGCTGCGCGGGTTCGCCCCCTGGGCGGGACTGGCGGTCCTCGTGGCGACCGCCGGACTGCTGGCCGCGGGGGCGGACCGCTGGCAGGGCGGCTGGGCCGAGACCCGTGCCGAACTGCACGCCGTGCTGCTGGTCGTCCTGCCGCTGGCCGCGGCGGCGGGGTGCCGGCAGGGCGGACGGGAGCGCCGGCGCCGCACGGAGGAACTGTGGGGGACGGCCACTCGCGGGCCACTGGCGCGGTTCCTCGCGTCGGCGCTCCCGGTGGCCGCGTGGACGACGGCCGGGTACGCGACGGCGGCGGCCGGGGCACTGCTGGCGACCTGGCCGTACGCCCGGGGGGACGGGCCGGGCCCGGAGCTGCTGCCGGCGGACGCGGTGGCGGTGGCGGCCGCCGCGGTGGCCGGTCAGGTGGTGGGGCGGCTCGTCCCCCGACGGCCGGCGGCGCCGCTGCTGGCGGCCTGCGGGTACGCCGCGCTGGGCCTGGCGTCGCGGGCGGACGCCGGTGCCGGCCGTGCCCTGAACCCGGCGCTCCCCGTCCCGGAGGACCTGGTTCCGGTGGTGTGGCAGCCCGTGGCCGCGACGGTGTGGGTGGCCGGCCTCGCGGCGGCCGCCGTGCTGGCGTACGCGGCGCGGCGCCGGTACACGGCCCTGCTGCCGCTCGCGGCGGCGACGGCGGCGGGTGCGCTGCTGGTGCAGGGCGGTGCCGGGCTGTGGCACACCGATCCGGTCGGCGAGCGTCAGGTCTGCGACACCTCGACCACCCCGCAGATCTGCGTGAACGCCCGCTACGGAGACCTGCTGCCCCAGGTCAGGAACGCCCTCTCGGGTGTCACCGGCCGACTGGAAGGCGTACGGAACCTGCCGGTCCGGTTCGAGGACCGGCCGGGCGCACCCCGCCCCGGGGAGGCGGAGCTGCCCCTGCTGACGCCGATGGGCCGGTCCTTCGTACGGGGCGGGCTGACCGATCCCGAGCAGTACGCGTGGGAGGCCGTGGCGGCGCTCCAGGGCCGCGGCGACTGCGGGGGCCCGTCGGACCCGCGGGTGAGCCGCGCGGACGACGCCGTGGCGAACCTCCTCGCGCCGGGGCCCGCCCAGGAGCACTTCGACGCACTGGACGCCCGCGGCGACGAGGCCGCCCGTGCCGGGCTGCGCGAACGGCGGGCCGCCCGGGCGCGCCTCGCGTCGATGCCCGCGGACGAGCGCCGTGCCTGGCTGACGCGGTACTTCGCCACGGCGGGCGACTGCGATCCGGACGGGGTGCCCGCGCTGTGACCGGAGTCCTGCCGCACGCCCGTTCCCGCGACCCGTCCCGGACACCGGCCGCGCCCGCCGGGCGGGCGGCGCCCCCGGTCCGGCTCGGGCGGGGACCCTGGTCGCCGTGGTCCCGGCACCGGCCGCCGCGAGGATCCCGGCGTCGTCCGGCGCGGCCTGACGGGCGGTCACGGTGCGGGCCGGACCGGGCCGACGCGGCCGGCCGGACCTGAGAGCGGGCGGCCGGACCTGAGAGCGGGCGGCGGCCGGCACGGCGTCCGTGCCGGCCTACGGCCTGTCCGGGGCGTGCGGGGCCACCGGGAGCGCGGCACGCGCGCCGGCCGGTGTCCGGCCGGCACGCGCTCCGGCACGGGCCCGACCCGGAGCGTCCCGTGGCGGATCGGCGCCACGGGGCACGCGGCCGCGGAGAACGCGAAGGCCCGGAGCGGTCAGGCGGAGATGCCGTCGATCCGGGCCAGGGCGTCGTCCGCGCCGTACGGTTGCAGGTACGGCAGCCAGCGCGGGTCCCGGTGGCCGGTCCCGATGATGCGCCAGGCCAGACCGGTGGGCGGGGCGGGTTTGTGCCGCAGCCGCCAGCCGATCTCCACGAGGTGGCGGTCGGCCTTGACGTGGTTGCAGCGCCGGCAGGACGCCACGACGTTGTCCCAGACGTGCTTGCCCCCGCGGCTGCGCGGGATGACGTGGTCGACGCTGGTTGCGACGCCACCGCAGTACATGCACCGGCCCCCGTCGCGGGCGAAGAGCGCCCGGCGGGTGAGAGGAACGGGCCCCCGGTAGGGAACCCGGACGAATCGCTTGAGCCGGACCACGCTGGGCGCGGGAACCGTGACGGTCGCGCTGTGCAGGAAGGCGCCGGATTCCTCGAGGGAGACGGCCTTGTTCTCCAGGACGAGGACGAGCGCGCGGCGGAGCGGTACGACGCCGAGGGGCTCGTACGACGCGTTCAGGACCAGGACATGCGGCACGGATGCCTCCTTGGGCGTCGGCGGCGCGTGGCTCGCGCCGGGACGATCTGAGGTCAGTCTCCCCTCTTGCCTGGTGGACGCGCCACCATGTCCCGGTAACGGGCCGGGAGTGTTTTCGACCACACCGGAATACATCCCCCGCGCCCCTGCCTGTTCAAGCGCGGGTGAGCACGGTCTCTCCTCCGGACATCCCGCCGGGGCACACACGATGCCCCGTTAGTGTGGTGCCCCTGCACCACCGGTGACCTTTTCGTGACCTGGACCACCTTGACCGCCGCGCCGGAGGGAGCAGCGCCGCACCTGGAGGTACCTGCCGTGTCCTTGTCCGCCGTCCTGAGGGCCGCCGGCTCGTCGCCGTCGCCGACCCCTTCGGAGTCGCCGACCTCCGTGATCGTCCCGACCCTGCAGGACGCCCAGGAGGGCGCGACGAACGCCGCGAGCTGGGTCGAGGAGAACTGGACGACCTGGCTCGCGATCGGCCTGCGGGTCCTGCTGATCCTGGTGATCGCCGCGGTGCTGCGCATGGTGGTGCGGCGGGCCATCACCAAGTTCATCGACCGCATGAACCGCACGGTCCCGGCGGGCGACGGCACGGGGCTGGGCGGCCTGCTGGTCAACGTCGAGCGGCGCCGCCAGCGGTCGCAGGCGATCGGCTCGGTGCTGCGGTCGGTGGCGAGCTTCCTCATCCTCGGCACCGCCGCCCTGATGGTCCTCGGCGCCTTCGAGATCGACCTGGCCCCGCTGCTGGCGTCCGCCGGTGTCGCGGGCGTGGCGATCGGTTTCGGCGCCCGCAACCTGGTCACGGACTTCCTGTCCGGCGTGTTCATGATCCTCGAGGACCAGTACGGCGTCGGCGACAAGATCGACGCGGGCGTCGCCTCCGGAGAGGTCATCGAGGTCGGCCTGCGCGTGACCAAGCTGCGCGGCGACAGCGGCGAGATCTGGTACGTCCGCAACGGCGAGGTCAAGCGGATCGGCAACCTCTCGCAGGGCTGGGCGACGGCCGGGGTGGACGTCACGGTCAAGGCGTCCGAGGACCTGGACCGCGTCCGGGCCACCCTCGTCGAGGTCGCCGAGAAGATGAACAAGGAGGAGCCCTGGAACGAGCTCCTGTGGAGCCCGATCGAGGTGCTCGGCCTGGACAGCGTCCTGATCGACTCCATGGTGGTCCGCGTCTCCGCGAAGACGATGCCCGGCAAGTCCCTCACCGTCGAGCGCGAGCTGCGCTGGCGGATCAAGCGCGCGTTCGACGCGGCGGACATCCGTATCGTCGGCGGCGCCACGGTCCCGCCGGAGCAGGACCCGGACAACGACCCGACGGCCGCCGTCGCCGCCCCGTCGGTGTACTCCAACCCGGGCTCCCCGCAGGCGGCGGCCGCCTCCCCGCTGACGCCCCTGACGCCGCCGGGGCCGTCGAAGTAGCGCGGGTTCCACAAGGCGACGCCCGTCCCGGCGAAGGGGCGGGCGTTCCCGCGTCCCGCGCCGTCTCCCCCTTCGCACCCCGTCTCCCCCCTTTCGCGCCCCCTCCCTTCCTTCGCGCCGCCTTCCCCTCCTTCGCGCCCCCGGTCTCCCCCCTCTTTCCCGCGCCTCCGCCTCCCCCTTGACGCCCTCCGGACGCCGAACCTACCTTCCCTGCACCGGACAGGAAACCTTCCTGACAGTGGTCGGGCGCGGAGCGCGAGCGCCTCGGCGGGCTTCCCGCCGGGATCACCGAGAGGCCGGGAGGCCGAGAAGGGCAGGTGCGGACCGCATGGCGGGAACCGCCGGAACGCCGGGCACGCCGCGCGTCCTGCGTGCCATGAACGACCGCGCCGCCCTGGACCTGCTGCTGGCCCACGGCCCGCTGTCGCGCGCCCGGGTCGGCAGGCTCACCGGCCTGTCCAAGCCGACCGCCTCCCAGCTCCTGGCCCGCCTGGAGGCGGCGGGGCTGGTCCTGGCCACCGGCACCACGGAGGGACGGCCGGGGCCGGGTGCCCGGCTGTACGGGGTGAACCCGGCCGCCGGTCACGCCGCCGGTCTCGACGTCACTCCCGAGCGCGTCCTGGCGGCCGTCGCCGACGTCACCGGCCGCACGGTGGGCACGTACGAGGTGCCGACGGCGGGCGGAAGGGGCGCGGGGGCCGTCGTGGGACAGGTCACCGAGGCGCTGGACGGCGCGGTGAAGGCCGCCGGGCTCGCCCGGGACGACGTGCGGCGGCTGGTCGTCGCCACGCCGGGGGCCTTCGACCCCACCACCGGCCGGTTGCGCTACGCCTCCCACCTGCCGGGCTGGCACTCGCCCGCGCTGCTCGACGAGCTCGCGGCGGCCCTGCCGATGCCGGTGGAGTACGAGAACGACGTCAACCTGGTGGCCGTGGCCGAACAGCGGCTCGGCGCGGCCCGCGGGCACGAGGACTTCGTGCTGCTGTGGAACGAGGGGGGCCTCGGCGCCGCCCTCGTCCTCGGCGGCCGGCTGCACCGCGGCTGGACCGGCGGCGCGGGCGAGGTCGGCTTCCTGCCGGTGCCGGGCGCACCCCTGGTCCGGCAGGTCACCCGGGCCAACAGCGGCGGCTACCAGGAACTCGCCGGTTCCCAGGTCCTGCCGCAGCTGGCCCGCGAACTGGGCGTCACCGGCATCGGCCGGGGCCCGTACGCCGAGACCGCCGCCGCCCTCGTCGCGCGGGCCGCCGCCGCGCAGGACGGCCCGCTGCGGGAGCTGCTGGGCCTCTACGCGACCCGGCTGGCGACCGGCCTCGCCTCCCTGGTCGCCGTCCTCGACCCCGAACTCGTCGTCCTCGGCGGCGCCTGCCTGACCGCGGGCGGCGAGGCGCTGCGGGCCCTCGTCCAGGCCGAGCTGGAGGAGCTGGCCGCGTCCCGGCCGAAGCTCGTCGTCGGCACCGTCACCGAACGGCCGGTGCTGCGCGGCGCCCTGGAGAGCGCGCTGGCGGCCACCCGCGACGACGTGTTCGACACCTCGCGCTGACCGCCCCCGGTGCCCCCCGCCGCCCTCGCCGTCCCCGTTCCCCTACGCCTGCCCCTAGCCATCGTCATCGTCGTCGCACCCGTCCCTGGGAGGCCCCCGCCATGCCCGCACGGATCCCCGAGGCGCCCCGGAAGGCGACCTGGAGAGCACCCCGGGAAGCAGTCCGGGAAGCGGCTCTCGCCCTGACCTCCGTGCTCGCCGCGTTCGCCGGGGTCGCCGTGTTCGCCGTGTTCGCCGGGGGCGTCGCCCCGACCGGAGTGAAGGGTTAGCCCGGACATGAAGCTCACCGTGGTCGGCGGAGGCTCGACCTACACACCCGAACTGATCGACGGCTTCGCCCGCCTGCGGGACACCCTGCCCATCGAGGAGCTGGTCCTCGTCGACCCGGCGGCCGGGCGGCTGGAGCCGGTCGGCGGGCTCGCCCGGCGCATCTTCGCCCGGCAGGGCCACCCCGGCCGCATCGTCACCACCGCCGACCTGGACGCGGGCGTCGACGGCGCCGACGCGGTCCTGCTCCAGCTCCGCGTCGGCGGACAGGCCGCCCGCCGGCAGGACGAGACCTGGCCCCTGGAGTGCGGCTGCGTCGGCCAGGAGACGACCGGCGCCGGCGGCCTGGCCAAGGCGCTGCGCACGGTCCCCGTGGTCCTCGACATCGCCGACCGGGTCCGCCGCGCCAGCCCCCGGGCCTGGATCATCGACTTCACCAACCCGGTCGGCATCGTCACCCGCGCCCTGCTGCGGGCCGGGCACCGGGCGGTCGGGCTGTGCAACGTGGCCATCGGCCTCCAGCACAGGTTCGCCGGTCTGCTGGGGGTCGCCGCGTCCGAGGTCCACCTCGACCACGTGGGCCTCAACCACCTCACCTGGGAGACGGCGGTGCGCCTCGGCGGCCCCGGGGGCGAGGACGTCCTGCCCGCGCTGCTGACCGGCCACGGCGACGCGATCGCCGCCGGCCTGCGCCTGCCGCGCACCCTGCTGGACCGGCTCGGCGTGGTCCCGTCGTACTACCTGCGCTACTACTACGCCCACGACGAGGTCGTGCGCGAACTGCGCACCAAGCCCTCGCGGGCCGCCGAAGTGGCGGAGATGGAGAAGAAGTTGCTGGAGATGTACGCCGATCCGGCGCTGGACGAGAAGCCGGCGCTGCTCGCGGAGCGGGGCGGCGCCCACTACTCCGAGGCGGCCGTGGACCTGGCGGCCGCGCTGCTCACCGGCTCCGGCAGCCCGCACCAGGTGGTCAACACCCGCAACGACGGCACGCTGTCCTTCCTCCCCGACGACGCGGTGATCGAGGTCCAGGCGGCGGTCGGCCCCGAGGGCGCCACCCCGCTGCCGGTGAGGCCGGTGGACCCGCTGTACGCGGGCCTGACGGCGGCCGTCACCGCCTACGAGGACCTCGCCCTGGACGCGGCGCTGCGCGGCGGCCGCGACCGCGTCTTCCGGGCCCTCCTCGCCCACCCCCTGATCGGCCAGTACGCGTACGCCGAGCGGCTGACCGACGCACTCGTCGCGCACAACCGGGAGCACCTCGCGTGGGCCTGACCGCGGGTGTCCTCGCCGTCGACGCGGGCAACAGCAAGACCGACGTGGCGGTCGTGGCGGCCGACGGGGAGGTGCTCGCCACGGCCCGCGGCGGCGGCTTCCGGCCGCCCGCGGTGGGCGTGGGTCCCGCCGTGGACGTCCTCGCGGACGCCGTCACGCGCGCGTACGCCGCCGCGGGCGTCACCTCGGTGACCCGTGTCTCGGCCTGCCTCGCGGGCGCCGACCTGCCCGTCGAGGAGGAGCGGTTGGCGGCGGCGCTGCGCGAACGGGCCTGGGGCGCGGCCGTCGAGGTCCGCAACGACACCTTCGCGATCCTGCGGGCGGGCGTCGCCGAACCGCGGGGCGTGGCCGTCGTGTGCGGCGCCGGCATCAACTGCGTCGGCATGCGCCCCGACGGCCGCACCGCCCGCTTCCCGGCGCTCGGCCGGATCTCCGGTGACTGGGGAGGCGGTTGGGCCCTCGCGGAGGAGGCCCTGTGGCACGCGGCCCGGGCCGCGGACGGCCGGGGTCCCGCCACCGCCCTGGCGCACACCCTGCCGGCCCACTTCGGCCTCCCCACGATGTACGCCCTCATCGAGTCCCTCCACCTGGAACGCCTCCCCGCCTCCCGCCGCCACGAGGTGACCCCGGTCCTCTTCGCGACGGCCTCCGACGGCGACGCGGTGGCCCGCGCGGTCGTCGACCGCCTGGCGGCGGAGGTCGCCGGCATGGCCGCGGTCGCCCTGGCCCGCCTGGACCTCCTGGCGGAGGAGACCCCGGTGCTCCTGGGCGGCGGAGTCCTCACCGCGGGCCACCGCCGGCTCGACGACGGCATCGGCGAACGGCTGGCCGCCAGAGCGCCGAAGGCGGTCCCGAGGGTGGTACGGCAACGCCCGGTGCTGGGAGCCGCGTTGCTGGGCCTGGACGGACTGGGGGCGGGCCCCGCCGCGCTGGCGAGGGTCCGCGCCCACTTCGCGCACTGACCGGTACGGGAGGGGCGGCCACCGCCGGCCCGCGCACCCGCGGCGGACGGACCCGCCCCTCCGCCTCTCTCTTCTCTTCTCTCCCCACGCGTGACCGCC
The DNA here is from genome assembly GCF_043081325.1 of Streptomyces sp. NPDC014882. Lineage (NCBI taxonomy): Bacteria > Bacillati > Actinomycetota > Actinomycetes > Kitasatosporales > Streptomycetaceae > Streptomyces > Streptomyces sp. NPDC014882. The sequence continues at coordinate 395,321 of NZ_JBIBWL010000002.1, forward strand.
GCCCTTCAGGGGCGCGGGGAGCCGCGCGACCAGCCGCAGACGCCCCGCGCCCGGCCCGCACCGCCCCCACACGCGTGACGGCGGACGCCCGGGGGCGCGGGGAACCGCGCGACCAGCCGCGAACGAGCCTTGTCACCCCGCGCCGCCCCCCGCCCCGGAACCGAACACCCGTCCCCGACGTGTTCACTCGCGGGGCGGGCAGCCGCGATCCGGTCGAGATCCGGCGGAGCCCGGTGCGCGACACCGTGCCGAGCGGCGATACTGGCGCCGACAGGTGACCATGGGGGAGGTCGGGAAACGTGGCAAACCCGCCGACAACCGGCACGGCGGCGCCGCCCGGCCGCCGGACGGCGCTCGCCGAGGGCGCCGACCGGTTGCGCTCCGCCGCGACCACCGAGCCGGGCAGGCTCCGGGCCGTCGGCGCCGTCCTCGCCCTCCTCGTCGTCGCCTTCGGCGCCGTCACCGCCTGGCAGACGAGCGACCGCGCGGCCGCCGCCGACGACGTGCTGCACAAGAGCCAGCCGCTCAGTTCGGCCGCGGCGGACATCTACCGGTCGCTCGCCGACGCCAACACGGCCGCGGCCGGCGGCTTCCTGGCGGGCGGCCAGGAGAGCGCCGCGTCGCGCGAACGCTACGAGGACGACATCGACACGGCCGCCGCCAAGCTCGTCACCGCGGCGAACAACTCCGGCGCCGGCTCCCCCTCCACCGCGGCGATCACGAAGCTCAACACGCTGCTCCCGGAGTACAAGGGCCTCGTCGAGCGCGCCCGCACCTACAACCGGCAGGGCTTCCCGGTGGGCGGCGCGTACCTGCGCTACGCCAACCAGAAGATGCAGGACGAGATGCTCCCGGCCGCCGAGGACCTCTACGAGAGGGAGAACCAGCGCCTCCAGGACGACTACGCGGCGGCGAAGCCGTACCCGTGGGCGGCGATCGCCCTCGGCGTCCTCGCGCTGGCCGCCCTCGCCTGGGCGCAGCACCGCGACTACCGCCGTACGAACCGGGTGCTGAACCACGGCATGGTCGCGGCGTCCGCGGCGTCCGCCGTCGTGCTGCTGTGGCTGGTCGTCGGTCACAGCGTGGCCCGCGCGGGGCTGAACGACTCCTACGAGCACGGCGTCCGCTCCCTCGACGTCCTGCACGACGCCCGTATCGCCTCGCTGAAGGCGCGCGGCAACGAGAACCTCACCCTGGTGGCCCGCGGCGCCGAGACCGTGAAGGTCGACGACACGGCGGTCGACGTCTACGACCACGACTTCACCGAGGAGATGGCCACCCTCGGCAAGGGCCTCGCGGCGGCGGCGGAGCTCGCCGACGACCGGGCCGGCGAGAAGCCGGTCTCGACGGCGCAGAGCAACATGGCGGAGTGGAAGAAGCGCCACGCCGCGGCCCGCGCCCAGGACGACAACGGCAACTACGAGCAGGCGCTGGCCCTGGTGATCGGCGCGAAGGGCGCGACCGGCGCGTGCTTCGACGGCGTCGACGCGAGCCTGGCGACCGCGCTCGACCACGAGCGGCACGAGTTCAGGCAGGCGGCCGGTGACGGCCTGGACGCGATGGGCGGGCTGCCGCTGGGCGCGGCCGTCCTCGCCGTGCTGGCGGCGGCGGGCGCGCTCGTCGGCATCGGCCGCAGGCTGTCGGAGTACCGGTGAGAGGGGGCGTGACGATGCGTGCGCGACGGATACGGGCCGGCCTGCGGGGCTGGGGCGGGGTGGGCGCGATGGCGGTCGTCTGCGTCATGGCCCTGGCGTTCGTGCTGCTGCTGCCCCTGACCCAGTCCCGGGGTGACGGCAGCACCGGCACCGGCGGTCCGGGCGTCGCCGAGGGCAGCCCGGTGGCGGCCTCGACGTGCGAGGCGCCCGAGAAGCAGACGCTGGCGCCGTCGTCCGCGGACGGCCCGGCGATCGCCGCGATCAAGGCCCGTACGGGTGAGAGGCGCAAGCTGGTCGTCGGCGTCGACCAGAACAGCTACCGCTGGGGCTACCGCGACCCCAACACCGCGGGCGCCGCCCTGGAGGGCTTCGACATCGACCTGGTGCGGCGGATCGCCGAGGACCTCCTGGGCGACCGCGACGCGGTCCAGTTCAAGGCGATCCCGACGAACCAGCGCATCCCGGCCGTCCAGGAGGGCCGGGTCGACATGGTGGTCCGCACGATGACGATCACCTGCGACCGGATCGAGGACGTCGCGTTCTCCGCGCCCTACTTCAAGACGGGCCAGCAGGTGCTCGCGCCCAAGACGTCGGCCGTCACGGGCTACGACGGCACGCTGGCGGGGAAGCGGGTCTGCACGGCGGCCGGTTCGACCGCCAACGCCCGGCTGGCCGACGACGTGAAGGCCGGGAAGCTGCCCGCGACCGTCGACGTCTCCACCACCGTCCCCAACCAACTGGACTGCCTGGTGCGGCTGCAGCTGGGGGAGGTCGACGCCGTCGTCACCGACGGGGCGCTGGCGGCGAGCCAGGCCGCGCAGGACCCGGCGGTGGAACTCAAGGGCGCCGCGTTCACGACCGAGTACTACGGCGTGGCGATGAACAAGGACGCGGACGATCTGGTCCGCCGGGTCAACCAGGTCCTGGTGGCGTACCGGGCGGACGGCTGGCAGCGGTCGTACGCCGACTGGCTGTCGGCGACACTGGGTTCGGACCCGGCGACGTCGATGCCGCCCGCTCCGCAGTACCTGCGCACGGGTTGACGGGACGGCCGGGCGGACGGCGGACCGAGCGGGAGACCAGGACACAGCGACGAGAGGTGATCGATGGGCGTCACGGGACCCCCCGGGCCGGTGATGGACCGGGACGAGGTCGACCGTGCGCTGGCGCGGCTCGGCGCGGAGCACGAGGCGATCGAGACCTCGCTCCTCGCCCTCCAGGACCACGCGGGCCGCAGGCTCCTCGAAGGCGCCGCGCTGACCGGCGTCACCGAGGAGCGCTGGGCGTCCGCGGAGGCGTCGATCACGCTGCTGTGGACGTACTTCGACGCGTACACCGACGCGTTGCGCTCCGCGCGGGACATCCGCTCGCGGCGCCGCTGGTCCAGCCGTGAGGACCTGGCGGAGCTGACGGAGCTGCTGCGCGGCGCGTCCGTCACGGTCTCCGGCGCGGCCGCCGCGACGGCGAACGCCCCGGCCGGCGGCGGCCGGCTCAGCGAGAGCTTCTCGCTGACCGCCCTCGTCGACCGGATGAACGACCTGTACGCGTCCTCGCTGGACCTGGTCGTCGCCGCCGACGCGGTGTGGTCCGCCCTGCCCGCCCGGATAGACCTCCTGGCCGCGGAACTCCAGCGCACCCGGCAGCTCGCGCACTCCGTGGGCGTGCGCCCCGGCGAGCATCCGGCGGGCGACGACCTGGAGCGCATCACCCGCACCCTGACCTCGCTGCGCGAGCGGGTGATCTCCGACCCGCTGGCGTTCTGGGTGCCCGCGCAGGGCAGTTCGGCGCCGGGCGGCGGGCGCCCCGACACCACGGTGTACGACCGGGAGGCGCGCGCCCTGGAGGACGTGCGCCGGGAGATCGACGCCGTCCTGACGGTCCGTCAGGACGCCGAGCAGCGCCTGGTGCGGCTGCGGGACGTGCTCAGCCGCGCGGACCGGACCCTCGCCGAGGCGCGCACCGCGCGCGGCGAGGTGCTCGCGAAGATCGCCGCCACCGAGGTTCCGGCCGTCGGCGGCCCGCCGACCGTGCTCCAGGAGCAGTTGGCGACGGCGGCCGAGTACCGCCGGCACGGCCAGTGGCACCGCCTGTCCCCCCTGCTGGAGTCCCTGGAGCGCCGGGCGGAGGACGAACTGCTGCGTGCCCGCGAGTCGTTGACCGCGGTCACCGCGCCGCTCGCGATCCGCGCGGAACTGCGCGGCCGGCTCGACGCGTACAAGGCGAAGGTCGCCCGGCACGGGTTCGCCGAGGACCCGTTCCTCGTCGAGCGCTACGACGCGGCCCGGCGGATGCTGTGGAGCGCGCCCTGCGATCTGCGCGTCGCCGAACAGGCCGTCCTGCGCTACCAGCAGGCGGCCGCCGAACTGCTGGCCGCCCCGCGCGTGCCCGAGCAGGGCGGCCCCGAGGACCACAGGGGGGAGCAGAGGTCATGAGTCAGTCAGGGCAGACGTGCCAGCGACCGGGCTGCGAGGGCTCGTACGAGGACGTGGGCGGCGGCGAGCTGTACTGCGACACCTGCGGGCTGGCCCCCGTCGTCGCGTCGGGGGGTCCTCCCTCCGGGGGAGGCCTGGTCGGCTCGCCCCCGACCGGCGTGACCCGCGGCGGCAGGGGTTCGACGGGCAGCGGCGGCTCACGTCCCAGCGCGCGCAGCGCACGCACCTCCTCGCAGTCGTCGAAGTCGCGCCGCTCGGTGTCCGGGCGGCTCTCGCGGTCGCTGCCGGACGCGGCCGGTGGCCGCTCGGTGTCGGTGCGCGGCTCCGGTTCCACGTCCGGTTCGTCCGGGCGGGCCCGGCTCGGGGCGGGTCTGGTCGCGGTGCCCCAGGTGCCGCGCCCCGACCCGCGCGCGATGGTCCTCGACGACCCCGAGGTGCCCGAGCGCAAGCGGTTCTGCTCGCGCGCCGACTGCGGCGCGCCGGTGGGCCGGGCACGCGGTGCGCGCGAGGGCCGCACGGAGGGCTTCTGCACCAAGTGCGGCCACCCGTACTCCTTCGTCCCCAAGCTGCGGACCGGCGACGTCGTGCACGGCCAGTACGAGGTCGTGGGCTGCCTGGCGCACGGCGGTCTGGGCTGGGTCTACCTCGCCGTCGACCGGGCGGTCTCCGACCGCTGGGTGGTCCTCAAGGGCCTGCTGGACACCGGCGACCAGGACGCGATGGCGGCGGCGATCTCCGAGCGGCGCTTCCTCGCCGAGATCGAGCACGCCAACATCGTGCGGATCTACAACTTCGTCGAGCACCTCGACCAGCGGACCGGATCGCTGGACGGGTACATCGTCATGGAGTACGTCGGCGGCAAGTCCCTCAAGGAGATCGCCAACGCCCGCCGCACCCCGGACGGCCGGCGCGACCCGCTGCCGGTGGAGCAGGCCTGCGCCTTCGGCATCGAGGCCCTGGAGGCCCTCGGCCACCTGCACGGCCGCAACCTGCTGTACTGCGACTTCAAGGTCGACAACGCCATCCAGACCGAGGACCAGCTCAAGCTCATCGACATGGGCGCCGTGCGCAGGACGGACGACGACGAGTCGGCCATCTACGGCACGGTCGGCTACCAGGCCCCGGAGGTGGCGGAGGTCGGCCCGTCGGTGGCCAGCGACCTCTATACGGTCGGCCGCACCCTGGCGGTGCTCACCTTCGACTTCCAGGGCTACACCACGGCCTTCGTGGACTCCCTGCCCGACCCCGACTCCATCGAGGTCTTCCACCGGTACGAGTCCTTCTACCGGTTCCTGGTCCGCGCCACCGACCCCGACCCGGCCCGCCGGTTCGCCTCCGCCCAGGAGATGGCCGAGCAGCTGACCGGTGTGCTGCGCGAGGTCGTCTCGCTCCAGACGGGGCGGGCCCGGCCCGCGCCGTCCACCCTGTTCGGACCCGAGATGCGCGTCACGGACACGGAGTTGTTCCCGAAGCTGGACGCGGAGGTGTCGCGGCTGGGGTCCCGGGCCGTCGCGTCACGGCGGAGCCGGGCGGGCGGCGCGGGCGGTGCGGCCGGCGCGCCGACGGGCGGAGGCGGCGCGGCCGGACCGGTGCCCTCGCCCCGCACGCCCGGAGCCGTCCCGGCCGGAGCCGGCGGTGCCGTGGCGGGGGTCGGCGGTGCCGTGGCGGGAGCCGGCGGTGCCGTGGCGGGGCTGGTCAGGCCCGTCCCCGCGCCCGCCGCCGGGCTCGCCCTGCCGGTCCCGCACGTCGACCCCGCCGACCCCAACGCCGGTTTCCTCACCGGCCTGCTGGCCTCCGCGCCCACCGAACTGATCACCGCCCTCGCGGCCGCGCCGGCCCCGTCGGTGGAGAGCCGGCTGCGGGAGATCCGCGCCCGGCTGGAGAACGGCGACTTCGAGGCCGCCCTGAGGTCGCTGGCCGGACTCGAGGGCGAACGGCCCGACGACTGGCGGATCGTCTGGTACCGGGGCGTGGCCTCGCTGGTCACCGGCGACCGGGCGGGCGCCGCGCTCGCCTTCGACGCGATCTACGACGCCTTCCCCGGCGAGCCGGCGCCGAAGCTGGCGCTCGGCCTGTGCGCGGAGGTGCTGGGCCAGTCGGACAACGCCGCCGAGTACTACCGCCTCGTGTGGTCCACCGACCCGAGCTTCGTGAGCGCCGCGTTCGGCCTGGCACGCGTCCAGCTCGCGGCGGGCGACCGCCGGGGCGCCGTACGGACGCTGGAGTCGGTGCCGGAGTCCTCCATCCACTACACCGCCGCCCGCGTCGCCGCCGTCCGCGCCCGGCTGCGGCAGCGGACGGCGGCCGCCGCCGACGTACCCTTCGAGGAGGACCTCGCCGCCGCGGCGGCGCAGGTCGAGGCACTGGACGCCTACGGACTGGATCCGACGCGCCGGGAGCAGTTGTCCACCGAAGTCCTCGGCTGCGCGCTGGACTGGATACTCTCCGGTGGCCGGGGCAGCAGTGTTCCCGACGACCGGCGGGCGCTGCTGGGCAGCGACCTGGACGAGCGGGGGCTGCGCTTCGGACTGGAGCGTTCGTACCGCATGCTGGCCCGGCTGGCGACCGGCGCCGAGGAGAGGATCGACCTGGTGGAACGTGCCAATCGTTACCGCCCCCGGACGTGGGTGTAGTTGATGTCCAAGATCCCCGGGCAGGCGACCCTGCCCACGTGCCCGAGCTGCGCGGAACCGATCGACGCGGGTGACCGTTTCTGCGGTGCGTGCGGATACGACCTGTCCGCCGTACCGGCACGTCCGAAGGACACGCCGACGCTCACCATGAGCGCGGAGCGGCAGCCGGCCGCGCGGGGTGCCGCCGGCGCGCCGCCGCTCCCGGCCGGTGCGCCGGCGCCGGCGGTCCCGCAGCCGCCGGCCGCGCCTCCCGCGCCCGTGGCGGCGCCGGTCGCGGCGGCCCGTGTGCCGGCGGACGGGCCGGTGGCACCGACCGCCGCCGACCCGGCCGTCCCGGCCCCCGGGGTCCGGTTCGACCGGCCCGCCGAGCCGGAGGAGTACCCCCTGCAGGCGCCGGACCCGCGGCTGGCCGTCGCCAAGGTGTGCGTGGCCTGCCGGGCGGGCCGGGTGGACGACGACGGGTACTGCGAGAACTGCGGGCACGCCCAGCCGCGTGAACGCGACCACATGGAGCAGGAGTCGGGCCCGGTCGCCGCCGTCAGCGACCGCGGTCTGCGCCACCACCGCAACGAGGACTCCTTCACCGTCGGCCGCACGACGCTGCCCGACGGCGGCCCCGCGCTGGTGGCGGTCGTCTGCGACGGCGTCTCCTCCGCGACCCGCCCCGACGACGCCTCGCACGCCGCGGCACAGGCCGCCGGACGGACCCTGCTGGCGGCCCTGCCGCAGGGCACGCACCCGCAACAGGCCATGCACGAGGCGATCGTGGCCGCCTCGCACGCGGTCGACGCGCTCGCCGGGGAACCGGCCACGGCCCGCGAGCACGCCCCGCACCAGAACGCCCCCGCCTGCACCCTCGTCGGCGCGGTCGTCACCGCGGGCCTGCTGGTCGTCGGCTGGGTGGGCGACAGCCGCGTCTACTGGGTTCCGGAGGACCGCGGCGCACCGCCCGCCCGGCTCACCGAGGACGACTCCTGGGCCGCCCAGATGGTCTCCGCGGGCCTGATGAACGAGGCCGAGGCCTACGCCGACGAGCGTGCCCACGCGATCACCGGCTGGCTCGGCGCCGACGCCTACGAACTGGAACCGCACACCGCCGCGTTCAAGCCGGACCGGCCGGGCGTGGTGATCGTGTGCACCGACGGCCTGTGGAACTACGCGGAGGGGGCCGGGGAGATGGCCGAGGTGCTCCCCGCGGACGCCGCCGCCCGCCCGCTGCACGCCGCCCGGGTCCTCGTCGGTCACGCCCTGGACGGCGGGGGCCACGACAACGTAACAGTGGCCGTCGTGCCGTTCCCCGCCCCCGCGCAGGGGGCAGGATCGGCCTGAGGCCACACGCACGGACAGCGCACCGGCCGGACCCGTACGCACGGGTCCGGCCGGTGCGCGGGGAAGCAGGGGCGGACCGGAGGGGACCGGTCCGTCCACGTCGTCACCCCACACGCCGTGGGAGTTTCCGAGGGGGAGGGAAAAAGGCATGGCCAATTTCTCGAAGTCGAACGTGCCGCGGTTCTCGGTGGACGTCTACCAGAACGCCTACCTGCCGGAGGGCGGCCGCGAGGTCAACGCGATCGTGACGGTGACCGCCACCGGCGGCGGCACCGTCGGCACCGGGGTCACGGCACCGCACCTGTACGCGCCGGGCGAAGGCCCGTCCGCCGCCGTGGTGGTCATGGTCGACTGCTCCGGTTCGATGGACTACCCGCCGACCAAGATGCGCAACGCGCGCGACGCGACGGCCGCCGCCGTCGACACGCTCCGCGACGGCGTGCACTTCTCGGTGATCGGCGGCACGCACGTGGCCACGGAGGTCTATCCGGGCGGCGGACGCCTCGCGGTGGCCGACCCCACCACCCGCGAGCAGGCCAAGCAGGCCCTGCGCCGGCTCGGCGCGGGCGGCGGCACGGCCATCGGCACCTGGCTGCGGCTGGCCGACCGGCTGCTGGCCGGCGCCGACGTCGCGATCCGGCACGGCATCCTGCTCACCGACGGCCGCAACGAGCACGAGTCGGCCGAGGACCTCCAGGCCGCGCTGGACTCCTGCGCGGGCCGGTTCACCTGTGACGCGCGCGGTGTGGGCACCGACTGGGAAGTGAAAGAAGTCACAGGCATCGCCTCCGCCCTGCTCGGCACCGCCGACATCGTCGCCGATCCGGCCGGGCTCGCCGCCGACTTCACGCGGATGATGGAGACGGCCATGGGCAAGGAGGTCGCGGACGTCGCCCTGCGGCTGTGGACCCCGGCCGGCGCGGCCGTCCGGTTCGTCAAGCAGGTCGCGCCGACGGTCGCGGAACTGACCGGCAGGCGCACCGAGTCGGGCCCGCGCTCCGGCGACTACCCCACCGGTTCCTGGGGCGACGAGTCCCGCGACTACCACGTGTGCGTCGAGGTCCCGGCGGCCGGCGTCGGCCAGGAGATGCTGGCCGCGCGCGTCTCCCTGGTGGTCCCGGAGCCCGGGGGCACGGTGCGGAACCTGGGCGCGCAGGGCCTCGTACGGGCCGTGTGGACGGACGACACGGCGGCCTCCACCTCGATCAACCCGCAGGTCGCGCACTACACCGGGCAGGCCGAACTGGCCCGGGCCATCCAGCAGGGACTGGACCTTCGCAAAGCGGGCGATATGGACGGAGCAACGGCCAAACTGGGCCGGGCCGTTCAGCTCGCGAGCGCGTCCGGGAACGCGGATACTGCGAAACTGCTTGCGAAGGTGGTGGACGTGGTCGACGCGCCGACAGGTACTGTGCGATTGAAGGCGAAGGTCGCGGAGGCGGACGAGATGACCCTCGAGACCAGGTCCACAAAGACTGTTCGTGTAAAGAAGTGACCCGGCGGACGTACGGACGCTGGAGGAACACCGAAGGAAAGGGGGACGCGCCGACATGCCGACCTGCCCGAACGGACACCAGTCGGGTTCCGACGACTGGTGCGAGGTCTGCGGTCACCGCATGGCCGGTGCCGTACCTCCGCCCCCGCCCCCGCCGCCCGGCGGCTACGGCTTCCCGCCGGCCGCCGGCGGCCGCCCCGACGGCCGTCGCCCGTCCGCGGCGCCGAACGCCGAGCCGGAGCTGTGCCCGCAGTGCCGCACGCCCCGTGAGGGCGGCGCGCCGTTCTGCGAGGAGTGCCGGTGGAACTTCCTGACCAACACGGCGACCTCGTACACGCCCGCCGCCCCGCGCACGCCGGGGCCCGGCGCGCCCGGTCCCGGCGGCCCGGGTGGGCCGGGTGGCCCAGGGGGGCCCGTGGGGCCCGGTGGATTCGGCAGCCCCGGTGGTCCCGGAGCGGGTCCGGACGCACGGTTCCAGCCGCCGCCCCCGTCCTTCGGCGGGAGCGACGCGTTCGACTACCAGGGCTCCCGTCCGTCCCAGGTGAACCGTCCCGCCGAGCCGATCCCGCCGGGCCCGCCGTTCGGCGGCGACCCCTCGCGGCCTCCGGGCCAGGGGGCCGGCCGGCCCTTCGGTCATGAGCAGGGCGGCCAGGGCGGTCCCGGTGGACCTGGTGGGCCCGGTGGCGGTCGGCCGTTCGGTGGCCCGTCCGGCGGTCCCCAGGGACCCGGGCAGGGACACGGACCGGGGCAGGGTCACGGGCAGGGACTCGGCGGCCCGGCCGGCAACCCCGCCGGCGGTCCCGGTGGCGGGTCGCCCGCGGGTGCCTACGGGCGTGACCCGTCGGGCACCCCCGGCGGTCCCTTCGGGCACCGCCCCGGCCCCGCGAACCCGTCCTCCGACCCCTTCGCCCGCGAGCCCTCCGGCCCTGGCGGCCCCGGCGGCCCCGGCGGTCAGGGCGGCCCCGGCGGTCAGGGTGGCGGCTACGGCTACCCCCAGCCCGGCAATCCGGGTGGCCCCGGCGGTCCCGGCGGGCGCGCCCCGCAGGCCTTCCAGCCGCCCGGCGGCCCGCAGGCCCCGTCCGGTTACCCGCAGGGGGGCGGCAGGCCGCAGCAGCCGTCCGGCCCGACCGGCCCGTCCTTCGGCGGCGGTGACGACGACTGGGTGCTCCCCCCGCCGTCCCACACCGGCCCCGGCGGCGACCAGGGCGGCTACGGCCACCCCCGGCCCGGCGGCGTCCAGGCCCCGCCCGGCCAGGCCTTCCCGCAGCAGCCGGAGACCTGGACGGCGACGATAGGCCCGGACCGCGAGTACTTCATGGCGATGATGCACCGCTCGGGACCGGAGGCCGCGGGCCTGAACCTGCCCGCCTACTCCCCCGAGCAGCAGCGCACGCTCGACGGCAACCAGATCACCATCGGCCGCCGCCGGCACTCCACCGGCGAGACCCCCGACATCGACCTGTCGGTGCCGCCGGAGGACCCGGGCGTCTCGCACCAGCACGCGGTGCTGGTGCAGCAGCCCGACGGCGGCTGGGCCGTCGTCGACCAGAACTCGACGAACGGCACCACGGTCAACGGCTCCGACGAGCCGATCCAGCCCTTCGTGCCCGTCCCCCTCCAGGACGGCGACCGCGTCCACGTCGGCGCGTGGACGACGATCACGGTCCGACGCGGCTGAGCCCTCGGGGACCGGCTCCCCGCGGGGCCGGGTCCCCGCGGGGCCGACCTCCGAGGGAGGCCGGTCCCGCGGCGGTCGGCTCCGCCGGGGCCGGCCGGGGCTAGGTCCCGACGAGGGTGGGGCCGGACGAGCCGGGAAGGGGCCAGGCGTAGGGTCCCTCCGGGTCGTCCAGCCACGCCCACATCCGCTCGCCGCCCACGGTGACGCCGTACCGGTGACGTCCGGGCCTGCTCTCGCGCTCCCACAGCGCGTACGCCTCCTGGGGGTCGAGGGTCTCCCGGGTGAGGGCCAGCAGGAAGCGGAACAGATCGTTCTCCCTGATCCCCGGCGGCACCCCGCCGAGGGCGACCGGCTCCGGCGCGGGCCGCTCGGTGCCGCGCAGCGGGACGAAGTAGGCGGGGGTGTGCAGGAAGTTCCCCTCGGCCTGCCCGGTCTCTTCCACGGTCAGCGCGAGCAGACCGGTGGCCAGGGGGGTCAGGATGCGGCCGCCGGGGCGGCACTGGGCGACCCAGGCCCGGGGGACCGAGGCCAGCTCGCAGGTGGCGACGATGCGGTCGAAGGGCGCGCGTTCGGGAACCCCGCGGGCGCCGTCGCCGGTGACGACGGTCGGCCGGTAGCCGGCCTCGGCGAGGTGCCGCCGGGCGGACTCGGTGATCTCCGGGTCGAGGTCCACGGTGGTGACCCGCTCGTCCCCGAGCCGGTACGACAGCAGCGCCGCGTTGTATCCCGTGCCGGCGCCGATCTCCAGCACCCGGTCCCCGTCCCGCACCTGCAGCTCGGCCAGCATCTCGGCCATCAGCGAGGGCTGGCTGCTCGAGGAGACCAGCTCCCCGTCCCGCAGCCGGGTGGCCAGCGGCACGTCCTCGTACGCGCCGCGCACCCACCGCTCGCGGGCCCTCGGATCGGCGCTCTCCCCCCATCGCCGCTCGTACCCACCCGCGCCGGCGGCGTAGTAGTACGGCACGAAGAGATGGCGGGGTACGACGGCGAAGGCCTCCCGCCAGGCCGGATCGGCGGCGAGGGCCCCGCTCGCCTCGATCTCCCGCACCAACGCCGCCCGCTCGAAGGCGGCGAGCTCCTCCAGCTCCTTGCCGAGCACATGCGCTGCCATACGTCCACTGTGCGGCGCGGGAGCCCGCGGTGCGAGCGGCCCGCACCCGCCGGCGCGGTGGGCGCGGGCCCCGTGCCGGAAGGTCCCGTACCGAAAGGTCCCGGGCCCGGAGTACTCGGTCGCCGGGTCTGAGACCATGGGGGACGTGAAAGAGATCCGGCGCGGCACGCTTCAGGAGCAGACCTTCTACGAGCAGGTCGGCGGGGAGGACACCTTCCGCCGACTGGTCCACCGTTTCTACGAGGGAGTCGCCGAGGACCCGTTCCTGCGGCCCATGTACCCCGAGGAGGACCTGGGCCCGGCCGAGGAGCGGCTCACGCTGTTCCTGATCCAGTACTGGGGCGGCCCCACGACGTACAGCCAGAACCGCGGCCACCCCCGTCTGCGGATGCGGCACGCGCCCTTCACCGTGGACCGGGCCGCGCACGACGCCTGGCTCAAGCACATGCGGGACGCGGTGGACGAGCTGGGACTGTCCGAGGAGCACGAGCAGACGCTGTGGAACTACCTGACGTACGCGGCGGCGTCCATGGTGAACGCCCCGGACTGAACCGGCTCGCCGGGGCGGCGTGCGGGGAGGGCGCGCCTGGACGTCGTGAGTGGGTGGGTGGTGAGGTGCGTGGGTGGGGTGTGGGCCAGGGCCGAGGCGTACGGGCCCACAACCGCTCAGCGCACGCTGAGGCCCAGGCCGCCGAGTCCCGCCCGCCGTACCGCGATCGAGCCGTACGGCGTCCGCAGCCGCAGCCAGGTTCCCGAGGAGTAGAGCCCGGTGTCCCGGGCCGCGGTGGCCGGCCGCAGGAAGCCCAGCGACTGGGCCGCGTGCACCGCGCGCACGGGCAGACCGGTGTCCCCGACCGTCCGGGACCAGATCTCCCGCCCGGTCCGGTCGAGTTCGGCGCGCGTGCGGCGCTCGGCCGGCAGTTCCCCGGTGCGGCGGCGGAACTCCGCGACCGCCGCGCCGACCATCGCGCGCAACGCGTCCGGCGCCGGGAGGCCCCGCGCCGGTTCCCAGCCGCCGCGGGGCGGCAGCACGCCCGCCCAGGGCGGCCCGGTCACCGCGGCGGGCACGGCGGCCATGGCCGCCGTCTCCTCGACGCCCTCCAGCAGCTCCCCCGCGGACACGGTCACGTCCAGCGTGACGTCGAGGCCCTCCTCGTACGGCTTCGCGAGCCGGACCGCCCGGACCGCGAGGACCTCGAAGGACGGCGGCCGTCCGAAGACGGCCAGCGCGGTGCCGGCCGCCTGGAGCCGGACCGCAGCCGCGCGGTCGTAGTGGAGCAGCCGGGAGAGGAAGGCCGCGAGGTCCGCCGCCTCCCCCTCGTCGGCGAGGTGGAGCACCGTCATGCGGCGACGGCCTCCTTGTCGTCGTCCCGGTACTCCTCGAGGAACTCACGCTCCTCCTCGGTGATCCGGCGAGGCCGCTGCGCCGCGAAGTCGAACGGCACGATCACCGTCGACGCGCTGACGTAGACCTCGTCGCCGTCCTTCACCTCGTAGGCGATGGTGAAGGACGCGGCGCGTACCTGCGTGATCCACAGCTCGATGTCCACGGGCCGGTGCCGGTGGACGAGCTGCCGCTTGTAGTCGATCTCGTGGCGCGCCACCACGGACCCCTGCTGGAAGTCCTTGTCCGGGCGGAACAGGAAGTCGATACGGGCTTCCTCCAGGTAACGGAGGAACACCACGTTGTTGACGTGGCCGTACGCGTCCATGTCCGCCCAGCGCAGCGGGCAGCGGTAGATGTGCCGCAAGGAGGATCAGCCCCGGGTCAGCTTCTTGTAGGTGGCACGGTGCGGACGGGCCGCGTCCGGGCCGAGCCGCTCGATCTTGTTCTTCTCGTACGACTCGTAGTTGCCCTCGAACCAGAACCACTTGGAGTCACCCTCGTAGGCGAGGATGTGCGTGGCGACCCGGTCCAGGAACCACCGGTCGTGGGAGACGACCACGGCCGCACCCGGGAATTCGAGCAGCGCGTTCTCGAGGGAGGACAGCGTCTCGACGTCGAGGTCGTTGGTCGGCTCGTCGAGGAGCAGCAGGTTGCCGCCCTGCTTGAGGGTGAGCGCGAGGTTCAGGCGGTTGCGCTCACCGCCGGACAGGACGCCGGCCGGCTTCTGCTGGTCCGGGCCCTTGAAGCCGAACGCGGAGACGTAGGCCCGCGAAGGCATCTCGACCTGGCCGACGTTGATGTAGTCCAGCTCGTCGGAGACGACGGCCCACAGCGTCTTCTTCGGGTCGATGCTCTCGCGGCTCTGGTCGACGTACGAGATCTTGACGGTCTCGCCGACCTTGATCGAACCGGAGTCCGGCTCCTCCAGGCCCTGGATCATCTTGAACAGGGTGGTCTTGCCGGCGCCGTTCGGGCCGATGACGCCGACGATGCCGTTGCGCGGCAGCGTGAAGGAGAGGTCGTCGATGAGGACCTTCTCGCCGAAGGCCTTGCTGAGGTTGTTGACCTCGACGACGATGCTGCCCAGGCGGGGGCCCGGCGGGATCTGGATCTCCTCGAAGTCCAGCTTCCGCATCTTGTCGGCCTCGGCCGCCATCTCCTCGTACCGGGCGAGACGGGCCTTGGACTTGGCCTGACGCCCCTTGGCGTTCGACCGCACCCACTCCAGCTCTTCCTTGAGCCGCTTGGCGCGCTTGGCGTCCTTCTGGCCCTCGACCTTGAGGCGGGTCGCCTTGGTGTCGAGGTAGGTGGAGTAGTTGCCCTCGTAGGGGTGGGCGCGTCCGCGGTCGAGCTCCAGGATCCACTCGGCCACGTTGTCGAGGAAGTACCGGTCGTGGGTGACGGCGACGACGGTGCCCGTGTACTTCGCGAGGTGCTGCTCCAGCCACTGCACGGACTCGGCGTCCAGGTGGTTGGTGGGCTCGTCGAGCAGCAGCAGGTCGGGGGCCTCCAGCAGCAGCTTGCAGAGCGCGACGCGGCGGCGCTCACCACCGGAGAGGTTGGTGACCGGCCAGTCGCCGGGCGGGCAGCCCAAGGCGTCCATGGCCTGCTCGAGCTGGGTGTCCAGGTCCCACGCGTTGGCGTGGTCCAGGTCGTCCTGGAGCTTGCCCATCTCCTCCATGAGCGCGTCCGAGTAGTCGGTCGCCATCAGCTCGGCGACCTCGTTGAAGCGCCTGAGCTTGCCCATGATCTCGGCGGCCCCGTCCTGCACGTTCTCCAGGACCGTCTTGGACTCGTCGAGCGGCGGCTCCTGCAGCAGCATCCCGACGGAGTAGCCGGGCGACAGGAACGCGTCGCCGTTGGACGGCTGCTCCAGCCCGGCCATGATCTTGAGAACGGTGGACTTACCGGCACCGTTCGGACCGACCACACCGATCTTCGCGCCGGGCAGGAAGCTCAGCGTCACGTCGTCAAGGATGACCTTGTCGCCGTGCGCCTTGCGCGTCTTGCGCATGGTGTAGATGTACTCAGCCAAGAGAAACCGTCCGGCAGCTTGAATTCTGGCAGTGGGCAGATACACCCCATCTTGCCGGACGGCTACCCCTCGGGGGAAACCCGATTGGGCGGGAGCCTCTGACCTGGGATTTCTCGGTTGCCGACCACGGCCGTCCCGTCACTGCCGACCGCCGCAGAGCGCCCCCGGGGAACCTCGGACGGCCCGAAGGCGGCCCGAAGGCGGCCCGGAGACGGCCGGGAGTGGGCCTGAATACGGCCCGGGAGCGGGCCCGCTCCCGGGCCCGGCGTAGCCGGCCCGCCGCGGTTCAGCGTCGATCGCCGCTGTTCGCCCCTGGCGGGGCCAGCTGCCGGTGTCGGACGGCAGCGATCGACTTGACAGCCCGATTCCAGCCAGGCCTCGGACTTTCCGGTTGGTCTCGGGCAAGCGGCAACACGATGATCACCGTGATCGATCGGGTCACCGGGGTCGAGCGCCGCGGCAAGAGACGCTGGGGGAAATGGGGGCGGCGGCGCCCCTCGACCCCGTGTCGCACATGCGCTGCCCTCCTGCGCACAGGTCTCGATGAGACGCTCCGTCCACCATGCGGCCCACGATTTGACAGGCCTCGCAGGCGTTACGAGCGTTGCTGGGGACAAGCGGCGGAAGACGTCGCCGCGCAGCCGAGGAGCCTGTGACGGGAGGCTGAGTCAAGATGCCGAGCAGACTGACAGCCAGGCGGCTGGGAGCCGCGTTCGGTGCGGTCGCCGCGGCGTTCGCGCTGGGTATCGGCGGTGCGGGTGTCGCTGACGCCAAGATCCAGCCGGTTGACACCCAGTGCACCAACAACGGCGGCCACCAGCCCGGTGGTCAGCAGCCGAGCTGCACGGGTGGTGGACTCACACAGGAGAGCGAGAACCAGAACCCGGCCGGCCATGCCCCGCCAGGACAGAACTGACATCACATGACGAGAGGAGAGGAGCACCCTCCGTGGCAGCGGATCTCGGCGATCCGCTGCTTCCTTTATGCGCTACGCGCCCAGGGATGCCGATACGTGTCGGCCCGCGAGCACGGGACGCACGCTCTGCGGCACTGCTCTCGATCGGGAGACTCTGACCTGGCATGTCGCCGCAGGCGGTCGTGTCTGCTCCGTCCCGGTGGGTCGTCGTCGAGCGGCTCCGGGACGCGCCGGAGGAGCCGGAGCGTCCCTGGAGGCGTCTCACGGGTCAGCTGGAGCCTCGCCGCCGACAGAGGCAGGGAGAGGTAGGGGCAGGGATCCGTACGGCCCCGGAGGAAGCCGTACGGGTCGCGGTGGAAGCCGGTCAGCCCTGCGCGTCGTTCTCCTTGCGGCCCACGAGGACCAGGACCGTGCCGCCGATGACGACCAGGCCGATCGCGGTCCCCGCGATCAGGGGCGTGAGGTCGGAGCCGCCGGTCTGGGCGAGGTCGGTGCCCGAGGACGCGGTGCCGCCCACCGTGGCCGGACTCGGTTCGGCGAGCGTCTGGGTGGTCAGGTCGGTCTCGGCGGCTCTGGTGCGGCAGTCGAGGACGCCGGTGAAGCGGCTCTGGGTGCCCTGCGGGCCCGTGATGGCGAAGTCGTAGGCCTGATCCTCCTGGAGGGGGATCGTCACCGTCCGGGACGTGCCGGCGGGGATACTGTGCTGCACGCCCATCAGCTCGAAGGTGAAGACCTGGTCACCCTGGTTGGCCGCGGTGAGGTCGAGGCCGTTCTTCGTGCAGTTCTTCGCCGCGGAGAGGGCCGGCACGGGGCCCGTCTCGGCCCAGGTCGCGGACGCCGTCGCGGAGACGGTCGACTCGCTGGAGCCGGCCAGGATCTGGGTCTGACTGCGGCTCTCGGAGGTGAAGGCGCGGCCGACGGGAACGGTGGTCGAGGCCTGGACCGTCAGCTCCGCGGCACCGGCAGCGGTGTCGGCGGGCACGTCGAAGAACAGTTCGCTGCCGTCCTGCGCGGCGGTGACGGGCTTGCCGTCCTTGCCGACGATCCGGACGCCGGTGGTGGCCGAGTTCAGTGGCGGTGCCACCGTCACGGAGCTCGCGCCGGTCCGGACGGTGACCGGGCCGAGCAGTTCGCCGGGACGGCCGGAGACCGCGGCACCGTCAAGGGTCAGTGAGGCCTGGGGTTCCGCCACGGCACGGGCGGCCTTCTGGAGGTAGTCCGCGAGCCGTTCGGCCTGCGGGTCGAGGGCCTCGACCGCCGCGCCGTCCGAGTAGCGCCAGATCGCCACCTGGGTACCGGCCGCCGCGTCCTGCTCGGTGAGTCCCCCGGCGATGTCGGCCTTCTTGGCCAGCGCCGCCAGGTTGTTGACCTGGGGGTAGGAGTTCTGCAGGATCCAGCGGATGCGGCCGGCGTCCTTGTTGACGCCCAGTGAGGTCCCGCTCCAGGCGGTCTCCTGGTACTTGGCGTCCTTCTGCGTGGGGTTGTGCAGGTCGACGCAGTAGGTCTGGAGGGTGCCGCCGCCCTCGACGGACATCTCGAACAGGCCGGCCGAGACCTCCTGGTCCCCGCTCTCGCCGTGCAGCACGGCGGCTCCGTACGTCTTGAGGCCGCCTATCGTCGCCGTCGCTCCGCCCTGGGTCCGCGCCACGGTCTCGGCGGCCGCCGGGCCCGCGGTGGCGAGGATCCCGGCGGCGGCGAGTCCGGACACGAGCGTCCCCGCCGCGAGGCGCACCGCGCCCCGTCCACGCCCGAACGGCGCGGAGAACGAAGAAATCACGTAATTTCCCTTCCAGCAGGACCCGTTGACGTGGGGGGGACGGGTCCCACCAGCAGAATCAGAAGCCCCGTGAGCCACGTTCGGCATCCTAGAGAGGCGGACGTACCGGCCTTCCCGGTCAGGTCGCCCGACGGGTGATCCGACTCGGAATCGTTATCCCCAAGATCGCATCCGAGCAGGGCTTATCGACAAATCAACCCATCACTTCTGGATACACCTGCCGATAAGCCGCCGATCGGTCAGACAGGCGCACTCTCCTACATCAGGTCACGGCTGCCGGCCGGCGTCGCCGCGGCGGTCCCGGCTCCGTCACGGGCTGTCCCACCGGGGTCTGTTCCACCGGGGCCTGTTCCACCGGGGCCTGGCCCGCCGGGGTGTGCCAGTCGGGTTCCGGCTGCGCGGGTGCGCCGACCGCCGTGGCGGTGGCGACCGCGGTGGCCGGCTCGGCCCTGGCCGTGCGGCGGAAGGCCGAGGTGCCGCGGGTGAGGTCGTGGCCGATCGCCACGGCGTCGATGTCGGCCGACGTCCGGTTCTGGCCCTCGCGCGCTTCCGCGCGCACCTTGAGCCGGCCCTGCACGATCACCGCTTCCCCCACGTTCAGCGACGCGGCCACGTTCATGGCCAGCTGCCGGTTGGCCCACACCGTGAAGAAGTTGGTGTGGCCGTCGGCCCAGGTGCTCTTCTCCCGGTCCCAGTAGCGCGAGGTCACCGCCAGCCGGAACCGCGCCGACGCCCCCGCCGACAGCTCCCGGTACACCGGCTGCGTGGCCACGTTCCCCACCGCGCAGACCATCGTCTCGTTCATCGAGGACCCCTCCCTCGCCCGGCTGTCGACGCCGGGCGGATACGCGTACGGGCCCGTCCCGTACGGCTGCGTCTGCCGGGGCGGTGGCGGCCGCGAGGCGTACGCCCCGGGCCGCTCACCGCCACCGTCGCCACGACCGCTTCGCCACGATCGCCGCGCCACCAGACTGCCTCCGCCGGGCCGAGCCCGCCGAGCGCTGTGGATCACCACCCGCCTGTGGAGAAAGCCGTCACCCGGACGGGGGATCCGCGTCGCACCGCCCGGACCGACGCCCCGGCCCGCACCCGCATCCGCACCCGCACCCGCACGTCCCCTTTCTCACCTGGCCAGCGCCTGTGCGCCCATCACCCTGCCGTACTGCTCCCGCACCTCCCGGTACCGCAGCAGTTCGGCGGCCACCGGGTCCAGGACCCGCGCTCTGCCGCACCCGGCGGCGGCCTCCCGCAGGCGCCGTTCCGCGTCCTGGCCGTATCGGCGTGCGGGGCCGCGGGCCGCGATCCGGCAGCTCCACTCCACCAGCGGGCCGCCGACGATGCCGGCCACCATCAGCAGCACCGGCACTCCCAGGTTCGGCGACATGACCCCGGCGATCTGGCCGACCAGCCACAGCCCGCCGAGGACCTGCAGGACCGTCATGGACGCCTGCGCCAGCACGGCCACCGGCCACCAGCCCGGCCGCGGCGGGCGCCCCTCGGGCACCCCGGCCCGCGCGGTCAGCTCGTCCAGCGCCTCGGACAGCCCCTGCGCACCGCGTACGGCGGCCTCCCGCACCGCCTGCGCCCACGGCGCGGGCAGTCCCGCCGAGGCCCGCTCGGACACCGTGCGCACCGCCTGCTCCACGCGCTGCCGCGCGGTGGCCTCCTCGTCGGCCTGCGAACGGATCCGGACGCTTCCGGTGGGGGGATCGCCGCGGTCCTGGTACCACCGCCACAGCCGCAGCCACGGCGTCCCGCACGCGCGGTTGGCGTTGCGCAGCCAGGCGCGTTCGGCGGCCTCGCCCGCGGCCCTGGCGCCCACCGCGTCCGCGAGGCGGGCCGCGAAGTCGTCCCGGGCCTCCTCGCTCAGGCCGGTGCGCCGCGTCGTCGCGTAGACGGGCCGCAGCTGCCAACCGGCGGCGTCGACATCGGCGGAGATGCGCCGCGCCGCGGCACCGCGCTCCGCGACGAACTGACCGAGCAGTTCGCGCAGTTCACCGATGCCGTCGCCGGTCAGCGCGGACAGCGCGAGGACGGTCGCGCCCGGTTCGCCGTACTCGCCGAGGGCGATGCCGTCCTCGTCCAGCAGCCGCCGCAGGTCGTCGAGGACCATCTCGGCGGCCTCGCCCGGCAGTCGGTCGATCTGGTTCAGGACGACGAACATGACCTCCGCGTGTCCCGCCATGGGCCGCAGGTAGCGCTCGTGGAGCACGGCGTCGGCGTACTTCTCCGGGTCGACGACCCAGATGACGGCGTCCACGAGGGCCAGGACCCGGTCGACCTGCTCGCGGTGCTGGACGGCGGCCGAGTCGTGGTCGGGCAGGTCCACCAGGACGAGCCCGCGCAACTGGGCCTCCGCGTCCGCGCTCTGCACCGGGCGGCGACGCAGCCGGCCGGGGATGCCCAGCCGGTCGATCAGGGTCGCCGCGCCGTCGCTCCAACTGCACGCGATGGGGGCGGCGGTGGTGGGCCGTCGTACACCCGTCTCCGAGATGGTCACCCCGGCGAGGGCGTTGAACAACTGGGACTTGCCGCTGCCGGTGGCCCCGGCGATGGCGACCACGGTGTGCTGTCCGGAGAGCCTGCGCCGGGCAGCCGCCTCGTCGAGAACCCGGCTCGCCTCGGAGAGCGTCCTGTTGTCGAGCCGCGCGCGGGAGAGCCCCACCAGTTCCCGCAGCGCGTCGAGCCGGGAACGCAGGTGGCCGTCGTAGGCCAGGGGGGCCGCGGCGGCCTGGGACGTGCCGGACCGGGCTTCCAGGGCGGCGGCGGCCTGCTCGGCGGCGGTGGCCTCGTTCACGCGGCGCGCGATGAGACCGTCACCCCAGGGCTCACCGGAACCGGCTTCCTCCTGAGGGGGTTGGGCGCCCCGGTCCCTTCCCCGGCCGTCCTGGCCGCGCGCGGGAGCATCGGTCTCCGGCGAGCGCGCGGGGCGGTCGGCGCCGGGCGGGCGTCGGGAGCGTTCGCCGTCCGGCACCCGCGCGGGGCTGTCCTTGCCCCACAACCTGTCCCGTACGCGCGCGTACGGGGCGGCTTCGGCCTTGGACCGGCCCCGCGAGGACTCCGCCCCCGTTCCGGACCTACCGTGCGAGGACTCGGTTTCGGCCCTGGACCGGCCGCGGGAGGAGTCGTCGCCCTTCCGTGCGGAAGAGCCGTCTTCTTCTCCCGCGTCTTCTTCTCGCGCGTCTTCCGGCACACCCGGAGACGACTCGGGCTCGGGCCCGGACCGGCCGCCTGCGGACCCGTCGGTCTCGTGCGCTCGCACCGGACGTTCGTCCGCGTCGGCGGGCGTCGGGGAACCATCCTCCGCCGCCTTCGGGGAGGAGCCGTACCCGCTCCTGCCCCCGGACACGGTTCCCCCGGCCGCCCCGGCCGACCGGTCCTCTCCCGCCGCCTCGGCGGAGCGCTCGGCATCGTCCCCGCCGGCGGAACCGCCGGCGTCGGTCGCCCGCGCCGAGCGTTCGAGCTCGTCCGCCTGGGCGTCCTGGGTGCTCTGGGTGTTCTGAGCGTCCTGGGTGTCCTCCCGACCGCGCGAGGACGAGGCGCCGTCTCCCTCACCCCGCTCAGCCTGTCGCTCCCGCACCCCTCCCTCGCCACCGGCCTTCGACGGGTCCCCGCCCCCCTCACCCTCGACGGGTCCCACGTGATCTCCGTGGTCCGTGCGATCCGTGTGATCCATACGGCCCTTGTGATCCGTGCGGTCTGTGCGGTCGGTGTGATTCATGCGGCCCGTGTGGTCGGTGTGGTCGGTGTGGTCTTGGTTCGTGACGGCGGTCACCGGTCACCTCTCCTTCTGTAGTACGGACAGCGCGGCGATGAGTTCGGCCTGGGGTTCGACGTGGACGTCGAGTCCGTCGATCGGGGCGAGCCGGCGCTCGCGTTCGTTGTGCATGACACGGTCGAGGTGTTCGGTGAGCAGCCGCCCACCCCGGTCGCGCAGCCGCAGCGCGCCGTGGGCGCCGATCCGTTCGGCGAGCCCCTCGCCCGCCACGCGGGCCCTGCGGCCGCCCAGCAGGACGGTGGCCACGAGGGCCGCGACGAGTTCGGGGTCGGGGGCGGCGCCGCGTTCGAGGTGGCGCACCTCGTCCTCGGCGTACTCCTCCAACTCGCGCCGCCAGCGCCGTACGGCCATGCCGATGCGGTGTTCGGCGGTCTCCAGGGACGCGTCGCGGTCGAGGAGTTCCGGGGCGGCCGCGGCCGGTTCGCGGCGCCAGGCCTCGTCGACCCGCTCGTCGGCCGCGGTGACGGCGCACAGCAGGAGCGCGGCCAGGCTCTCCACGAGGGCGTCGAGCAGTTCCCCGGCGGTGCAGTCCAGCGGGAAGGCCCGCCAGCGCTTGAGGGCGTCACCCGCGAGCACCGCGCCGCTCTGCAAACGACCCCGCACGCGCGCGTATTCGCTGTCGTACGCCCCGTCGACGGCCGAGGTGAGCCGCAGTGCGGCCGCGTACTGCGCGGCCGCGGCACCGGCCAGCTCGGGCATCCGGGAATTGAGCGAGTCGAGGACGCCGTACGCCGTGCGGGCCATCACGTCGTGGCGGGCTGCCCGGTCCTGCGCGTGCTGGACGAGCCAGGTGCGCAGGGGGGCCACCGCTGTGGCCGGAAGCAGCCCTCCGCCCCAGGCGGACTCGGGCAGTTCGGGCACGGTGAAGCGCGGTACGTGGCCCAGGCCGGCCTTGGTGAGCAGGGCGCCGTACTGGCGGGACACCTCGGAGACGACCTGGTGGGGGACGCGGTCGAGGACGCTCACGAGCGTCGCGTCGTACTCCTTGGCGGTGCGCAGAAGATGCCAGGGCACGGCGTCGGCGTACCGTGCGGCAGTGGTGACCATGACCCAGATGTCGGCGGCGCAGATGAGTTCGGCTGCCAGGACACGGTTGTCGGCGACCAGGGAGTCGACGTCGGGCGCGTCCAAGAGGGCGAGGCCGGGCGGAAGGGTCTCCGCGGTCTCGATGCGCAGCAGGCGCCTGCCGTCCTCGCCGGGCAGCAACAGGTCCTCCGAGGGCTCCTGATGGGGCACCCACACGCGCGTGAGGTCGGGCAGCACCCGCATGCCGCTGAACCAGTGATGGTCCTCCGGGTGGCACACCAGCACCGGCGTCCGGGTCGTCGGCCGCAGCACTCCCGCCTCGCTGACCCGCCGTCCCACCAGGGAGTTGACCAGGGTCGACTTGCCGGCGCCGGTGGATCCGCCCACGACGGCCAGCAAGGGCGCTTCGGGCTGTCTCAGCCTGGGCACCAGATAGTCGTCGAGCTGGGCGAGGAGTTCGTCGCGGTTGGCACGCGCGCGTGGCGCCCCCGTCAGGGGCAGCGGGAAGCGTGCGGCGGCGACACGTTCGCGCAGGGCGGAGAGTGCGTCGAGCAGCTGAGGCCGTACGTCCAAGGTCACCACATGCGAAGAATGCCTAATTTCGGGGGATTTATGAAGCATATGGACATGTCTGCGCGCCGATGAGACACAAGGGACGGAAGGTGCGACCGGGACAGAGGCACTGCGCAGGCATAACGAGTGCACAACACCCGGGGCTCCAGGCGCCAAAAGCGGTGCACAATTCGTACCCGCCTGCGATTATCAGGACCGCTTCACCGAACCTCCACATCGAGCCACGGAGGCGAAGCGCTCAGGACGAGGAACGGGGAGCCCTATCCTTGTCCCCGGCAACGTCACGGATCAGCCCACACCCGGGCACCGAACACGAGGCCACCACAACCGGCCCCCGTAGCTCAGTGGATAGAGCAGGCGCCTTCTAAGCGCTTGGCCGCAGGTTCGAGTCCTGCCGGGGGCGCCCACCACCCCTCACCTGCGGAAACGCATGAGGGGTTCTTTGATGTCCGGACGCACATCGCTGCGAGGGCAAGCGCCTTGACCGTCCGCGATCGTCAGTGTCTGCCATGATCACGGCTCGAGCCGACGGATGCCCGCCTATCGCTCCTCGTCCAGCACCTGGGCAGCCGCACGCGGGTCCATGAGGTGGGACCACGCCTGTTCGGCCGGGAGCAGGTCCCGTTCAGGAAGGGCATATTCCGGGTACCAGCCCTCAGCCTCGCAGCCGGGGACGTTGCGAAGGATCAGCACGGCCAGGTTCGGCGGTACGGAGCCGGTGATCCGGACGGCCGGGTAGGTCTCGTGACCGTCGTCCGCACGCACCTGCAAGCCAAGGGTGAAGGTGTCGAACTCGCGCGTGTGCTCACGGCCGTCGCGCAGTGCGGCGTGCGCCAGGTCCAGCAGGGTCGCCCGCAGGCGACGCACGAAGCGGATGCCGGCCTCGGCGCGGTACCGGACGTGATCCTCGCGTGCGGGCAGGAGGTGAGCGGTGTGCGTCGCGGTCTTCAGCCCGTCGGAATGTTCCGCGTTGCAGCGAGCCCGGCCGGCGCGGCCGTCGGCCTCCAGGGCTGCGTGGAAGTCATCGCCCGAGCCGTCCTCGCGGCGCCCCGCCGCGACCAGCCACGGCAGATCGGCGTCCAGCCGTACCGCGCCGCGCCATCGCTGTACCTTGACCTTGTACAGCACCTGGTCGTCCACGGACCGGATGCGTTCGTGCTTGCCGTCCTCGTCCGCGAACTGCTCGGACGCCTTGGCCGGCACCGGGTGGTCGATCTCGTCCAGCGGCACCGTGACCGGCGGCACCGCGAGGCACAAATCCTCGCGTAAGCGGCGGAGCGTCGGGCGGGCCGGGCGCAGCGGGCCGGGCGCGCTCATTCCTCGATCCCCCCGACCGCGTCGATCTCCTCCGCGGTCAGCCCGGTCAGCAGCATCACATCCGACTGCTGTGGTTCCTGACAGCGAGCCGGTACGACCCGGAACCGACGGAGAACGACGGCATGGTGCTCTGGTGGGTGATCATCGCGCCGGTGGTCGGTCTCTACCTGCTGCTGTGGTGGACCGCCAACAGCGCCCTCGTCCGCCGGACCGCTCTGTCCGCCCGGAACTACTGGCTGCTCAGCGGCGTGGGCACGTTCTCGCCCACCGTCGCGCTCGTCCTGCTCGATCCCTGACGTCCGATGCGCGTCCGGCGCGGGTGCCGCCGGAGGGCCGGCATCGGAGGACCTGCGTCCAAGGGGCAGCGTCGGACGGACGGCGCCGGAGGGCCGGCGTCAGACGGACGGCGGCAGACGGACGGGATCCGCCTGTACGGTCACCCGCACGCCGCCGCCCGACAGCACCGCGACGGCCGCCGCGTGCGTCCCCGCGACCGTCAGGTCCGTCAGGCTCGTCCCGGGACGCCGACCGAGCCGCTCGGGCCAGCCGAGGACGGCCGGTGCCGCGTCCGGTGGGGACAACTCCAGCTCCCGCAGGGGCGCGTGGAGTCCCACGCCGAGTGCCTTCAGTACGGCTTCCTTGCGGGTCCAGGTGCGCAGGAAGGCGGTACGGCGTCCGGCCGGCGGGCCGGCGTACAGGGCTCTCAGTTCGCCGTCGCCGAGCGCGGCGCGCGCCGCCGCGTCCACGTCGAGAGCGACACCCCCGTCCTCCACGTCGAGTCCCACGGCAGCCCCCCGGCAGACCGCGACCCCGACCACCTCACCGCTGTGGGTGACGGAGAAGTCGACGTCCGCGTACGGCGACCCCTCCGGCACCGCAAGCCTCACCTTGCCGTGCGGCCCGCCGCAGCGCGGGCACACGCGGCGCAGGGGGACATCGGCGGGAGGCACGCCGAGGAGCTCGCCGAGGGCGATGCGGCTGAGCGCGCACCCGACCAGGAAGCGCGCCTTGTCGGCCGGCCGGACCGTGGCCTCGTGGCGGGCGCGCTCGACGGCGTCGAGCAGGACGAGGAGGGCGGGGCGAGCGTCACCCGCCCGGGCCCACCACACCAACACCTCGCGCTCCGCCACTGCCACCGCCGTCGCCGTCACGACTCCTCAGCCCTTTCCGTCGGCCGGTCGTCCGCCACACCCGACCGCCACACCCGACCGCCGTCCCGTCGGCTGTGGCTGTGCCCCACGCCGATCCGCCGGTCGCCCGCCACGCCGATCCGCCGAGTCGCCGCTCGGCCCACGGGCCGGCGAAGGCCGTCGTCGTCCCGGGGCGGCCGTGACGTCAGCCCGGCGGGACGGGGGATATCGGTGCGGCGTGAAATCGCCGCACCGGAAAAGCGGGGCGCCGCAGAATCGGAATCATGGCACCGCAGGTCACGACGCCACGGCGTCATGGTTCGCGTCTCGCCGGAGTCAGTGCACCGCACGCAGCATGCGCGTGACGTTGATCTTCGTCGGCGAAAGGCCGAGTTCCACACTCTGCATCATCCGCTCGCCGTTCAGCCGGCCATAGGCGAGCAGATCGACGTTGGCCAGGCTGAATTCCGGCCAGGTGTGAATGCTCAGGTGGGAGGCCGAAAGCAGCAGAATCGCGGTGACCGCGCCGTTGGGGAAAACATGCGAGGACTCACCGAGCACCTGGGCGTTTCCCTTTTCGGCGGCCGTGCGCAGCACCTGGAGGAGGCGCTTCTCGTCGGTCAGGATGCTGTGGTCGCTCACCCACACGTCCACGGCGTAGGAGCACAAATCATCGACGTTTATACCCTCGGTGGCGAGGCTTTCGGCGTTGGTCATGGGGAACCGGAGGCTGCGATCCGCTGCCCCCGTCTCCTTTCAGATAGAGGTGCGCTGGTTCGCGCGTCCGAAGAGGAAGGCATCGAGGCCGGAAATCGGCGCTCGATGCGGCCCAGCCTAGCATCCGGGCCGCTGTACGGCTCGTGCACGCACGCTGTCAAGAGCTGCGGCACGTCTCCCTCGTCACCCTCCGCGCATCGGTGAAACAATTCGCCGGACGCCCGGAAAATAATTTCCCCGTTCCCCCTCCCCTTCTTCCCCTTCTCTCGTTCTCCTCTTCTCCTCTTCTCCCCTTCTTCTTTTCTTCTTCGCATTACCGGCTTCGCGGCCGGGTCCCGGCGATGCCATGCGAGCCCGTATACTCGACAGTCATGGATTCCATCGGCCCGCCCGGAGCAGCTTCGTGAAAAACGCGCCTCGACACCGTCGGAGCATCCCCGCCGATCGAGTGCTCACGGAAGTCGCGGACGCCGTCAGGCTTCAGGAGGGCCCGCCCGGAGTGCGCTCCGTGCTGCGAGCCCTGCGCCGCCTGGCCCCGGCTTCCACGAAGGACATCAGCCGGGCCACCGGCCTGCCCGTCCCGATCGTGGCCGCGCTGGGGAACGAACTGCGCCGCCGCGATCTGCTCACCAAGGAGCGCCCCTCCCGGCTGACCCCGGCCGGCCTGGACCTGGTGGCCGAGCTGGGCATGGACCTCACCCTCGACGCGACCTGCGGCACCTGCGAGGGCCGCGAGCTGGTGATCCCGCCCGTCCTGGACGAGGCCGTACGACGGCTGCGCGCCCTGATGGAGTCCGGTCCCGCCGCCGACATGGCGATCGACCAGTCCCACTGCACGCCCGAGACCAAGGTGCGCCGCGTCCTGGCGCTGCTCGCGGCGGGCGCGCTGCCCGGCGGCTCCCTGCTGCTGATCGGGGACGACGACCTCGTCTCGCTGGCGGTCGCCGTCGTCGGGGACGTCCTGGGCGCCCCGATCGTCGAGCGCGTGACCGTCGTCGACATCTCCCCCGAGATCCTCGCCTACATCCGGAAGGTGTCCGCGGGCCTGGGCACCCCTGTCGAGACGGTCGAGCACGACCTGCGCCGGCCGCTCCCCGCCGAGCTGCACGACGGCTTCGACGTGGCGATGACCGACCCGCCGTACACCCCGGAGGGCGCCGGACTGTTCCTGTCGCGCGCCGTGGAGGGCCTGCGCCCCGGCCCCGCGCACAGCATCTTCTTCTCCTTCGGCGGCAAGAGCCCGGACGAGATGCTCGAGGTCCAGCGCGAGATCATGGCGCTCGGCCTGGTCACCAACGGCTACATCCGCAACTTCAACGAGTACGAGGGCAGCGGCATCCTCGGCGGTGTCGGCTTCTTCCAGCACCTCCTGACCACCACGTCGACGGCCTCCCGGCAGAGCGCCTACGAGGGCCCCCTCTACACCGGCGACAAGCGGACCAGGCAGCGCGAGTACGAGTGCGTCGCCTGCGGCGCCCGGCTTCGGGTCGGGCCCGGTGCCCGCTGGACGTCGGTCGCCGCCCTGCGCGCCGACGGCTGCCCGCGGTGCGGCCAGGGCCCCTTCCGCCCCGGCCGCCTCGTCCCGGCCGACGAGCCCGAGAGCACGGCGCCCACGGCACCGGCCGCACCACCGGCACCCGCGCCCTCATCGGCCCGGACGCCGGCACCGGCACCGCCCCAGGCACAGGCTCAGCCACAAGCCCAGGCACCGGCACCGGCTCAGCCACAGACGCCCCCACCCACCCCGGCCCTCACCCCCGCCGCCCCCCACCCCCAGCAACCCGGCTGGCACCGCCCCGCCCCCGCCTCCCGGGCCGCCCTCGAGGAGCGGGCACGGCCCTGCCTCACCCGTCAGGCCGACGAGGGCGACCTGCCGGCCATCGGTGAGTTCGAGGCCGAGATCGCGCGCATCTCCTTCGGCGAGGACGCCGTGGACGACCCCGCCCGGCACGCGTCCCGCGTCGGCCGTTCCATGGAGAAGTCCAGGGAGGGCATGATCGTCGCCCACCGGCCGGGCGGGGAGGTGGTCGGCTGGTGCTGGGTGAGCATCAACCAGAACCAGATGACCGGCGACCGCTACGCCAACTTCCGGTCCCTCGCGGTCGCGCCCCTGGACAACCGCGCCGACGTGGCCGAACTCCTCCTCACCGAGGGCCTGGAGTTCTGCCTGGCGAACGGCATCACGGAGGTCGTCGGCCGCGTCCACGTCGGCAACGTCCCGATGCGCACGGTCTACCGCAAGTTCGGCTTCGACCCCGCCACCCTGACGATGAAGCTGCGCCTTCCGGAGGAGGACCCCCGATGAACGGCGCGCCGGGGACGTCCGACCCGACCGGTTACGACCCCGACCGGATCAAGTGCGTCGTCTGGGACCTGGACGGCACCCTGTGGGACGAGATCGCGGTGGAGACCCCCACCGACGAACTGCCCGTCCCGCGGGCCGAGATGCTGGCCGCGATCGACGCGCTGGCGGCCCGCGGCGTGCTCAGCAGCCTCGCGAGCCGCAGCGCGCCCGCCGTCCTCGACCGGATGGCCGCCGTGCCGGAGGTGCGGGAGCGCTTCCTGGCCCCGCAGGTGTCCTGGCAGGACAAGAGCGAGTCGCTGCGCCGGATCGCGAAGGATCTCGGGATCGCCGTGGAGGCGCTGGTCCTGGTCGACGACTCCCCCTACGAGCGCGCGGAGGTGGAGGCCCTGCTGCCGGGCGTGCGCACCCTCGACCCCGGTGAGGTCCCCGCGCTGCTCGCGGCCTTCGAGGACCGCGAGGTCACCCCCGAGTCGCGGGAGCGGGTCCGCCGCTACCGCACCGAGGAGACCCGCCGGGCCGAGGGCGAGCGCTTCCGGGGCACCCGCGAGGAGTTCCTGCGCTGGTGCGACATGCGCCTCGCCGTGGGGCCGGCCGCCCCGGACGAGGTCCCGCGGGCGCTGGAACTCGCCGCACGCACCCACCGTCTGAACTCCTCCGGCCTGACCCCCGAGCGGCTGCGCGCGCTGGCCGCCGCGGACGGGCACGAGCTGTACACCGCCCGCATGTCCGACCGTTTCGGGGAGTACGGCATCATCGGCGCCGCCCTCGTCGACCGGACCGCCCCCGGCTCCTGGTCGGTGCCGCTGCTGGCGCTCTCCTGCCGGGTCGCCGGCCGGGGGGCCGCCGCGGCGTTCCTGTTCTGGCTGATGGAGCGGGCGCGGGAATCCGGTGCCGGGGAGTTCCGGGTGACGCTGCGGCCGACGGACGCCAACCTGGAGATGCGGATCCTGCTCCGCCAGGCGGGGCTGCGCCGTACCGAGGACGCCGACGCCCGCGAGGACGGGACGGTGCTGGCCCGCTCCCTGGTCGTCGGCGGCGACCTGCCGAAACCCCCCGCCTGGCTGCACGTCTCCCCCCGAAAGGACGCCGACGCGTGACGGACGCCCCCACCCCCTCCTCCACGGACTCCACGGATTCCACAGACCGCGCGGTGGTGGAGCGGGAACTGCGCGCGATGATCGCGGAGGCCGCCCGTCTGGACGCCGCCGTGGTCGCCGGGCTCCCCGGCGACACCGACCTGTTCGGCCCGGAGATCGGTCTGACCTCGCTGGCCGGGGTGGCGCTGCTGGGCGCGGTCGACGCCCGGTTCGGCGTCGACGTCGCCGCGCTGGACCTCAGCCTGGACAGTCTCCAGTCCATCGCCACCCTGACCGACTTCGTGACGGCGCACCGGGGCGGCCGCTGAGGCGCACGCGCCCGCGTGTGCGCGACAAGGGTGATCCGGCGGACGCCGCCGTGACCTGCCCGGGGGGCCGGCGTTGAACGGGGAGTGCGGTGGCGCGATCTGCTGCCGTGCGAACCGATTCCCTAAGGAGAACGTGATGTCTCGCATCGCGAAGGCAGCCGCTGTCGCCGTCGGCGCCGGCGCCATGATGGCCGGCGGCGCCGGCCTGGCCATGGCGGACGCGGGCGCGCAGGGCGCGGCCGTGGGCTCGCCGGGCGTCCTGTCCGGCAACGTCGTCCAGGCCCCGGTCCACGTGCCGGTCAACCTGTGCGGCAACACCGTCAACGTCGTCGCGCTGCTCAACCCGGCCTTCGGCAACACCTGCGCCAACATCAGCGACCACGGCAAGGGTGAGCACAAGGGCGACGACAAGGGCGGCAAGCACCACGGCGGCGGCGAAGCCGGTGGCTACGGCGGCTGACGCCGCCCCGCGACACTCCCGCAGGAGAGCCCCGGCACCTCGAGCACCGGGGCTCTCCCCCTTTCTCTGGTTTCTCCGGTTTCTCCAGCCTTTCCGGCTCCTCCGGCTCCTCCGGAACCCCGTGGTCCCCGTGCTTCTCGTGCGTCGGCGACGGTCCGCCGGGCGGCCTCAGGCGTACCGGTAGATCCCCCCCGCGTCCTCCAGCTGGTCCGGGGTGACGTCCCACGGGGGCAGCGTCTGGTGCCGGGCGACGACCCGGTCGTGCTGGTCGCTGCCCGGCAGCGGCGGCCGGGCGGGGAGATAGCGGTGTTCGCGGTGCCGTCGCTGCCAGCGGGTCCACAGCAGGTCGACGAAGGCGTGGTGCAGCCAGAACACCGGGTCGTTGACCGACGCCCCGCCGACCATGGCCCCGCCCACCCACCGGTGCACCCGGTTGTGGTTGAGCCAGGCGCTGCTGCCCCGGCCGGTCCCCCACCCCTCCAGCTTGTTGCGGAAGCCGCGGGTGACCGTCGAGTCCCAGGGTGAGACGTCGTAGACCGGGTCCTTCAGCGCCCGTTCGACGTCGGCCTTCGTCGGCAGGGCGATCGGGGCGCGGGCCCGGCCGAGGTCGCGGGTGAGGAACTCCACGTCGGTGACGCTCTCCCTGATCGTCCAGTTGCCCGTGGCGTAGGCGAACGGCCCCGTCGTCACCTGGCGGTCCGAGCGCCGCCCGTTGCCGCCGAGGAGGTCCGCGGTCCAGGGCGTGGAGGTCGCCGTGCGGTCCCGCGTCCAGTCCCAGTACGGCACCGTCACCGAGGGATCCACGCGGCGCAGCGCGTTCTCCAGGTCCAGCAGGAACCGGCGGTGCCAGGGCAGGAAGGACGGCGCCATGTGGGCCGTACGCAGGCCGCCTTCGCCGTCGGAGACGTAGTGGTCGATGTGCATGCGCACGAACTCGTCGTACTCGCCGCGGCGTTTCAGCTTCAGCAGGGCCCGGACGAAGCGCCGGCGCTCGTCGGCGGTGAGCGTGCTGACGTCCCTACGGACGTGGACCACGATGTCCCCCCAGGTGTGTGTGTCGGCCGGTGTCGGCGGGGGCCCGCAGCAGTTGTCCGGGGCCCAGTTCGTCGACGGCGGCGCGGACCGCGTCCAGCGGACCGGCGTACGAGCGGTAGTGGTCGACCATGCTCAGCCAGGTGCCGTCGGCGCGGCGCATGAGATGCAGCGGGCGGCCGTCGACGGTGATCTCCCAGCGGCCGGCGTCGGCCGCGCCGGTCGGCGGGACGAGACGGCCGAGCAGCCGGCGCCCGAGGTAGGTCTCGTCGAAGGCGGCTTCCGCGGGCCCGGGGCCGCCGGGGCGGCGGGTGGGCCGCGAGGCGGCGACGAGCGGGGTGAGCGCGAGGGCCGCGGCGGCGGCGAACAGTGCCCGCAGGGCGTCCCTGCGGGGTGCGCGTCTCGGCGTCCGTGCCGGGACCGTGGTCACGGTGGCGGTTGCGGTTGCGTCCGCGCTGACGGCCATGTGTGCTCCTCGTCCGGTTCCGTTGTCCACCAGGGGTAACCCTCCGACGGCCCGCGGGGTCACCGTGCGGACCGGGAAGAACGACCGGCCCGGACGGCGGGGCCCGGGCCGGTGGTCGGGCCGGCTGCCCGGCGGGGGCCTGCCGGGCGGACCGGCTACAGGCCCCGGCCGAGTCCGAGGTCGGCGCCCGGCACCGTCCGCAGGGCCGGGGTGAGCACGCCGGCCTGCGGCAGCCGGAGGCCCGGCAGACCGAACCGGTCGGGGTCGGGGGCGGTGAGCGGGGCGTCCAGGGTCAGACCGGGACCGAGGGCGCGCAGGTCGGAGGCCGGGGCGTCGACGCCGACGTGGTGGGACCCGTCGCCGAGGACCTCCGGCAGCACCGTGCGCGCGTCCAGTCCGGGGAGCCCGGCGGAGACCGGCAGTTGCGGGACCACCCGCTCCGGGACGAGGCGGCCCTCGACGTACCGCGGGCCCTCGGGGGCGCCCGGCAGTGGCAGCGGCAGCTCACCGCCGATCCGGGGCAGTTCCCTGTGGAGGGACCTCTCGACGCCGTCCAGCGGTACGGGGACGGGGACCGTGCCGGCCGCGGCGGCGGGGGCCGCGCCGACCGCGGCGGCGGGGGCCGCGCCGACCGCGGCGGCGGCACAGGTGAGCACGGCGGCGAGGGTTCCTCGGGTGGTCGACTTCATCTCGGATGGAGGCCCTTTCGGAGTTCGGTACGGGTCGGTGGCCTGCGTACCGGGTAACGAGCCGGAAAACGGCATCAGTCCACGCATCACCCGGATGGCGCGGCAGTGCGACCGCGGGGTGGTCGGACCACCCGCCGATCCGCGGATCCGTCGATCCGTCGATTCAGAGATCCAACGATCCGATGGTCTGCCGGTCTGCCTGTCTGCCGGTCTGCTGATCCAGCGATGTGCCGGTGGACCGTGCGGGCCGGCCCACGGGGAGGGCCGGCGGTCCGCGTCGTCAGACGCGCAGGCTCCGGGCGGGCACGATGATGTGCGCGGCCGCCCTCAAGGTCTCCTCGTCGCCCGCGAACGCGTTCAGCGCCTCGGGCGCGACGGTCGCACCGGGCACGTCACCGGGCCAGGGGCGGGTGGTGAAGAGGAAGTAGGCGAAGCCGCGCTCGGCCACCGCTTCGAGCCACTCCGGCCGCACCGTGCACTGGGTCTTGAGCCAGGGCATGGTCACGACGGCCTGGCCGGCCACGACCAGCATGCTGACGGGCAGGCTCGGCCGCTGGGTGCCGTCGGTGATCTCGCCGACCGGCAGGCCGCTGTCGACCAGCAGCCGCTCGACGGCGGCCGTGGCGCCCTCGGGGCCGCCGGGGCCGTTGCCGAGGGAACAGGCGAGGAGGTAGGGCATCGCGCGGCCGTCCGCGGCCTCGCCGCTCCACGGCATCATGACGAGGGTCCCGAGGTCGGCGACGGGAAAGGGGCGGATCGCGCTGGAGGTTGAGGTCACCGCGCGACCCTAAGGCGTCCCCGGGGTCCGCCCCGACGGTTGTCACCCGGGCGGAGGACACCGGACGGGTGCTCCACACGAACGGGGGACGGTGCGGCCGGCCCGTCTCGAACAACGCGGACGGCCGGTCCCGTTCGTGCCGGGACCGGCCGTCCGGAGGGCCTGCGGGCGGTACGTCAGCCCCGCAGGGGCAGGCCGCCGAGGAGCGAGCCGGGGGCGTTGAGCGCGGTGGTCGCGTCCTTGACCGTGCTGAGGGGGGAGTTCTCGTTCTCCGTGTCGAGCGCGTTCGACCGCTGCTTCAGCGGCATCACGTCGATGGGGCCCTTGGTGAGCGTGTTGACGGCGCCGTTGAGGCTGGTGGGGGTGAGGTCGGCGGTGTCGTTCGCGAATGCCGGGACGGCGGCACCCGCGATCACCATGGATCCGGCAACGACAGCGGCAGCCTTCAGGGACTTCATCGGGGACCTTTCTTCGGCGCCCGGGCGACTGGGGTCACCAGGGGGGATTCTGACGCCGTGTCTAACGATGTGCGACGGCGGCGGAAACCCCGGGGCGCGGAGGAATTCCGCATCCCGGGGTCCGGGCCGGCCAGGCCCCCGGGACGCGGAAGGGGAGGAGCGGCCGTCAGGTGGCGGGGACCGGAGCCTTCGGGGCGGGCGGCGACACCGGTGCCGGCAGCGTGGACGGCGTGACCGGCGTGACCGGCAGGGCCGGGAGCGTCACGGCGGTGTCGGCGGGCGGGGTCGGCGCCTCCGCCGGACCCGGGAGTTCCGACAGCTCGGCCAGTTCCTCCTGTGCCAGGGAGCCGGCCAGTTCCTTCAGGCCGGTCACCAGCTTCGTGGCCGCGGGGAGGATCTGGTCGGCGTCACCGGAGGCAGCCGCCGCGAGCAGCGCGTCGAGCTGTTCGTCCACGGCGGCGAGCGCGTCGTCCGTGACGTCGGCGGACCGGGACGGCGTCCGGGGGGCGACGCGGTCCGCCGCGGGCGCTCCGGCCGGGCCGGCGGACTCGGCCAGCCGGGTGAGGGCGTCCTCGGCGGCGGCGCCCAGGCGGCTCGCGCGGTCGGCGTCCATCCGGCCGCCGGCCCTCAGCGAGGTGTCGAGCAGGTCGGTGACGGGCGAGAGCGCGGGTTCGACGTCGTCCAGGTTTCTGGCCCGCGCGAGCAGCGCGTCCGCGCCGGAGAGGGACGCACCCGGCACGGCGTGGGCGCGCTCGCGGGTCGCGCCCCCGTCGGCGGCCAGGGCGGAGGGGGCGGCGAAGCCGAGGACGAGGGAGGCGCACAGTGCGGTGAAGGCGGTACGCCGGACGGGCAGGCCACGCATGGGGGAATTCCTTTCGACGTGCGTCGGGTCGCAGGTTCAGCGTGGAAGCGCACGTCACACACCGCAACAGCACGGTCGCCTTACGTCGTTCTCCCCTCGGTCCGCCCTTCGCCGGCGCGGAGCGTCGGGGTCCGCCGGACGGAACCGGCAGCCTCCCGACGCCCGGGGCCGACATCCGGAACGGGACCCCCGGTCCGTACGGCAGCCCTGCCCCGTACGACACCCGTGCGATCCGTCCGGCCCGGACGGCACGCCCGCTCCGGACGGCACGCCCGCCCGACCGGGCAACGCGAACGGCCGCCCTCCTGGCGGAAGGGCGGCCGTGGGACGCCGTACGCGTCGTGACCTCGGTCGAGGAGACGTCAGTTGTTGACGCAGGTGTTGCCGAACGCCGGGTTCAGCAGGCCGATCACGTTGACGGTGTTGCCGCAGACGTTGACCGGGATGTGGACGGGCAGCTGGATGACGTTGCCCGACAGCACGCCCGGGGAGTGCGCGGCGACCGCTTCGGCGCCACTGTCGGCGGCGGCGATGCCGGAGGCGCCGGCGACGGCCGCGGCGGCAACGGAGGTCAGGACCAGGCCCTTCGCGATACGCGACATGGAGAGGTGCTCCTTGGGGGTTTTGACACATACACCCGGGCGGGGATGCCCGGCGGTGTGTCAACGCGCGACATCGCCCGGAGTTTTGCCTCCGAACGGGTGAAGCAGCACCGCGCCGGCCTTCACGGATCCGACACAGATGGCCGACTTCTCCTGATTTATCACCTTCATGACTAGAGTGACGGCTCGTCACCCGCACGCCTGTCGCCACCCACTTCGCACCTTTCCGAAAGGGCACGTCGGTCATGCGCCATTTCCCGGGTCCGCCGCCGCGCCGCGCGCCGGCGGGAGCCGTCGCCCCCGCCTCCCGGTGGGCCTCGGGGGGCGCCCCGGCCGCTCCCGCCCCGGCCGCTCCCGCGCAGGCCGCTCCCGCCCCGACCGCCCCGAAGTCCGGGCGTCCCGCGGTCGCCCGCGACGGGCACTGCGGCCGTTCGGGGGATTCGTTCACGCTCTCGATCGGCGCACGGGCTGCCTCGGCACGGCCCGACCCGTCCGACCCGGCCGACCCGTCCGACGATGTGCCGAACTCCACGATCAGCGGGCCGGGGGCGGCTCCGGCGGCGCGTGTACCGGCGTACGCCCGCACGTCCGGTGACGGCCGCGATGTGTTCGATCTGCGAGCGGGTTTGCGGCGCGGTGGTGACCAGCCGGCCTGCCGGCTCGTTCCCCAGCGGGACGCGGCGTGGGCCGGCGTGTTCTTCGCCGCCGTCGGCACACGGAAGCAGTAGGCGCGTTCCCGCCCGTCCCGAGCGCCACCGTGAGCGAGGAAACCGCGCGATGCACCAGCCAGAACCCGACGTCGGACCGCGGGTCCTGCACCTCACCCAACCCGTGGCCGGCGGGGTCGCCCGCGTCGTGACGGACCTGGCGCGCGCCCAGCTCGCCGCCGGGCTGCGTGTCGCCGTCGCCTGTCCCGCCGGCGCCCTCGCCGAGGACCTGCGGTCCCTCGGCGCGGACGTGCGGCGGTGGGAGGCGTCGCGGGCACCGGGGCCCTCGCTGCCCGGTGAGGTGCGGCGGCTCGCACGGGTGCTCGACGCGGTGCGGCCCGACCTGATGCACGCGCACAGCGCCAAGGCCGGGCTCGCCGGGCGGCTCGCCGTACGGGGGCGGATCCCGACCGTGTTCCAGCCGCACGCCTGGTCGTTCGAGGCGGTCGGCGGGGTCACCGCCGCGCTGGCCCTCGGGTGGGAGCGGTTCGGGGCGCGCTGGGCCGACCGGCTGGTGTGCGTGAGCGAGGCGGAGCGGGCGACCGGGATGCGGGCCGGCATCGCCGGGCGGTGGGCGGTCGTCCCCAACGGCGTCGATCCGCGGCGCTTCCGCCCGGCCCCCGCCGGCACCGTGCGCGCCGCGCTCCTGCCGGACACCGACGCGGCCGCCCCGCTCGTGGTGTGCGTGGGGCGGCTGTGCCGGCAGAAGGGGCAGGACGTGCTGCTGGACGCGTGGGACGCCGTCGCGGCCGCCGTACCGGGAGCCCGGCTCGCCCTGGTCGGCGACGGTCCGGACCACGACGCGCTGCGCTCCCGCGCCCCGGAAACGGTGCTGTTCGCGGGGTCCGTCACCGACGCGGTCCCCTGGTACCAGGCCGCCGACCTGGTGGTGCTGCCCTCGCGCTGGGAGGGCATGGCGCTGGCCCCGCTGGAGGCGCTGGCCTGCGGCCGGCCGGTGGTGGTGACCGACGTGGACGGCGCCCGCGAGAGCCTGCCGGCCGCGCTCGCGCCCCGCTGCCTGGTCGCCCCGCAGGACGCCGCCGCGCTGGCCCGGGCGGTCACCGGGCTGCTGCTCGACCCGCTGCTGCGGGAGTCCCTCGCCCGTCAGGGGCGCCGCCACGTCCTGTCCACGCACGACGTGCGGCGCACGGCCGGGCAGGTCGCGGACGTGTACCGCGACCTGCTCGGCCGGCAGCCGTCCGCCGCCGGTCACCCGGCGCGGGTCGTGCCCACCGAGTACAGGGAGTCCATCCACTCGTGACCACGGAAAGCACCGTCCCCCCGCCGACTGCGGAAAGCACCCTCCTCACACCCGGCGCGCAGCCCGGGTTCCCCCACGCCCCGGTCACGCCGCGGCGCGGGAGCGCGGCGGGATTCCGGTTCCCGGCCCGGCGGCCCGCCACCCGGCCCGTCCCGCCGCTGCCGCTGCTGCTCGCCGACGGTCTCGCCGCGCTGGCGGGCGCCCTGGCCCTGGCCGGGGCACAGCGCCGCCCGCTGATCGTCGCCGCGCTGGTGACGGCGACGATGCTGCTGCGCCCCCGCCGCTCACGGCCGGTGACCGGGGTCCTGGACGAACTGCCCGCCGTGTGCGGACGGATCGCGGTGGCCTGGCTCACGCTGGGGGCGCTCGTGGCGGCGTACGCCCCGGCGCACGCGCTGTCCGCGGAGACCCTGGTACTCGGGTTCGCCGCGCAGGCCCTGGCCGGCTGCACCGGCCGGGCCGTCGTCCACCTGCGGCGCCGCCGGGCGCTGCTGCGCCACCCGCGCGCCGCGCTGGTCGTCGGCCCGGTGGCCACCGCGCAGCGGGTGGCGGCCGGGGTGCTGCGCCACCCCCGCTACGGGGTACGTCCGGTCGGCATCGTCGCCGAACACGTCGGGCACCCCGACGGGACCGACGGGCTCCCGGTGCTGACCACCGGTCAGGAGGTGCAGCGGGCCGTCGTCCAGAACGGCGTCCGCGAGGTCCTGTGCGTCCACCCCTCGGTGCGCACCGCGCAGGGTCCGCTGCTGCGGGCGCTCGCCGAGTCGGGCTGCGCCGTGTGGGAGGTCGACGCCGAGACCCCGTCGTACGCGAGCCGCGAGCAGCTCGCCGGGTTCCCCTGCCGGCGGCTGGACGTGGGCACCGGGCGCGGCGGCGGCCTCGGCAAGCGACTGCTGGACGTCGCGGTGGCGGGGATCCTGCTGCTGCTGACAGGCCCGCTGCTGCTGGTGTTCGCGGCGGTGCTGCGGCTGACCGGCGGGCCGGGCGTGGTGTTCCGGCAGGAACGCATCGGCCGGGACGGCCGCCCGTTCACCCTGCTGAAGTTCCGCACCCACCGTCCGGTGGACGAGCACGAGTCGGCCACCAGGTGGAGCGTGGCGGGAGAGGTGCGGATGAGCCCGTTCTGCCGCTTCCTGCGCGAGACCTCGCTGGACGAACTGCTCCAGCTGTGGAACGTGCTGCGGGGCGACATGAGCCTGGTCGGTCCGCGCCCCGAACGCCCCTACTTCGTCGCCCGGTTCAGCCAGAACCACCCCGGTTACGCGGCCCGGCACCGGATGCGGACCGGCATCACCGGCCTCGCCCAGATCCACGGGCTGCGCGGTGACACCTCCATCGAGGACCGGGCCCGGTTCGACAACGCCTACATCGACAACTGGTCGCTGTGGCAGGACGTCTGCATCCTGCTGCGCACCGCGGCCGCCCTCGTGCGACCGACCGGGAGCTGAAACCGTCCGATGACCCTCGCCCCGCCCCTGCTCCCGCCCCGTGCCCGGCCGCTGCCGCCGTCGCCGGTGCTGCCCGTCGTCGCCGTGGTGGCCCTGCTCGCGCTGCCGGTCGCGCCCGGCGGGGAGGGCGGCGCGGGACCGGCCGACGCGTGCTCCGCGCTCGTCGTGCTGTTCTGCGCGGTCCGGCTGCTGCGGCAGCGGCGGCGTCCGCTGTCGCGCACGGCGGCCGTGGTGCTGGGGCTGCCGGTGGCCGGGCTCGCGCTCGCCGCGATGGGGGCGTCCTCGCCGGGCGCGGGGATCGGCGGCCTCGGCCGCTACCTCCAGGTGTTCGTCCTGGTCCCGGCCGCGGTGCTGCTGCTGATCCGCGACCGGTCCGACTTCCGGCTGCTGGCCTGGTCGTTCGTCGCCCTCGCGGGCTGGCAGGGCGCGGTCGGCGTGCACCAGTACGCCACCGGGACCGGCGCCTCCTACCAGGGCGAGGAGATCCGGGCGGTCGGCACCTTCGGGGCGCAGGACGTGATGGGCATGGCGACGGTGGTGTCCTTCGGGCTGGTCTGCGCGGTCGGCCTGGCCCTGGGCCGGTCCACGGCGCGGCAGCGGGCGGTCGCCACCGCCTGCGCCCTCGGCCTGCTGCTGCCGCTCGCCCTGTCCTTCAGCCGGGGCGCGTGGATCGCGACGGCCGTGACCTGCTCGGCGCAGCTGGTGCTGGCCGGGCCCCGGCGGGCGCTGAAGGCCGGCGCGGTGGCGGTGGCGGCGGGCGTGGTCCTGGTCGGCGGCCTCGGCGTCGGCTCGGCGCTGCTCCA
Organism: Streptomyces sp. NPDC014882; assembly: GCF_043081325.1. Lineage (NCBI taxonomy): Bacteria > Bacillati > Actinomycetota > Actinomycetes > Kitasatosporales > Streptomycetaceae > Streptomyces > Streptomyces sp. NPDC014882. Next base: position 435,586 of record NZ_JBIBWL010000002.1, read on the forward strand.
GGAGCGCGTCGGCAGCATCACGCAGGTCGCGGACGCCCCCGACCAGTCGGTCACCGACCGGTACACGATGTGGGCGGCGGCCGCCGGCATGTGGCGCGCGCATCCGCTGACCGGGGTCGGGCTGAAGGGTTTCCCCGAGCACCGGGACGCGCACGCCTCGCTGGCGCTGTCCGCCGGCAGCGACACCGAGGGCGCCGGCGCCGGCTTCCGCAGGCAGCCGCTGCTGTCCCCGCACAACATGTACCTGCTGGTCCTGGGCGAGCAGGGCCTGATCGGGCTGCTCGCGCTGGCGGGCAGCTGGCTGGCCCTGCTGGTGTGCGCGCTGCGCGGGCTGCTCCGGAGCCGTGGCACGGGCGGCTCCGACTGCGCCCTCGTCGCCTGCGGCCTGCTCGTCTGGCAGCTCACCGACTTCCTGTACGCCGACATCGGCGGGCCCTCGACGGTGCTGACGGCGGTGGCGCTGGGGCTCGCGGCCTGGTGGGCGCTGGCCGGGGGCGGGCGGGCCCGCGGGGCCGAAGGACCGGCCGGGCACGAGGGGCGCGCGCGGACGCTCGGGAGCGGTGGGCGCGAGGAGGCGCTCGGGCGATGACGGTGACGCCTTCCCGGTCCCCGCGGGCGGACGGCGACACGGCCGGCGACACGGCCGTACCGCCGACGCGGCCCGACCCGCGGCCCGGGGAGAGCGCCGGGGAGCCGCCTCTGGAGCCGCGGGAGTCACAGGAACCGCTGACGCCCGGAAAGCCACGGGAACCGCGAGAGCCACAGGAGCCACAGGAGCCAAGGGAGTCACAGGAGCCACGGACGTCCGGCGGGTTCCTGGCCCGGGCCGCCCTGGTCACCGCCGCCCTGTCGGTGGCCGGGTCGCTGCTCGGGCTGGTCCGCGACCAGGCGCTGGCCCGGCTGTTCGGGGCGGGCCGGGACACGGACGCCTTCCTCGTCGCGTGGACGGTGCCGGAGTTCGCGACCACCCTGCTCATCGAGGACGGGCTGGCGTTCGCGCTGATCCCGGCGTTCAGCCTGGCCCTGGCCCGGCGCGCCCGGGGAGTCGACGGCGACCCGGTCCGCGCCCTGGTCGCCGGGACGCTCCCGCGGCTGTCGCTGGCGTTCGCGGCGGTCGGCGCCCTCGTGGCGGCGCTCGCCCCGCGGCTGGTCGGGGTCCTCGCGCCCGGCCTGCCCGATCCCGGGCTCGCCGTCGACTGCACCCGGCTCACCGCGACCTGCGTGGTGAGCTTCGGGCTCGCCGGGTACTGCAGCGCGGCGCTGCGCGCGCACCGGCGGTTCGCGGCGCCGGCGGCGATCTACGTGGCGTACAACACCGGGATCGTCGCGGGGATGTCCGTGCTCGGCGGACGCTGGGGGGTGCGGTCGGCGGCGTTCGGGGTCGCGGTCGGCGGCTGCCTGATGGTGGCCGTCCAACTGCCGTCGCTGTGGAAGCAGTTGCGCAGGCGCGGGGCGCGGCCGGCGGGCGCCGTGGCCGAGGAGCCGCGGCCGCTGGGCGGGGCCGTGGTGGCGGCCGTGCTGCTGTTCGCGCTGTGCCGGCAGTCGCAGGTCCTGGTCGAGCGGTTCCTCGCCTCGCAGCTGCCGTCGGGGGCGATCTCGCACCTGAACTACGCGCAGAAGGTCGCGCAGATGCCCATGATCCTGTCGCTGATGGTGTGCACGGTCACCTTCCCGGTGGTCGCGCGGGCACTCGCCGAGGGCGACACCGAGCGGGCCCGCGACCGGGTGCGGCAGGACCTGGCGCTGGCCGCCTGCGTGGTGCTGCTCGGCACGGCGGCGGTCCTCGCCTGCGCGCCGCAGATGATCGAACTGTTCTTCCAGCGGGGCGCGTTCACCGCCGGGGACACGGCGGTGACGGCGGGCGTGATGCGGGTGTACGCGCTCGGGCTGCTCGGCCAGACGCTGGTCGGGGTGCTGGCCCGCTCCTACTTCTCGACGGGCCGCGCCTCCTGGTACCCGGCCGGCGCGATGGCCGTCGGGATCCTCGTGACGTCCTGGCTGGGCGCGCTGTGCGTGGCGCCCTGGGGGGTGTACGGGATCGCCGCCGCCAACGCGGCCGGCATCACCGTCACCGCCCTGGTGCTGCTGGCCGGCACCGCGGGCGGACCGGCCGGCTCACGCCCGCGGCGGGGCGCGCACCGCGTGCCGCGCAGCGTCCCGCTCCACGTCCCGGGCGTCGTGAACGAGTTGAGCCGGCCGGTACTGGCCGCTCTGGTCGCGGCCCCCGTCGGCGCCCTCGCCGCAAGCCGCTTCGGCGGCCCCGCGGCGGGACTGGCCGCCGGGTCGCTCACCGTGACCGCCGTCTTCGTCCTGCTGGGCTGGGCGCTGGGCGCCCAGGGCATCGCCTCCGCACTCCGACCCGTTCGTTCCGCGACCCGAAGGCTCCCGCATGTCCGTTCCCGTTGACACCGCAACCGGCCCCGTCCCCTGGGTGGCGATGTACCACTCCGTGGGCGACTGCTCCGACGACCCGTACCGCATCACGGTCACGCCCGAGCGGCTGGACCGGCACCTGACCCTGCTGGCGCGCTGGGGGCTGCGGGGCGTCTCGCTGGCCGAGCTGCTCGCCGCCCGCGCGCGCGGCGAGGGGCGTGACCTGGCCGGCCTGACCTTCGACGACGGCTACGCCGACTTCCTCACCGGCGCCCTGCCCGTGCTGCGCCGGCACGGCTGCACCGCGACCCTCTTCGTGCTGCCGGGCCGGCTCGGCGGCGACAACGCCTGGGACCCGCTCGGCCCGCGCAGACCGCTGCTGACCGCCGACGGCGTCCGCGAGGCCGCCGCCCGGGGCGTCGAGATCGGCTCGCACGGCCTGACCCACGTGGACCTCACCCGGGCGGACGACCGCGCCCTGGAGGCCGAGACCGCCGGCAGCCGGGCCGCGCTCGCGGAGCTGCTCGGCACGGACGTCGCGGGATTCTGCTACCCCTACGGGACGGTCGACCGGCGCGCCGTGGACGCCGTACGGGACGCCGGGTACGCGTACGCCTGCGCGATCGACCCCGGCCCGCTGACCGGCCCGCACGCCCTGCCGCGCGTCCACGTCGGGCAGAACGACACCGCCGCCCGGCTGTTCCTCAAGCACCGGCTGCACCGGCTGCGCCGCCGTCCCGTGGCGGGCCTGCGATGAGGGCGCTGCACGTCATCACGGGGCTCGGGGTCGGCGGTGCCGAGCAGCAACTGCGGCTGCTGCTGCGCCACCTGCCCGCCGACTGCGACGTCGTGACGCTGACCGGCCCGGGCCCGGTGGCCGACGGGCTGAGCGCGGACGGGGTGCGCGTCGTCCACCTCGGCATGGCCGGCAACCGCGACCTGACCGCCCTGCCCCGGCTGGTCCGGATCGTCCGCTCCGGCCGCTACGACCTCGTCCACACCCACCTCTACCGCGCCTGCCTCTACGGCCGCCTCGCCGCCCGGCTCGCCGGGGTGCGCGCGGTGGTCGCCACCGAACACTCCCTGGGCGACTCCCAGATGGAGGGCCGCCCGCTCACCCGGGGCGTCCGCGCCCTGTACCTGGCGGGCGAGCGGCTGGGCCGCACCACGGTCGCCGTCTCCCCCACGGTCGCCGAACGCCTGCGGCGCTGGGGCGTCCCGGCCGACCGGATCGTGGTCGTCCCCAACGGCATCGACCTGGCCCGGTTCCGCTTCGACCCGCTCCGGCGCCACCGCACCCGCCGCCGCCTGGGCCTGCCCGACCACGCCCGCGTCATCGGCGGCGTCGGGCGCCTGCACCCGGGCAAACGCTTCGACGTCCTGGTCACCGCCCTCGCCGCGCTCCCGGCCGACCACTACCTGCTGCTGGTCGGCGGCGGCCCCGAGGAGAGCGCGCTGCGCCGCACCGCGCACGAGGCCGGCGTCGCCGACCGGGTCCTGTTCACCGGCGAACGCCCCTGTTTCCCGGACGGCGGCCCCGGCCCCGACCTGCCGTCCCTCGTCTGCGCGATGGACGTGCTCGTCTCCCCCTCGCCGGAGGAGGCGTTCGGCCTGGCCGCCGTCGAGGCCCTGGCCTCGGGCCTGCCGGTGCTGTACGCGTCCTGCCCGGCGATCGAGGACCTCCCCGCGTCCGCCGCGCCCGCCGCCCGGCGCGTCACCGGCGGCCCCGAGGCCTTCGCCCGGGCGCTCGCCGGGACCCGCGCCGCCGACCCGGGTCCGCGCACCGCACCCGAGGCCGCCCGCCACTACGACATCACCCGCAGCGCCGCCCGGCTCATGGACGTGTACGCGGCCGCGGCGGCCCGCCGGCCCCTGCCGTCCCCCTCGTCCGCCCCGTCACCCCAGGAAGTGCCCTCCTCATGACCGACAACCCCACCCGCCCGCGCCGCCGAGCCGGCGCCCCGGGCCGTGTCAGGACGCTCCCGCCGTGGTCGCTGCTCGCCGTCGGCGCCCTCGCCGGCGGCCTGCTCGGCGGCGCCTACGGCGCCCTGAAGCCGCCCGTGTACAGCGCCACGGCCTACGTCGTCGCCGTCCCCACCGAGAAGTCCGACCCGGCGTCCGCGCTCGGCTTCGCACAGGCCTACGGCCGGGTCGCCACCCAGCTGGCGGTACTCGGGGACGCGCAGGTGTGGGCGGGGGTACCGGTGCGGACGCTCCGGGGCGCGGTGCGCACGGCGACCTCGCCCGACGCGCCGATGGTGTCGATCACCGCGACCTCCTCGCGCGCCGACCTGGCCGCCGACATGGCCAACGCCGTGTCGCGCGCCCTGACCCGGCACGCCGCCGGGGCGAAGGCCGGCACCCACGTCGAACTCGAGCCGTTCGCCCGCGCGGTGGAGCCCACCGAGCCGTCCTCGGCGTCCCCCGCGCTGACCGGGCTGGTCGGCGCGAGCGGCGGCGGCCTGCTGGGCGGCCTGTTCCTGCTGGTGCGGCCGAGGGGGAGCAGGCCGGAGCCCGGGAGACCGGCCGCCGTGCCGAGCCCGGCACTCGCCGCCGACGCCCGCGGAACGCTGTGAGGCCGGCGTACCTCACCGAAGTCGTCACCGCCGAGCGGGACTTCGCCGCCCTGGCCCCCGCCTGGGCGCGCCTGTACCGGCGGTGTGCGACGGCGACCCCCTTCCAGAGCCACCCGTGGCTGCACTCGTGGTGGCTCTCCTACGGCGGACACGGCCGGCTGCGGCTGCTGGTGGTGCGCTCCGGCGACGACCTGCTCGCGGTCGCCCCGCTGATGGCCGTGCGCCGCCCGCTGCCCGCCCTGGTGCCGCTCGGCGGGGCGATCTCCGACTACGGGGACGTCCTGGTCGACGACGAGCGGGGGGAGACGGCCGTCGCCGCGCTCACCGAGGCGCTCGCCGGGGCCGCCCGCTCCGCGCTGATCGACTTCCGCGAGGTCCGGCCGGGCAGCGCGGTCGAGCAGGTCTACGAGCGCTGGAGCGGGCCCCGGCGGCGGGTGAGCGACTCGGTGTGCCTGGAGCTGCCCGCCGTGCCGATGGACGAGCTGGTGGCGCGGCTGCCGCCGGCGAAGGCGCAGCGGGTGCGCGCCAAGCTGCGCCGGCTGACCGCGCTCGGCGTGCGGCGCGAGGTGGTCCGCCCGGACGGGGTGGACTCGGCGCTGCGGCGGCTGCTGGAGCTGCACCGGTTGCAGTGGCAGGGCCGCAAGGTGACCGGCGAGCACCTGCGTGACCGCTTCTGCGAGCACCTGGTGCGCTCGGTGGGCCCGATGGTGCGCTCGGGGGACGCGGTGGTCACCGAGTTCCGCCTCAACGACGACGTGGTGGCCGTCGACCTCACCCTGCTCTCGCGCCGCCTGGCCGGCGGCTACCTCTACGGGGCCCACCCGCGGCTGCGCGAGCACAAGGCGGACGTGGCGGTGATGCTGCTCGACGCCTGCGCGGAGCACACCCGGCACGAGGCGTGCGGCACCCTGAGCCTGCTGCGCGGCAACGAGCCGTACAAGCACCACTGGCGGCCGGAACCGGTCGTCAACCAGCGGCTGCTGCTGGCCCGCCGGCGCACGGCCCCGCTGCTGTCGGCGGCGGTGTGGGACGTGGCCGCGCGGCGGCGGGGCAAGGAACTGGTGCGCCGCTGGGAGGAACGGCGTGAGCATCCGGACCGGGCCGCCGGGCGGGACCGGCGCGAACGTGCCGCCGGCGGCAGGTCCTGAGACGGGCCCACCGCCGGCGGGGTGCTCCGCGGGGAGGGCTCAGAAGCCGCGCGGCCACCGGTTCGGGCGCGCGCAGACCTTGCCGCCCGTCCAGTACGCGGCCCAGTCGCCGAGGTACAGCGGCGAGCAGTCCGCCGTGGGCCGCGGGGCCGGCCCGGTCGTGGGCGGGGCCGGGGGCGGGGTCACGGTCGAAGGGGCGGAAGTCGCCGGCAGGGTCGGACCGGTGGCCGTCGGCGCGGTCGCCGGCCCGCCGGTGCGGCCGGAGAGGACCGCGCGGTAGACCTCCGAGGCCCTGGGGTTCTTCGCGCACTGCCACACACCGTGCGGGCAGTAGTCGGTCACCGTGTTGTACAGCGGCTTGTGCTCGTCCATCCAGGCGAGCATGCGCCGCATGTACTCGGGGTTGTCGCCGTTGCGGAAGAGACCCCATTCCGGATAGGAGACGGGCTTGCCGTGCCTTCTGGCGAAGTCCACGTGTGCCTGGAGGCCGTAGGGCTCCGTCACCTGCTCGTCGAAGGAGATTCCGCTCGGCTGGTCGTAGGAGTCCATTCCGACGACGTCGACGGTGTCGTCCCCCGGATAGCACTCGGTCCAGGGGACCGCGTCCCGGCCGCGGCTCGGCGCGAAGTCGAAGGTGAACCTCTGGCCCGGCACGGCCCGCATGGCGGTGACGATCCGCTTCCAGTACGTCTTCCAGGCCTGCGGGTCCGGCCCGCAGCGGTGGGTGTACGTGATGCCGTTCATCTCCCAGCCGAGCACGAGCACCGTGTCCGGCGCGCCGGCCTCCACCAGCCGCTCGGCCAGGGCGCGGAAGTGGTCGTCGAACCGGCCCGCCGCGCCCTGCCGCAGCAGTCGCCGCACCTCGGCGTCGGGGACGCCCTCCTCGTTGCGCTCCAGCATGGGGACGTTGAGGACGAGCATCCGGTCGTCCTTCTCGGCCCGCCAGTCGGCCCACACGTCGAGGAAGCCGGGCCGGCCCTCGATGTTGCTCCACCGGTCGCCCGGCAGGTAGGTGTGGCCGACGCGCAGCTCGGAGCCGCCCAGCCAGCCGCTGAGCTGGGCCATCCGGGCCACGCCCAGGGGGCCGTAGTCGAGGTAGGCGCCGAAGGCGGGGCCGGACCCGGCGGTCGGTACCGGCTCCGGGTCCGGCCCCGGAGTGCCGGTCGCGGTCGGGTTCGGGGCCGCGGTACCCGTCGGGGTCGCAGGACCGGTCGGGGCCGGCGCCGGGGTGCCGGCCGGCGCCGGGGTGCCGGCCGGAGTCGGGGCCGGGGCCGAAGCGGCCGTCGCGCCCGGACTCGTGGCGAATCCGGGACCGGACGCCAGCACCGCCGCCGCGACCGCCGCCGCGACGACGGTCGGTCGCCGGAACCGGGCGCGTCGCTGCTGTGGGGCCATGCCTGCTCCTTTCTCCGCTCTCGTGCCGTCACCGGTGCGCAAGCGCACGACTGACACGCGGTCACATGGAAGTCGCACGAAAAGGAACCACGCCACCGCCGTTACGGCTTTCGCGTGCTCCGACGGCCCGCACCGGTGAAACCACCGGAGGAAAAGAGACGTCCGGGCCGTGCGGAGCCCGTGGACCGCCCACGTGGTCCGCCAGGGCCCTCCGCCCACGTGGTCCGCCAAGGCCCTCCGCCCACGTGGTCCGCCAGGGCCCTCCGGCGGCGGGGCCGGCACGGGCGCCGGACGCGTGCGGGGCGTCCGGCGCCCGTCGCCGTCAGCGCCGGGAGGCGGCGCGGCCGCGTCGGTACAGCAGGGTGCCCGCGGCGATCAGCACGGCGCTGACCCCCGAGGCGGCGAGCAGCGCCCCGCTGCCGGTCCGCGGCAGCTCCGGCCGGTCCCCGCCCTGCGGCGGGGCCGGGTGCTCACCCTGGTGCGGGGGCGGGGTGGAGTGGTCGCCGGGAGGCGGCGGCGTGTGGTGTCCCGGCGGCGGGGAGGTGTGACCACCGGGCGGAGGAGTCGTCTCGCCGCCGCACGTGTCGCCGTACCCCCCGCAGTCCTCCTCGGGGCCGTCGCCGTAGCCGGACTCGTCACCGGGCTGGGAGCCGCCGTAACCCGGCTCGTCGTCGCCGGACTCGGAACCGCCGTAACCCGGATCGCCGTAGCCGGACTCGTCACCACCGGACTCGGGACCGCCGTAACCCGGCTCGTCGTCGCCGGACGGCGGTGTCTCGGGGGAGCGGTCCTTCTCCTTGTCGCCGGAGGTGGTCGCACAGGGGTCGCCGGCGGCCGGGTTCAGGGCCGCGGCGACGTCGGCCGGGCCGCCGCAGGCGTTCGCCGGGGTCGCCGGCGGGGCCTCGGCTGCGCTGCCCGACACGGCTCCGGGCGAGTTCCCGGCGGTGCCGTCCGCGTGCGAGTCGGCCAGGGCGGAACCGCCGTACAGGGACAGAATGCTCGTCGCGGCGGCGGCCGCGATCATCGCCCTGCTCAGGGTCTGTCGCAATCTCGTGGTCTTCCTGCTGGGAGAAGTGGGAAAAGCCGGCCCTGGACGTACCTCTCGGTGTCCGGGGCCGGCCTTGATCCGGCCAGAGGGCCGGCGGGACTTTCGGTCAGTCGTTGACGCAGACGTTGCCGACCGCCGGGTTCAGCAGGCCGATGACGTTGACGGTGTTGCCACAGACGTTGACCGGGATGTGGATCGGCACCTGGATGACGTTGCCGGAGAGGACACCACCGGAGCCGATGGTCGCGCCGTTGGCACCGGAGTCGGCGAAAGCGGGGGCAGCCCCGCCGAGGGCCAGAACCAGACCCGCGACGACGGCAGCGGTCTTCTTCATGATTTTCCCTTCTCTGCGGTCACGCCTGGGTGACGGTCGGAACCGAGCGAGCACAACGGGGACGGCCCGCACTATGACCACAGCCTGCACACGAGGAATTGACGACCGGAGCGCCCACGGAACCCTCGCCACGGCGAATTCACACGAATGCCTCACTCCGGGACGCGCCGCTCCCCCGGTGGGAGCAACCGCGCCGGTCCCCTCGTCCGGTGCTTTCCGCGCCGGACGCGAGCGCGCGGCCCGCAACAGGCTCAGCGGGCCGCGCGCGGGACGACCGGGTCTCAGCCGCCGTTCGCCGACAGGACCGACAGGTCCTCCAGGATGTGCGACAGGGCACCGTCGCGCTTGCTCTGGGTGGAGTTGTCGGAGCACTGCTGCGTCAGGTCGTCCGACAGGATCGGGATGTCCTGGACCGGCACGATGTTGAGAACCGCGACGTTGATGTCGTCGAGGGCCGCACAGGGCTTGTTGAGCGAGCCGTCGACCAGCGAGAGCTGGGGGCTCATGTCGCCCTTGGTGGACGAGTTGCCGAACGCCGACGAGCCTCCGTTGCCGTTGGCCACGGTGGGTCCCGAGTCGTCTCCCGTGGCAAGAGCCTGGGGAGCGGCCGCAACCGACATACCGATGACAGAAGCGGCGGCCGCCGCAGCGACCATTGCCTTCTTGAGCACTTCGCGTTCCTTTCCTCGTAGCGACGCACTGTCCTACGGCGAGATCAACCCGGCTCAGGGGTTTTGGTTGCGGGAGTTCACCCGGTTGGCCGCAAGCCGGGGAACCGGCCGGGGACGGGCCGTCCGCCGCCCGCGGGTCTGAGCCAACCGGGTGAACGGGAGAAACCGCTCCGCCCGTTCGGAGTTGACCAGGAGGCTCCGGTGGACGGGGTTTCCGCAGAAAGGACAGACCAGTGTTCAAGAAGGTTCTTGCCACCACGGCAATCGCCGCTTCCGTCATGGGAGCCTCCGCCGCCGCCGCTCCGCAGGCTCTGGCGATCGGCGACGACAGCGGCCCCACGCTGTCGAACGGCAACGGCGCGATGCAGAGCTACGGCAACTCCGCCACGTACGGCAACATGAGCCCGCAGATGGCGCTCATCCAGGGCTCGTTCAACAAGCCGTGCATCGCCGTGAACGACATTCCCGTCGCCGTTCTCGACGTCGTGCCGATCCAGAACGTCCCGATCCTGTCGGACGACCTGACGCAGCAGTGTGCCGAGAACTCCACCCAGACCAAGCGCGACGGTGCGCTGGCCCACCTCCTGGAGGACGTGTCGATCCTGTCCGCGAGCAGCGAGCGCTGACACCGGCATGGGGGGGGGGGGGGGGCCCCCCGGGGGGGGCCCCCCCCCCCCCCCCCATGCCGGGACGGCTACCGGTCGCCGCCCCGGCGGGCCAGGTCGATCGTCTCGGCGAGGCGGCCGACCTCCGGGTCCTCGGTCCGCTTCGCCAGGGTGCGGGCCGTCGTCGCGAGTTCGGTGAGGGACGGGGCGTCGGGCAGGGCGCCGGAGCGGCCGTCGCCGGCGCGCAGGGCGTCGGCGAAGTAGGCGGCGGTGGCGGCGACCTGGAAGCGTGCGGGGGCGCTCGGCAGGTCCTGGCGCAGGGCGCCCGTCTCCATCCGGCCCGAGGACTCGTGCGGGGCGCGGGTGGCGGGGTCGAGCCAGCGGACGGTGGCGGTGGCGAGGTGGCCCTCGGCGCCGGGCCGGGTGCGGACGGCGTACAGCGCGGTGACCGTGTGGCCGGGGCCGACCTCGCCGCCGTCGACGTCGTCGTCGCGGAAGTCGTCGTCGGCGACCCGGCGGTCGTCGTAGCCGACGAGGCGGAACTCCTCGACCGTGCGCGGGTCGAAGGCGACCTGGGCCTTGGCGTCGCGGGCGGTCAGGTCGACGTGGAGCGGGAGTTCCTCGCAGAAGACCTTCTCGGCGTCGGCGTCGTCCGAGACGTAGGTGGTGTGGCCGTCGCCCCGGTCGGCGAGGCGTTCCATCAGGGCGTCGCCGTAGTCGCTGCCGACGCCGACGCCGAAGAGGGTGATGCCGTGTTCGCGGCGGGCGCCCGCGACGCGTTCCAGGATGGTGTCGGCGTCGGTGTCGCCGGTGTTGGCGAGGGCGTCGGAGACGAGGACGACACGGTTGGTGGCGCCCTCGCGCAGTCCTTCGACGGCGGTGGCGTAGCCGGTCCCGACACCGGCGCCGAGGTTGGTGGAGTCGGCCGGCTCCAGGCTGTCGACGGCGTCGTGGACGCGGCCGCGGCGGTCGCCGAGGCGGGTCATCGGCAGCACGGTCTCGGCCTCGTCGCTGAAGGTGACCAGGGCGACGGAGTCGTCGTCGCGCAGCCGGTCGGTCATGGTGCCGAGGGACTCCTTGGCGAGGTCGAGGCGTCCGGGTTCGGCCATCGAGCCGGAGACGTCGATCACGAAGGTGAGGGCGGCGGGCGGACGCTCTGCGGTGGCGGTCGTGGCGCGGGTGGCGAGGCCGACGCGCAGGAGGGACCATTCCTCGCCGGTGCGGGCTCCGTCGACGGTCACCGAGAAGCCGTTGCCGTCGGGGCGTTCGTAGTCCTGGCGGAAGCTGTTGACGAACTCCTCGGGGCGGATCGTCGACGGGTCGGGGCGGTCGCCGTCGGCGAGGGCGCGGCGGGCGTAGCCGTAGGAGGCGGTGTCGACGTCCAGGGCGAAGGTCGAGAGGTGGTCCCGGGCGGGTTCCCGCTCCTGGTCCCGGGGCGCGGCGCCGCCGTCGGCGGGGGCGGGGTGGCCCCCGCCGCGCTCGGCGCTGTCGGCGCTGCCGTGCGGGCCGCTCGCGCTGCAGCCGGTGAGCAGCACCAGTGCGGCGGCCGTGCCGGCGAGCAGCCCCCGGATGCGGTGGGTCGTCTCCATCTGCGTTTCCCCCTGCGGTCGTCGACGTCGGCTTCTGTGACTGTGACGCCACCGGGGGCCCGAACGTGCGGCACGGGGTGTTGCGGATGGGTCTCGAAGCGGGCACGGAGGACGCCCGCCGAGACCGGGGGGTGATCTTCCGGATGTCCCGGATGTCTACGAGACGATGTCCTTGCGGGCGAAGCCCCGGAAGGCCAGGGCGAACAGGACGAGCGCGTACGTCACCGAGACGGCGGTGCCCTGGATCATGCCCGCGTACTCGGGGGTGGGCTGGAGGGCGTCGGCCCACGCGAACTGCCAGTGCGCGGGCAGGAAGTCGCGCCAGTGGCCGAGGGCGGTGACGGCGTCGAGGACGTTGCCGACGATCGTCAGGCCGACCGCGCCGCCGACCGCGCCGAGCGGGGCGTCGGTCCTCGTCGACAACCAGAACGCGAGCCCGGCGGTGACCAGCTGGGACACGAAGACGTATCCGACGATCACCACGAGCCGCTGGACGGCGGTGCCCGCGTCGAGGGCGCCGCCGGTGGGGATCGCCAGGGGGCCCCAGCCGTAGGCGGCGGTGCCGACGGCGAGGGCGACCAGCGGCAGCAGGACCATCGCGGCCAGGCTCAGGCCGAGTCCGACGACGAGCTTGGACCACAGCAGGCGGGCGCGCGGGACGGGGGCGGCGAGGAGGTAGCGCAGGGAGGACCAGCCGGCCTCCGAGGCCACGGTGTCGCCGCAGAACAGGGCCACGGGAATGACCAGCAGGAAGCCCGCGGAGACGAACAGGTTGACCGCGGCGAAGTTGGCGCCGGACGCGGTGGCCGTGTCCATCAGGTTGATCCGGTCGCCGCCCTCGCCGCCGCCCGGTTCGCCGCCGATCGCGAAGGCGATGACGAGGACGAACGGCAGGACGGCGAGGACGGCGCCCATGACCAGGGTGCGGCGGCGCCTGAGCTGGCGGGTCAGTTCGACACGCAGCGGCAGGGTGCGCGCGGCGCGATAGCCCGAGGCGGTGGGGGTGGCGACGGGCACGGTGTGTCCGGTGTGCCGGTCCGGCTCGGTCGTCGTGCTCATGCAGAGCCTCCGATCAGGGTGAGGAAGGCGTCTTCCAGGCGGCGGTGCGGGCCGACCGACCGGACGGGCACGTCGAGCCGCACCAGCTCGGCGACCAGGCGCTGGGCGGTGCCGTCGGCGTCGAGGCGGACGAGGAGTCCGTCGTCGGTGCGGACGGCCGAGGCGACGCCGGGCAGCGCGGCCACCTTCTCCGCGACCGGCTCGTCCACGGGGTGGGCGGTGCCGACGAGGAGGGTGTCGCCGGAGCCGACGATCGCGCCGACCGGGCCCGCCTGGACGAGCCGGCCGCGGTCCATGACCACGAGGTGCGTGCAGGTCTGCTCGACCTCCGCCAGCAGGTGGCTGGAGACGATCACCGTGCGGCCGGCGGCGGCGTAGCGGATCATCACCTCGCGCATCTCGCGGATCTGGGGCGGGTCCAGGCCGTTGGTCGGTTCGTCGAGGATGAGCAGGTCGGGCAGGCCGAGCATGGCCTGGGCGATGGCCAGGCGCTGGCGCATGCCCTGCGAGTAGGTGCGTACGGCGCGGGCCAGGGCGTCGCCGAGGCCGGCGATCTCCAGGGCCTCGTCGAGGTGGGCGTCCCCGGCCGGGCGGCCGGTGGCCCGCCAGTACAGCTCCAGGTTCTGCCGGCCGGACAGATGCGGGAGGAAGCCGGCGCCCTCGACGAAGGCGCCCACGCGGGAGAGGACGGGGGCGCCGGGGCGGATGGCGTGGCCGAAGACGCGGATCTCGCCGCCGTCCGGCGTGATGAGGCCCATCAGCATGCGCAGGGTGGTCGTCTTGCCGGCGCCGTTGGGGCCGAGCAGGCCGAGGACCTGGCCCTTCTCGACGCGGAAGGAGAGGTCGCGGACGCTGTAGCGGTCACCGCCCGCGTACTTCTTGCTCAGGTCGGTGATCCGGAGCGGGACCTCGGCCAGCCCCGGGTCGGGGGCGGGGGTCGCGGTGCGGCGGCGGCCCGTGGCCAGCAGGGCCAGGGCGAGGCCCGCGCCCGCGAGGGGCAGCCACCACACCCAGGACGGCAGCGGGGCGGCCGCGGTGCGCACGCCGGCGGCGGTGGGCACCGCTAGGTCGCCCTTCAGGGAGACGGTGTACGTCGCCGGGGCGGCCGGGGAGGCGTAGCCGAGGTCGGTGGAGGCGAGGACCAGGCGCAGGCGGTGGCCCTTGTCGACCTCGTGGTCGACGGCCGGGAGGGTGAGCGTGACGTCCTTGCCGGCCTTCGCGCCCTCGACGCGGATCGGGGCGACCAGCTGGGAGGGCAGCACCTGCTGTCGGCCGTCCGGGCCGACGTCGTAGACCTTGCCGAACAGGACGGCGTCCTCACCGGTCGACCTGACGTGGACGGTGGCCGTCGGGGAGCCGGTGACGCGCAGGTCCGCGGTGAGGGGGGCGGAGGTGAAGGCGGCGAACTGGCCGGGGAAGTCGAGGGAGACGCCGACGCCGAGGGAGGACAGCCGGGAGAGGCCGCCGCCGCCGAGTCCGGGCAGGGCGGACACGGCGGGCGGACTGGCGCCGGGCGGGTTGGCGAAGGACTGCTCGCGGCCGGTGAGGGCGATCGGGCGGACGCCGCCGGTGAGACCGGGGTAGGTGTCGTCGCTCGCGCCGCGCAGGAGGGCGGTGCCGTCGGTGGAGTCGACGCCTCCGGTGCGGGTGACGCGGAAGGCGGGGCCGGTGTCGGCGCCCTTGTCGCCCTTGAGGTGGCGGTCGAACCAGGAGGTGACGCGGGCCCGGACGCGGCTCGCCTCCAGGTCGCCGCCGTCGTGGCCGCCCGCGATCCAGTCGACGTCGACGGGGGCGCCGCCCGCGCGGATCGCCTTGGCGGCCGCGTCGGCCTGGGCGAGGGTGAAGAGGGAGTCGGTCTGGCCCTGGAACAGCAGCGTGGGCGCCTTGATGCGGTCGCCGACGGCGGACGGGGAGCGCGCTTCGAGGAGGGCGCGGGCGGCGGCGTCGGGGGTGCCGGACTCGGCGACCCGCTCGTACATCGCGCACAGGGCGGGCTCGAACCTGGCGCAGCCACCGCCGGTGTTGAAGAAGACGCCGGTCCACAGCTTCTTGAACACGCCGCCGGGGAACAGGGCGTCGGCGAGGTTCCAGTAGGTGATCGCGGGGGCGAGGGCGTCGACGCGGTCGTCGTGTCCGGCGGCCAGCAGGGCGATCGCGCCGCCGTAGGAGGCGCCGGCCAGGCCCACGCGCGGGTCGCCGGCCTTGTCGAGCCGGACCTCGGGCTGCTTCGCCACCCAGTCGATCAGCCGGGAGACGTCGGCGACCTCGCCCTCGGGGTCGTTCAGTCCGATCTTCCCGGTGGACCGGCCGAAGCCGCGCGCGGACCAGGTCAGTACCGCGTAGCCGTCGGCGGCCAGCTCCTCCGCCTGCTCGCGGACGTCCTCCTTGCTGCCGCCGAAGCCGTGGCCGAGCAGGACGGCGGGGCGGCGGCCGGAGCCGCCGGAGGTGAACCAGGAGGTGTCCAGGCGCACGCCGTTCACGGCCATGACCCGGTCGGCGCGGTGCACGGGGGGTGCGTCGTCCGAGGCCACGGCCGTCCAGGTGCCGCCGGCGGCGAGCACGGCGACGGCGGCCGCGGCGGCGATGATCCGCCGCGGCCGCCGCGGTCCGCGCAGTCGAAGATCCATGCGTCAACGGTACGGGGTGAAACTGTCGGACAGTTGTCGACCGGAGACCGAACTCCCCGACCTCCCGTGGGCGTACGGCGGGGGGCCGGCGTACACCAGGCGCGGTACGGGTCAGTCCCGCGCGTCCTCCGGGATCGACACCAGCCAGCGGGTGGCGGGGCGGGGGCGGAGGTAGAGCGCCCAGTAGAGGGTGGCCGCGACGGTGATGCCGCCGGTCCACAGGAGGTGGACGGTCTCCTGCTGGGTCAGGATGTAGGCGAGGACCACGATCAGGAGGGCCGGGACGACCGGCCACAGGGGCATGCGCCAGGCGTGCGTGTGGCGGTGGTCGCCACGGCGGGAGAGCAGCGCGGCGACCGCGACGAGCAGGTACATGCCGGTCACGGAGACGCCGGTGACCCCGTACAGGGTGTCCAGGTCGACGAAGCAGAGCAGGGCGCCGGGGACGCCGACGGCGAGGGTGGCCACCCACGGGGAGCCGAAGCGGCCGAGCTTGGAGAAGACGGCGTTGACCGGCCGCGGCCAGGCCTGGTCGCGGGCGGAGGCGAACAGGACGCGGGAGTTCTGGATGACCATGACGATGCCGGCGTTCACGATGGCGAGGGCCACGCAGAGGCTGACGAAGGTGCCGACGGCCGAGTTGGACCAGGCGGTCACCATGGCGCCGATGTCGCCGCCGGTCAGCTCGGTGAGGTCGGAGGCGCCGAGGGTGATGCCGACGACCGGGACCAGGATGATCACGGTGGAGATGGCGAGGGTGGCCAGGACGGTGCGGGCGACGTTGCGGCGCGGGTTCTCCAGCTCCTCCGACAGGTAGACGGCGGTGGAGAAGCCCTGGGTGACGAAGAGGGCGATGGCCAGGCCGGAGACGATCAGCATGGCCGTCACGGTGTCGGCGTGGCCGTCCGCGCCCGCGACCTCCAGGGAGACCAGGCTGCCCGCGCCGCGCTCGCTGTGGGCGAAGCCCAGCACCGCGACGACGGCCGCCGCGATGACCTCCAGGACCAGGAAGACGCCGGTGATCCAGGCGTTGGCACGCAGGTCGAGCAGGCCCGCGAGGGTGGCGAGCAGCATCACGGCGGCGCCGGCCAGCGACGGGTCGAGGTGGACGACGGGGGCCAGGTAGTCGGCCGTGCCCATGGCGATCACCGGCGGGACGATCATCACGACCAGGAGGGAGAGGACGAACACCAGCCAGCCCGCCAGCCGCCCGGCCATCGTGGAGACCATCGCGTACTCGCCGCCCGCGCTGGGGATGAGGGTGCCCAGTTCCGAGTAGCAGAACGCCACCGCGACGCAGAGGAGGGAGCCGATCGCGATCGTGAGGGCGGTCGCGGTGCCGAGCGAGCCGAACAGGTCGGGCACCACGACGAACAGGGTGGAGGCGGGGGTCACGCAGGACAGGGTCAGCAGGGTGCCGCCGACCACTCCGATGGAACGCTTGAGCTTCTGGGGGCCGTCGTGGGCGCCGGGGACGGCGGTCCCGTCGGCGGGGGCCTGGACGGGGTCCTGGACGGGGCGGAGCGTGTCGGTCATGGAGTTCCGATCGACTGGTGCGGCGAGGTTCGGTCGGGAGCGCTATCGCCTCCGGCGGCTGGGGTGGTACTCGTTGTGGCCGCTCCCGGCGCTGCATGGAACCCCGACGAAAACCGCTGCGTCAATAGGTGTTCATCTACGGAATTCGTTGATCACAGAGGAATTGATAGAGGTATTCCGCAGTGACAGGCAAGCGGCAAAGGGGTGGTGGGCCGTACGGGAACCGTAGGGCGGGAGGTGAAAAAACGTGCCGCCGTCCGCTGTCCGGACGTGTCGGTGGGGGCCGCTAGAGTCTGGGACACAGACGGTTCACAGCAACGGGGTGGGGACGGATGAAGGTCAAGTACACCGCTGCCTGGGTGGGGTTCACGGCGGCGGCACTGGTGGCGGCCACCGGGTGCAGCTCCGACCCGGTCAGGGACACCGCGCGCAAGGCCGCCGAGGTGGCCGACGGCTCCGAGCAGATCATGGCGGCGCTCACGCGCGCGACGGACCGGACCGAGCAGCTCGGCTCGGCCGAGGTCAGGATGACCACCGACATGGGCACCGGTGCCCCCGTCACGATGGAGGGCACCTACTCCTGGGGCGACGGGTACGCGTTCGACGTCGAGATGGACACCGCCGCCGCGCAGATGCAGCAGCTCCAAGACGCTCCGACGACCCGCATGCTGTTCGTGGACGGGGCGTACTACTACGACGTCGACCCGCAGGCCTCCGGCCCCCTGGAGGGCAAGGAGTGGATGAAGGTCGACAGCTCGGCCGTGTTCGGCGAGCAGGGCGCGCAGGCCCTCAGCGGCAGCAACGGCAGCCCGTCGGCGTCCATGAAGGGCCTGAAGTACGCCAACGACGTCGAGGACCTCGGCCCGGAGACGGTGAACGGGAAGGCCACGACCCACTACCGGGCCGTCGTCGACCAGAAGCAGATGGGCAAGTTCAAGGACGCCTTCGGCACCCTCACGGGCTCGGGCGCCACCTCCCTCACGATGGAGGTCTGGGTGGGTGCGAAGGACCTTCCGGTCCGCATGATCCAGGAGTTCGGCACCATCAAGGTCACCATGGACTTCGACAGGTTCGGCGAGACGGCCGCGGTGAAGGCCCCGCCGGCCGCGCAGACCGGTGACCTCACCGAGGCCCTCAAGGAGAGCGGCGCGGCGCAGTGACACGGCGGTGCCCCGTCCCGCGAGGGGACGGGGCACCGTGCCGCCGGCTCAGTGGTTGCGCGGGAAGCCCAGGTCGACGCCGGCCGGGGCGTCGGCCGGGTCCGGCCAGCGGGTGGTGACGACCTTGCCGCGGGTGTAGAAGTGCGTGCCGTCGTTGCCGTAGATGTGGTGGTCGCCGAAGAGGGAGTCCTTCCAGCCGCCGAAGCTGTGGTAGCCGACGGGGACCGGGATCGGGACGTTCACGCCGACCATGCCGGCCTCGATCTCCAGCTGGAAGCGGCGGGCGGCGCCGCCGTCGCGGGTGAAGATCGCGGTGCCGTTGCCGAAGGGCGACGCGTTGATCAGCGCCACGCCCTCGTCGTAGGTGTCCACGCGCAGCACGCACAGGACGGGGCCGAAGATCTCGTCCCGGTAGGCCCTCGCGGTGGTCGGCACCTTGTCCAGCAGCGAGATGCCGATCCAGTGGCCGTCCTCGAAGCCCTCGACGGTGTGACCGGTGCCGTCCAGGACGACCTCGGCCCCCTCGGCGGCCGCGCCCTCGACGTAGGACGCCACCTTGTCGCGGTGGACCTTGGTGATGAGCGGGCCCATCTCGGAGGCCGGGTCGTTGCCCGGACCGATCGTGATCTTCTCGGCGCGCTCGCGGATCTTCGCCACCAGCTCGTCGCCGATCGCGCCGACCGCGACCACGGCCGAGATGGCCATGCAGCGCTCGCCGGCCGAGCCGTAGGCCGCGCTGACCGCCGCGTCCGCCGCCGCGTCCAGGTCGGCGTCCGGGAGGACCAGCATGTGGTTCTTGGCGCCGCCCAGCGCCTGGACGCGCTTGCCGTTGGCGGAGGCCGTGGTGTGGATGTACCGGGCGATCGGGGTCGAGCCGACGAAGGAGACGGCCTTGACGTCCGGGTGCTCCAGGAGCCGGTCGACGGCGGCCTTGTCCCCGTGCACGACGTTGAAGACGCCGTCCGGCAGACCGGCCTCCGCGAGCAGCTCGGCGAGCTTCAGGGACGCCGACGGGTCCTTCTCGCTCGGCTTCAGCACGAAGGTGTTGCCGCACGCGATGGCGAGGGGGAACATCCACATCGGCACCATGGCCGGGAAGTTGAACGGCGTGATGCCGGCGACGACGCCCAGCGGCTGCCGGATCGACGACACGTCCACGCGGCCGGCGACCTGCGTGGACAGCTCGCCCTTGAGCTGGACGCTGATGCCGCAGGCCAGGTCGACGATCTCCAGGCCGCGGGCGACCTCGCCGAGCGCGTCGGAGTGCACCTTGCCGTGCTCGGCGGTGATCAGCTCGGCGATCGCGTCGCGGTTGGCGTCGAGCAGGGCGCGGAAGCGGAAGAGGATCTCCGTCCGCCTGGCCAGCGAGGACTGTCCCCAGGTGGCGTAGGCGTCCTTGGCGGCGGCGACGGCGGCGTCGACCTCGTCGACGGTCGCGAACGCGACCTTGGTGGTGACCGCGCCGGTCGCCGGGTCGGTGACCGGCCCGTACGTGCCCGACGCGCCCTCGACGGACTTGCCGCCGATCCAGTGGTTGACGATCTTCGTCATGACCGAGTGCTCCTTCACAGATGGCGGCGTCGGGTCGAGACGTGCCGTTCGTACAGCTCGCGGGCCTTCACCGCGGACGCTCGGGTCGCGGTCTCGGCCACAGGTACATCCCACCAGGCCTGCGCCGGGGGCGCGCCCGACACTGTGTCTGCCGTTCGGGTCTCGACGTAGACACAAGTGGGAGTGTCGGCGGCGCGCGCCTCGGCGAGGGCCTCGCGCAGCTCGCGGACGGTGCTCGCGCGCAGGACGCGCATGCCGAGGCTGGCCGCGTTGGCGGCGAGGTCGACGGGGAGCGGGGCGCCGGTGAACGTCCCGTCGTCGGCCCGGTAGCGGTAGGCGGTGCCGTAGCGCTCGCCGCCGGTCTCCTCCGACAGGCCGCCGATGGAGGCGTAGCCGTGGTTCTGCACGAGCAGGACCTTGATCGCGATCCCCTCCTGCACGGCCGTGACGATCTCCGTCGGCATCATCAGGTAGGTGCCGTCGCCGACCAGCGCCCACACCGGCCGGTCGGGCGCGGCGAGCTTGACGCCGATCGCGGCCGGGATCTCGTAGCCCATGCAGGAGTAGCCGTACTCCAGGTGGTACTGGTCGCGCGAGCGGGCCCGCCACAGCTTGTGCAGGTCGCCGGGGAGCGAGCCGGCCGCGTTGATGATCACGTCCGACCCGTCGACGACCGCGTCCAGCGCGCCGAGCACCTGCGGCTGCGTCGGGAGCGCGTCGGGCTCCTCGGCCGCGTAGCAGGCATCGACGCGCCGTTCCCAGCGTTCCTTGCCCCCGGTGTACTCGGCGAGGTAGGCGTCCGCGACGCGGTGGCCGTGCATGCCGAGGGCCTCGGTCAGTTCCTGGAGGCCGCTGCGGGCGTCCGCGACGAGCGGCCGTCCGGCGAGCTTGTGGCCGTCGTGGGGCGCGATGTTCAGGTTGAGGAAGCGGACGCCCGGGTGGCCGAAGAGGGTGCCCGAGGCCGTGGTGAAGTCGGTCCAGCGGGTGCCGACGCCGATCACCAGGTCGGCGGTGCGGGCCAGGTCGTCGGCCGTCGCGGTGCCGGTGTGGCCGACGCCGCCGACGTCCTGGGGGTGGTCGTGGCGCAGCGAGCCCTTGCCGGCCTGGGTGGAGGCGACGGGGATGCCGGTGGCGGCGGCGAACTCGGCGAGGGCCTCCTCGGCGCGGCTGTGGTGGACGCCGCCGCCGGCGACGAGCAGGGGGCGCTCCGCCGCGCGGATCGCGGTGACCGCCTCGGCGAGTTCGCCGGGGTCCGCGCCCGGACGCCGTACGGCCCAGACGCGTTCGGCGAAGAACTCCTCGGGCCAGTCGTGGGCCTCGGCCTGGACGTCCTGGGGCAGCGCGAGGGTGACCGCGCCGGTCTCCACCGGGTCCGTCAGCACCCGCATCGCCTGGAGGGCGGCCGGGATCAGGGCCTCGGGGCGGGTGACGCGGTCGAAGTACCTCGACACCGGGCGCAGCGCGTCGTTGACCGACACGTCGCCCGCGTAGGGGACCTCGAGCTGCTGGAGGACGGGGTCGGCGACGCGGGTCGCGAAGGTGTCGCCGGGCAGGAGGAGGACCGGGAGGTGGTTGACGGTCGCCAGGGCGGCCCCGGTGACCAGGTTGGTCGCGCCGGGGCCGATGGAGGTGGTCACCGCGTGCGTGGAGAGCCGGTTGGACTGGCGGGCGTAGCCGACCGCCGCGTGCACCATCGACTGCTCGTTGCGGCCCTGGTGGTAGGGCATCTCGTCGGCGTACTCGACGAGCGCCTGGCCGAGGCCGGCGACGTTGCCGTGGCCGAAGACGCCCCAGGTCGCGCCGATCAGCCGGCGCCGTACGCCGTCGCGCTCGGTGTACTGGGCGGCGAGGAAGCGCACCAGTGCCTGGGCCACGGTGAGCCTGGTGGTCATCGGTAACCCCCGGTGGTCGCGGTGTGGGCCGGGTGGAAGCAGATCCGCCACTCCCGGGTCTCGCCGGGTCCGGCCATGACGTTGAGGTAGTACATGGTGTGGCCGGGCTGGGCGATCGAGGGGCCGTGCCAGCCGTCGGGGACCAGGACGGCGTCGCCGGAGCGGACCTCGGCGAGGACGTCGGAGCCGCCCTCGCGCGAGGGGGACACGCGCTGGTAGCCGAAGCCGTCGGGGCCGTCGATCTCGAAGTAGTAGATCTCCTCCAGCTCCGACTCCTCGCCCGGCCGGTGCTCGTCGTGCTTGTGCGGCGGGTACGAGGACCAGTTGCCGCCGGGGGTGACGACCTCGACGGCGATCAGCCGGTCGCACTCGAAGGCGTCGGCGGAGGCGAAGTTGCGCACCAGGCGGGCGCAGCCGCCGCTGCCGCGTTCCTCGACGGGGACCTCCGGCGCGGGGCCGTAGCGGGCGGGGAGTTGGCGCTCGCACTTCGCTCCTGCCAGGGCGAAGCGGCCTCCCGCGCCGGAGGCGATCTGGACCCGGGCGTCGCGGGGAACGTACGCGAAGTCGGTGACCGACGCGAACACGCTTTCCCTGCCCAGGAGTTGGAACTCTTCGTCGGCTGTGCGCACGGTACATCCACCGTCCAGCGGAAGCACGATCCACTCGCTGTCGCCGGTGGTGAGGACGTGGGTGCCGCCCGGCGGCAGCTCGACGATCCGCAGACTGCTGTGCGTCCAGCCGGCCCGCTCGGGGCCGATGTCGAGCACGTGGTGCGGATCGGCGGTACTGCCGTGCGGAACGTACAACCGGTCGTTCATGCGGCCCTCACTGTTCACGCGCCCCTCACACTCCTCGTCACGCGTCCCTCACACTCCTCGCGCCGTCGTGTTCCCCGCGGCGCCCGGGGAGCACGCGGCCGTCGTGTTGTCCGCGGCACCCGGGGGCCATGTGGCCGTCGTGTTGTCCGCAGTGCCCGAGGACCACGCGGCCGTCGTGTTCCCCGCGGTACCCGCACCCCGTGCGGCCGTCACAGCAGGCCCACGGCGGTGTCCACGGCGGCGGCCACGTCGCCGTCCGCCGGGTAGAGCAGCGAACGGCCGACCACCAGGCCCCGAACGGTGGGGAGCCGCAGCGCCCCGCGCCACTTCTCGTACGCGCCGTCCTGGTCGTCGCCCACCTCGCCGCCCAGCAGGACGGCGGGGAGCGTGGAGGTCGCCATGACCTCGGCCATGTCGTCGGGGTCGTCGGTGACCGGGACCTTCAGCCAGGTGTAGGCGGAGGTGCCGCCCAGGCCGGAGGCGATCGCGATCGACCTGGTGACGGCCTCGGCGGAGAGGTCGTTGGCCAGTTTTCCGTCCGGGGCGCGCCGGCTGATGAACGGCTCGACGAAGACGGGCAGCCGACGGGCCGCCATGGCGTCGATCGCGCGGGCGGTGGACTCCAGGGTGGTGAGCGAGCCCGGGTCGTCGTAGTCGATGCGCAGGAGCAGCTTGCCCGCGTCGAACCCGAGCCGCTCGATGTCCTCGGCGCGGTGGCCGGTGAAGCGGTCGTCGAGTTCGAAGCGGGCGCCCTGGAGGCCGCCGCGGTTCATCGAGCCCATGACGACCTTGCCGTCGAGGGCGCCGAGGAGGAGCAGGTCGTCGAGGATGTCGGCGGTCGCGAGGACGCCGTCCACGCCGGGTCTGGCGAGCGCCAGACAGAGGCGCTCCAGCAGGTCGGCACGGTTGGCCATGGCCAGCTTGCGGTCGCCGACGCCGAGCGCGCCGCGGGCCGGGTGGTCGGCGGCGACGATCATCAGCCGGTCGGTCCCGTCGACGAGCGGGCGGCGGGTGCGGCGGGCGGCGGCCTCGGCGACCGCCTCGGGGCGGTGGGCGCGCAGGCGGACCAGTTCGGAGACGTCGATGGGGGTGGGGGTGGCAGGGGCGGCGGGGGTGGGGGTGGGGACGGTCGTGGTTGTGGGCGCGGCTGCGGCTGCGGGGTCGGTGTCCGGGGGTGGGGTCGCTCCCCCGCGGGCCGCCCTCACCGCACCGCTCCGGCGGCGAGCGCCGCTTCGATCTCGGCGGGCGTCGGCATGGCCGAGGAGCACTCCAGACGGGAGGCGACGATGGCGCCGGCGGCGTTGGCGTGGCGCACGGTCTTCTCCAGGTCCCAGCCCGCGAGCAGGCCGTGGCAGAGGGAGCCCCCGAAGGCGTCGCCGGCCCCGAGGCCGTTGAGGACGCGTACGGGCAGCGGCGGGACCTCGGCACGCCCGCCCGCGCTGTCGAGGGCCAGGACGCCCTCGGGGCCCTGCTTGACGACGGCGAGTTCGACTCCGGCGTCGAGGAGGGCGCGGGCGGCGGCGTGCGGGTCGCGCACCCCGGTGGCGACCTCCACCTCGTCCAGGTTGCCCACGGCGACGGTGGCGTGCTTCAGGGCCTCGGCGTAGAAGGGGCGGGCCGCGTCCGGGTCGGACCAGAACATGGGCCGCCAGTCGAGGTCGAACACCGTGATGCCGGCCTTGGCGCGGTGCGCGAGGGCGGCCAGCGTCGCCGTACGGCTGGGTTCCTCGCTCAGGCCGGTGCCGGTGACCCAGAAGACGCGGGCCTCGCGGACGGCGTCGAGGTCGAGGTCGTGGGCGTCGATCTCCAGGTCGGGCGCCTTGGGCAGGCGGTAGAAGTAGAGCGGGAAGTCGTCCGGGGGGAAGACCTCGCAGAAGGTGACGGGGGTCGGCAGGCCGGGGACCGGGGTCACCCAGCGGTCGTCGACGCCGAAGTCGCGCAGGGCCTCGTGGAGGTAGGCGCCGAAGGGGTCGTCGCCGGTGCGGGTGATCACCGCGGCGTCCCGGCCGAGGCGGGCGGCGGCGACCGCGACGTTGGTGGCGGAGCCGCCGAGGAACTTCCCGAAGGACGTGACCCGCGACAGCGGCACGCCCGTCTGCAACGGGTAGAGGTCCACTCCGATCCGCCCCATGGTGATCAGGTCGTAGGCCATCGAGTTCCCTTCGTATCGGCTCTCCACGGCTTTCTAGTCCCGTACGACGGACCCTGTCAATATTTTGTCCGGACATTCGGACCAGCCCTTGACAGCTCCGCGGTACGACCGCACGCTGACGGCCATGACGTCGTTGTCACCTCAGCCCTCACTCTCCCGCATCCGGGTCGGTTCGGCCCCCGACAGCTGGGGCGTCTGGTTCCCGGACGATCCGCGGCAGGTGCCCTGGCAGCGCTTCCTCGACGAGGTCGCGCTCTCCGGCTACGAGTGGATCGAACTCGGCCCCTACGGCTACCTGCCGACCGATCCCGCCGTCCTCACCGAGGAGACCGCGAGGCGCGGCCTGAAGGTGTCGGCCGGCACGGTGTTCACGGGGCTGCACCACGGCGAGGCCGTGTGGGAGAAGACCTGGGCGCACGTCGCCGACAACGCGGCGCTCGCGCAGGCCATGGGGGCCCGGCACCTGGTGGTCATCCCGTCCTTCTGGCGGGACGACAAGACCGGCGAGGTGCTGGAGCCGGACACGCTCACGCCGGGGCAGTGGCGCGACCTCACCTCGCTGACCGAGCGGCTCGGCCGGCAGGTACGGGAGCGGTACGGGCTGCGGATCGTGGTCCACCCGCACGCCGACACCCACATCGACAGCGAGGAGAACGTCGTCCGGTTCCTGGACGGCACCGACTCCGGTCTGGTGTCCCTGTGCCTGGACACCGGGCACTACGCCTACTGCGGCGGTGACAGCGTCAAGCTGATCGAGACCTACGGGGAGCGGATCGGGTACCTGCACCTCAAGCAGGTCGACCCGGAGATCCTCGCGCAGGTGCGGGAGGAGGAGGTGCCCTTCGGGCCGGCCGTCGCGCGCGGGGTGATGTGCGAGCCGCCCTCGGGGGTGCCGGCCCTGGGGCCCGTGCTGGAGGCCGCGCGGAAGCTGGACGTCGACCTGTTCGCGATCGTGGAGCAGGACATGTACCCGTGCGAGCCGGACGCGCCGCTGCCCATCGCCCGGCGGACCCGGGCCTTCCTGCGGTCCTGCGGGGCGTAGGCGGCCGCGGACGGAGCAGGAGCGGGGCGGGGCGGAGGACGCAGGGGCGGAGGGGTGGAGGAGCGCAGGGCGCAGGAGCGGAGGGGTGAAGGAGCGCAGGGGCTGAGGCCGCCGGGCGCGGCCTTCCCGCCCCCCGCACCTCTTGGGTTCTTTTGTGACACTCACGTCACGAAAGTCCGCCTC
The DNA here is from genome assembly GCF_043081325.1 of Streptomyces sp. NPDC014882. Classification (NCBI taxonomy): domain Bacteria; kingdom Bacillati; phylum Actinomycetota; class Actinomycetes; order Kitasatosporales; family Streptomycetaceae; genus Streptomyces; species Streptomyces sp. NPDC014882. The sequence continues at coordinate 461,345 of NZ_JBIBWL010000002.1, forward strand.
CCGTCACCGATGTCGCGACTGCGTCCACACCCCGTCGCACGCTGCCCACAGCCGCTTCCCCTCTGTCACCGTGCGTCGTTGAGCGGGCACAGGCCTGGTGATCGCCAGCGCAGCGCCGGGCTCCCCCCGGCGGCCTCCCGGCCGCCGCCCCGCACGCGCACGGAGGTGCCTCTCATGACCGACCGAAGGCTCTGGTCCTACAAGGAGATCGCGGCACACATCAAGGTGCAGACGGACACCGTGCGGTCCTACCGCAAGCACGGACTGCTTCCCCCGCCCGACCACGTGGAGGCCGGCAAGCCCTACTGGTACGCCGACACCGTCCGCACCTGGGTCGCCGCCCGGCCCGGAAACCGGGGCCGCCGGGACTGACCGCCCGCCCGGGGAACCCTTCCGGACGGGACCGGCCGTCCCGTGCCCCACCGGAAAACCGTTCCGTGCCCCACCCTCGGGTGGGGCACAGTGCCGTGCATGGACCTCTCCGCCCCCTCCGGCTTCTCCGTCAAACCCCTGCTCACCGGCGAGACGACCGTGCTGCGGCCGTTCACCGGAGCCGACGCCGAGACCATGTGGGAGATCATCGGGGATCCCGAGGTCGTCCGCTTCACCTTCCCGGCCGACGGCGAACTCACCCTGGAGCGGCTGCGCTCCTGGTACGCCACGCGCTCCGCGCAGCCCGACCGCCTCGACCTCGCCGTCACCGACCGGGCCACCGGCGAACTCGTCGGCGAGGTGGTCCTCCACGAGTACGACGCGCACTCCCGCACCTGCACCTTCCGCACCCTGATCGGTCCCCGGGGCCGCGACCGCGGGCTGGGCACCGAGGCGACCCGCCTGATCGTCGGCCACGGCTTCGGGCGCCTGGGCCTGCACCGCATCCAGCTGGAGCTGTACGGCGACAACCCCCGGGCCCGGCGCGTCTACGAGAAGGTCGGATTCGTGGTGGAGGGCGTGCGGCGGGAGGCCGCGCCGCGGGACGGGGGCTGGGTGGACGAGGTGCTGATGGCGCTCCTGGACCGGGAGTGGGCCGCCCTCACCGCCACGGCTCGATGACCGTGGCCCCGGCGGCCGGCGCCGTCCCCATCGCCGCCAGCGCGTCCGGTACGGCGTCCAGGGCGATCGCGGACGTCACCAGCAGGTCGGGCCGGAGCACGCCCGCCCGGACCAGCTCCAGCATCGGGGGGTAGGTGTGGGCGGCCATGCCGTGGCTGCCGAGCAGTTCCAGCTCCAGGGCGATGGCGCGGGCCAGGGGGACGGGAGTCGTGCCGTCCGCCGAGGGCAGCAGGCCGACCTGGACGTGCCGGCCGCGGCGGCGCAGACCGTTCACCGAGGCGGCGCAGGTGGCGGGGGAACCGAGAGCGTCGAGGGAGAGGTGCGCCCCGCCGCCGGTCAGTTCCCGGACCGCCGCGGCGGTGTCCGGGGTCTCCCGCGCGTCCACGCACGCGGCCGCTCCGAACGCCCGCGCCAGCTCCAGGGCCTTCGGGGCGACGTCCACGGCGACGACCCGCGCTCCCGAGGCCGCCGCGATCATCACCGCGGACAGGCCCACCCCGCCGCACCCGTGCACGGCCACCCACTCCCCCGCCGCGACCCGGCCCTGCTGGACGACCGCCCGGAACGCGGTGGCGAACCGGCAGCCGAGGCCGGCTGCGGTGGCGTAGGACAGGTCGCCGGGGATCGCGACCAGGTTCACGTCGGCGTGGTCCAGCGCCACGTACTGGGCGAAGGAGCCCCAGTGGGTGAAGCCGGGCTGGGTCTGGCGCTCGCAGACCTGGTGATCGCCCGCCGCGCAGGACGGGCAGCTGCCGCAGCCGCACACGAAGGGCACGGTCACCCGGTCGCCCCGGCTCCACCGGGTGACGCGGGCGCCGGTCGCCTCGACGACGCCGGCGAGTTCGTGGCCCGGGACGTGCGGCAGGCTGATGTCCGGGTCGTGGCCCATCCAGCCGTGCCAGTCGCTGCGGCACAGGCCGGTGGCCTCGACGCGGACCACCACGCCGTGGTCCGCGGGCCGCGGGTCGGGCACCTCCCGGACCTCGGCCGGCTCCCCGTACCGCTCGAACACCACAGCCCGCATGTGCGGCTCCTTCCACCGTCCCGGTCACCGCCGCCCGCTGCGCGGGGGAGATCACCGTGAACGCTAACGCCCGGTCCCACCGCCCCGACGTACGGGGTTTCGCAGCACGCCCTAGCCGCGCGCCCCCACCGCGTCCGGTTCCGGGGCCGGTGCCGCGGTCGGGGCCGGCTCTCCCTCGCTGAGGCCGAACCGCTGGTGGAACCTGCGCAGCGGGGCCGGCGCCCACCAGGTGGCCCTGCCGGTGAGGCGCATGATGGCCGGGACGAGCAGGCTGCGGACGACCATCGCGTCCATCAGGACCGCGAGGGCGATGCCCAGGCCGAGCATCTTGGTGTTGGTGACCCGGGAGGTGCCGATCGCGACCATCACCACGGCCAGGATGACCGCCGCCGCCGTGATGAGACCGCCCGTGCGCTGGAGGCCCAGCCGGACCGCCCCCTCGTGGTCGCCGCTGCGGTCGTGCTCCTCCTTGATGCGGGAGAGCAGGAACACGCCGTAGTCCATGGAGAGGCCGAAGGCCACGCAGAACATCAGGACCGGCAGGGTCGTCTCGATGGAGCCGGTGCCGGTGAAGCCGAGCAGGCCGGAGAGGTGGCCGTCCTGGAAGACCCACACCACGGCGCCGAACATCGCGGTCAGACTGAGCGCGTTGAGCAGGACGGCCTGGACCGGTATCAGCACGCTGCCGGTCAGGAGGAACACCAGGAGCAGGGTGACCACGGTGATGAAGACCGCCGCCAGGGGAAGCCGGCCGCCTATCGCGTCCTTGGAGTCGACCAGCACGGCGGCGGCGCCGGTCACCTTGGTGTCGAAGGGGGCCTCGGTGGCGCGCAGGTCGCCCACCAGCCGCTGGGCGGCGGCGTCGACGGCCTCGCCCTCGGGCTGCACCGTGAAGTAGGCCGCGTCGCCGTGCACCAGCGGGCCGTCCACGCGGGCGACTCCCGGGAGAGCGGCGACGCGCTCCTTGTAGGCGGCGTACTCGGCCGGCGTGGCCCTGCCCTCGGCGAGGACCTCCAGGCCGCCGCCGGGGCTGCCGGGGAAGCCGTCCCTGATGTGCTGCTGCACGACGTGGGACTCGGCGGAGGAGGGCAGCTGACGGTCGTCGGCGGTGCCGAACTTCACGCCCAGGAAGGGCAGTCCGAGCAGGACGAGGACGGCCGTCGTGCCCAGCGCGAAGAAGGGGGCGCGGCGCATGACGAGGGTCGCCGCGCGCCCCCAGGCCGTGCCGGCGTCCGGGCCGGGGGCGGCGTCCTTCGCCCGCCCGCGCTGGAACAGGCGGCGCAGGTCGAGGGAGTCGACCCGGTGGCCGAGCAGGACCAGGGCCGCCGGGAGCAGGATCAGCGCGGCGGCCGCGGCCAGCAGGACGACCGCGATGCCGGCGTAGGCGAAGGAGCGCAGGAAGTACTGGGGGAAGACGAGCATCGCGGCCAGCGAGACCGCGACCGTGAGGGCGGAGAACAGCACGGTGCGGCCGGCCGTGCGCAGGGTGGTGCCGATGGCGGCCGCCGGGTCGGCGCCGCCGGAGAGTTCCTCGCGGAAGCGGCGGACGATGAACAGGGCGTAGTCGATGGCGAGGCCGAGACCGAGGGCGGTCGTGAGGTTCATCGCGAAGACGGAGACGTCGGTGAACTCCGTGAGGCCGGCGAGGACCGCGTTGGTCCCGAGGATGGCGACGATGCCGATGCCGAGCGGCAGCAGGGCGGCGACCGCGCTGCCGAAGACCATCACCAGCAGCACCAGCGTGACCGGCAGGGCGATGAGCTCGGCGCGGGTGAGGTCCTCCTGGATGATCGTCTGCATCTCGTGCCGCACGGCCACGATGCCGCCGACCCTGACCTCCAGTGGCCCCTGGGTGCCGCGGTAGGAGGGGGCGATGCGGTCGAGGGTCTCGCCCATGGTCTTCTCGTCGCCCGTGATGCGGGCGGCGATCACCGCCTCGTGGCCGTCCTCCGCGCGCAGGGCGAGCGCCTTGGTCTGCCAGTAGGAGCCGACGCCCACGACGCCCTTCTCGGCGGACAGCCGCTCCGCGAGGCGGGTGGCCTCGGCGGTGACGGCCGGGTCGTCGACCGAGGCGCGGCCGGAGCCGACGAGCAGCAGCAGATTGGGCTGGGAGTCGGGGAACTCGCGCTCCAGGGCCTCGGTCGCGTAGGTGGACTCGGCGTCCGGGTCCTCCCAGCCGCCGCTGCCCAGTTTGCCGGCGACCCCGCTGCCCGCCAGCACCGCGAGCACGGTCAGCACCAGGGCGGCGAGCAGTGACAGCCCGGGCCGGGCGGTCACGAAGCGGGTCCAGCCCCCGACCCGCGGCGGACGGTTGACTTCGGTCATCGTGCGGTGTCCCCTCACCATGATTGGACGTGACCCGTGCCGACGTGAGCAGGCAGCATGGGTCACCACTGCCATAGACTGGCAAACACGAGACATCGCTCGCGTTTCACTGGGATCAGAATGCGAGCGACCACTCGCGTTTGTCAATCGCGTTCGGATAGCTGGGGAAAACTCGTGCCCGAAACCGCCGAGAACCAGGCGAAGGAACAGCCGCGCCGCCGCCAGGCCCGCGGCGAGCGCCGGATCGCCCAACTCCTCGAGGCCGCCGCCTCCGTCTTCTGCACCACCGGCTACACGGCCGCGAGCACCAACGCGATCGCCCGCGAGGCCGGGGTCTCCCCCGGGACGCTCTACCAGTTCTTCCCGAACAAGGAAGCGATCGCCATCGAGCTGGGCGACCGGCTGATGCACGAGATGCGCGACGCCTACGGCGAGGCACTCGCCCCGGTGGACCCCGCGACCCCGCTGGAGGAGGCCGTCCGCGCGGCCGTCGACCGGTTCATCGCCTTCAACTGCGACCACCCGGTGTTCTTCACCCTCATGCACGGCCCCGACATCCCCGGCCGCATCGCCGAGGAGCACGACGCGCTGCACGTCACCCTGCTCACCCGGATCGAGGGCCTGCTCTCCTCGCTGCTGCCCGACGTCTCCCCCGCCGACCTCTCCCGCACCGCCCGGATGTCCCTGGGCATCTACAAGGCGGGCCTGGAGCTGATCCTCGCCCACGAGGGCGCCGAGCGGGAGGCGTACGTCCAGGAGCTGAAGAACGCCCTCGTCCGCTACCTGGAACCGCTGACCGGCGGACGCTCCGGTCACGGCGGGGCGCCTTTGGGGAATACCCCCTAGGGGTATAACCTGGGCGAAGTGGAGGCCCTCGGGGGCCACCCCGGCCGACCCAGGCCGACCCACGGCAGGCCAGGTCCGCTGCCGGCCACTCACCCCACCCGCCTCGACGAGGAGTAACGAGATGACCGCCCACACCGACACTCCGGGAACCGTCACCGCCGTCTACAAGGTGAGCGGCATGAGCTGCGGTCACTGCGAGGGCGCCGTCTCCGGCGAGATCTCCGGGCTTCCCGGCGTCACCTCGGTGAAGGCCGTCGCCTCCACCGGCGAGGTCACCGTCGTCTCCGCCGCCGCGCTGGACGACGAGGCCGTGCGCGCCGCCGTCGACGAGGCCGGCTTCGAGCTGGCCGGCCGCGCCTGAGACGTCCCCGACAGCGGGCCGTGCCGACCGGTGGACACCGGCCGGACACGGCCCGTTCCGCTCCCTGGAGCCACGGACGCGTCCAGCACCCCCACGGCCGCTCAACCCGGTGCCCGCCGGGGCGGGGACGGCCTCCTCGTCCGCGTTCGCGGTGAAGAACGGTTCGCGGCCGCGGACGTCTCACCGGCGCGGTGCGAAGTGCGCCGCGGACGCTTCACGGACCCGGTGCGAAGTGCCCGGAAGTTACCGGCGATTAGGACCAAGTCGAGACCACGGTCCCCCTGGAGTCCGGCGCGAGCCTCACATAAGCTCTTCACAAGGCTCGCGCATCATCCTTACGCATGGGCCCCGATCGCCGTATCCGGGCTCTTGCGCATCTAACGGGACATACGCAAGAGACACAGATCACAGTGATGTGAACGTAACCATCGAAGGGGTGCGACGGTCTAAGTTGGCGATGTCGGGAAGCGTCTTGGGGGGCGCGGACTGACATCTGGGGATGTCTTGGGGGACTTCTCCAGAGATGCGTTGCCGGGGCACGCACACCGGGAAGCTTTGAGCGGCCCTCCCAGCGTGCGCTGTCCCGGCAGACCGCACACGGCAGGAGCATCACACGGCAGGAGTACGACGAGTCCCGCTCGTCCCGCTCACCTCCCGCCGCACGACAATCACATACGGCATCAGCGAATTCAGGCGCTGTGTCCTCCAGACGCCCGGCCGGATCCCGTGGGGGGAATCCGCACCGGGACATGGGAAGGCGCCCTGGTCGTCGGCCCGTGGGGGGACCGACGCACCAGGGCGCCTTCTTCATGCCTGCGGGGCTTCATGCCGGCCGGGCCCTGAGGCGTCCCGCGCCCTCGCGCCGCGGGGCGGGTACGGGGCCGCCCTTTCGGACAGCCCCTTGGCCACGCGCCCGCACGACCCGGGCACTGGGGCACCCGGGAAAGGTGCCCCGCACGACAGGTGTCAGCGCTCCTCGACCGGGACGAAGTCGCGCTCGACCACACCGGTGTAGATCTGACGCGGGCGGCCGATGCGGGAGCCCGGCTCCTTGATCATCTCGTGCCACTGGGCGATCCAGCCCGGCAGCCGGCCGAGGGCGAACAGGACCGTGAACATCTCGGTCGGGAAGCCCATGGCCCGGTAGATCAGGCCGGTGTAGAAGTCGACGTTCGGGTAGAGGTTGCGCGAGACGAAGTAGTCGTCGGAGAGCGCGTGCTCCTCCAGCTTGAGCGCGATGTCCAGCAGCTCGTCGGACTTGCCGAGGGCGGAGAGGACGTCGTGGGCCGCGGCCTTGATGATCTTCGCGCGCGGATCGAAGGACTTGTACACCCGGTGGCCGAAGCCCATCAGGCGGACGCCGTCCTCCTTGTTCTTCACCTTGCGGATGAAGGAGTCGACGTCGCCGCCGTTGGCCTGGATGCCCTCGAGCATCTCCAGGACGGACTGGTTGGCGCCGCCGTGCAGCGGGCCCCACAGGGCGTTGATGCCGGCCGAGATCGACGCGAACATGTTGGCCTGCGAGGAGCCGACCAGGCGGACCGTGGACGTCGAACAGTTCTGCTCGTGGTCCGCGTGCAGGATCAGCAGCTTGTCGAGCGCGGAGACGACGACCGGGTCCAGGTCGTACTCCTGCGCGGGGACCGAGAAGGTCATGCGCAGGAAGTTCTCGACGTAGCCGAGGTCGTTGCGCGGGTAGACGAACGGGTGGCCGACCGACTTCTTGTAGGCGTAGGCCGCGATCGTCGGAAGCTTGGCGAGCAGGCGGACCGTGGAGAGGTTGCGCTGCTTCTCGTCGAACGGGTTGTGGCTGTCCTGGTAGAACGTGGACAGCGCGGAGACCACCGAGGACAGCATGGCCATCGGGTGGGCGTCGCGCGGGAAGCCGCGGTAGAAGTTCTTGACGTCCTCGTGCAGCAGGGTGTGCTGCGTGATGTCGTTCTTGAAGACGGTGAGCTCGTCGACGGTCGGCAGCTCGCCGTTGATCAGGAGGTACGCGACCTCGAGGAAGGTCGACCGCTCGGCCAGCTGCTCGATCGGGTAGCCGCGGTACCGGAGGATGCCCTGCTCGCCGTCGAGGTAGGTGATGGCGGATTTATAGGCGGCGGTGTTGCCGTAGCCGCTGTCCAGGGTCACGAGACCGGTCTGGGCGCGAAGCTTCCCGATGTCGAAGCCCTTGTCGCCGACGGTGCTGTCGATCACCGGGTAGGTGTACTCGCCGTCGCCGTACCGCAGTACTACAGCGTTGTTGGTGTGCTCGCTCACGTCATCCCTCACCGACGTTGTGCCTCTTCTTCGAGGTTGCCCTGACTTTCTCTACCATCCCCCATTTGGCGCAGGAGAGTGCACTCGGGGTCGGCCATTGGGCTTATCCACGGCACTCAGTGCCGCCAACTTGCTCATCCTGCCGCCTCCGTCACGGTTGCGGAAGAGCTCTGTGACCTTCGTGACTCATTTGATCGATCATTTTTCGTGCCCGCCCGCGAGCCGGAAGTCCAGGGCGGTGCAGCGGCGGCCCGCCGACACCGTGCGCACCGCCTGGCCGATCGCCTTGCGGGAGCCGACGAGGACGACCAGCCCCTTGGCGCGGGTGACGGCCGTATACAGAAGGTTCCGCTGGAGCATCATCCATGCTCCGGTGGTGACGGGGATCACCACGGCGGGATACTCGCTGCCCTGGGAGCGGTGGATCGTCACCGCGTAGGCGTGGGCCAGCTCGTCCAGCTCGTCGAAGTCGTAGGGCACCTCCTCGTCCTCGTCGGTGCGCACGGTGAGGCGCTGGTCGACCGGATCGAGCGAAGTGACCACGCCCACCGTGCCGTTGAAGACGCCGTTCTCCCCCTTGTCGTAGTTGTTGCGGATCTGGGTGACCTTGTCGCCGACGCGGAAGACGCGGCCGCCGAACCGCTTCTCGGGGACGTCGGGCCGGCCGGGGGTGATGGCCTGCTGGAGCAGCCCGTTGAGGGCGCCGGCGCCGGCCGGGCCGCGGTGCATGGGCGCGAGGACCTGTACGTCCCGGCGGGGGTCGAGGCCGAACCTGGCCGGAATGCGGCGGGCCGCCACGTCGACCGTGAGCCGGCCCGCCTCCTCCGTGTCGTCCTCGACGAAGAGGAAGAAGTCCTTCATGCCGTCGGTGACCGGGGGCCGGCCCGCGTTGATCCGGTGCGCGTTGGTCACCACGCCGGACTGCTGGGCCTGGCGGAAGACGCGCGTCAGACGCACGGCGGGGATCGGGCCGCCGTCGGCCAGCAGATCGCGCAGCACCTCGCCGGCGCCGACGCTGGGGAGCTGGTCGACGTCACCGACGAAGAGGAGGTGGGCGCCCGGCGGGACCGCCTTCACCAGCTTGTTGGCCAGCAGCAGGTCCAGCATCGAGGCCTCGTCGACGACCACCAGGTCGGCGTCCAGCGGGCGGTCGCGGTCGTACGCCGCGTCGCCGCCGGGCTTCAGTTCGAGCAGGCGGTGGACGGTGGAGGCCTCGGCACCGGTCAGCTCGGCCAGGCGTTTGGCGGCGCGGCCGGTGGGGGCGGCGAGCACCACCTTGGCCTTCCTGGCGCGGGCCAGTTCGATGATCGAACGGACCGTGAAGGACTTGCCGCAGCCGGGCCCGCCGGTGAGGACGGCGACCTTCTCGGTCAACGCGAGCTTGACGGCGGCCTCCTGCTCAGGGGCGAGGTCGGCGCCGGTACGGCCGCGCAGCCAGGACAGCGCCTTGTCCCACGCCACGTCACGGAAGCCCGGCATGCGGTCCTCGCCGGTGCGCAGGAGGCGCAGCAACTGGGCGGAGAGGGAGAGTTCGGCCCGGTGGAAGGGGACCAGGTAGACCGCCGTGACGGGTTCCGGGCTGCCGTCCGGGCCGGGAAGCCTCTCGCGTACGACGCCGGGGTCCTCGCCCTCCTCCGGGGGCGCCGCGAGTTCGGCGAGGCACTCGATGACGAGGCCGGTGTCGACCTGCAACAGCTTGACCGCGTCGGCGATCAGGCGCTCCTCGGGCAGGTAGCAGTGGCCCTGGTCGCTGGACTGGGACAGCGCGTACTGCAGGCCCGCCTTGACGCGCTCCGGGCTGTCGTGCGGGATGCCGACGGACCGGGCGATCCGGTCGGCGGTGAGGAAGCCGATGCCCCAGACGTCGGCGGCGAGCCGGTAGGGCTGGTTCTTGACGACGGAGATGGAGGCGTCGCCGTACTTCTTGTAGATGCGGACCGCGATCGACGTGGACACCTCGACGGTCTGGAGGAAGAGCATGACCTCCTTGATCGCCTTCTGCTCCTCCCAGGCGTCGGCGATCCTCTTCGTGCGCTTCGGGCCGAGGCCGGGCACCTCGATCAGGCGTTTCGGCTCCTCCTCGATGATCCTCAGGGTGTCCATGCCGAAGTGCTGGGTGATGCGGTCGGCGAAGACCGGGCCGATGCCCTTGACCAGTCCTGATCCCAGGTAGCGGCGGATGCCCTGGATGGTGGCGGGCAGCACGGTCGTGTAGTTCTCGACCGTGAACTGCTTGCCGTACTGCGGGTGGGAGCCCCAGCGGCCCTCCATCCGCAGGGACTCGCCGACCTGGGCGCCGAGCAGGGCACCGACGACCGTCAGGAGGTCACCGGCGCCCCGGCCGGTGTCGACGCGGGCGACCGTGTAGCCGTTCTCCTCGTTCGCATACGTGATGCGCTCCAGCACGCCTTCGAGTACGGCCGGCCGCCGTTCCTCCGCCCGGGGGGCTCCCGCCTGAGTGGACATGATCCGACGGTAGCGCCGCGGTGTGACATCACGGGCACCCGTCCGGGACCGAGGGGGCGTCCGGACGGGCGCCCGCGCCGGACGGGTCCGGTCCCGGCGGGCCGTTCCGGTGGCCGGGACGCGGCGGCCGCGCCGCGGAGCCGACGTCACGATCCGGTCTCGGGGTCTTGCGCGCCACCCGTGTAATCGTTTCCAATCCTCCGTGACGCACATGTAAACGATTCCACAAGGAGGTGGAGCGGCGATGGCGAGCATCAAGGACGTCGCGGCCGGGGCGGGCGTCTCCGTCGCCACGGTGTCGCGTGTCCTGAACGACCATCCGTCGGTCAGCGAAGACGCACGCACGCGCGTGCTGGCCGCCGTCGAGGCCCTGGGCTACCGCCCGAACGCCGTCGCCAGGTCGCTGCGCACCGACCAGACCCGCACCCTCGGGCTGGTCATCAGCGACGTGATGAACCCCTACTTCACCGAGCTGGCCCGCTCCGTCGAGGAGGAGGCCCGCGCCCTCGGCTACAGCGTCATCATCGGCAACGCCGACGAGCGGCCCGACCTCCAGGACCACCACGTACGGACCCTGCTGGACCGCCGGATCGACGGTCTCCTCGTCTCCCCCACCGACGGCGGCTCGCCGCTGATGCTGGAGGCCGCGCGCGCGGGGACCCCGATGGTGTTCGTCGACCGGTGGATACCGGGCGTGGACGTGCCGGTCGTCCGGGCCGACGGCCGGGCCGCCGTACGGGACCTGGTGGCGCACCTGCACCGGCTGGGGCACCGCCGGCTCGCGATCATCGCGGGCCCGGCCGCCACCACCACCGGCAGCGAGCGCGTCGAGGCGTTCCGCGAGGCTCTGGGCGCGTGCGGCATCGACCTCCCGGACGCCTACATCGGGCAGGGCGACTTCCAGGCCGAGAGCGGGCGGCGGGTCACCGAGGGCTTCCTCGACCTGCCCGAGCCGCCCGAGGTCGTGTTCGCCGCCGACAACCTGATGGCGCTGGGCGCGCTGGACGCCGTACGCGCGCGTGGGCTGCGGGTTCCGGACGACATCGCACTCGCCGCGTTCGACGACATCCCGTGGTTCGTGCACACCGATCCCCCGGTCACCGCCGTCGCCCAGCCGACGGGCGAGCTGGGGCGCGCGGCCGTCCGCGCGCTGGTCGACCGGATCGAGGGGCGGACCCCGCGGTCCGTCACCCTCCCCGCCCGTCTGGTCGTACGCCGCTCGTGCGGCGAGACGGACGAGACAGGCGAGACGGGCGGGACGGCCGGGGTGAACGAGACGACCGGGACATGCGACACCGGCACCGGCACCGGCACCGACGGCAGCGGCAGCGGCAGCGGCAGCGGCAGCAACACCGGAAGCGGCGAGAACTCAGCCAGGAACAGGAGCCAGTCGTGAGCAACGCGGACGAGTTGCTGCGCATCGAAGGCATACGCAAGACCTTCCCCGGGGTGGTCGCGCTCGACAGCGTCGACTTCGACCTGCGGCGGGGCGAGGTGCACGTGCTGCTCGGTGAGAACGGCGCGGGCAAGAGCACCCTCATCAAGATGCTCTCCGGCGCCTACACGCCCGACGCCGGGCGGATCCTCGCCGGCGGCGAGGAGGTGCGCATCCACGGGGCGCAGGACTCCGAACGCCTCGGGATCGCCACCATCTACCAGGAGTTCAACCTCGTCCCCGACCTGACGGTCGCCGAGAACATCTTCCTGGGGCGCCAGCCGCGCCGGTTCGGGATGATCGACCGCAGGCGGATGGAGGCCGAGGCCGCCGTCCTGCTGGAGCGGGTCGGCGTCACCGTGTCGCCGCGTGCGCGGGTGCGGGAACTGGGCATCGCGCGCCTGCAGATGGTCGAGATCGCCAAGGCACTGAGCCTCGACGCGCGCGTGCTGATCATGGACGAGCCGACGGCCGTGCTCACCTCCGAGGAGGTCGAGAAGCTCTTCGCCATCGTGCGCAGGCTGCGCGAGGACGGCGTGGGCATCGTGTTCATCACCCACCACCTGGAGGAGATCGCGGCGCTGGGCGACCGGGTCACGGTCATCCGGGACGGCCGGAGCGTCGGACAGGTCCCGGCGTCCACGCCCGAGGACGAACTCGTACGGCTGATGGTGGGCCGTTCCATCGAGCAGCAGTACCCGCGGGAGCGCGCCGAGGCCGGCGCCGCCCTGCTGTCCGTCGAGGGGCTGACGCGGGACGGCGTCTTCCACGACGTCAGCTTCGAGGTGCGGGCCGGCGAGGTCGTCGGCGTGGCGGGCCTGGTCGGCGCGGGCCGTACGGAGGTCGTACGGGCCGTCTTCGGGGCGGACCCCTACGACCGCGGAGCCGTGCGGGTGGCGGGCACGCGGCTGCCCCGCCACGACGTGCCGGCGGCCATGGCCGCGGGGATCGGGCTCGTGCCGGAGGACCGCAAGGGGCAGGGGCTGGTGCTGGACGCCTCCGTCGAGGAGAACCTCGGCCTGGTGACCCTGCGTTCGGCCAGCCGTGCCGGGCTCGTCGACCTCAAGGGGCAGCACGAGGCGGCGGGCCGCATCGCCGGGCAGCTCGGCGTGCGCATGGCCGGGCTCGGCCAGCAGGTGCGCACGCTGTCCGGCGGCAACCAGCAGAAGGTCGTCATCGGCAAGTGGCTCCTGGCGGACACCAGGGTGCTGATCCTCGACGAGCCGACGCGCGGCATCGACGTCGGCGCCAAGGTGGAGATCTACCAGCTGATCAACGAGCTGACGGCCGCCGGGGCCGCCGTCCTGATGATCTCCAGCGACCTGCCCGAGGTGCTCGGCATGAGCGACCGGGTGCTGGTGATGGCCCAGGGCCGGATCGCCGGCGAGCTCCCGGCGGGCGAGGCCACCCAGGACGCGGTGATGGCACTCGCCGTGAGCACCCCCACGCCCCCGACCCCGCCCCCGACCTCGACCCCTACCACCCCTACGACCACTGAAGTGGAGGCCGGCCGTGGCCGCTGACACGCTCAAGAGCACGACGGGCGCCGGTGGCGGCGCCGCGGCGGTGCGCCGCCTGCTGCTCGACAACGGGGCGCTCACCGCGCTCATCGTCCTCGTCATCGCCATGTCGGCGCTGTCGGGCGACTTCCTCACCACGGACAACCTGCTCAACGTGGGTGTCCAGGCGGCCGTGACCGCCATCCTCGCCTTCGGCGTGACCTTCGTGATCGTCTCGGCGGGCATCGACCTGTCGGTCGGCTCGGTGGCGGCGCTGTCGGCCACCGTCCTCGCCTGGAGCGCCACCTCGCACGGCGTGCCGGTCGTCCTCGCGGTCGTGCTGGCCGTCGCCACCGGCATCGCGGCCGGCCTGGTGAACGGTTTCCTCATCGCCTACGGCAAGCTGCCGCCGTTCATCGCGACGCTCGCCATGCTGTCGGTGGCGCGCGGTCTGTCGCTGGTGATCTCCGAGGGCTCGCCGATCGCCTTCCCCGACTCCGTCTCGCACCTCGGGGACACGCTCGGCGGCTGGCTGCCGGTGCCCGTGCTGGTCATGGTCGTCATGGGCCTGATCGCCGCGTTCGTCCTGGGCCGCACCTACATCGGCCGCTCGATGTACGCCATCGGCGGCAACGAGGAGGCCGCGCGCCTGTCCGGCCTGCGGGTGAAGAAGCAGAAGCTCGCCATCTACGCGCTGTCGGGCGTGTTCGCGGCCGCGGCGGGCGTCGTGCTCGCCGCCCGCCTGTCCTCCGCGCAGCCGCAGGCCGCCGACGGCTACGAGCTGGACGCGATCGCCGCGGTCGTCATCGGCGGCGCCTCCCTCGCGGGCGGCACGGGCAAGGCGTCCGGCACCCTGATCGGCGCGCTGATCCTCGCCGTGCTGCGCAACGGCCTCAACCTGCTGTCGGTGTCCGCGTTCTGGCAGCAGGTCGTCATCGGTGTCGTCATCGCGCTGGCCGTGCTGCTGGACACCGTGCGGCGCAAGGCCGGGGCGACCCCGGCGGCCGCCGGGACGGGCGGCGGCAAGGGCCGGCAGGCGGCGACGTACGGGCTCGCCGCGGTCGTCACCGTGGCCGTGGTCGGCGCGACCTCCTTCCTGCACGGCGGCACCTCCTCGACGGCGCGGCCGAAGGTCGGGCTGGCGCTGTCCACCCTCAACAACCCGTTCTTCGTGCAGATCCAGTCGGGCGCGAAGGCCGAGGCGAAGAAGCTGGGCGTCGACCTGACCGTCACCGACGCGCAGAACGACGCCTCGCAGCAGGCCAACCAGCTGCAGAACTTCACCAGTTCCGGCTACGACGCGATCGTCGTCAACCCGGTGGACTCCGACGCGGCCGGTCCGGCCGTGCGCGCCGCCGACAAGGCGGAGATCCCGGTCGTCGCGGTCGACCGCGGCGTCAACAAGGCGACCCCGGACACCCTCGTGGCCTCCGACAACGTGTCCGGCGGTGAACTCGCCGCCCGGACCGTCGCCGAGAAGCTCGGCGGCACCGGCAGGATCGTGATCCTCCAGGGCCAGGCGGGCACCTCCGCGGCCCGCGAGCGCGCCGAGGGCTTCGCCAAGGGCCTGAAGGCCTACCCCGGCATCCAGGTGCTGGCCCAGCAGCCGGCCGACTTCGACCGCACCAAGGGCCTCGACGTGATGTCGAACCTGCTCCAGGCCCACCCGGACGTCCAGGGCGTCATCGCCGCCAACGACGAGATGGCGCTCGGCGCGATCAAGGCGCTCGGCTCCAAGGCCGGAAAGTCCGTCCAGGTCGTCGGCTTCGACGGCACGCCGGACGGCCTGACCGCGGTCGGGAACGGCACGCTGTACGCGTCCGTGGCGCAGCAGCCCTCGGAGCTGGGCAGGATCGCCGTGGACAACGCGCTCAAGGCGCTGCGGGGCGAGAAGGTCGCGGACCTGGTGAAGGTGCCGGTGAAGGTGGTCACGAAGGAGAACGTGGCCGGCTTCGGCGGCTGACATTCGGCAAGCGGGCGGGGCGGGGGGGGGGGCGGGGGCCCCGGGCCCGCCGCCCCCCCCCCCCCCCGCCACTAACACCAATTACCCCGAAGCCCGGGGGGTAGAAAGTGCGCCAAACACCACCAC
>NZ_JBIBWL010000002.1:476717-618559 GCF_043081325.1 Streptomyces sp. NPDC014882
TTGGGGGGGGCTGGGTGTGGTGGGGGGGGTTGGGGGGGGGGGGGGGGGGTGGGGGGCGGGGGGGGGGGGGGGCGGTGGGGCGGGGGGGGGGGGGGGGGGCCCCGGCCGGGGAACCGGGTCCGTCCGCCCGCCCGCCTCACGTCACGTACGACATGTACGACGTACGCAGGGGAGTTCTCATGTACGACTACGACCTCCTGGTCGTGGGGTCGGCCAACGCCGACCTGGTGATCGGCGTCGAGCGGCGCCCGGCGGCGGGCGAGACGGTCCTCGGCTCGGACCTGGCCGTCCACCCGGGCGGCAAGGGCGCCAACCAGGCGGTCGCGGCCGCCCGCCTCGGTGCCCGCACGGCGCTGCTGGCACGGCTCGGCGACGACGCGTACGGCCGGCTGCTGCTCGACTCGCAGCGGGCGGCCGGGGTGGACACCGCGGGCGTGCTGGCGGGCGGGGCGCCGACCGGGATCGCGCTGATCACGGTGGACCCGTCGGGCGACAACAGCATCGTGGTGTCCCCGGGCGCGAACGGGCGCCTGACCCCGGACGACGTGCGCGCCGCCGCCGGCCTGGTCCGGGCCTCCCGCGTGGTGTCGGCGCAGTTGGAGATCCCGCTGGAGACGGTCGTGGAGGTCGTACGGAACCTGGCGCCGGGCAGCCGCTTCGTGCTGAACCCGTCGCCGCCGCGTCCGCTGCCGGACGAGGTGCTGGCGGCCTGCGACCCGCTGATCGTCAACGAGCACGAGGCGAAGGTCATCCTCGGCGGGGCGGGGGCGGACGACTCGGGAGCCGGTGACGCGGCGGTCGGTGACCGGCCGGAGGAATGGGCGCGGGCACTGCTCGCGAGAGGGCCGAAGTCGGTGGTCGTGACGCTGGGTTCGCAGGGCGCGCTGGTGGCGTCGGCGGAGGGCGTGGAGGAGGTGGCGGCGGTGAAGGTCGACGCCGTGGACACCACCGGGGCGGGCGACTCCTTCACGGCGGCGCTGGCGTGGAAGCTGGGCGCGGGGTCCTCGCTCGCACAGGCCGCGGCGTACGCGGCGCGGGTGGGGGCGGTGGCCGTGACGCGACGGGGCGCGCAGGAGTCGTTCCCCACGGCGGCGGAGGTGGCCGCCCTGTGAGGAAGGCCGGAATCCTCAACCGCCACCTCGCGGGCGCGCTGGCCGAGTTGGGCCACGGGCACGGGGTGCTGGTGTGCGACGCGGGGATGCCGATCCCCGAGGGCCCGCGCGTCGTGGACCTCGCCTTCCGGGCGGGGGTCCCCTCCTTCGCGGAGGTCCTGGAGGGCCTGCTGGCCGAGCTGGTCGTGGAGGGCGCGACGGCGGCCTCGGAGGTGCGGGAGGCGAACCCGGCGGCGGCCGGCCTGCTGGACGCGCACTTCCCCGACCTGGCCCTGGTCCCGCACGAGGAGCTGAAGAGGCTGTCGTCGGGGGCCCGCCTGGTGGTGCGCACGGGCGAGGCCCGGCCGTACGCGAACGTGCTGCTGCGGTGCGGGGTGTTCTTCTGAACGGGTGAGGCGCGGGGACGCTTCGAGGGGCTCGGTCGGTCGGCCGGGCCCCTCGGCCTGCCAGGTCCCGGAGCCGGTCCCAGGGCGGGTCCGTGAACGTGAGTGACGTGCTCCTATGTGTACATCACCAACGTTCTGCGGGAGGCGCGGCATGCCTGCAACCCGGATCGATATCGATGACGACGTCCCGGAAAGCGCCCACGGCTCTGTCGCCGAGCAGCAGGAGCATGCGGTCCGTATCAGCCGTCACTTCGAGCGTGCGCGCGACTGGGGTGCCGTCGAGGACGCCGAGCGCATGCATCGGACGGAGAAGCGCAGCCGGTGATCCTTTTGCTTGACACGTGAACGATCTGGGGACAGTGATCTGTCCGGCCTCAAGCCGAAGGTGTTGTCCGCGGTTCGGGTCCCAGTGGAGCCGAGCATTTCCCGTCCGGGTGGTTTGACCACCTGTTAGCGTGCGCGGATGGAAGATCTGGGATCCGTGGCCTGGCCGCCGGAACCGATCAGGACCGAGAGGCTCGTGCTCCGTGAGTCCGAGGCCCGGGACCGTGCGGCGTTCGTCGAGCTGCTGGCGTCGCCGGAGGTGCACACCTACCTCGGCGGCCCCCGGCCGCGTGACGAGCTCGAGCGGGAGATGCCCGAGGTGCCCGAGCGGTGGCCCGGGAGTTTCGTCGTCGATCTCGACGGGGCGATGATCGGTCAGATCCTGCTCAGGAGGGCAACGGGACACCGTCGCCCGGCCGCCGCGGGAAAGGCCGATCTCGGCTACCTGTTCCTGCCGCGGGCCTGGGGATCCGGGTACGCCACCGAGGCGTGCGCGGCCGCTCTCCGCTGGCTCGCCGGCGCGCTTCCCGGCGAGCCGGTGGTGCTCACCACCCAGACCGCCAACGTCGCCTCGATGCGCCTCGCGGCGAAGCTGGGGTTCATCGAGGTGGAGCGGTTCGAGGCCTGGGACGCCGAGCAGTGGCTGGGTATGCGCTCCCCGGTTGCGCCGTCCGGCTGAGTCGGCGACGGAGTCCTGGCAGTGCTTTTCGACGTCACCCGTCGCGGACGCCCGCCTCCTCCGGAGTGTCGTCTAAGCAGGTGTGTCGGGAGCGGGCGGCAGGGGGTCGGAGACGAACGATCCCCGAGCGCGGACCGTCACGACGAGCCCCCTCTCCCGAAGGATGTCCAGAGCGCGGCGGACCGTACCCGGACCGACTTTGTGCTCGTGCGTCATGGTCAGTTCGCCCGGCAGCCGCGTGCCCGGCGGGTACTCACCGGAACGGATCTTCCGTTCGATGATCGCTGCGAGCTGTTCATAGACGTACTGCGGTGAATCGGGGCTGATCTTGTCCACCCGTCGACCGTATGCCGCTACCTTCCACCGCGCATTACTTAGCACTACTACCAACTACTACCTACTACTACCCTCTGCGCGCTACAGTTCCCGGAAACGAAGACGCCCCGGCGGGAAGATGACAGCTTCCATGCCGGGGCTGAGCCGACTGACAAGGAGTCGACCTGTGCGCAGCCTACTGGCCGCTGTCCTGAGCCTCTTCCTGCCGCCCCGGGGAGCGCACCGCGCCCTCACCCCGCTCTCCTTCGCGGCCACCCCTGCCCCACAGCCGCCCCACGTCCGCCGGACGCGCCCGCACCCCGCGGACGTGATCCTCGCCGACGGCCTGCCCCTGGTGCGGCCGTACCTCGCGGTCCTGGGCCAGGACCACGTCCTGGCGGAGGCCGCCGTATGAGTGCGCGGTGCTTCCGCAGTCTCGGCGTCGACCCCACCACCGGCAGGGAGGCGTTCGTGGACGCGCGCCCCGGTGGTGTGCTGGACGAACTGGCCGACGTCCATGCTCTGAAGGCCGCCGCCGTCCTGGTGACGGTCGTCGGGGCCGTGCTGGAGGGAGGCCGGTCGTCGGACACCGAACTCGCCGCCTTCGTGCCGGCGCTGCACGCGGCACTGGAGGAGTGCGTGGGCATCATGGCGGCGGACCGGGGGCGGTGATGTGGACGGGTCGTCGGACATCACGTTGTCGTGATGTCCGACGACCCGCTTTTCACTCGGCCGTGCGGGATCAGCTTCGGTCCGTGGCTCGCGGGTGCCCTGTACCCGCGAAGGTGACCCAGCAGGTGTTACGGATCGTGTCCAGGAGGTACCAGACACGGCCGCCGCCGGTCACCTCGATCTGCCACTGCTCGCAGGTCTGTCCGCGATGCGTACCGTGTGCCAGACCGCCCTTGAGCCGGTGGTGCCGGGGCGTCTCGGTGGTCGGCCTGGGGGCGGTACGCATGGCGATCCAGGCGCGATAGGTGTTCTCACCGGCCTGTTGGGCGAGATTCTCCCAGCCCTTGGCCGAGGCCGCGTCGGCAAACCGGACTTCCCAGTGGCCTTCTGGCGCCGGTGGTGCGGCGCGGTCGCCGCGGCCCGCGGTCATACGACGTCCCGCGGGTCCGGCACCGGACCGTAGTCCTCGTCGTGGTCCCGGGTCAGTGCGGCCAGCAGATCGGGGTCGGAGTAGACCTCGGCAGTGTGCCGCCAAGCGATGAGCAGCTGGGCGACGGAGGCGCTGTTGCCGATCGAGTCGGCGGCGCGCATGGTGTCGACCAGTTCGACGGCGAAGGCGTGGAGATCGGGCTCGGGCAGGAAACGAACCCACGGGAAGGCGTCCGGCAGTATGCCAAGGAGCAGCTCCGTGCTGCCGGGTTCCCGGCGCGCCATCGCGGCGAGCATCCGGGTGGCTGCCGACACCACGGTCTGGTCCTGCTCGGCACGCGCCGCGGTGGTGAGGACCAGGTCCTCGCCGTCTCTGCGGTGGAGGAGCAGTCTCGGTGATTCCTGAAGCCGGGCCAGCGTCTGCTTGTTCTTGTTCACCAGCTCGGAGAAATTCACTGCTGCACTTTCGGCACCCATGACTTTGAAACTACTTCGAAATTTGCCTCGGCGCCATCACCCGAAGGAGGGGAGCGGAACGGCGGGCCGGTCGCACGCGAGCAGCCCGCATCGGCGACCGGTTCCTCTCCCTTCACCGATGAAGGATCTTCTCTTGGCGCAGGGAGGACCAGAGCCTTCGCGACCACACTTCACCCCGCCCGCGGACGACGCGGCCCGTTCCGGGGGTCCCAGGCGTCGACAGCCTCCGCACCCCCTCTGCACGACGCTCCGCGCACACATGAGGACATGCCCTGGACGCCCACCTACGGAGCAGCAAGACAGTGACTAGGGAGGCCAGGACGGCGGGACATCGTTCCAGCCGCGTCCGGATCACGTCACAGCGCAACCAACCGCGTTGCGCCCGCAACGGATTGTGCGACAACATGCTCGAACAACTATGTGATGCGTACGTGATGCACGGGGGTGACACACGTGAAGTTCGACATGGGGTCCACGACCCTGTCGGAGCTGGGCAGGAGCACGTTCGGTTCGAGCACCGACCTGGGCACGCTGATCCGCATGCTCATCCAGGCGGCCGAGCCGCTGGAGGGCAAGTTCAACGGCTCCGGGAAGGTCGCCTTCGACTCCTTCAAGACGCGTGCGGACGAGATCACCGCCGCGCTGAACGAGTCGCTGGGCGCGATCCTCGAGGGCCAGGGCGGCATGGACACCGCGTTCGCCACCGGTGACACCGAGCAGCAGGACAACGCCAACAAGAACATGGGCGCCGCCAACTTCGACGCGGCCCGCTTCGGCGCGCGTTAGAACGCCGGGCGGGGCAGGGGCCGACAACCACAGGGGGTTTGTGACGATGGGCCAGAATCTGGACCGCCGCTCCTACGACACCGGCGCGTCGAGCGAGGTGCAGGGCGGACTGCAGGGAATCGTCGGGCAGTTGGAGCGTGTGCTGGCCGACCGCGACAGCGCGGTGAAGGCCGCCATGGCCGACTTCCAGGCCGACGGGGTCTCCGAGGAGTACCACGGCAAGGAGCTGCGCTGGAACCGCGCGGCCAACGAGGTGCGCAGCATCATCCAACTGGTGCGCACCACCCTCGAGGACAACGACGGGACGGCCCAGTCGACGATGGCGAAGGCGCGCGCGGCGGTCGACAACATCGGCTGACGCGGGCGCGGGCTCCGACGCCGACGCGCTCACGGGCGCGGGCTCGGGCGCGTCGGCGGGTGACGGCACACGGGAGTGCACGGAAGCACGGGGAAGTACGGGGAATCCACATGACGGGGTGGGACATCTCGCCGTCGGGCGTGCAGCACGTCCTCACGGAGACGGCGAAGGCGGCCGAGGGCCTCTCGGACACCGGGAAGGCCCTGCAGGAGACCATGCCGAGCGCGGCGAAGTCCGCCGGCACGATCCAGCAGGGCGGCGTGGAGAAGAGCGGGGTCCAGGGGCCGGTCGCGGCGGCGCTGGGCGAGTTCTTCACCGCCTACCAGGAGAAGCTGATGTACGTCGCTGTGCGCACGTCGAACTCCCTCAACGGGGCGGCCACCGCGACCAACGCGTACGTCAAGGGTGACCTGGACATGGCCGCGCAGGCCCAGGCGAACGCGTTGAAGGAACCGAAGATCGACCTGCCGGGCGTGGACGGGCAGCAGGGGGGCCAGTGAGCGCGGACCTCATCGACCCGCAGAACATCCCGCAGTTCACCGGCGATCTGGAGCAACTGGGCACGGACTCGATGCTGTTGACGGCGGAGGCGCTCGTCTTCCGCCAGTCGGGATCGGACGTGCACACCCGTTTCCAGGGGCTGTCCGCGTGCTACACCGCTCCGGAGGCGGACCAGTTGTTCGCCACGACGGCGCCGGTGGCGGCCAAGGCCGACGAGTTCGCCGACGACCTGGAGAAGGTGGCGTCGGCCCTCAGCTCGTACGAGACGGAGATCCAGCCGCTCGTGGCCAAGCTGAAGAGCCTCAAGCAGCGTGCGGAGACCTTCCGGCACCAGATCGCGGGGGACGACGACTGGCGCGAGGACGACGACAACGTCCAGCTCAACAACGACCTGGTGCACGACGTCAACGCCACCACGGCCGCCTTCTGGCAGGCGGAGATCACCTGCCACAACAAGATCACCGCACTGGTGGGCGGCTCGACGCTGATCCTGGAGGACGGCGCCGAGAAACGGCTGGTCGAGCGCGGCACCACCACCTACGGCTTCACCGCCGACCTCCTGGACCAGTCCGGGGAACTGCCCTGGGGCAAGACCGTGGAGAAGGAACGGCACGGGCTCGACTGGCTGGGCCACCAGGTGTGGGAGTTCGGCAAGGGATTCGTCGTCGACGGGGTGTGGGGCACGATCCGGGGCCTCGGCACTCTCGTCGGCGTCGACGGCTGGGACGCGGCGGGCGAGGCCTGGAAGGGGCTCGGCAAGCTCGCGACCGGCGTGCTCATCACCGCGGTGCCGGTCGTCGGCACCGCGTACTGGATGATGCCCGAGGACAAGCTGCCCTCCTACCTGCGCGACTCCCGCGACACGGTCAAGGAGGCGGGCAAGGCGCTGGTCGCCTGGGACCAGTGGGGCGACAACCCCGCACGGGCGGGCGGCGCGGTCACCTTCAACGTCCTGACGACGGTCTTCACGGGAGGCGCCGGAGCGGCGGCCAAGGGCGGCGCGGTCGCCCGCACGGTCGGCGTGCTCGGCAGGACGGCCCGGCTCGTCGACCCCATGACGTACCTCGGCAAGGCCGCCAAGTTCGGCACGGTCAAGGTCACCGACCTGTTCGCCGGCCTGCGGGGCGTGCACGCGGGCGCCTACGACGACCTCCTCTCCGGAGCGGGACGCGTCCAGCCCGACGGCAGCGTGGTGCGGATCGCCGACGACATGCCGGTCATCCGCGACAACGTCGTGGAATGGCCGGACGGCACCCGCCTCGACCTGACCGACGGCTCGGTCGTACGCGCGGACGGGACGGCGGCGCCGGCGAAGGTGGAACTGTCGGCGGCGGACCGGGAGTTGCTGGAACGGAGCCTGCCGCACGAGGAGGGTGTGCTCGTCGGGGCCGGCGACCGGGCAGGCGCGCACGCCGCCGGGGGCACGGCGGCCCACGTCGGCGGCGACACGACGGGACGGGCCGCCGGGAACACGGCACCGACCGCCCACGTCGGCGAGCAGGCCGGGGCCCGCGGCACGGACACGGTGCCCGCACGCGGCACCGGGGGTCACGCGACAGGCGGCGACGGGCCCACGGGCGGCGACCACGGACCCGCGGGCGGCGGAACCGACAGCGGTCGGGTTCCCACCCCACACGGCGGGACCGGCGGCGGCCACGGGGGCGGCGACGGCTCGGGCGGATCGCCGTCCGGCAGCCGCGATCCGCTGGACGTCGAACGCGAGATCATGCACCGGCAGGTCGAGCGGGCCAACAACGACCCCCAGTGGTTCAAGGAGAACTACCGCAAGAACGGGTACCGGCGCTCCACGGCCAGCGAGGGCGGGTACGGCCAGGTCGTACCCCAGCTCACGCGCAACCCGTTCGCGCCCCCCGAGTGGATCGCGGCCAGTGACATGCCTCCGGCGATCAAGGAGCACTACGTGCACCTGGATCCCGTCAGGGGCAAGGCTTCGGACCTCCCCCACGAGACGCTGAAAGACCTGAACGAGCAGGCCGCCAAGCGGGACGCGGCCGTCAAGGCCGACGACGCGGCGGAGAAGGCCCTCAAAGAGGCGGAGAAAGCCTATTCCGCCAACCCCACAGACGAGTTGGCCGCCGCGAGGGATCTCGCCGACGAGACGCACTCACCGCTCCACGGCGACGCGAACCGGCAGAGCGAACTGCTCGGCGAGCACGCCGCCGAGCACCACGCGGTACCCGAGCACTACCCCGGTGCGGTGCGCCTGGACGACGGGGCGTTCGGGAACAATCGGTTCGACCAGGTGTACCGGACGACGGACGGCCGGTACGTGGTGGTCGAGGCGAAGGGGTCCACCACGGCTTCTCTCGGAGTGCGCAAGGGGCTCAGCGGGCGGTTGGTGACCCAAGGCACGCGAGAGTACTTCCGAACCATTCTCGACCAGATGGATATTCGGGCCGAAAGGAACGAATCAAAAGCCGAGAAAACCGGAAATCAGGACCTGCTCGAAGCGGCCAAGGCCGAACGCAAGCTGGCGGAGGATCTGAGCATGGCCCTCAAACGGGGCGAGGTGGATTACGTCCTCGTGAAAGCCAAGTTCAAGGGCCCTAAGTACGCTGGTTACGAGATGCTGCAGTTCGACATCACGAAATGAGGGAACCGTCCATGCCGACGAGGATTTCGCGGCCGCTGGCAGAAGGAAGCCACCCGGATCCGGACGGGCTGCGACAGAGGATCAATGCGCGCACCGTCAAAGACATCGAGGACTTGGAGGAGTACCCCGACAGCCTCGACATGACGTTCAACCGAGCACGCCAGAGAGCCGCACTCCTGTGCGTCGAGGACCCCACCGCCGAGAAGCTGGAGACGTGGGAAGCCTGGGTCATGGCCATGCAGGTCGGGTCCGCCCTGTTCGCCTCGGCGACCGCTCCCGAGGGTTCCACCGTCGAGTGCATGATCGGCCATGAGGTGCGCACCATTCCCGCCGTGGGGATCACGCATTTCGTGGACGCCGGTACCTGGTTGGATGCCTTCTGGCTGGCCGTCGTCTGCCGGGACCAGGTGCGGATGACGCAGTTGTGCCAGGTGCCGATCGAGACGCTGCGGGCCTCCGGCGCCGTCTTCGAGGAGTACGTCTACCACTGGGTCGACGCCCTCCAGACCTACTGGCTGGAGCGCCCCGGACTCGGGGACAAACTCGTCGCCGCGTTCGACGGGACCGACCCGGACCGGCTGCGGTTCATGGACCGCGAGACCATGCTCAAGGTCCTGTATCCGCCGATCAATCTCTTCTACCGCTTCGTCGGCCAGGACCCGGTCAAGTTCAACGAGGCCCTGGTCCAGGCGCTCCAACTCCACAAGGAATACTGGACGGCGAACGAGGAGCGCCAGGAGACGAGTGACGGCGACGTCCCCCTCGCGATCCTCGCCCTCACCTGCCTCGCCCACGACGCCGGGCGGCCCATCGAGGTCGAGTCGGAATACCTGCCCGAGCACCTGCTCAAGCGCAGCTGGCTGGGCGAATTCCCCACGTGAGACACGTAAGACACGCGAGACAGGTGAGACACGCGAGACAGGTGAGCTGACATGACCGCCCAGGAGTACGACAGCCAGCTCCTCGAGTCCGTCTCCGTGCGGCGGCGGCGGTTGCGGGACGCGCTGTTGTTCGGGGCGCAGCGGCAGCGGCGGGCCGTGGACGAGCGGGTGGGGAAGGTGCTGGCCGGGACGGTCGTCGCGGCCGTGCTGTGCGCGGGGTGCGTGGGGTGGTCGTTCGTGTCGCACCGGGTGATCGGGCAGAACAGCCCGTACTCCCCCGGCGTTTCCACACCCTCCGACGGTCCTACAAGCCGGTGATAGGTTCGCGAACGTGATGTCTACGGGGGCCTTGAGCAGGGAAACGGCCGGTGGGCCCGCGGTGTTGAGCCGGGTCACACTCGTCGGTGAGCGGCGTCGCGTCGATCTCGTGCTTCCGGCGCGGGAGCCGGTCGGGCTGCTGCTGCCCGAGATCATGCGGTTGCTGGACGACCGCGCGGAGGGGCGGCCCGCCTCGCGTCACCTCGTCACGGTGGACGGCTCCGCGCTCGACCACGACGGCACGCTGGAGACGGCGGGCGTCCGCGACGGCGCCGTCCTGCGTCTCGTCCGCGCGGAGGACGCCCCGCCCGCTCCCGTCGTGCACGACGTCACCGACGAGGTGGCCGAGGACCTCGGCCACCGGGCATGGCGGTGGGGGCCGGCCGCGCGCCGGGTCACGGCGGGTGTCGCGAGCGTGGGCTGGGTGGTCGTCGCCGCCCTGTTCGCGCGTGCGCACTACGACCGTCCGGCCGTCGCCGGTGCGCTGCTCGCCGCCGCCGGCCTGGCCGCGGTCGCGGGTGCGGTCCTGGGGCGGGCGCGCAGGCACGCGCTCGCCGCGACCCTCCTGTGTGCCGGCGGCGCGCTCGGTGTACCGGGCGTGTGGAGCCTCGTCGACGTCGTCGGCGGGTCCTCGGCGGGTGCCCTGCGGCTCGCCGGGGTGGCCGCCGTGGGCGTGCTGGTCCTCGTCCTGCTCGGGCTGTTCACGCCGCTGGGGCGGGGCGGGGTCGTGGGGGCCGGCGCCCTGGCCCTGACCGCCGTCGGCTGGGAGGCCGTCGTCGCCGTGCAGTCCGGCGCCGGGACGGCGGAGCAGCAGGCCCGTGCCGGGGCCGTTCTCGGTGTCGTCTGCGTGGTGCTGCTCGGGGTGCTGCCGCGGCTCGCGCTGATGGCGTCCGGGCTCTCCGGGCTCGACGACCGGCGGGCCGGTGGCGTCTCCGTCAGCCGCCACCAGGTGTCCGCCGCCCTGGCCGCGGCCCACCGAGGGCTGGTGCTCGCCACGGTCACCCTGGCCGGGTCGGCCGCCGTGGCCGCCGTACTGGCGCTGCGGGCCCCCTCCGTGTGGACGGTGCCGCTCGCCTCGGTCGTCGCGGTGGTGCTGGCCCTGCGGTCCCGGGCGTTTCCGCTGGTCGCCGAGGTGGTCGTCCTGCTGGCCGCCGCGGCGTGCGTCGCCGTACGGTTGTCGACGGTGTGGGCGGAGCGGTCCCCGGCCGCGGCGCCGCTGGCCGTCCTCGTCGTGCTGGCGGTCCTGCCGCTCGTCGTGCTCGCGGTACAGCCGGCCGAGCACGTGCGGGTCCGGCTGCGGCGGGTCGGTGACCTGCTCGAGTCGGTGGGGGTCATCGCGCTGCTTCCGCTGCTGATCGGCGTGTTCGGTGTGTACGGGCGACTGCTCGACACCTTCGCTTAGGGGCTTGAGGGGCGCGGCGGCATGACGAACGGGGAACAGGGGCGGGAGCGGCCGTCGGCGCACGGCGGGGACGGCGACTGGCAGCGGGACGTGCTGCGGGAGTTGAGCGGCGGGGGAAGCGGCCGTCCGGACGGGGGGACGCGCACCGGTGCGGGGAGCGGGTCCTCTCCGGCCGCCGCCGGTACCGGCGAGCCCGCACCGCGGCTCGTGCACCCCGCGCCCCCGCACCCCGCACCCTCACGGCCGGCGGCCGCAACGGCGGAAGCGGGGGCGGCAGCGGACGCGGAAGCGGAAGCGGAAGGTGACACGTCCGGTCCGTACGTTCCCGGCCCTCACGCCACCACTCCCCACGCCACCGGCTCGTACGTCCCCGGCTCGTACGTCCCCGGCCCGGTGGCCCCGGTCGGAACCGTCGTCCCGTCCGCGCCCGGTGATCCGGCGGGTTCCGCCTCCCCGGCGCCCGTGACCGGTCCCGGTTCCCGGGCCGACGTACCCGCTCCCGCCTCCGGGGCCGCCGACGAGCCGGCCCCGGAGCGGCCCGCGACGCCCACCGCCCCGGGCACCACCCCGGCCCCCGCCCCCGCCGCGGTTCCCGCCCCCGTCCGCAACCCCCGTCTCCCGGCCTCTCCCGCCCCCGAGTCCTCCCCCACCCTCGATCCCCGTCTCCTCCTCGCTCTCGGACGGCCCCTGCACGGCGACTCCGTGACCCGGCGTACGGGTCGGGCGCTGCGCAAGCTCACCTCGTCCGTCACGCAGGACGTCACCGAACGGACCAGGATCGCGCGCGAGTTGCAGCAGCCCGTCACCACGGGCCGGGTGGTGGCCGTCACCTCCATCCGGGGCGGCGTCGGCAAGTCCACCGTCTCCGCACTGCTCGGGCGGACCCTGAACCACTACCGGCACGACCCGGTGCTGACGCTGGAGGCGGATGCCGCCCTGGGCACCCTGCCGGTGCGCATGGGGGCGGAGGCGGTGCGCTGGACGTGCGCCGATCTCGCGTCGATCCTCCACCCGTCCATGCAACTGACGGACGTGACGGGGTACTTGGTGCCGGTGCCGGACGGCGGCTGGCTGCTGCCCGCGAGCCGGGGGCAGGTCGGCGCCCCGCTCGACATGACGTCGTACCGCAAGGTGACGCTGGCGCTGCGCCGCTACTTCGCCGTGACCGTCGTCGACTGCGAGACGCTGCCCGGCGAGGTGGCCCGTACGGCGATGGACACCGCGCACGCCCGGGTGGTGGTCGCGCCGACCACCGCGGAGGGCGTCGGCGCGACCCGTCAGGTGCTGGACTGGCTGGCCCGGTTGCCGCACTCGGCCCTGGCCACGACGGTCGTGGCGCTGGTCGCCGGCACCCCCGACACCGTCCTCGACGACAAGACGGCCGCCGGGCACCTGAAGGAGCCGGGGGTCACCGTGGTCACCGTGCCGTACGACCGCCATCTGGCCGGGGGCGGCCCCATCCGCACCGACCTCCTGGCGCACGCCACGCGGGAGGCCGTCCTGCGGCTGGCCGCCGAGGTCATGGGGCGCGCGGTGAGGGTGCGGTGAGCATCCGGCGGGCGCACCCGATCCGATCCGCGCACCCGGTCCGGCAGGCGCGCCCCGGCCCGTGCCCGTGCTCGCCCCGGCCGACGCACCCCCACGCCACGTGCTCGCTGCGGCCGGCGCACCCCGACGCCCCGCCCCCGCTCCGCCCCGGCCCGCGCCCGCCCCTCCCCTCCCCCGTCACGACCCGCTCCGGAGAAGTCCGCCCGTGACCCTGCGCATCGTCCACCGGCCCGCCCGCAGCACCCGTCCCCCGGAGCCCGCCCGGCCCCGCACGGTCGAGGCGCCGCCCAACCTGCCCGAGGGCAAGACCGGCAACGCGGCCACCGCGCTGCTGCCGATGGCCGGCGTCATGGGTTCCGTGATCATGATGACCGTGGTCCGCAACAGCCGGTTCGCGGTGCTGGGCGCGGTCGTGCTCGTCCTCGCGCTGGTGGCGGCGGTCGCGCTGTTCCTGTCGCAGCGCGGCAAGGCGCAGCGCACCCGGCGCACGCAACGCGAGCGCTACCTGGAGTACCTGGAGGAGCTGCGGGAGGAGCTGGGGGCCGCCGAGCGCCGGCTGCGGGACGCGGAGCGGGAGCTGAACCCGCCGCCGGACGCGCTGTACGACCTGGTGGGCGACCCCGCCCGGTTGTGGGAGCGGCGCCGTCAGGACGCCGACTTCCTGCGGGTGCGGGTCGGTCTCGGTGACGTGCCGGTCCAGGAGCCGGTGGTCCAGCAGAGCGGCGCCGGCGGGGTACTGACGCCGCCGGACCCGTTCATGCTCAACGAGGCGCGCGCCCTGCAGCGCCGGTTCGCGACGGCCGCCGACGTGCCGCTGACGGTGCCGCTGGACCGGGCGGGGAACGTCAGCGTCGTCGGCGACCGGGAGGACGTCCTGCGGGTCGCCCGGGCGCTGCTGGTGCAGACGGCGGTGACGCACGCCCCCGACGACGTCGGGCTCGCCCTGGCCGTGCCCGGCGAGCGGATCGCCGCGTGGGAGTGGGCGAAGTGGCTGCCCCACGTGCTGGATCCGCGGGCGCACGACGGTCCGGTGGCCGCCCGCCGCATCGCGCCCGACCTCGGGCAGCTGGCCGGACTGCTGCGGCACGAGCTGGGCCGCCGGTCCGGGTACGCGGCGGAAGTGCGGCGCGGCCTCGCCGACCGGAGCGCGCTGCGGCTCGCGGACCGGCTGCTGGTGGTCGTGGACGCCCACGGGGAGCCGGCCGCCGAACTCCCCCGCCCGGACGCCGCGGTCGGGCTGCCGGACATGGGGGTCACCGTGGTGCACCTGCTGCAGGAGCAGGTCCACGAGCCGGACGAGGTGAGCGTGCGCCTCACCGTCCGCGGCGAGCGGGTGGTCGTCGAGGACCTGCGCGGTTCCGCCGCCGCGGGCGGCTCCGCCCCGGCCACGACCGCCACGCCCGCCGCGGGCGGCGCCGCCGGGGGCACCTCCCCCGCGGTCGCCGCCGCCGAGGGCGCCGTCGACCCGGTCACCGCGGCCGGGGCGGAGGGCATCGCCCGGCTGCTGGCCCCGCTGCGGCTGTCGCCGGAGTCCGCCGCCGAGGGCAGCCCCGTCGCCGGGCCGGTCGACTTCCCCGCGCTCCTCGGCATCGCCGATCCCGCCGGACTCGACCTGGCCGCCCTGTGGAAGCCCCGCGGCGAACGCGACTTCCTCCGCGTGCCCATCGGCCTGACGGACCGTCACGAGCCGGTGCTGCTGGACCTGAAGGAGTCCTCCCAGCTCGGCATGGGCCCGCACGGGCTGTGCGTGGGCGCCACCGGCTCGGGCAAGAGCGAGCTGCTGCGCACCCTCGTCCTCGCCCTGGTCGCCACCCACTCCCCCGAGGACCTGGCGCTCGTCCTGGTCGACTACAAGGGCGGTGCCACGTTCGCCCCCTTCGCCGAACTCCCGCACACGGCCGGAACGATCACCAACCTGGAGAACCAGGCCGGGCTCGTCGAACGCGTCCACACCAGCCTCGCCGGCGAGGTCAAGCGCCGCCAGCAGGTTCTGAAGGACGCCGGCAACGTCGCCGACATCGGCCACTACGCCGTGCTGCGCGCGACGGAGCGGCCGGACCTCGAACCGCTCCCGCACCTGTTCGTCGTCATCGACGAGTTCGGCGAACTCCTCACCGCCAAGCCGGACTTCATCGACCTGTTCCTGTCCATCGGGCGCATCGGCCGCTCCATCGGCGTGCACCTGCTGCTGTCCAGCCAACGCATCGAGGGCGGCCGGCTCAAGGGCCTGGACACCTACCTGTCGTACCGGCTGGGCCTGCGCACCTTCTCCGCCGACGAGTCCCGCACGGTCCTCGACACCACCGACGCCTTCCACCTGCCGCCCCTGCCCGGGTTCGGCTACCTGAAGGTCGACACCTCCACCTACGAACGGTTCAAGGCCGGGTACGTCTCCGGCGCCCACCGCGGCCCGGCGGCGCTCGAGCAGCGGGACGAGGAGCCGCTCGCCCTGCCCTACCCGGCGTACAACACCGCGGGCCGGGCCGGGGCGCCGGCGGAGGAACCCGCCGCCACCCGGCGGGAGACCGGCCCGACCGTCCTGTCCCTCATGGTCGGCCGGCTCGCGGGCGCCGCGCCCGCCGTGCGCCGCGTCTGGCTGCCGCCGCTGCCGGACGCCGTCACCCTGGACGCGGCCGCGGGACCGGTCCGGGTCTCCGAGCGCGGGCTGCACCTGGCGCGCGCCACGGGCGGGATGCGGGTGCCGCTCGGGGTGCTCGACGACCCGGCCCGGCAGTGGCAGGGCCAGTGGGTGCTGGACCTGACCACGGCCGGCGGTCACGTGGCCGTGATCGGCGGCCCCCAGTCCGGCAAGACCACGCTCCTGCGGACCCTCGTCCTCTCCCTGGCGGTCACCCACACGCCCCGCGACGTCGCCGTGTACGGCCTGGACCTGGTCGGCGGCGGCCTGTCGGCGACGGCCGCCCTGCCGCACGTCGGCGGGGTCGCCGGGCGGGCCGACCGGGAACGCGCGGCCCGTACGGTGGCCGAGGTGCGCGCCATGCTCGCCGAGCGCGAGACGGTCTTCCGCGAGCACGGCATCGACTCCGTCGACCAGCTGCGCCGGCTCCGCGCCCAAGGGGGGCTGCCGCAGCTCGGCTCCACCGACGTCGTCCTGGTGGTCGACGGGTTCGGCGCGCTGCGCGACGACTTCGCCGACCTCGACGAGCCGGTCGCCGACCTGCTGAAACGGGGCGGCGGCTACGGCATCCACGTGGTGGCGGGCATGCTGCGCTGGAACGACGTCCGCATCGCCACCCAGTCCCTCTTCGGCACCCGTGTCGAGCTGCGCCTGAACGACCCCGCCGACTCCTCCGTCGACCGCAAGCTCTCCGGGACCCTCGCGCCGGACGTGCCCGGCCGGGTGCTCACCGACGGCAGGCTGTTCGCACAGGCCGCCCTGCCCCGCCTCGACGGCTCGCCCACGACCGGCGACCTGGGCCCGGCCCTGGACGAGGCGGCCCGCTCCGTCCGCGCCACCTGGCACGGCGAGCCCGCCGCCCCGGTGCGGGTGCTGCCGGCCCGGCTGCCGGTGACCCGGCTGCCCCCGCCGGCCGCCGAACCGCGGCGGATACCCCTCGGCCTCGACCAGGACGCCCTCGCGCCCGTGCTGCTCGACCTCTTCGGCGGCGACCAGCACCTGCTGGTCCTCGGCGACAACGAGTGCGGCAAGACGAACCTGCTGAAACTGGTCGTCGCCGGGCTCGTCGAGCGGTACTCCGACGACGAGCTGGTCTTCGGCGTCTTCGACCCGCGCCGCGGCCTGCGCGGCGTCGTCCCGGAGCCGTACCGGGGCGGCTACGCCCACAACGCCACGCTCGCCGGCGCCCTCTCCACGGGCATCGCCGCCGAACTGGGCAAGCGGCTGCCGGAGACCGCCGACCCGGACGCGCCCGAGAGCGGCGAACCCGCCTTCCGGGGCCCGCGGATCGTCATCCTCGTCGACGACTACGACATCCTCACCACCGCCGGACAGCAGCCCCTCGCGCCCTTCCTGCCGTACGTCTCCTCCGCGCAGGACATCGGCCTGCACTTCGTCCTGGCGCGCCGCACCGCGGGAGCCTCCCGCGCGCTGTACGAGCCGCTGCTGACCACCCTGCGCGAGACGGGCACCACCGCCCTGGTGATGACCGGCGACCGCACCGAGGGGCAGCTCTTCCCCGGCCTGTACGCCTCCCCGCAGCCGCCCGGCCGCGGCACCCTGGTCCGTCGCGGCCGACGCCATCAGCTCGTCCAGACCGCGTTGACCGGAGCCGGAGAGGAGGGGTCGTGACCAAGGACGTCATCGCCCTCACCCCGAGGATGCCGGACACCTGGGCCCTGCTGGCCGGCCTGTACGCGGGCGGGCCCGGGGCGGGCGTGAGCGCCGCGTCCGAGGGCGCCGTACTGCGGCTGTGCGCCCCGGACGGCAGGCCCCTCGTGTCCGTGGAGGCCCCGCTGCTGGTCCAGGTCCCCGGGGAGGCCGAACGGCTGCTCGGGCGGGACGTGCCCGTGCCGTTCTGGTGGACCGAGGCCCGGGCCTCCGGCGCCGTGCCCGGGGCCGAACGGCTGGCGGGATCGGTGTGCGGGCGGCTCGCCCTGCTGCTGGGCGGCACCACCTGGCCCGAACCGGCGGCGGGCACCGAGGTCGTGGACGTGGCCGCGGGCACCGCGGGAGCCGACGCGACCACGGGCACCACGGGCACCGGAAGGGCCGACGTGGCCGCGGCCCTCGCGCCGGACGACGGGCAGCCGGTCGTGGACGTCCTCACCGACAGCACGTCCGTCGTCCTGGCCGACCGGCCCGTCCTGGCCCTGACCACCTGGCTCTCGGAGGTGCTGCGCGACACCTCCGAGTCGGGCCGTGCCCTGCAGATCGTCACCCCGCCGCACGTCCGGCTCAGCGCCCCGGCCCGCGCCACCCTCCTCCAGGTGCCCAACCGCTGGGTCGTCCAGGACCCGGCCCAGGGCTACTACGACGGGCTGTCCGGGGCGGTGCTGCGCTGGCGGGACGGGACGTTCGCACCCGTGCCCGGACCGGACGGCGCGGTCCCGGTCGCCGAGGCGTTCGCCCGGACGTCCCCGTCGCCCGACCGGCAGCTCGTCGTCGCCTTCCGTACGACGCTCCCCGCGCACGAGGACGTCGTCCTGGGCGAAGCGCTCGAGACGGCCTGGCGCGGGCTCACCGGCTCGGCGCCGGCCGGCTGGGGCACCGCGGAACCCGTCAACCTGCCCTGGTCGACCCGGCAGCTGACCGAACTGGCCCGCGGCCGGGCCCCCGAGCCCACCCATCTGCTCGTGACGGGGCACCCCGGCCGGCCCGCGCTGGCGTGGATCCGGGTCACGCGGACGACCGCGGGCGTCGAGCAGGACGTCACGTTCACCCTCGGGTACGGGGAGGACGAGGCGCCGCCCCTGGAGGCGATCGCGCCCCTCGCCGAGACCCTCGTCGTGGAGCACGGCCTGACGACGATGCTGGCCTCGGTGCGGCGGGCCTCCCGCAACCTCACCACGGCGCCCGTGCTCCAGGCGCCGCCCGTCCCGGTCGCCTTCACCCTGGGCGCGCACGACGTGCGGGGCATCGGACTCACCCACGCCCGCCGCCCGCCCGTCGGGGTACGGCCCGTCACCCTGGGGCCCGCCTCCGGACCGGCCCTGCACTACCCGCTGGGGGACGGCTCGGACGTCGGCGCCCTCGTCGAGCTGCAGCGCCTGGCGGCACACTTGCGGGCCGGTGCGCCGGGTGCGGGAACGGAGACCTGACGACCCCACCCCCGGATCCGCGGCACCGGAACCACGGCACCGGTTCTGCGGCACCGGCTTCCGGGCAACGGGCCCGGACGCGGGTCCCGGGCAACGGGTCCGGGCAACGGAGCCCGCGGCACCCGGACCCGAGAGCCGGGTCCGGGCCGTGGGTCCGGCACCGGGGCTCGGCCCGGCCCCTCCCCGTCGTGCGTCACGCCGTGTGTTCGGCGAACCGTACCGCCGTCTCCGCCAGCACCTCCCGTCCGTCCCTCGCCCACAGCGCGTCGTTGAAGAGCTCCACCTCGATCGCGCCGGTGTAGCCGGCCGCCTCCACGCGGGCCTGCCACGCGCGCATGTCGATCGCGCCGTCGCCGATCTGGCCGCGGCCGTTGAGGACGCCCTCGGGCAACGGAGTGGTCCAGTCGGCCAGCTGGAAGGTGTGGATGCGGCCGGACGCGCCGGCCCGGGCGATCTCGGCGGGGGCCCGGTCGTCCCACCAGATGTGGTAGGTGTCGACGGTGACGCCCACCTGGTGGGCGGGGAAGCGCTCCGCGATGTCCAGGGCCTGGGTGAGCGTCGAGACGACGCAGCGGTCGGAGGCGTACATGGGGTGCAGGGGCTCGATGGCCAGTCTCACCCCGTGGTCCTCGGCGTAGGGGCCGAGTTCCGTCAGTGCGTCCGCGATGCGTTCCCGGGCTCCGTGCAGGTCCTTGGAGCCGGGCGGGAGGCCGCCCGAGACCAGGACCAGCACCTCGGTGCCCAGGGTCGCCGCCTCGTCGACCGCCCGGCGGTTGTCGGCCAGGGCCGCCGCGCGCCCGTCCGGGTCGGCGGCCGTGAGGAAGCCGCCGCGGCACAGCGTCGTCACCGTCAGGCCGGCGTCGCGGACCAGCTTGGCCGTCTCCTCGACGCCGTACGCCTGGACCGGTTCGCGCCACAGGCCGACGTTGCCGACGCCCAGGTCGGTGCAGGCCGCCGCCAGTTCGGGCAGCGACAGCTGCTTGACGGTCATCTGGTTGATGCTGAAGCGCTCGAGACCGCTCACTGCGTCACCCCGTACAGGGCGAGCAGGTTCTTCATGCGTTCCTCGGCCAGCTTCGGGTCGGGGAACAGGCCCAGGCCGTCGGCGAGTTCGTAGGCGCGGGCGAAGTGGGGCAGGGAGCGGGCGGACTGCAGGCCGCCGACCATCGTGAAGTGCGACTGGT
The DNA here is from genome assembly GCF_043081325.1 of Streptomyces sp. NPDC014882. Classification (NCBI taxonomy): domain Bacteria; kingdom Bacillati; phylum Actinomycetota; class Actinomycetes; order Kitasatosporales; family Streptomycetaceae; genus Streptomyces; species Streptomyces sp. NPDC014882. The sequence goes on from NZ_JBIBWL010000002.1 coordinate 496,443, forward strand.
GGCCGGCCAGCCAGGCCAGGAACACCACGCCCGTCTTGTAGAAGCGGGTCGGGGCCTGGAAGAGGTGGCGGGAGAGCTCGACCGTGGGGTCGAGCAGGGAGCGGAAGCCGCTCACGTCGCCGGTGTCCAGGACGCGGACCGCCTCCGCCGCCAGCGGGCCCAGCGGGTCGAAGACGCCGAGCAGGGCGTGGCTGAAGCCCTGCTCGTCGCCGGCGATCAGCTCGGGGTAGTGGAAGTCGTCGCCGGTGTAGCAGCGGACGCCGTCCGGCAGGCGGCGGCGCAGCTCGACCTCGCGCCGGGCGTCCAGCAGCGAGACCTTGATGCCGTCGACCTTGTCCGGGTGGGCGGCGATGACCTGGAGGAACACCTCCGTCGCCGCGTCCAGGTCCGACGAGCCCCAGTAGCCCTCCAGTGCCGGGTCGAACATCGGGCCCAGCCAGTGCAGGATCACGGGTTCGGCGGACTGGCGCAGGAGGTGGCCGTAGACGTCGAGGTAGTCCTCGGGGCCGGCGGCGGCCGCGGCCAGGGCGCGGGAGGCCATCAGGATGGCCTGGGCACCGGAGGCCTCGACGAGGGCGAGCTGCTCCTCGTAGGCCGCGCGGACCTCGGCCGGGGACGCCGGGCCGGTGAGCTGGTCGGTGCCGACGCCGCAGGCGATCAGGCCGCCGACCGCCTCGGCCTCGGCGGCGGAGCGGCGGATCAGCTCGGCCGCGCCCGCCCAGTCGAGGCCCATGCCGCGCTGGGCGGTGTCCATGGCCTCGGCGACGCCGAGCCCGTGGGACCACAGGTGGCGGCGGAAGGCGAGGGTGGCGTCCCAGTCGACGGCGGCGGGGGAGTCGGGGGAGACGTCGGCGTACGGGTCCGCGACGACGTGCGCCGCGGAGAAGACCGTGCGGGAGGTGAAGGCGCTTCCGGTGGTGACGGCGAGGGGTTCCGCGCGGGGCTCGTAGGTCCGCAGGGTCCCGCCGGAGTCGGGGAGCCGGACGGTCACAGCGCGACCTCCGGGACGTCGAGGCGGCGGCCCTCGGCGGAGGACCTCAGGCCCAGCTCGGCGAGCTGGACGCCGCGGGCGCCGGCCAGGAGGTCCCAGTGGTAGGGGGCGTCGGCGTAGACGTGCCTGAGGAACAGCTCCCACTGGGCCTTGAACCCGTTGTCGAAGTCGCCGTTGTCGGGGACCTCCTGCCACTGGTCGCGGAAGACCTCGGTGGCCGGGATGTCGGGGTTCCAGACCGGCTTGGGGGTGGCGGAGCGGTGCTGGACGCGGCAGTTGCGCAGGCCGGCGACCGCCGAGCCCTCGGTGCCGTCGACCTGGAACTCCACCAGTTCGTCGCGGTTGACGCGGACCGTCCAGGAGGAGTTGATCTGGGCGATGGCGCCGCCGTCGAGTTCGAAGATGCCGTAGGCGGCGTCGTCGGCGGTCGCGTCGTAGGGCTTGCCGTTCTCGTCCCAGCGCTGCGGGACGTGGGTGGCGGTCAGGGCCTGGACGGACTTCACGCGGCCGAACAGCTCGTGCAGGACGTACTCCCAGTGCGGGAACATGTCGACGACGATGCCGCCGCCGTCCTCGGCACGGTAGTTCCACGAGGGGCGCTGGGCGTCCTGCCAGTCGCCCTCGAAGACCCAGTAGCCGAACTCGCCGCGCACGGACAGGATCCGGCCGAAGAAGCCGCCGTCGATGAGGCGCTTCAGCTTCAGCAGGCCCGGCAGGAACAGCTTGTCCTGGACGACGCCGTGCTTGATGCCCGCGGCGCCGGCCAGCCGGGCCAGTTCGAGGGCGCCGTCGAGGCCGGTGGCGGTGGGCTTCTCGGTGTAGACGTGCTTGCCGGCCGCGATCGCCTTGCGGATCGCCTCCTCGCGGGCGGAGGTGACCTGGGCGTCGAAGTAGACGTCCACGGTCGGGTCGGCGAGGACCGCGTCGAGGTCCGTCGAGACGTGCTCCAGACCGTGCTTCTCGGCAAGCGCGTTCAGTACGTGTTCCCGGCGTCCGACCAGGATCGGCTCCGGCCACAGCACGGTGCCGTCGCCGAGGTCGAGGCCGCCCTGCTCGCGCAGGGCGAGGATGGAGCGGACCAGGTGCTGGCGGTAACCCATGCGCCCGGTAACGCCGTTCATGGCGATACGCACCGTCTTGCGTGTCACGTCGGTCCCTTCTTAGGCGTGGTCCGCGGCGGCGTGCGCGGGGGTGTCCGCGGCGTCGCGCGCGTCTCGTACGCGGGTGTGCGCGCCGCGTACGCCTCGGCACTGATCAGCGTCACAGCAAGCGCTTTCTATACGAGAAGAAGCTAGCCTCTGACCGGCGGTCCGGACAAGACCGTGTCCGTCCCGAGCTGTTCGAGGGGGCGAACAACCCGGGTCCGGGGCCGTAAGGTCGGCTCGACACGCCCGGAACCAGGCACGCGAGTCCGCTGTCTACCAGGGCGAACGACGACGTACGACGAGATGCGTGACCGGAGGACGACGAGATGACGGTGACCCTGGCGGACGTGGCGGCCCGCGCGCAGGTCTCGCCCGCGACGGTGTCGCGCGTGCTGAACGGGAACTACCCCGTGGCCGCGTCGACCCGGGAACGGGTCCTGCGGGCCGTGGACGAGCTGGACTACGTGCTCAACGGTCCCGCGAGCGCGCTCGCCGCGGCCACCTCCGACCTGGTGGGCATCCTGGTCAACGACATCGCCGACCCCTTCTTCGGCATCATGGCGAGCGCGATCCAGGGCGAGATCGGCGGGCCCGGCGGGCGCGCCGGCGGCGAACGGCTCGCGGTGGTCTGCAACACCGGGGGCACGCCCGAGCGCGAGCTGACCTACCTGACGCTGTTGCAGCGGCAGCGGGCCGCGGCCGTCGTACTGACCGGCGGGGCCCTGGAGGACGGGCCGCACGCCGACGCGGTGGCGGCGAAGCTGCGCAGGCTGACCGAGGCCGGCACCCGGGTCGTGCTGTGCGGGCGGCCGCCCGCGCCCGGCACCGGGGCGATCGCGCTCACCTTCGACAACCGCGGCGGCGGCCGGGAACTGACCGAGCACCTCATCGGGCTCGGACACCGGCGGCTCGGCTACATCGCGGGCCCCGAGGAGCGCACCACCACCCGGCACCGGCTGGAGGGCCACCGGGCGGCACTGGCCGCGGCCGGCATCGAGGAGGACCCCCGCTGGACGGTCCACGGCCGCTACGACCGGCGCGCGGGCCACGAGGCCACGCTGGAGCTGCTGCGGCGGGACCCGGAACTGACCGCCGTGGTCGCGGCGAACGACTCCGTCGCGCTCGGCGCGTGCGCGGCCCTGCGGGAGTCCGGCCTGCGCATCCCGGAGGACGTGTCCGTGGCCGGCTTCGACGACCTGCCCTTCAGCATCGACGCGGTGCCCGCGCTCACGACGGTGCGGCTGCCGCTGGCCGAGGCGGGGGCGCGGGCGGGCCGCATCGCCATGGGCCGGGAGGAACCGCCGCCCGGGGAGATCGCGATGGTGCGGGGGGAACTGATGGTGCGGGGTTCCTCGGGAGTACCGCGGGGCTGAGGGGTCCGGGGGCCGAGGGCGCGGCCCGGGGGCCGGGGGCGGGATCCGGAGCTGAGGGCGGAGGCCGGAGGCCGGAGGCCGGAGGCGAAACCCGGGGACCGAAGACGGGACCCGGAGGCCGGGGGCAGGACCCGGAGGCCGGGGGCGGAGCCGTCGGAGCAGAGGCCGCGGCAGGACGGAGACCAGGAGCCGAGGGCGGGACCGTCGGAGTGGGGGCCGAGGGCGGGACCGTCGGAGTGGGGCCGAGGGGGGCCGGGGCGCGGCGGCCGTGGGCGGGGCCGTTCGCGAGTAGGGTCCGAGGACATGAAGCTCGCCTTCTCCACTCTCGGAGTTCCCGGTCTTCCGATCCCCGACGTGCTGCGGCTCGCGACCGCGCACGGGTACCACGGTGTCGAGCTGCGCGCCCATCCCGAGGAGCCCGTGCATCCGGGCCTCGGCCCGGCCGAACGGGCCGGTGTGGCCGACGGGTTCAGGGCGGCCGGGGTCGAGGTGCTCGGGATCGCGGGGTACGCGCGCGTGGCCGCTCCGGGCGACGACGAACCGGTGATCGACGAGATCCGCGCGCTCACCGCACTCGCCCGCGACCTCGGCGCCCCCCACGTCCGCGTGTTCCCCGGCGGCGCCGACGGGCAGGACCCGGCCGAGGCGGACGCCGTCGCCGCCGGGCGGCTGGGCACCGCCGCCGAGTACGCCGCCGACCTCGGCGTACGCGTCCTGCTGGAGACCCACGACTCGCACCGCACCGGCGCCGCCGCGACGCGGGTCCTCGGCCTGGTCGGCCACCGGCAGGTGGGCGCGCTGTGGGACGTGATGCAGACCTGGCTGGGCGGCGAGCAGCCGCAGGAGACCTACGCCGCGCTCGCGCCGTATCTCGGATACGTGCGGGTCAAGGACATCGCCTCCGCCGAGGACACCACCCCGTTGGCGCTGGGCGCCGGTGTGCTGCCCCTGTCCGAGTGCGTGGAGGTCCTCTCCCGCCACGGCTGGGACGGGTGGCTGTGCTGGGAGTACGAGAAGCGGTGGTACGACGCCGCCGAGCCGCTGACCGGCCTGCTGGACACCGGACGGGAACACCTGGCGAGGCTCCTCAACGAGTCGGCGTGAGCGGCGGGGTGAGGAGCGGGACGGGCGGCCGGTGACGGGCGGGAAGTCTCCGCCGGGTCGCCGGATCTCCGGCCGGTCGCCGGGCCGGTGAACGACCGGCGGGCCGGTAAACGACTGGCGGGCCGGCGCGGGCGCGGGCTAGCCTCCGCGCCGTGCATCGATCCCCAGCGCGGCCCGTGGCCCGGCCCGCCGCCCCCTCGGCGTCATGAGTCTCGGCCGGACCTTCCTCGACGTCCGCCCCCTCCGCACCTCCCCCGTCTTCCGCCGGCTGCTGATCGGGCGCACCGTCTCCACGCTCGGCGGCTTCATGACCATGGTCACCGTCATGTACCAGGTGTGGGACATGACCCACAGTTCGGTGTGGAGCGGTGCGGTCGGGCTGGCGCAGGCACTGCCGATGGTCGGCGTGGGGCTGTTCGCCGGTGCCTGGGTCGACCGCGCCGACCGCCGCCGCATCTACCTGATCGCCACCGTCGGCCAGGCCCTCTGCTCGCTGCTGCTCGCCGTGCAGGGCTTCACCGGGCACGTGCCCGTGCCGCTCGTCCTGGCGCTGGTCGCGGCGCAGGCCTCGTTCGGGGCGGTCGGGGGTCCCGCGGCCGGCGTGTTCGTGCCGCGGCTGCTGCCCAGGGACCAGGTGGCCGCGGGGCTCGCGCTGAACCAGGCGACCGGGCAGTCGATGATGCTGCTCGGCCCGGCCGTCGCCGGCCTGGTGCTCGGCTGGTGGGGCATCGGCGTCTGCTACCTGCTGGACGCCCTCAGTTTCGGGCTGGCCTTCTACGGCGCGTTCGGCCTGCCCGCGCTGCCGCCCGAGGGCGGGAAGTCCCGGCCCGGACTGCACGGCGTGCTGGACGGGCTGCGGTTCCTGACCGGCCACCGGGTGGTGCGCGGCGCCCTGCTGACGGACCTGGCCGCGACCGTGCTGGCGATGCCGGTCAGCCTCTTCCCGCTGGTCAACGCGGAACGCTTCGGCGGCGACCCGCGCACGCTGGGCCTGTTCCTGTCCGCGCTCGCCGTCGGCGGTGTCACCGCCACCGCCCTCTCCGGGCCGGTGACCCGGCTGGCGCGGCCGGGGCCGGTGATGCTGTGCTCCTCCGCCCTGTGGGGCGTGTCCCTCGCCCTGTTCGGCCTGACGACCAGCGCCTGGGCGGGCCTCGGGGTGCTGATGGTGGCCGGTGCCGCGGACGCCGTGGCCGTCCTGTCCCGTACGACCATCGTCCAGACCCGTACGCCCGACGCGCTCCTGGGCCGGGTGACGGCGGCCGAGGCGATCGTCGGGCAGGCGGGCCCGCACCTGGGCAACCTGCGCGGTGGCCTCGCGGCCGGCTGGTCCTCGGGCGCCACCGCCCTGGTCACGGGCGGCCTGATGTGCCTCCTGGCGGTGACGACGGTGGCCGCCACGACGCCGGAACTGCGGGGCGGGGCGAGGGCGGGAACAGGAGCGGGGACGGAGACCGGGACAGGGAGGGGGGCGGGGGCGAGGACGGAGGACTCCGACGGTTCTACGACGGCTGCCCCGGCCGGGCCGTGAAGCGCGCGTCGCCGTCCTCGCACCACTCCAGCACCGAGGGCCAGGAGCCGTAGCCCGCGTCCAGGTCCAGGTGGGCGGCGCCGGGCAGGACGTCGGCGGTCAGGCCGAGCGGGGTGCCGTACGCGGACTGGACGCCCTCCGGGCAGTACGGGTCGTCGTCGCCCGCGACCAGGCGGGTCGGGCAGGGCAGGGCCAGGCCGCCGAGGTCGTGGGCGGGGAGGGCGAACTCCGCGATCTCGGGGTGTGCTGCGAGGACCGGCGCGGAGGGGGGCGCCACCAGCAGGACCCGGTCGACGGCGTCGAGACCGGGCAGGCCGCGGGCCACGGCGTGCAGCCACAGCACGGTGGAGAGGCTGTGCGCGACGACGACCCGCTCGCGCCCGCCGTCCAGACCGTCGAGCCGGCGGGCCAGCTCCCCGAGCCAGACCTCCAGGACGGGGTCGTCGGGGTCGGGCAGCTGCGGGTAGGCGACGGCGTGGCCGCGCTCGGTCAGGCGGTCGGCCAGCCAGTGCTGCCAGTGGTCGGCGGGCCGGTGGTTCTGCCAGCCGTGCAGGACGAGGAAGGAGCGGCGGGGCCCGGTCGTCGTGGTCATGTTCCCGATCATTTCCGGGCGTGGAGCGGCAGGTCCACCCCGTCTTGAGCGGTGGGACCGCCGAGCGCCGCCGCCCGGCCGGAGGCCAGGCCGCGGGGGCGGTCGGGAGGCACCGGTGACCGAAGTCGGCCACGGCGGTCCGGGCCGTACGCGGCCGGACCACGGTGGTTCAGGCCGTACGCGGCCGAAGCAAGGTGGTCCAGGCCGTACGCGACCGGACCACGGTGGTTCAGGCCGTGCGGGAGAGGAAGTCCGCGACCCGCCGCTCCCGTCGTTCCCGGCGTTCGGGCCATTCGTCCGCCGTGATCGAGAAGACCGCAGTGTCCCGGAGACGGTCCTCCTCGACCGGCCCCTCCAGGGTGAACGTCATCCGCCGATGCCCTTCCTCAAGTCCGCGAACGCCTCGTGGAAACCCGGGAAAGTCTTGCGGACGCACCCCGGGTCGTCGAACGATATTCCGGGCGTGCGCAGTCCGGTCACCGCGAAGGACATGACGATGCGGTGGTCGCCGTACGACGTGATCTCGGCGCCCTCGGGCGCGGCGCCGGGGCGGATCTCGATCCAGTCGGGGCCCGTCGCCACGTCCACGCCCAGCCGGCGGAGGTTGTGCGCGCACGCCTCCAGGCGGTCGCACTCCTTCACGCGCGTGTTGGCCACGTCCTCGATGCGGACCGGGCCGGAGGCGTAGGGAGCGATCGCGGCGAGGGTCGGCATGGTGTCGGAGACGTCCCGCATGTTGACGGTGAGGCCGCGGAGTTCGCCGGTGCCGCGCACGGTCGTGCGGTCCGCCCCGACCGTGACCCGCGCGCCCATCCGGCGCAGTACGTCCACGAAGCCCAGGTCGCCCTGGAGCGCGCCCGCACCGAGGCCCGGCACGGTCACCTCGGCGCCCGGCGTCACCGCGGCCGCCGCGAAGAAGTAGCTCGCCGTCGACGCGTCCGGCTCGATCGCGTACGTCGTCGCCCGGTAGCCGCCCGGCGGGACGACGTAGGTGTCGCCCTCGCGGACCACCTCCACGCCGAACGCCCGCATCATCGCGAGCGTGATCTCCACATACGGCGCCGAGACCAGGTCGGTGACCGTGACGCGCAGGCCGGTGCGGGTGAGCGGGCCGAGCAGCAGCAGGGCGGTCAGGTACTGGGAGGACTGGCCGGCGTCCAGGACGACGTCCCCGCCCTCCACCCCCGCCGCGGCGACGGTCAGCGGGTGGTGCCCCTCCGCCTCCTCGTGCCGCAGGTCCACACCCAGGTCGCGCAGGGCACGGGTCAGCGGCAGCAGGGGCCTGCGGCGCATCTGGGGGGAGGCGTCGAAGCGGTACGTGCCGTAGCCGGCGGCGGCCAGGGTGGGCAGGAAGCGGGCGGTGGTGGCGCCGTCCCGGCAGTACACGTCGGCTTCGCGGACCGCGGGGCCCTGCGGGCGGCCGTCGACCTGCCAGGCGTCCGGGGTGCGGCCGACGCGGTAGCCGAGCCGTACGAGGCCCTCGGCGAATCCCTCGGTGTCGTCCGACCGCAGGGGCCGCCGGAGGGTGGTGACCCCGTCGGCGGCCGCGGCGAGGAACAGGGCGCGGGCGGTGAGGGACTTGGAACCGGGAATGTCGACAAGGGCCATGCCCCGCATGATCCCGTCCGGGGGTCGTCCGGGGGCGGGGTGTCCAACCAGTGGACGGGGCGTCCACTCAGTGGGCGGGTGCGGGGTCGCTCCCGCGAGGGGGCGGGTGCGGGTCAGTGGTGGCTGGGCGCGCGGTTCCCCGCGCCCCCGGGTGGGTCACGTGAGCGGTGTTCCCTTCAGCAGTTCTCGGGGCGTGTCGCTTTCCTCCGCCGGCGACGGCCGTCTGCGGGCCGGCGCCAGGGAGGTCAGGGCCACTCCGCCCACCAGGAGGGCCGCCGCGCACCAGCGCAGGCCGCTGACCGGTTCGTCCAGGAGGACGGCCGCCGAGGTCATGCCGAAGACCGGGACGAGGAGCGAGAAGGGGGCCACGGTGGACGCCGGATGGCGGTGCAGCAGCCAGCCCCAGGCGCCGAAGCCGAACACCGTCGCGATCCAGGCGACGTAGACGACCGTGCCGGCGCCCCGCCAGTCCAGGGCCCGCAGTGCGGCCAGGTCCCCGGCGGGGCCCTCGGTCAGGAGGGACAGGGCCAGGAGCGGCAGGACCGGGACCGTGCTGACCCAGACCATGAAGTTCAGCGCGTCCGGCGGGGACGCCTTGCGGGTGAGGACGTTCGAGGCGCCCCAGCAGGCCGCCGCCGCGACGACCAGCGCGAACGCGCCGAGCGGGCCCGAGGCGCCCTCGTCCACCGCGGCCACGCCGATGCCCGCGAGGGCCACCGCCATGCCCAGCAGGCGGACGGGGGTGGGGCGTTCACCGAGGAACGCGAAGGCGATGCCCGCCGTGAACACCGACTGGATCTGGAGGACCAGGGAGGACAGTCCGGCCGGCATCCCCGCGTCCATGCCGACGAAGAGGAACCCGAACTTGGCCACCCCCAGCACCAGTCCGACCGCCACGATCCACTTCCACGCCACCTTCGGGCGGCCCACGAGGAACACCGCGGGCAGGGCCGCCACCAGGAAGCGCAGGGCCGAGAAGAGCAGGGGCGGGAAGTGGTCGAGACCGATCTCGATGACGGTGAAGTTCAGCCCCCAGACGGCGGCGACGAGAACGGCGAGGAGGAGGTGGGCTGGGCGCATGCGTCGAGGATCACCCGTCCCGACCGTGAAGCACCAGCGATGATTGCTGCACGGTGGGATGTAGCAGAACTGATGGAAGGGGGGGGCCGGTGCTCGATCTCCAGCGTCTGCGCGCCCTGCACGCCGTCGCCGTCCACGGCACCGTCGGGGCCGCCGCCACCGCGCTCGGCTACACCCCGTCGGCCGTCTCCCAGCAGATCGCCAAGCTGGAACGGGAGACCAGGACCGTCCTCCTCGAACGCGAGGGCCGGGGCGTCCGCCTCACCGACGACGCCCATCGACTCGTCGACGCCGCACGCGAGTTGCTGGCGATCGTGGAGCGGACGGAGACCGAGCTGGAGGAACGCCGGGGGGTGCCGGCGGGCCGGCTGAGCGTGGCCGCCTTCGCGTCGGCGGCCCGCGGTCTGATGCCCCCGGTCCTCGCCGACCTCGCCCGGCGGCACCCGGACCTGGACGCCCGTCTCACCGAGGTCGACCCGCACCTGTCGGTGGACCTCGTCGCCAAGGGCGCCGTGGACCTCGCCGTCGCGCACGACTGGGACATCGCCCCGCTGCCCGCCCCCGCGGGCGTCGAGCAGGCGGTGATCGGCGACGACCTGTGCGACCTGCTGGTCCCCGCGGGCCATCCGCTCGCCGGGCGGACGGGCGTACGGCGCGAGGAGCTGGGCGGCGAGCGGTGGATCTGCCAGCCGCCGGGCCGGGTCTGCCACGACTGGCTGGTGCGCACCCTGCGCGCGGCCGGGCACGAGCCGGACATCGTGCACCGGGCCGAGGAGAACCCGACCCTCGTCGCCCTGGTCGCCGCCGGTCTGGGCGTGGCCCTCCTCCCCCGCCTCGGCCGCGGCGCCCTGCCGCCGGGGGTGGTCGAGGTCCCCCTGGACCCGGTGCCGGTGCGCCGCCTGTACGCCCTCTGGCGCGCCGGTGCGGCCCGCCGCCCGGCGATCGCGGAGACGGTGCGGGCGCTGAGGGAGCACTGGCCGGGGGTGGCGGCGGTCCCCCCGGGGACCTGAGCCCGGCACGCCCCCGGACCGCCCCGTCCCCACGGCTTGCGTCCACCGGAGGGGCGGGGGGACCTTCCCGCCCCTCCGGGGCCGGCGGCATCCGTCCTCGACGTGCCCCGTCCGTTGCGCCGATGGCGGCCCCCGCGCCGGCACCGTGCGCGTTCCCTTGACTGGCGGAAACTTCCCGGTTACTGCTGACGCGACGGAAGTTTCCTTCAGCGGATCACCGGACCACCGGTACCACGGGGTCGCGGGACCGCAGGGCCCACAGGACCCGCAGGACCCGCAGGACCCGCAGGACCCGCAGGACCCGCAGGACCGCAGGACCGCAGGACCGCAGGACCGCAGGACCCGCTGGATCATCCCCGGATCGCCTCCGGAAGGAGCGCACGTGCCCTCCAGACGTACCGTCCTGGCCGCCGGTGCCGGCCTCACCACCGCCCTCGCCCCCGCCCTCCCCCTCGGCGGCACCGCGCACGCCGGCACCGCGCACGCGGGTGCCGACCGCCGCCTGCGCGCGCTGGTCTCCCGCATGTCGCTGGAGGAGAAGGTCGGCCAGGTCTTCGTGACACGGGTGTACGGCCACTCGGCGACCGACCCCGATCCGGCCGACGCCGACGCCAACCTCGCCGAGCTCGGCGTGCGCACCGCCGCCGAGCTGATCGCCCGTTACCGCGTGGGCGGCGTCATCTACTTCACGTGGGCGCACAACACCCGCGACCCGCTCCAGATCGCGGACCTCTCCAACGGCGTCCAGCGCGCGTCCCTCGCCCTGCCGCGCGGACTGCCCGTGCTGGTCTCCACCGACCAGGAGCACGGCATCGTCGCGCGCGTGGGCCGGCCCGCCACCCTGTTCCCGGGCGCGATGGCGATCGGCGCCGGGGGATCGCGGTCCGACGCCCGCACCCTCGGCCGCGTCGCGGGCGCCGAACTGCGGGCGATGGGCGTCCGGCAGGACTACTCCCCCGTCGCCGACGTGAACGTCGACCCGGCCAACCCGGTCATCGGCGTCCGCTCGTTCGGCGCGGACCCGGAGGCGGTGGCGGAACTGGCCGCGGCGGAGATCCGCGGCTACCGGGCGGCCGGGGTGGCGGCGACCGCCAAGCACTTCCCCGGGCACGGCGACACCGCCGTCGACAGCCACTACGGCTTCCCCGTCATCACGCACACGCGACAGGAGTGGGAGGCGCTGGACGCGGTGCCGTTCCGGGCGGCGATCGCGGCCGGCGTCGACGCGATCATGACCGCGCACATCCTGGTCCCGGCCCTGGACGACTCGGGCGACCCGGCCACCCTGTCCCGGCCGGTCGTGACCGGCCTGCTGCGCGAACACCTCGGCTACGACGGGGTCGTGGTCACCGACGCGCTCGACATGGCGGGCGTGCGGACGAAGTACGGGGACGACCGGGTGCCGGTGCTCGCGCTGAGGGCGGGCGTCGACCAGCTCCTCAACCCGCCGAAGCTGGACGTCGCCTGGAACGCCGTGCTGCGGGCCGTGCGGGACGGGGAGCTGACCGAGGCGCGGCTGGAGGAGTCGGTCCTGCGGATCCTGCGGCTGAAGGACCGCCTCGGCCTGCTCGACGACCCCTACGCCGAGCGGGAACGGGTGGGGCGGACGGTGGGCACGCGGGCGCACCTCGCGGCGGCCGGCCGGATCGCCGGGCGGACGACGACCCTGCTGGTCAACGAGGGTCCCGTGCTGCCGCTGTCGCCGCGCGCGCACCGGCGGCTGCTGGTGGTGGGCGCCGACCCGGCGTCCCCCTCGGGCACCACGGGCCCGCCCACCGGGGTCCTCGCCGCCGCCCTCACCGAACTGGGGTTCACGGCGACGGCGCTGTCCACGGGCACGGCCCCGTCCGCGGAGACGATCGCGCGCGCGGTGACGGCGGCGGGCGACGCGGACGCGGTGGTGGTGGCGACGTACAACGTCACCGCGACGAGCCCGCAGAGGACGCTCGTCGGGCAACTGCTGGCCACCGGGCGCCCGGTGGTCGCGGTGGCGGTCCGCAATCCGTACGACGTGGCCCAGCTGCCGTCCGTGAAGGCGTACTTGGCGTCCTACTCCTGGACCGACGTCGAACTGCGGGCCGCCGCACGGGTGATCGCGGGAGCCGCGGGGCCGCGGGGCCGGCTGCCGGTGCCGGTGCAGCGCGCGGACGACCCGACGCGGGTGCTGTACCCGATCGGGCACGGCCTGACCTACCGGGGCCGCTGACCGGACCGCACGGCACGACGGCCGGCCGGCGGGTGAGCCGGCCGGCCGTCGTGGTCGGGCAGTGCGTCGTGCGCGGATCGCGGGAGGCTACGGGCGCAGCGCCGGCTCGCGCTCCACGTCCCGCACGTCCAGCTTGGCGTCGAACTTCGCCAGCGGCCTGGCCGCGGCGGCGTCCTCCTGGACGGCGGCCGGGGCGACGCCCGCCCAGTCCAGGATGCGGGCCGTGGCGAGGGCCTTCTCGTCGGCGACGAGGCCGGCCACGTTCGCGCCGTGGTTCATGCCGGGCGCGGTGAGGACGTAGGAGTCCTTCGCGCCCTTGCCGAGGCGGAACCGCTCGGCGCCCCACGGGTCGTTCTGGCCGTAGACGAACAGCATGTGGTGGGCGTTGTGCCGCACCCACGTGTCGACGTCGCGCATCGCCCACGGCTGGAACTTCATGGAGATGTCCCGGGGGACGAAGTTGCGCGGGGGCTGGTAGCCGTAGCGGACGTACTTCTTCTCGATGTGCGGGAAGTGGATGGTGGGCGCGCCGAGCTGGGTGCCCGCCTGGTAGTAGTACGGGGTGTACGGCGACAGGCCCTGGTCGGTGTAGAAGGAGAACCCGGAGATCGTGTCGATCGAGGTCCAGATCTCGTCGTCGGTCGCGTTCTTCGCGTCGGCGGGGATCGTGTCGCAGTCGGACAGCAGGCTGTACTGCCAGAAGCCCCACACGTAGTCGAGGACGACGGCCTCGTAGGCGCGGTCCAGGCTGCCGATGGTGGTGAAGGTGTAGCCGTTCTCGGCGGCGTAGGCCTCGTACTTCTCCTCCAGTGCCGCGCGGCGCACCAGGGCCTCGCGCTGCACGGCGTTCAGGCGGTCGCGGCACTCCTCGGTCCCGACGGACGCGAAGAAGCGGTCGTAGGCCGAGTCCTCGTCGTTCACCACGTCGTTGGGGGCGACGTACGCGACGACGCCGTCCATGTCGCGCGGGTAGAAGCGCTCGTAGTAGGTGGCCGTCATGCCGCCCTTGGAGCCGCCCGTGGAGATCCAGTTCTGCGGGTAGACCGCCTTCAGCGCCCGGAAGATGCGGTGCTGGTCGCTCGCGGCCTGCCAGATGTCCAGCTTGGACCAGTCGGCGGGGTCGGGGCGGGAGGGGGTGAAGAAGCGGTACTCCATGGAGACCTGGTTGCCGTCCACGATCTGGGTGGGCTCGCGGCGGCTGGGGTTCGTGGAGACGCTGTAACCGCCGGTGTAGAACACCGTCGGGCGGCTGACGTCCTTGTGCAGCACGGTGATCCGCTGCTGGAACGTGCCCTTGGAGGGGTGCCGGTGGTCCACCGGCTGGGTGTAGTTCAGGACGAAGTAGCGGTAGCCGGGGTACGGCTTCTCCTGGACCAGGCTCATGCCGGGTACGGAGAGGAGCCGGTCTTTGATGTCCGCTTCCGGCTCGGCGGCGGTGGCCGCCCCGGCCGTGGTCAGCGTGCCGATGAGCACGGTGAACGCCAGCAGCCATCTGAGCGCCTTGCGCATGCGCGTGCACCCTCCCTGTGAGACAGATGTGCGCCGGAAGCTATCGGAGCAACACCCGTCACACCAGAGGGTATTGGCAAGTGGGGCATATGTCGGCCGGGACGCGGCGCCCGGAGGACGCCGGTCCGCCGGCGCGGGTCAGCCGGTGCGGGTCAGCCGGCGCGGGTCAGCACAGGATCCAGCCGGAGGTGTACGTCCCGCTGCCCACCGAGCCCGACACCCGCACGCAGCGGTGTCCGGCGTAGACCTCCACCGGCGGCGAACTGCGCGTGTGCTTGCGCGACTTGCGCACGGCCACGTGGCCGCGCGCCTGCACGCCGACCGACACCGCCCGCTTCGTGCCGGGGTGCTTCTGGACGGTCACGGCGCACACCCGGCCGCCGTTCTTGTAGACGAGGACGGAGCCGGTGGAGAACGGCAGCATCCGCACCTGGCGGCCCGCGCAGGCGGCGGGCGCGGCCTGGGCGCTGCCCGGCGCCGCCACCGCGAACAGGAGGGACGCGGTCAGCACGGCCAGCCCCGCCCCCAGCCGTCGGCGTATCGCACCACTGTCCACGGTCGTCGACCCCTCCCCCGTCCGCCGCACGCGCGGCCGTACGGGTGTACGGACGCAGGGCGCGTGCCGGATGGTTGCGCGACCGTCAGCGGGACGCGCCGACGGGCTCCTCCGGTTCCGCCTCGCCGACGAACGCCCGCCACAGCCCGGCGTACCGCCCGTCCCGCGCGAGCAGTTCCTCGTGCGTGCCGTCCTCGGCGACCCGGCCGTGGTCCATGACGACGACCCGGTCCGCGCGGGCCGCCGTGGTCAGACGGTGGGCCACGATCAGGGTGGTGCGCGCGTGCGCGCTCGTCGAGGGGTGGTGGTCGGGCGACGGGAGGGCGGTGCGGCGGCCCGCGACGCGGTCGGTGGCCTGGTTGACCAGGGCCTCCGTGGCCAGGTCCAGGGCGGCCGTCGCCTCGTCGAGGAGCAGGACGTCGGGGTCGACCAGCTCGGCGCGGGCCAGCGCGATCAGCTGCCGCTGCCCGGCGGAGAGGTTGCGGCCGCGCTCGGCGACCTCGTGGAGGTAGCCGCCGTCTAGGGTGGCGATCATCTCGTGCGCGCCGACCGCCCGCGCCGCCGCCTCCACCTCGGCGTCGGTGGCGTCGGGACGGCCGTAGGCGATGGCGTCGCGGACGGTGCCGGGGAAGAGGTACGCCTCCTGCGGGACGACGCCCAGCCGGTGGCGGTACGACGTGAGGTCGAGGGTGCGCAGGTCCGTGCCGTCGACCAGCACCCGGCCGCTGGTGGGGTCGTAGAACCGGGCCACCAGCTTCACCAGGGTGGACTTGCCGGCGCCGGTCTCGCCGACGAACGCGACGGTCTGGCCGGCGGGGATGCTCAACGCGATGCCGGTCAGGGCCTCCTCGTCCTCGCCGTAGGTGAAGTGCACGTCCTCGAAGGTGATCTCGCCGCGCAGCGAGCCGACGGCGCGGGGCTCCTCCGCGGGGCTCGTGGACGCGGGCTCCCGGAGGAGTTCCTGGATGCGGCCCAGCGAGACCGTGGCCTGCTGGTAGCCGTCGAAGACCTGGGAGAGCTGCTGGACGGGCGCGAAGAACAGGTCGATGTAGAGCAGGTAGGCCACCAGCGCGCCGGTCGTCAGCGTCGCCGCGTCGATCCGGTGCGCGCCCACGACCAGGACGGCCGCGACGGCGGCCGAGGACAGCAGCTGGACGAAGGGGAAGTAGACCGAGATCAGCCACTGGCCGCGGATGCGGGCCCGGCGGTAGTCGTCGCTGTGCTCCGCGAACCGCGCCCCGCCGTCGCGCTCGCGCCGGAAGGCCTGCACGATCCGCAGTCCGGCGACCGACTCCTGGAGGTCGGCGTTGACCGCCGACACCCGCTCGCGGGCGAGTTCGTACGCCTTCACGCTGGCCCGGCGGAAGAAGAAGGTGGCGACGAGCAGCGGCGGCAGGGTCGCGAAGACGACCAGGGCCAGCTGCACGTCGAGCACCAGCAGGGCCGCCATGATGCCGAAGAAGGTGACGACCGAGACGAACGCGGTGACCAGGCCGGTCTGCAGGAACGTCGACAGCGCGTCGACGTCCGTGGTCATCCTCGTCATGATCCGGCCGGTCAGCTCGCGCTCGTAGTAGTCGAGGCCGAGCCGCTGGAGCTGGGCGAAGATCTTCAGGCGCAGGGCGTACAGGACGCGTTCGCCGGTGCGGCCGGTCATCCGGATCTCGGCGGTCTGGGCGACCCACTGGGCGAGCACGGCGAGCAGCGCGAGCAGGGAGGCGGTCCAGACGGCGCCCACGGCCATCCGGGTGACGCCGTCGTCGATGCCGTGCCGGATCATGACCGGCAGCAGCAGGCCCGTGCCGGCGTCCACGGCGACCAGGCCGAGGCTGACCAGCAGCGGCAGGCCGAAGCCCCGCAGCAGCCGGCGCAGGCCGTAGGAGTCCTCCGCGGCGACCGCGCGGGTCTCGTCGACGTCGGGGACGTCCGTCGCCGGGGGCAGCGCCGCCACCTGTGCGAGCAGCTCGGGCGTGGCGGGCGTACCGGCGAGCGCGGTGTCCTTGCGCTCGCGGTCGCCGGTCCACAGCCGGGGGGTGACCCCGCGCTCGGCGTCGAACTCGGCGTCCAGCTCGTCCCGTATCGAGGTGTCCTCGCGGGGCTCGTCGGGGCGGACGCGGCCGGGCGAGACGCCGCCCAGCTCGTCCGGGTCGGTGAGCAGGCGGCGGTAGAGGGCCGAGCGCTCCTGGAGCTCCTCGTGGGTGCCGAGGTCGGCGAGCCGGCCGCCGTCGAGGACGGCGATGCGGTCGGCGAGGTTGAGGGTGGAGCGGCGGTGCGCGATGAGGAGGGTCGTACGGCCCTCCATGACCTGCTTCAGGGCCTCGTGGATCTCGTGCTCCACGCGCGCGTCCACCGCCGAGGTGGCGTCGTCGAGGACGAGCAGCCGCGGGTCGGTGAGGATCGCGCGGGCGAGCGCGACGCGCTGGCGCTGGCCGCCGGAGAGGGTGAGGCCGTGCTCGCCGACCTTCGTGGCGTAGCCCTGGGGCAGCTCGGCGATGAACCGGTCGGCCTGGGCGGCGCGGGCGGCGGCCTCGACCTCCTCGTCGGTGGCGTCGGGACGGCCGTACGCGATGTTGGCGCGGATCGTGTCGGAGAACAGGAAGGAGTCCTCGGGCACCAGGCCGATCGCGGCCCGCAGCGAGTCCTGGGTCAGCTCGCGCACGTCGTGGCCGCCGACGAGGACGGCGCCGCCGGTGACGTCGTAGAAGCGGGGCAGCAGCAGGGAGACCGTGGACTTCCCGGAGCCGGAGGAGCCGACGACGGCGAGGGTCTCGCCGGCGCGGATCTCGAAGCTGAGCCCGTCCAGCACCGGGGTGACCGTGCCGGAGGCGTCGGCGTACCCGAAGGACACGTCGTCGAACTCGACGGTCGCGGGCGCGTCGGCGGGCAGCGCCTTGGTGCCGTCCTCGATCGCCGGCTCGGTGTCGATCAGCTCCAGGACGCGCTCGGTGCCCGCACGGGCCTGCTGGGCGACGGTGAGGACCACGGCGAGCATGCGGACGGGGCCGACGAGCTGCGCCAGGTAGGTGGAGAAGGCGACGAAGGTGCCGAGGGTGATGTGCCCGTGCACGGCGAGCCAGCCGCCCAGCGCGAGCATCGCGACCTGGCCGAGCGCGGGGACGGACTGCAGGGCCGGGGTGTAGCGCGCGTTCAGGCGGATCGTGCGCAGCCGCCCGGCGTAGAGCCGGCGGCCGACCTCGCGCAGCTTGCCGGTCTCCTGCTCCTCCTGCCCGAAGCCCTTCACCACCCGCACGCCGCTGACGGCGCCGTCGACCACGCCCGCGACGGCGGCGGCCTGCGCCTGCGCGTACCAGGTGGCCGGGTGCAGTCTGGCCCGGCTGCGCCTGGCGATCACCCACAGGCCGGGGGCCACGGCCAGCGCGACCAGGGTGAGCGGCGGCGACAGCCAGGCCATGATCCCCAGGGAGATCAGGAACAGCAGGACGTTCCCGATGGTCATCGGGAGCATGAAGAGCAGGCCCTGGATGAGCTGGAGGTCGCTGGTCGCCCGGCCGACGACCTGCCCGGTGGACAGCTCGTCCTGCCGGCGGCCGTCGAGCCGGGTGATCGCCCCGTACATCTCGGTGCGCAGGTCGTGCTGGACGTCGAGGGCGAGCCGGCCGCCGTAGTAGCGGCGGACGTAGGTGAGGGCGTAGACGATCACGGCCGCGCCGATCAGGGCGCCCGCCCAGGGCGCCATGTCACGGCTGTGGTCGCCGATCACGTCGTCGATGATCACCTTGGTGATCAGCGGGACCAGCGCCATGACGGCCATGCCGCCGAGGGAGGAGCCGAGGGCGAGGACCACGTCCGTCCGATGGCGCCACGCGTAGCCCGCCAGTCGCCGTGCCCATCCCCGTTGCGCAGCCACGCCGGTGCCTTCCGTCAGACCTGATCTTCCAGAAGGCACCAACATGCCGGGAAGCGGATTTCATCCCTCCGCAACAATCCCGGGGTCACGGGCCGGGCGCGGACGCGCGGGAACCGGGTCGTGGGCCGGGTCCGGACACGCGGGAGCGGGGTCCCGGGTCAGACGCGGACGCGCAGGAAGTAGAGGCGGGTCGTCTGGGTGGCGTTCTGGTTGTCGTCGCTGACCAGCAGGACCTTCAGGGTGTTCGCGCTCCGACCCGTGATCACCATGCCCTCGATGTTGTCGAGGAGCGGGTTCGGCTGGGGCTGCTTCGCGGTCGCCCCCTGTGACGGGCAGGTCACGAGGTCGGCGAGGAGGGTCTTGGCGACCGGGCGTACGCCGTCCTGGCCGGTCAGGTGCTCGATGCCGCTGGTGTCCGTGGCGCGGCGGGGGTCGGCGAGGTAGAGGCGGACCGTGTTGCCGACGCCCGCGGTGAAGCCGCGCTCCAGGACGAGGAGGCGGCCGTCGGGGGTCGCCTGCACCTCGGGGACGCCGAGCCCGGCGTCGGCACGGTAGGCGTACTGGGCGCCGAGCGCGAAGCGGCCGCCGCCGCGCGTCCACGTCTGGAAGCGGAGCGTGCCGGGCGCGTCGCCGGAGAGGGCGTACTCCATCGACGCGAGGAGGGTGCGGCCGCCGGGCAGCAGGGTGAGGCCCTCGAAGGTGCCGTTGGGGGCGGCGCGGCCGGCCGGGGCGACCCGCAGCGCGTCCGGGACGGGGAGGCGGTCCAGGATCGCGCCGGAGGCGCTGTGACGGCGCACGGAGGGCTCCGTCTCGGAGGTGACCAGGAAGGTGCCGTCCCGGTCGGCGACCAAACCCTCGGAGTCCAGGGCGGCGCCGTTCTCGTCGGCGAGGGGGACGACTCCGGTCGGCCGCAGGGTCCGCGCGTCGAGGCGGAACAGGACGGAGCGGTCGGAGAGGGCCGTGAGGGTGCCGCCGGGGGTCCCACCGCCGGAGCGGGACCGGGCGAGCGCGGAGAGGTTGCCGACGAAGGTGCCGTCGTACATCGTCTTGTCGAGGGCGTCGGAGAAGCGGTCGAGGGAGACCGAGGCCGAACAGGCGTGGCTCCGAGCGGCGTTCGCCGGTCCGGCGGCGACCAGGCAGGTGGCCGCCGCCAGGCCGGCGGTGAGGGTGGCGAGTACGGTTCGCAGGCGCATGGCGGTCACCGTAGGGCAACGGGTGGTGACCCGGCGGAACATGCGCCGAAGTGGCTGGGAACGAAGCCCTTCAGGAAGCCGCGAGGTCCCGGTGGATGAGCTTGGCGACGCCCTGGATGGTGGTGATGCCGTAGCTCATGGTGCTGTTGCCGTGGGTGAGGACGGTGATGGTGTAGTCGTGGCCGCCGCCCTTGAAGGTGCCGACGCTGTGCACCCGCCAGCCGTGGGTGGCGCGCGAGAGCCAGCCGTTCTTGACGTGCCAGTCGACCCCGGCGGGCCGCCCGTAGGGGGTGCCCCAGCGCTGCGACGGGACGACCTTCGCCATCAGGGTGTTGACGTAGGCGCGCGAGGTGTCGGTGAGGACGGTGTTCCTGGCCGTGAGGAGCTTGAGCAGCTTCTGCTCGTCGGTGACGGTGATCTGGGTCAGACCCCAGTAGTTGTCGGCGCCCGGCTTGGTCTGCGTCATTCGGGCGGCCGTGAGGAACGCCCTGATCTTCGTCAGGCCGAGCTGCTTCCACAGGGTGGAGGTGGAGGCGTTGTCCGACTTGGTGATCATCGCCGTGGCGAGGGTCTTCTCACGGCTGGTCAGCGTCCTGCCGTGCTTCTGCGCGTCCCACAGCAGCGCGGACAGGACGGTGACCTTGACGACGCTGGCCGAGTCGAAGGCCGTGGCGGCGCGCAGGGTGCAGGTGGTGTTGGTGCTGCGGTCGTAGAGGCCGACGGCGACCGTGCCCTTGCGGGTGGCGAGCGCCGCGGTGATGTCCTTCTTCAGTTTGGCGGCGAGGCCGGCCTTGGCCGACGTGCAGGCGACGGTCGGGGTGGCGGCCGCGGCCGGCGTGGCGGCGGCCACCCCGGTGAGGAGGATGCCGGCGCCGAGGGCGGTGGCGGCCAGGCCCCGCCTGCGCGCTGCTCGCCCCGTTCGCTCGTTTCGCCCGTGTCTCGCCCGTCCGGATCCGCGTGCGGGTCCGGTTCTGGATATGCGGAGAGTCATGCCATGGTGACTCGCACGCACGACCGACAGTTGTACGTGTGCTCCAGGAAGTCGTACGTGTGCTCCAGGAATCGGATTCGTCGCGCGCCGGAGCGGTGGGTAGGCATGGGGCATGCCGAACGAGACACCGAACGGGCACTTCCGGGCAGGACAGTTGGGCGCCGCCCTGTGGGTGCTGCGCCGCCTGGCCGTGCCCGACGCCAAGGCTCCCGAAGAGAGCGGGTTCCGCGGGAAGAAGGTCCCCGTCCAGCTCCTGGCCGGGGACCAGGCGTCCCTGATGAAGCACCTCCTGCTCGCGAGGCGTCACGGCGGAGCCCGCTGGGAGGCGGCGACCGAGGTGTTCCGCGACATCCCGGACCTCCTCCCGTCGCACCTGCCGGGCCACACGATGGAGCCGGGCGAGGAGAACGCCTTCGTCGCCGGGCATCAGCAGCAGATCGCCGCCTACAAGGAGAAGTTCGGGGCGCTGGTGGGTGACGTGGCCGGGTGACCTGGTGGCCGGGCAGCCGGATGCCCCGGTGGCCCGGTGGCATGGCGACCGGGTAGCCGGATGCCCCGGTGGCCGGGTGACCCGGCCACCGGCTGACCGGCGTTCCGCGGCGGCGCCCCGGACGGGTGCCGCCCACCGGGCCCGCTCCCCGCTCCTCGCCCACTCTCCTGCCCGCTCTCCGTCCGCTCCCCTGCCCGCTCTCCGTCCGCTCCCCTGCCCGCTCTCCGCCGGCTCACAGGTGGCCACCAGGCTGGGCACAGCCCCCACCCATCGGCGCTCTGCACGGTGGACCGGTGACATCAGCCACCGATCTCCCCCACCCGACCGTGTCCACCGACCGGCCGCCGCCCGCGGCGGACCCGGCGCCGAACCCGGCGCCCCCGCCGGACAGGGCGCCGCGCTGGTCGCTCCCCGCGCTGCTCGCGATCCTGGTGCTGGCGGCGGTGCTGTACTCCTGGAACCTCTCCGGCTCCGGGCTCAACAGCTTCTACAGCGCCGCCGTGCTGAGCGGCACCCAGAGCTGGAAGGCCTGGTTCTTCGGCTCGTTGGACGCGGGGAACTTCCTCACCGTCGACAAGCCGCCGTTCGCCCTGATGGTGATGGGCCTGTCCTGCCGCGTGTTCGGCTTCGGGACCTGGCAGATGATGCTGCCGATGATCCTGACCGCCCTCGGCACGATCTGGATCCTGCACGCGAGCGTGAAGCGGGTCTGGGGGCACGGCGCGGCGGCGGTCGCCGCGCTGGTCCTCGCGCTGACCCCGATCACGGTGGCCATCAACCGGGACAACAACCCCGACACCCTGCTGGTGTTCCTGATGGCGGGCGGCGCCGCGCTGGCCCTGCGGGCGGTGCGCGACGGCAGGCTGCTGCCGCTGCTCGGCTCGGCCGCCTGCTTCGGCCTCGCCTTCAACACCAAGATGCTCCAGGGCTACATCGCCCTGCCCGCCGTCTTCGCGGTCTACCTGTACGCGGCCAAGCCGGCGCTGGTGAGGCGGCTCGTCAACCTGGCCGCCGCGGCCGTGGTCCTCGCCGTCTCCAGCTTCTGGTGGGCGGCGGCCGTCTCCCTGGTACCGGCCGACGAACGGCCCTACGTCGGCGGTTCGACCGACGGCACCGCCTGGAACCTGATCATGGGCTACAACGGCCTCGGCCGCGTCCTCGGCGGCGAGGGCAACGGCGGGGGCGGCGGGGGCGGGGGCGGCGGCTTCTCCGGGACCGCCGGCATCGGCCGGATGTTCAACGACGTCCTCGGCGGCCAGATCTCCTGGCTGATCCCCTTCGCGGGCATCGCGCTCGCCTGCGGCCTGGTCCTGTGCGGGCGCGCCCCGCGCACCGACCCCACCCGCGCCGCGCTGGCGATGTGGGGCGGCTGGACGGTCCTGCACTACCTGACCTTCGCCCTGGCGGAGGGCACCATGCACCCCTACTACACGACCGCGCTGGCCCCGGGCATCGCGGCGCTGTGCGGGGGCGGCGGCCTGATGCTGCTGCGGGCCTTCCGCGCCGAGAAGCGGTGGGTGTGGGTGCTGCCGCTCGCCCTCGCGGTCACGGCCGTCTGGGCGATCGTGCTGCTGCGCCGGGCCTCCGGCTGGAACACCTGGCTGTGGCCCGCCGTCGGGATCGTGACGGCGCTCGCGATCGTGGGCCTGCTGGTGTTCCGCTCGGGCCACCGTCCCCGGCTGCTGGCGGCCTCGGTGGCCGCGGCGGTCGTCGCGTCGGTGGCCGGTCCGGCGGCGTACGCCTGGTCGGTGCCGTCCGGTTCGGGCGGCGGGATGGGCGGCACGAACCCGACGGCCGGCCCCACGACCGGGAACGGCGGCTTCGGCGGCGGCCGGGGCGGGTTCCCGGGCGCCGGCGGCGAACAGGGCGAGCAGGCGGAGGCGGACGGACCGGCGGGCGGCCCGCCGGACGGCGGCGCCGGCGGCTTCCCCGGGAGCGGCGAGCAGCCGGGCGGCACACCTCCCGGCGGCACCACGGCCGACGACGGTACGGCACCGGGCGGCACCGCCCCGGAGGGCGGCACCGCGGCGGGCGACGGTCCGGGCGGCATGGGCGGCGGCATGGGCGGCGGCGGCGCGAGCACCGAGCTGCTCTCCTACCTGAAGGAGCACCAGGACGGCGCCAAGTGGCTGCTGGCGGTGTCGAGTTCGCAGTCCGCCGCGCAGCTCGTCCTCAGCAGCGGCGAGCCGGTGATCTCCATGTGGGGCTGGTCCGGCTCCGACAACGCGATGACCCTGGCCCGGCTGAAGGAGCTGGTGGAGAAGGGCGAACTGCACTACGTCCAGCTCGGCGGCGGCATGGGCGGCGGTTCCACGGCCGCCTCCGAGGTGACGGAGTGGGTGCGGGAGAACGGGACGGCGGTGCGGGAGAGCGACTACGGCTCGACCTCGTCGAGCACGGCCGCCGACCCGGAGTCGGCCGCCGCTTCCGCTTCCGAGTCGACCGTCTACCGCCTGGACCCCTCGGACGTGAACTGACCACACAGCGGCAGCGGAACAGCCCCTGACCCCTCGTCAGGGGCTGTTTTGCGCCATCAACTCGCGTAGACAAGGGGCAGTTTGCCGGTTCCCGTCATCTGATCGACATGTCAGATTCATTGCCTTAGCCGCATGTGCATGTCACTCTCCCGATTGCCGCCCCCACTCAACACGCGTAGATCGGACTCCCCACATGCTGACGACACGCATACGCCGCTGGAAGCCGGTGGCGCTCGCCACCACCGCCGTCCTGGTCGGCCTCACCGTGCCCGCGCTCACCGCGACCCCCGCCGCGGCGACCACGACGGCGTACGACTCGACGTACTACAAGAACGCGGTCGGCAAGACGGGTGCGAGCCTGAAGTCCTCGCTGCACACGATCATCACGCCCCAGACGAAGATCTCGTACTCCGCGGTCTGGAACGCGCTGAAGGTCACCGACCAGGATCCGAACAACAGCAACAACGTGATCCTGCTGTACAGCGGCGTCTCGCGCAGCAAGTCCCTCAACGGCGGCGACCTCGGCGACTGGAACCGCGAACACACGTGGGCCAAGTCCCACGGCGACTTCGGCGAGGTGACCGGTCCCGGCACCGACCTGCACCACCTGCGCCCGGCGGACGTCCAGGTCAACAGCATCCGCGGCAACAAGGACTTCGACAACGGCGGCAGCGCGGTCAGCGGCGGGGGCGGCAGTCTCACGGACTCCGACTCCTTCGAGCCGCGCGACGCGGACAAGGGCGACGTGGCCCGCATGATCCTCTACATGGCCGTGCGCTACGACGGCGGCGACGGCTTCGCCGACCTCGAGCCCAACGAGAGCGTCAACAACGGCAGCAACCCCTACATGGGCAGGCTCGCCGTGCTCAAGCAGTGGAACCAGCAGGACCCGCCGAGCGCCTTCGAGGAGAAGCGCAACCAGGTCATCTACGACACCTACCAGCACAACCGCAACCCGTTCATCGACCACCCGGAGTGGGTCGAGGCGATCTGGTAGACGGGCGGTTCCGCACCGTCACGGCCGGCCGCTGTCGTCGGTCCCGCCACGAGCGCGCGGAAGTCCCGTCCCGAGCGCGCGGAAAAGGATTTGAGCGGGCGGAGCCCCGCTGCTACTTTCGCGGCGGACCGTGACGTCGTCGTAGGAGGTGAGACCCGTGAACGCAGTTACCCATGGGTGCTCCCCCAACTCGTCACGGTCCGGCGGCTGACGTCCGGTGTCGCCGGGAGCGCCTGAGATCGAGGCACTCCCCGAAGGAGACACCGATGAACACGAAGCCTTTCCCCTCCGGCCCGGGCGGGAACGCGGTGACGGTCACGCGCGTCGCGGACCGGCAGTGGCACGCACTGGACGACGACCTGGTGGTCGGCCGCGGGTACGCGCAACGCCGGCCCGACGGACGCCTGTTCGTCAGCGTCGACGCCTGGCACGACGCCGCCTTCGACCGGCTCGCCGAGGCGATGCCGGCGGACCTGCCCGCACCGCTGTACACGGTGGTCGACGAGGCCGACACCGAACTGACGGCCGGCTGGCGGCGGGCGGGTTTCACCGTCCGGCGCCGCGAGTGGGAGTACGTCGTGCCCACCGACCCGCGGGTCACCGGGCTCGAAGCGGTCCTGCCGCCCCCGGGGGTGACGATCGTGCCCGCCGGACAGGCGGACGAGAGCCTGCTGCGGGCGGTGGACCGCGCGATCCGTGACGAGGTCGAGGCGGCCGTCGGGTGGCGGTCGATGCCCGCGGAGGTCGTCCCCCGCCCCGAGGGCGACACCGTCGTCGACCCGTCGCTGTACACGGTGGCCGCGGCGCCGGACCGCTACCTGGGGCTGATCCGGGTGGTGAGGGTGAAGCGGCCGCGCATCGGGCTGGTCGCGGTCCGGGCCGGCGAGCAGCGCCGCGGCATCGCACGGGCACTGCTCGCCCACGCCCTGGGAACGCTGCACCGCTCGGGGACCACCGCGGCCTGGGCCGAGGTCGACGAGTCCAACCGGGCGGCCTCGGCGCTCTTCGAGGGCATCGGCGCCCGTCCGGCGGGCAGCAACCTGGAGCTGGTGCGATGACGAGGAGCAGGAACGTCGTCGAGGTCGAGGGCCGGGTCGTCGAGTGCCTGCGCAGCGCCATGTTCACCGTGGAGCTCGAGAACGGCCACCAGGTGCTCGCGCACATCAGCGGGAAGATCCGCAAGAACTACATCAAGATCATGCTGGAGGACCGGGTGCTGGTGGAACTCCCGCCGTACGACCTGACGCGCGGCCGGATCGTGTTCCGGTACCGGAACTAGCGTCGGCCGGCGCCTTCTGCGGTAGCTGATCCCGGGGGGCCCGGTCACGGTGTTCCCGTGACCGGGCCCCGATGCCGACCCGCACGGCGGCAACAGCTTCACCTCACGGCTGTGCGCCACGAGCGTGACGACGGCTGGCTCAACCTGAAGCCCGACGACCTCGTCACCAACGGCGGCGTTCCGCACCACGGCCGCCCTTCACCCTTGAAGCAGTGGAATGAAGGACATGGCTGAGCGCGCAGACGTAGATGGTTTCGCACCGGTACGTCCGCACGCTCGGCGGAGGCGGGCGGGTCAGGTACCGAGGTCCTCTTCAAGGGCGGCGCCGGGGGCCTCGTCGCCGCGGGGCACGGGGAGGCGCGCTCCCCTGCTCCGGGCGATCCGATGTACGTCGTGGAGCGCTTCGGCCAAGCGGGCCGCGAGGTAGCGGAGTTGGGGCGCGGTGGCCTTGCCGTCGCCCAGGAGATCGACGGCGTGGCCGAGAAGGTCGTCGGCCATGTCGAGCTGGACGGCCTCGACGTCGTCGGCGAGGCGCGAGAGACGGCCGGTGCCGGTGTCGTCGGTGACGAGGTAGCAGGGGTTGCCGTCGAGGTTGGACCAGGGGAGGAGGCGGGGCCGGCCGGCTGCGGTGACGGCGAGGCCGTGGCTTTCGTAGATCATGCGGCGGCCACCTCGTTGCCCCGGATGCGGCGCGGGCCGACGTCGACACCGTGGATGCGCCGTGGCCCTACGTCGATGCCGTGCACGGCGAGCCAGAGGGTCCGGCGACGGGCGCGCTGCTGCTTGGCCTGCGTGCGCCGTTCGTGGGCGAGGAGGTAGGGGCGGACGAGCCGGGAGTCCTCGCCGTGGAAGAGGGCCTCGTGCGGGGAGGGGCGGCGGCCGGATGCGACGGGGGCGGCCGGCACGGGGGTGGGCCGTCCCTCACCCCCGGCGCGGTGCCGGTTCCGGTGGCGGTGGCGCCCGGAGGCGGGCAACAGCAGTCGCAGCAGCGGCTCGACGAGGCAGGCGATACGGTTCAACACGTCTTCAACTCCGTTGCGGTTGAGGGCCATGCCCCCGGGCCGTCGGTAGCGGTCGCGGGGGTCTTCCGTACCCGAGGGCAGGACGACGTGCATGGACGTCGCTGTGTAGCGATCCACTCACAGAGTGAGACGGGCCGGGCTAGGCTCGCCAGGGGGTCGGACGTGACAACGCATCTGTCACACGGGAGTTGACGATGAGCAACATCTATGGGGAGTGGTTGAGGGCGCAGCGCGACGCGGCCGGGCTGACGCAGCAGGAGCTGGCGACGGCCGCCGTCATGACGCGTTCGCACATCGCCCACATCGAGGCGGGCCGGCGCACCCCGTCCAAGGAGGACGCGAGACGCCTCGACAGGGCGCTGAACACGGGCGACGTGCTCAGCAGCTTCCTGCCGGACGACGACACCGCAGTGGTGAAGCACTTCGAAGCGGCTTACGCTCTCGAACAGCAGGCTGTCGAGATCCGTGAGTTCGCCCTCTCCTTCGTACCCGGCACACTCCAGACGGAAGGGTACGCACGTGCGGTCCTGGGCCCCTCCTACCCTCCATTGGGTGAAGAGGAATGTGACAGGCTCGTTGTCACACGGCTGGAGCGGGCGAAGATCCTTGAGGATCCCGTGTCACCAGTAGTGTGGGCACTTCTGGACCAGAGCGTCCTGGACCGGCCGATCGGCGGCCCAGAGGTCATGGCCGAGCAGATCACACACATCGTCAGACTGGCGGAGTCACGACGGGTCCGCGTGCACGTACTACCGCGCTCCTTGGGGTTCCACCCCTTGCTGGAGAGCATGCTGACGCTGATGTGGTTCGACGATCAGCCGCCGGTGGCATACAGCGAGGGGGTCCGCATGGGGAAGGTGCACGACTCCCCGACCATGGTTCGGGAGCTGCAAGGCCGTTACGATCTCGCACTGAGCGATGCTCTGCCACTGAAGGAGTCACTGGCCCTGCTGAGGGCGACAGCAAAGGATTACGGACGTCATGACTGAACCGATCATCTCGAACGCTGCCGCGCTGACCGGTTGGCGGAAGTCCTCCTACAGCGGCAGCGAGGGCGGCAGCTGCCTGGAGGTCCTGGACGACCACCCCACAGGTGTCCCTGTCCGCGACTCCAAGACCCCTGAGGGACCCGCACTGGTCTTCCCGTCGGCCGGCTGGGCATCGTTCGTCACAGCAGTCAAGGACGGCAATCTGTCCGCCTGACCGCTCACCGCCACGACTCATCCGGCCCGCACCCCTTGGGCGGGCCGGACGCCGTTCCCTCAGGCCGCCAAGTCAGAAGCCTTGACTCGCCCCGACAACAGGTCATCCTGTGAACCCGCTCGGGTCCTGCCGAAATCGGCGCATGTGATCATGGCTGGGAGGGTGTCAGTACGTGTCGATATGCAGCGCCTTCTCCACGAACTCGTGCACGTCCGTGTAGGGGTCCCTGTCCCACTTGGCCACATGCGCCGCGTGCTGGCCGTTCATCCGCTCGGCGTTCTTCCGCGCCGTCTTGTAGCGGCCCAGGACCTGGTGCGGCAGGACGATCTTGGGAGTCTTGGCGTCCTGGGAGCCCCGCTGGAACGGGAGCCGCCCGGCCGCCCCGTCGCACACCCCGGCGAACGAACCGCTGACCGGCTTGTAGTGGGCGAGGCGCCACACCTCGAAGCACGGATGCGAGAAGGCGACCCCGATGCCCGCCCTCTCCGCCTGGTCCAGTGCGTCGCGAACGTACGCGTAGTTGTCGTGGTCGAAGAGGCACCAGACCTGAGGCAGGTACTTCTCCTCCAGCTTGGCCCGCTTCGCCTTGCGGTCCTCCTCGCGCTTCAGCCTGATCGCCTGCTCGACGAGGTCGAGCGGCTTGCGCCCGCTGTCCGCCCTGCGGTTGGCGATGTGCATCTCCACTGGAACCTCGTCGGCGAGCGGGACGCCCTGGTCCTTGAGGATGTCGAGATACGAGGGCTCGGTCACCTTGCCCTCGGTGAAGACGAAGACCTGACGCTTGCGCTGCCCGCCCCTCCGGGCCGGACGCTCCCACGAGTCCCTGCCCCTCTGCGCCCGCCCCATCAGTCGCGCCCCGCCCCGTCCGCTCGCTCGCCCGTCCCGTCGTACGTTCCCGCCTCGCGCGCCACGAGCAGCCGCCGCGCGATCTGTCCTTCCAGCAGGGCTGGAACCCCGCCAAAGGCGCCTGCGAGATAGGACTGCGTAAGGTTCTCGTCCTCGCCCAACTCCACATCGGTGAGCGGATACAGCCCGGTCGACCCGTCCTTGTCCTTCTCCGTCAGCCACACCTGCTCAGGGTCAAGGAGTCTCTCGCCGCTTGGTGTGGTGAGGACCGTCGCGTCGTGCGTCGTGAAGACAAGCTGAGCGCCCATGGGGTTCGCATACGGGTCGTGGAAGAGCCGAACAACCTCTGCGGCGAAACGCGAGTGCAGGCTTGAGTCGAGTTCGTCGACGAGCAGAACCGCGCCTTCGTCGAGGGCGACGAGCAAAGGGCCGAGGAGGCCGAACCAGGAACGAGTACCGAGGGACTCCTCCTCCCAGTCGAAGGAGACATCCCCGGCCACCGAATGGTGTGTCAGCTTCACCGTTTCCCGACCTGGGCTGTCCTGAACGATCCTTGCTCCGGTGATGCCGAGGTCGGCAACGCGCAGCAACTCCCGAATCCGGTCAGCCCTCGGCCCCGACAGTTCCTTCATGGTGTACTGCGCGCGCTCGTCCCGCTCGCCCTCCGGGCTGATCATCCAGAAGTTGCGGCGGAACCAGTGGAACAGCGGGGAGAGCTGCGGGTGGTTGTCCGTCCCGGCTGTGGAGAGCAGCAGTGCGTTCGGACGCGTACGCCGTACGAGCTGGGCCCGGTCCTTGACGCGTCCACCGGGCCACTTGAAGACGTCCGGACGGGAGGCGTCGCGGTCGAGCCATTCCTGGCGGCGGCCCTTCGGATAGCTGTGCAGCCATTCGGACTCGACACGGGTGGCACCGAGTTCGAAGCCGTACGTCCAGCGGACCGCGTCGATGACGACGTCGACCTCGAAGAAGGAGGGTTCGCTCTCGCTCTTGGGGTCCAGAGCGAAGACCTGGCGCGGAATGCCGTCGTAGGAGGCCCAGCGCGCATAGGAGTTGAGGACCGCGTTGCGCATGTCGGTCATCGCGGCCAGCACGTTGGACTTGCCGGAGGCGTTGGCCCCGAAGATGCCGATCAGCGGGAGCACGGAGAGGGATCCGCCGCCGGCGAGTTCCACCGGGTTCGCCGATGCGCTCTGCCCGCCGCCGGGCACGACGAAGGACAGTTCCTGCTCGTCCCGCAGGGACCGTACGTTCGCTACGCGGAATCTCAGCAGCACGCTGTCCTCCTCTCCGGGCTCAGAGTAATGGCCGCGTCCGACATCGACCCGGCCGGAACGCCCGCGACCTCACGGAACATATCCGGTGAAGGTCGCCGCCACAGCCGGTCGGGGGATCAGTCCGAGCCCAGGTGGGTCGGGGCGAACATCCGCAGCCGGGCCGGCAGGACCACCACCGAGGGGCCCGGTGACTTCAGCGCCTCCGCTAGGTCGGCCGCCAGGTTCTCCGGGGACGTACGCACGCCCGGGACGCCGAAGGACTCGGCCAGGGCCGCGAAGTCCGGGCCGGTCAGCTCCGTCGCCGTGGTCTCCCCGAAGGACTCCGTCATGTACTCGCGGAGGATGCCGTAGCCGCCGTCGTCGACGATCAGCCAAGTGACGTCCAGGTCGTGCTGGCGGGCGGTGGCGAGTTCGGCGATCGAGTAGAGGGCGCCGCCGTCGCCCGAGACGGCGAGGACCGGGCGGGTGGGGTCGGCGACCGCCGCGCCGAGGGCGGCCGGGAAGGCGTAGCCGAGGCCGCCGGCGCCCTGGGCGGAGTGCAGGTGGTTGGGCCCCATGGCGTCGAACGCGGACCAGGCCCAGTAGGCCAGGATCGTCATGTCCCAGAAGGACGGCGAGTCGGCGGGCAGGGCCCGGCGGACCGCCGTCAGCACCTGCTGTTCCCGGGTGAGGTCCTGCGCGGCGATCCGTTCGCGCACGCGGGCCAGCACCTCCCGTACGCGCTCCGGGGCGCTCGCGTCCTCGCGCCGTCGCACCGTCTCCAGGAGCGCCTGGAGGGCGAGGCGGGCGTCGGCGTGGATGCCGACGCCCGGGTGGTTGGACTCCAGCTTGCCGAGGTCGGCCTCGATCTGGATCACGCGGCCGCGCGGGGCGAACGTGTGGTAGTTCGAGGAGAGTTCACCGA
The DNA here is from genome assembly GCF_043081325.1 of Streptomyces sp. NPDC014882. Taxonomy (NCBI): domain Bacteria; kingdom Bacillati; phylum Actinomycetota; class Actinomycetes; order Kitasatosporales; family Streptomycetaceae; genus Streptomyces; species Streptomyces sp. NPDC014882. The sequence goes on from NZ_JBIBWL010000002.1 coordinate 527,692, forward strand.
GGCCCGAGCCGATCACCAGCAGGACGTCCGCGTCCTCCAGGAAGTCGGTGGTGTGGCGGTCCTCCAGCCAGGACCGGAGCGACAGCGGGTGCGTCCAGGGGAAGGCGCCCTTGCCGCCGGGGGTGGTGACCACCGGCGCCTGGACGCGCTCGGCGAGCTGCCTGAGCTTGCCGGAGGCGTCGGAGCGGACCACTCCCCCGCCCGCGATGATCGCCGGACGGGCGGCGTTCGCCAGCAGGTGGGCGGCGAGCGCGGTGAGTTCGGGACGCGGGGGCAGCTCGTCCGGGGTGGCGTCCATCGCCGTCACCACCGGCAGGACCGTCTCCGCGACGAGGACGTCCTGCGGGATCTCCACCCACACCGGCCCGGGCGGGACGGTCAGCGCCGACTTCCAGGCCTCCGCGATCGCGGAGGGGATCTGGGACGCCGTGCGCGCCGTGTGCACGGACTTGACGACGCCCCGGAACGACGCCGCCTGGTCGGGGAGTTCGTGCAGGTAGCCGCGGCGGCCGCCGCCCAGGCCGGCCGTCGGGACCTGACTGCTGATCGCCAGCACGGGGGCGGACGCGGCCGCGGCCTCCTGGAGCGCGGGCAGGGAGGTCAGCGCGCCCGGCCCCGTGGACAGCAGCAGGGGCGCCGCCTCACCGGTGATCCGGCCGTACGCGTCCGCCGCGAACCCGGCGTTGTTCTCCACCCGCAGGCCGACGTAGCGCAGGCCGGAGCGGCGCAGCGCGTCGAACACGCCGAGCGCGTGCTGGCCGGGCAGTCCGAAGACGGTGGTCGCGCCGAGCCCGGCCAGCGTCTCCACGACCAGGTCCCCGCCCGTGCGGCCGGGAGGAGGGTTCAGCGCGGCCTCCGTCTGCGCGGCGGTCGGGCGGAGTACCAGGTCATGGTCGTGGGTCACCGGCCGTCGTTCTCCTTGCGGGCTTCCGCGATCTGACGGGACATGATCGTGGTCAGTTCGTACGCCGTGTGGGACGCGGCCACCGACGTGATCTCCGCGTGATCGTACGCCGGTGCCACCTCGACGACGTCCGCCGAGACCAGGTGGCAGGAGGCCAGGCCGCGCAGGATCTCCAGGAGTTCGCGGGAGGTCATGCCGCCGGCCTCGGGGGTGCCGGTGCCGGGGGCGTGCGCAGGGTCGAGGCAGTCGATGTCGATGGAGATGTACAGGGGGCGGTCGCCGATGCGCTGGCGGAGCTGGTCGGCGACCTCGTCGGCGCCGCGCCGGTAGACGTCCGCCGAGGTGACGATGCCGAAGCCCATCTTCTCGTCGTCGGTGAGGTCCTGCCTGCCGTAGAGCGGGCCGCGGGTGCCGACGTGGGAGAGCGCCTCGGTGTCGAGGATGCCCTCCTCGACGGCGCGGCGGAACGGGGTGCCGTGCGTGTACTCGGCGCCGAAGTAGGTGTCCCAGGTGTCGAGGTGGGCGTCGAAGTGGAGCAGGGCGACCGGGCCGTGCTTCTTGGCGACCGAGCGCAGGAGGGGCAGGGCGATGGTGTGGTCGCCGCCGAGGGTCAGCAGGCGGGCGCCGGTGCCCAGCAGGTCGTCGGCGGCCGCCTCGATCGTCTCGACGGCCTCGTTGATGTCGAACGGGTTCACGGCGATGTCGCCGCCGTCGGCGACCTGCGCGAGGGCGAAGGGGGAGGCGTCCTGCGCCGGGTTGTACGGGCGCAGCAGCCGGGACGCCTCACGGATCGCGTTGCCGCCGAAGCGGGCGCCCGGCCGGTAGGAGACGCCGGAGTCGAACGGGACGCCGACCACGGCGACGTCGGCGCGGCCGACCTCGTCGAGGCGGGGCAGCCGGGCGAAGGTCGCGGGGCCGGCGTACCGCGGCACCCGCGAGGAGTCGACCGGGCCGCGGGGCGTCTCGCTGCTGCTCATCTGCTGCCTTCTTTCCTGCGCGCTTTCCGGGGCGCCGTCGCGTATGTACCGCTCTGTCCTACTGTGCACGACTCTACCGGCGAGCCCGGACACGTTCGGACGTGCGTTCGGGCGCCGCGCCGGCGAGCCGGTCGGGACGACCCTAGACGGCCGGAGAGCGGTGGCGAAGTGTACGTTTCCTCCACAAGAGCCGTTCCGAACGGAGGAAACGCACATCGTGCCGGAGTCCGCGGCGGTACCCGTGCCGCCGACGCCCCCCGTCCCCCTCGCCGCCCTGCTGGCGCGCGAGGACCTCGCCCTGCGCCGGATCGCCGGGCCCCGCGGGCCGGACCCGGCCGTCCACGGGGCCCACGCCTCGGAGATGGCCGACCCCTACCCGTACCTGCTGGGCGGCGAGCTGCTGCTGACGGCCGGGGCGCACCTTCCCGGGGCGGCGGCCGGCCTGGACACCTACTGCGACGCCTACGTCGCGCGGATCGTGGCCGCCGGCGGCGCGGCCCTCGGGTTCGGTCTCGCCCCGGTGCACGACACCGTGCCGCGCGCCCTGGTCGCCGCCTGCGAGGCCCGGGGGCTGCCCCTGCTGGAGGTCCCGCCGCGGACCACCTTCTCCGGCGTGGCCCGCGCGGTCTGGGAGCTCATGGCGCAGGCCCGGCACGACGGGCTGCGCCGGGTCACCGAGGCGCAGCAGAGCCTCGCCGCCGCCGCGTCCCGGCCGGACCCGGTGCCGTCGGTGCTGCGGCAGCTGGCCCGGCGGACGGGCGGCCGCGCGGTGCTGTACGGCCCGGACGGCACGGAGGTCGCGGCGGCGGGGCGGGAGCCCGGGAGCGGGACGGGTGCGGCGCTGGCACGGCTGGCGCGGGTCGTCCGCCCGGCCGGCCCGCCGCCGACGGGCACGGCCACCGCTCCGACGGCCCCCGCCCCCGCCCCCGTCCCCTCCTCCGCCACCGACACCACCGGCGGCGCCTCCCTCGCCGCCTACGCCCTCGGGTCCGGCCGGGGCTTCGTGCTCGGGATCGCCGCTCCGCACCGGGAGGCCGGCGACCACACCGTCGCCGCCGTCGCCGCCGTCCTGCTGTCGCTGCTCACCGGTGAACACCGCGGCGGCCCGGAAGCGGCCCGCTCCGCGGCCCTCGTACGGCTGCTGCTCGGCGCCGCGCCGGAGTCCGTGGCCCCGCTGCTCGGCGGGGACCGGTGGCAGGTCGTGCACGGGCGGCCCGAGGGCCGGGCGCCGGACGCGGTGGCCGCCGCCGCGCTGGGCGCCGCGCTCGGGTCGCCGCTGGTCGACCTCGGGGAGGACGTCGTACGGGTCCTGGTGCCGGGCGAGCGGGAGCCGCTCGCGCAGCCGGGCTGGACGCTGGGGGTCGGCGCCGCGGCGGACCCCGCCGACTGGCCGGCCGCCGACGTGCGGGCGGCCCGCGCCCTGGCGCGCGCCCGCGCCACCCGCGCGCCCCTGGTCCGGCACGGCGCGCGCCCCGCGCTCGCCGACCTGGTGCCGCCCGACGAGGCCGAGGCGCACGCCCGCGCGCTGCTCGCCCCCCTCGACGAGACCCTCGCGGCCACCCTGCGCGCCTGGCTGTCCCTGCACGGCGGCTGGGACCGCACGGCGGTGGCGCTGGGCGTGCACCGCAACACCGTGCGGCAGCGGATCGCGCGCTGCGCGGCCCTGCTGGGGACGGACCTGGACGACCCGGACGTACGGATGGAACTGTGGTTCGCCCTGCGGCAACGGTGAGTCCGCCGGGGCGGACCGGGCGGCGGGCCGGGCGGCGGGCCGGGGTGAGTGACCCGCGTCCCAGCGTCCGGGAGGCCACGGACTCCCACCGGCGGCTGCCCCACAATGGAGACCATGCCGATACCCGGGACACCCAGCCGCGCCGAGCTCGTCGAACACCTCGTGAGGACCCGTATCGCGGGTGACGTCGCCACCCCGCGCGAGAACAACCTCTCCCACTACCGCCAGCTGGCCAACGGCGTCCGCAACTTCTGGCTCGGCCTGGAGCTCGGCGACCGCTGGACCGACGAGCAGGACGTGCTCGCGGTGATGGCGGAGCGGGTCGGCGTCAACGACGACCCCGGGTACCGCCACGGCCAGGACACCATCGACCCCCAGCTCACCGTCGACGGCCTGGAGCGGCTCGCCGGGCGGCTGCGCAAGGCGGCCGAGGACCGGCAGCGGGTGCTGTTCGCGACCGGTCACCCGGGCGGGCTGCTGGACGTGCACCGGGCCACGGCGGACGCGCTGCGCCGGGCCGGCTGCGAGATCGTCGTCATCCCCGACGGACTCCAGACGGACGAGGGGTACGTCATGCAGTTCGCCGACGTGGCGGTGCTGGAGCACGGCGCCACCCTGTGGCACACCCACTCGGGCGAACCGATGAGGGCGATCCTGACCGCCCTGGAGCGCGGGGGCCGCCCGCTGCCGGACCTGGTCGTCGCCGACCACGGCTGGGCGGGGTACGCCGGACAGCACGGAGTGGACTCCGTCGGGTACGCCGACTGCAACGACCCGGCGCTGTTCCTCGCCGAGGCCGAGGGCACCGTCCAGGTGACCGTCCCCCTCGACGACCACGTGGTCAGCCCCCGCCACTACGACCCGATGACGGCGTACCTGCTGGCGGAGGCGGGACTGCGCTAGTCCTCGGGTCGCCCGGTTCTCGGGTCGCCCGGAAAGGCGGCGGCGGCGTTCACCGTGAAGGTGTTCTCGCCGCCGCCCCGTTCCCGTGGGGTGGCCGTGCCCCTCAGTCCTCCCGGGGGACGCGCACCACGCCTTCCTGGATGACCGAGACGGCGAGCCGTCCGTCCTGCGTGTAGATGCGGGCCTGGCCCAGGCCCCGGCCGCCGTGCGCCGACGGCGACTCCTGGTCGTAGAGCAGCCACTCGTCGGCGCGGAACGGGCGGTGGAACCACATCGCGTGGTCCAGCGAGGCGCCGACCACGTCCCCGACCGCCCAGCCGCCGCGGCCGTGCGCGAGCAGGACCGAGTCCAGGAGCGTCATGTCGGAGACGTAGGTGGCCAGGACGACGTGCAGCAGGGGGTCGTCCGCGAGCTTGCCGTCGGTGCGGAACCAGACCTGGCTGTGCGGCTCGCGCGGTTCGCCGAACCTGCCGTACGGCGGCTCGTCGACGTAGCGCAGGTCGACGGCCCGGCGCGCCTCCAGGAACCGCTCGACGACGTCCGCCGGGAGGTGGCCGTAGCCGCGCAGGCGCTCCTCGGAGGTCGGCAGGGACGCCGGGTCCGGGGAGAGGGGCATCGGGGTCTGGTGGTCGAGCCCCTCCTCGTACGCCTGGAAGGACGCCGAGAGGGTGAAGATCGGCCGGCCGTGCTGGACGGCGACCGCCCGGCGGGTGGTGAAGGAGCGGCCGTCGCGGATGCGCTCGACGTTGTAGACGATGGGCGCCCCGGGGTCGCCCATCCGCAGGAAGTACGCGTGCAGGGAGTGGGCGTGCCGGTCGGCGGGGACCGTGCGCCCGGCGGCGACCAGCGCCTGGGCCGCGACCTGCCCGCCGAAGACGCGGGGGACGACGGCGGAGCGGGAGCGGCCGCGGAAGATGTTCTCCTCGATCTGCTCGAGGTCGAGCAGATCGAGGAGATCCTGTAGTGCCTGGTTCATGAGGACGGTGATATCCGGCGGTGATTGCGGCCGGCTTACAGACCCATGTCCTTGGCGATGATCGTCTTCATGATCTCGCTGGTGCCGCCGTAGATGCGGTTGACCCGGTTGTCCGCGTACAGGCGGGCGATCGGGTACTCGTTCATGTAGCCGTAACCTCCGTGCAGCTGGAGGCAGCGATCGATGACGCGGTGCGCGACCTCGGTGCAGAACAGCTTGGCGCTGGCGGCCTCGGCGGGGGTCAGCTCGCCGGCGTCGAGGGCCTCCGTGGCGCGGTCGGCGACGGCCTCGGCCGCGTCCACCTCGGCCTGGCAGGCGGCCAGCTCGAACTTGGTGTTCTGGAAGTGGGCGACCGGCTTGCCGAAGACGGTGCGCTCCTGCACGTACTGCTTGGCGAACCGGACGGCGGCCTTGGCCTGGGCGTAGGCGCCGAAGGCGATGCCCCAGCGCTCGGAGGCCAGGTTGTGGCCGAGGTAGGAGAAGCCCTTGTTCTCCTCGCCGAGCAGGTCCTCGACGGGCACCTTGACGTCGACGAAGGCCAGCTCGGCCGTGTCGGAGGTGCGCAGGCCCAGCTTGTCCAGCTTGCGGCCGATGGAGTAGCCCTCGGACTTGGTGTCGACGGCGAAGAGGGAGATGCCGTGCCGGCGGTCCTCGGCGGTCGGGGCGGCGGTCCGGGCGCAGACGATCACCTTGTCGGCGTGGACGCCGCCGGTGATGAAGGTCTTGGCGCCGTTGAGGACGTAGTGCGTGCCGTCCTCGCTCAGCTTGGCGGTGGACTTCATGCCCGCGAGGTCGGAACCGGTGCCCGGCTCCGTCATCGCGATGGCCCACATCTCCTCGCCGGAGACGAACTTCGGCAGGTAGCGCTTCTTCTGCTCCTCGGTGGCGAGCATCTTGATGTACGGCAGGGCGAGCAGCACGTGCACGCCGGAACCGCCGAACTGGACGCCGGCGCGGGCGGTCTCCTCGTACAGGACGGCCTCGAACTTGTGGCTGTCCAGGCCGGCGCCGCCGAACTCCTCGGGCACGTTGATGCCGAAGATGCCCAGCTCGCCGAGCTTGTAGTAGAACTCCCGCGGGGCCTGGCCGGCGGCGAACCACTCGTCGTAGACGGGCACGACCTCGGCCTCGATGAAGGCGCGAAGGGTCTCCCGGAACGCCTCGTGATCCTCGTTGAACACCGTACGGCGCACGCCGCCACCTCCACGTACATCGGCCTGTCTAAGCGCTTGCTCATATCACCGTACCGGCGAGTACGAAGCGCGTCCAGGGTGGGTACGGGGTAACCCTCGTCACGCCCGCGCGGGCCGCGCGCCGCCTCCGCGGCCCGCCCCCGCGCCCCTCACTCCTGCGCCGCCGAGGCGAAGGCGCCGCGGGCCATCCGGTGCAGCAGGTCCGCCATGGCCGCCCGGTCGGGGAGGGTGCCCGCGCGCCCCAGGTGCGGGGTGGAGTTGAGCAGCCCGAACACCGAGTGCACCGCCGACCGGGCCGTCGGCTCCGTCAGCGCCGGGTGGACCTCGCGGACGACCTCCACCCACAGCTCGACGTACTGCCGCTGCAACTGCCGCACCAGCTTGCGGTCGCTGTCGCGGAGGCGGTCCAGCTCCCGGTCGTGCAGGGTGATCAGGGGGCGGTCGTCGAGCGCGAAGTCGGTGTGCCCCTCGATGAGCGAGTCGAGGACCGTCCCGGCCCGGGCCCCGTCGGCCTCCTGCACCCGGCGCCGCGCGCCGGTCAGCAGCCGGCCGCTGATCCCGACCAGCAGCTCGGCGAGCATCGCGTCCTTGCCGGGGAAGTGCCGGTAGAGGCCGGGGCCGCTGATGCCGACCGCGGCCCCTATCTCGTCCACGCCGACGCCGTGGAACCCGCGTTCGGCGAACAGGCGCGCGGCTTCCTTGAGGATCTGCTCGCGGCGGGTGGGGGCGTCGGTTCTGGTGGCCATGAAAACAATTCTAGACAACCGGGTTAGCGATCGTTAACCTGACGGAAATGGTTAACGCTCATTAACCAGTCGACCACTGGGTGAGGGGACCGCAAGGTATGGAGCAGGCACCGGAGCTGACCAGCGCGGCCGATCCCGCGTCGGAGGCCTGGCGGACCAACGAGAGGGCCCATCTCGCGCTCGTCGAGGAGTTGCGCGGCAAGCTCGCCGCGGCCCGGCTGGGCGGCGGGGAGAAGGCGCGGGCCCGGCACACCGCGCGCGGGAAGCTGCTGCCGAGGGACCGGGTGGACGCCCTCCTGGACCCCGGCTCGCCGTTCCTGGAGCTGGCCCCCCTCGCCGCCGACGGGCTGTACGACGGGCAGGCCCCCGCGGCCGGGGTGATCGCGGGGATCGGCCGGGTCAGCGGCCGGGAGTGCGTGATCGTCGCCAACGACGCCACCGTCAAGGGCGGGACGTACTACCCGATGACGGTGAAGAAGCACCTGCGGGCCCAGGAGGTGGCCCTCGAGAACCGGCTGCCGTGCCTGTACCTGGTGGACTCCGGCGGCGCCTTCCTGCCCCTGCAGGACGAGGTCTTCCCGGACCGCGAGCACTTCGGGCGCATCTTCTACAACCAGGCCCGCATGTCCGGGGCCGGCATCCCGCAGATCGCCGCCGTGCTCGGCTCGTGCACGGCCGGCGGGGCGTACGTCCCGGCGATGAGCGACGAGGCGGTCATCGTGCGCGGCCAGGGCACGATCTTCCTGGGCGGTCCGCCGCTGGTGAAGGCCGCCACCGGCGAGGTCGTCACCGCGGAGGAGCTGGGCGGCGGCGAGGTCCACGCGCGGGTCTCGGGCGTCACCGACCACCTCGCGGAGGACGACGCGCACGCCCTGCGCATCGTGCGGACCGTCGTCTCCACCCTCCCGGCCCGCCGCCCGCTCCCCTGGGAGGTGCGGCCCGCGGTCGAGCCCAAGGTCGACCCCCACGGGCTGTACGGCGCGGTCCCGGTCGACTCCCGCACCCCCTACGACGTGCGGGAGGTCATCGCCCGCATCACGGACGGCTCCCGTTTCGCGGAGTTCAAGTCCGAGTTCGGGCAGACCCTGGTCACCGGCTTCGCCCGCGTCCACGGGCACCCGGTCGGCATCGTCGCCAACAACGGCATCCTGTTCTCCGAGTCCGCCCAGAAGGGCGCCCACTTCATCGAGCTGTGCGACCAGCGCGGCATCCCCCTGCTGTTCCTCCAGAACATCTCCGGCTTCATGGTCGGCAAGGACTACGAGGCCGGCGGCATCGCCAAGCACGGCGCCAAGATGGTCACCGCGGTGGCCTGCACGCGCGTGCCCAAACTGACGGTCGTGGTCGGCGGGTCGTACGGCGCGGGGAACTACTCGATGTGCGGCCGGGCCTACTCCCCCCGCTTCCTGTGGATGTGGCCGAACGCCAAGATCTCCGTGATGGGCGGCGAGCAGGCCGCCTCCGTCCTCGCCACCGTCAAGCGCGACCAGCTGGAGGCGCGCGGCCAGGACTGGCCCGCCGAGGAGGAAGAGGCGTTCAAGGCCCCGGTCCGCGAGCAGTACGAGCGCCAGGGCAGCGCCTACTACGCGACCGCCCGGCTCTGGGACGACGGGGTCATCGACCCGCTGGAGACCCGGCAGGTGCTGGGTCTGGCCCTGACCGCCTGTGCCAACGCGCCGCTGGGCGAACCCCAGTTCGGCGTCTTCCGGATGTGAGGGGCTTCAAGACGATGTTCGACACAGTCCTCGTCGCCAACCGGGGCGAGATCGCCGTCCGGGTGATCCGCACCCTGCGTTCCCTGGGCGTGCGCTCGGTGGCCGTCTTCTCCGACGCCGACGCCGACGCGCGGCACGTCCGGGAGGCCGACACGGCCGTCCGGATCGGTCCGGCGCCGGCCGCCGAGAGCTACCTGTCGGTGGAGCGGCTGCTGGAGGCCGCCGCCCGCACCGGCGCCCAGGCCGTCCACCCCGGGTACGGCTTCCTCGCGGAGAACGCCGGCTTCGCGCGCGCCTGCGCCGACGCCGGGCTCGTGTTCATCGGCCCGCCGGCCGAGGCGATCTCCCTCATGGGCGACAAGATCCGCGCCAAGGAGACCGTGCAGGCGGCGGGCGTCCCGGTGGTTCCCGGGTCGAGCGGGAGCGGGCTGGGCGACGCCGAACTGGCCGCCGCCGCCCTGGAGATCGGCATGCCCGTGCTGCTCAAGCCGTCGGCCGGCGGCGGCGGCAAGGGCATGCGGCTGGTGCGGGAGGAGGGCGTCCTCCTGGACGAGATCGCCGCCGCCCGCCGCGAGGCCCGCGCCTCCTTCGGGGACGACACGCTGCTCGTGGAGCGGTGGGTCGACCGGCCCCGGCACATCGAGATCCAGGTCCTGGCGGACGGCCACGGCCGGGTGATCCACCTGGGCGAGCGCGAGTGCTCCCTCCAGCGCCGGCACCAGAAGCTGATCGAGGAGGCGCCCAGCGTGCTCCTCGACGAGACGACCCGCGCGGGGATGGGCGAGGCCGCGGTCCAGGCGGCCCTGTCCTGCGGCTACCGGGGCGCGGGCACGGTGGAGTTCATCGTGCCCGGCGGGGACCCGAAGGCCTACTACTTCATGGAGATGAACACCCGTCTCCAGGTGGAGCACCCCGTCACCGAGCTGGTCACCGGGCTCGACCTGGTGGAGTGGCAGCTGCGGGTGGCGGCCGGGGAGCGGCTGCCGTACGCGCAGGACGACGTCCGCCTCACGGGGCACGCCGTCGAGGCGCGGGTGTGCGCCGAGACGGTGTCCGTCCGGGAGGGCGCCCGCGGCTTCCTGCCGTCCGGCGGCACCGTGCTGCGGCTGCGCGAGCCGCGGGGCGAGGGCGTGCGCACCGACTCGGGGCTGAGCGAGGGCACCGAGGTCGGCAGCCTGTACGACCCGATGCTCTCCAAGGTGATCGCGTACGGCCCCGACCGGGCCACGGCGCTGCGCAGGCTCCGGGCCGCCCTCGCCGACACGGTCACGCTGGGCGTGCCGACCAACGCCGGGTTCCTGCGCCGGCTGCTCGCCCACCCGGCGGTCGTGGCGGGCGAGCTGGACACCGGCCTGGTCGAGCGGGTCATGGACGACCTGGTCCCCACCGAGGTGCCGGAGGAGGTCTACGAGGCCGCCGCGGCCGTCCGGCTGGAGGCACTGGAACCGTCCGGGACGGGGTGGACGGACCCCTTCTCGGTGCCGAGCGGGTGGCGGCTGGGCGGGGAGCACCGGCCGCCGGCGTTCCCGCTGCGGGTCACCGACCCCGTGGAGCACACGCCGCGCGGCACGCACTCGGTCACCGACGACGAGGTGAGCGTCACCCTCGACGGCGTCCGGCACACCTTCCACCGGGCCGGTGACTGGCTGGGCCGCGACGGCGACGCCTGGCAGGTGCGCGACCACGACCCGGTGGCCGCGTCCCTGACCGGGGCCGGGCACGCGGGCGCCGACTCGCTGACCGCGCCCATGCCGGGCACGGTGACGGTGGTGAAGGTCGCCGTCGGCGACGAGGTGGCGGCCGGGCAGAGCCTGCTGGTGGTGGAGGCGATGAAGATGGAGCACGTCATCTCCGCCCCGCACGCCGGCACGGTCGCCGAACTCGACGTCACGGCGGGCTCCACCGTCGCCATGGACCAGGTGCTGGCCGTGATCGCGCCGCACGGGGAGGAGGGATGAGCGTGCGAGGACTTCCGATGACCGTGCCCGCGCCGGGCCTACCCCCGCGGGTCAGGATCCACGAGGTCGGCGCCCGCGACGGCCTGCAGAACGAGAAGGCGACCGTGCCGACGGCCGTGAAGGCCGAGTTCGTGCACCGGCTCGCCGACGCCGGGCTGACCACGATCGAGGCGACCAGCTTCGTCCACCCGAAGTGGGTGCCCCAGCTCGCCGACGCCGAGGAGCTGTTCCCGATGCTCGCCGGCCTGCCGGTGGAGCTGCCGGTGCTCGTGCCGAACGAACGCGGGCTGGACCGGGCGCTGGCGCTCGGGGCGCGGCGGGTCGCGGTGTTCGCCAGCGCCACCGAGTCCTTCGCCAAGGCCAACCTCAACCGCACGGTCGACGAGTCGCTGGCCATGTTCCACCCGGTGGTGGAGCGGGCCAAGGCCGACGGGGTGCACGTGCGCGGCTACCTCTCCATGTGCTTCGGCGACCCCTGGGAGGGCGCGGTCCCGGTCCACCAGGTCGTCCGGGTGTGCCGGGCCCTCGTCGACATGGGCTGCGACGAGCTGAGCCTCGGCGACACCATCGGGGTCGCCACCCCCGGTCACGTCGGGGAGCTGCTGACCGCGCTCGGCGAGGAGGGCATCCCCGTCGGCGCGCTGGGCGTGCACTTCCACGACACGTACGGCCAGGCCCTCGCCAACACCCTCGCCGCGCTCCGGCACGGCGTCACCACCGTCGACGCCTCGGCGGGCGGCCTGGGCGGCTGCCCGTTCGCGAGGTCCGCCACCGGCAACCTCGCCACCGAGGATCTCGTGTGGATGCTGACCGGCCTCGGCATCGACACCGGGGTCGACCTCGGCCGTCTCGTCGCCACCAGCGTCTGGATGGCCGGCCGGCTGGGCCGGCCCAGCCCGTCCCGCACCGTCCGCGCCCTGTCCCACGAGGACGCAGAGGGCCAAGAGGGCCGCGAGGCCCACAAGGAGCAGTGACCGCCATGGACCACCGACTCTCCCCCGAGCTGGAAGAACTGCGGCGCACCGTCGAGCAGTTCGCGCACGACGTCGTCGCGCCGAAGATCGGCGACTTCTACGAGCGGCACGAGTTCCCGTACGAGATCGTCCGCGAGATGGGCCGCATGGGCCTGTTCGGGCTGCCCTTCCCCGAGGAGTACGGCGGCATGGGCGGCGACTACCTGGCGCTGGGCATCGCGCTGGAGGAACTGGCCCGCGTCGACTCGTCGGTGGCGATCACCCTGGAGGCGGGCGTCTCGCTGGGCGCGATGCCGGTCCACCTCTTCGGCACCGAGGAGCAGAAGCGGGAGTGGCTGCCGCGGCTGTGCTCCGGCGAGATCCTGGGCGCGTTCGGCCTGACCGAGCCGGACGGCGGCAGCGACGCGGGCGCGACGCGCACGACGGCCCGCCTCGACCCGGACACCGGCGAGTGGGTGATCAACGGCACGAAGTGCTTCATCACCAACTCGGGCACGGACATCACGGGCCTGGTCACCGTCACCGCGGTCACCGGCCGCAAGCCGGACGGCAGGCCGCTGATCTCCGCGATCGTCGTCCCGTCCGGCACCCCCGGTTTCACGGTCGCCGCGCCCTACTCCAAGGTCGGCTGGAACGCCTCGGACACGCGTGAACTGTCCTTCACGGACGTCCGCGTCCCGGCGGCCAACCTGCTGGGCGAGGAGGGCCGCGGCTACGCCCAGTTCCTGCGCATCCTGGACGAGGGCCGCGTCGCCATCGCGGCCCTGGCGACCGGGCTGGCCCAGGGCTGCGTCGACGAGTCGGTGAAGTACGCCAGGGAGCGCCGCGCCTTCGGCCGTCCGATCGGCGCCAACCAGGCGATCCAGTTCAAGATCGCCGACATGGAGATGAAGGCCCACACGGCCCGCCTCGCCTGGCGCGACGCGGCGTCGCGCCTGGTGTCCGGGGAGTCCTTCAAGAAGGAGGCGGCCCTGGCGAAGCTGTACTCCTCGACGGTCGCCGTCGACAACGCCCGCGACGCCACCCAGGTCCACGGCGGCTACGGCTTCATGAACGAGTACCCGGTCGCCCGCATGTGGCGCGACTCCAAGATCCTGGAGATCGGCGAGGGCACGAGCGAGGTGCAGCGGATGCTGATCGCCCGGGAACTGGGTCTGGTCGGCTGAGGCCCACCCGCACTTCCGGCAACTCGCTTGTCCGGTGGGCGTTCCGGTCCGGGACGGCGGGTGCGGACACCTTCGCCGGGGCGGGGCCGGACGGTTCCGGCCGGGCCCGCCCCCTGGACAAGATCTGAGGTTAGGCTAACCTACCTTTCGAATTGTCCGGCGGTGATCCGCCCCGTTCGAAAGCGGCCACACTCATGTCCAACACCAGAGCCACTCACCTCACCCGTCGCGGCGTCCTCGCCGCCGGTGGCGCCCTCGGCCTCGGTGCCGTGCTCGCGGCCTGCGGGGACGACGACTCCCGGAGCGGTGGCTCGAAGTCGACGGAGGGCGCCGCCGCCAAGTCCGGTCCCTGGACGTTCGAGGACGACCGCAAGACCACCGTGAAGCTCGACAAGGTCCCGGCGAACATCGTCGCGTTCACCGGCGTCGCGGCCGCCCTCTTCGACTACGGCATCCAGGTCAAGGGCGTCTTCGGACCGACGAGGACCACCGCCGGCAAGGCGGACGTCCAGGCCGGCGACATGGACGTCAGCAAGGTCGAGGTCCTCGGCAACGTCTGGGACGAGTTCAACGTCGAGAAGTACGCGGCCCTCGCGCCCGACGTGCTCGTCTCCACGATGTTCGACAACGCCGGCACCCTCTGGTACGTCCCCGAGGCCTCCAAGGACAAGATCGCCAAGCTGGCCCCGAGCGTCGCCGTCTCCGTCTACGACCGGCAGCTCACCGCTCCGCTGGAGCGCATGTGGGAGCTGGCCGAGTCCCTCGGCGCGGACATGGCCGCGGCCGGGGTCACCGACGCCAGGAAGCGCTTCGAGACCGCCGCTACCCGACTGCGCGCCGCCGCCAAGGCCAAGCCCGACATCAAGGTCATGGCCGGGTCCGCGAGCGACCAGCTGTTCTACGTCTCCGGCACCAACCTCTCCGTCGACCTGGAGTACTTCAAGGCCCTCGGCGTGAACTTCGTCGAGCCGCCGGAGAGCGCCAAGGCCGTGGGCGGCGGCTGGTACGAGTCGCTGAGCTGGGAGAACGTCGACAAGTACCAGGCCGACATCATCATGATGGACGACCGCTCCTCGACGATCCAGCCGGCCGACATCACCAAGCCGACGTGGAAGCAGCTCCCCGCGGTGAAGGCCGGGCAGGTCATCGCCCGCTCGCCCGAGCCGATCCTGTCGTACGACAAGTGCGTGCCGCTGCTGGAGACCCTCGCCGAGGCGCTCGAGAAGGCCAAGAAGGTCGCCTGACCGAGGCGTTCGAGGCGACCGGGGCCCGCGCCCGCCGGCCGGGCCGGACGGACCCGGGCCACCGCCCCGACCACCGCCACCGCCACCGCCACCGCTAGGCCGAATGCCCCTCCCCCTCCCCAGGAGACCGCATGACCACGGCCGTCGCCGCCCCGTTCCGTTTCTTCGCCCTGCACGTCGTACGGACGAGACGGCTCGGGCCGTCCCTGGTCCGGGTGAGTTTCGCCGGGGAGGACCTGCGGCACTTCCTCTCCGACGGCCGGGACCAGTCCCTGTCGCTGTTCCTGCCGCACCCGGGCCAGACCGCGCCGGTCGTGCCCGTGGAGCTGGGGGACGACTGGTGGCAGGGCTGGCGTGAACTGCCGGACGACGTACGGGCGGTGATGCGCTCGTACACGCTGCGGGAGCTGCGCCGGGACCCCGACGAGATCGACGTCGACTTCGTGCTGCACACCCCGGCCGGGCCCGCCTCCGCGTGGGCCGGCCGGGCCCGCGCCGGTGACCGGGTGCTGCTGCTCGGCCCCGCCGTCGCCGACAACCGGGCGATCCGGTTCCGGCCGCCGGACGACACCGACCTGGTGCTGCTGTGGGGCGACGAGACGGCCCTGCCGGCGATCGCGTCCATCCTCGCCGCGCTGCCCGCCGGACAGCGCGTCCGGGCGTGGCTGGACGTGCGCGACGCCCGCGACGCGCGGGACCTGGTGACCGCGGCGGACGCCGAGATCTCCTGGCGGACCGACGGGTCCTGCCTCGACGCCCTGCGCGCGGCCCCGTTCCCGTCCGCCGAGCGGCCGTACGCCTGGATCGCGGGCGAGTCGGGCTCGGTGAAGGCGCTGCGCCGGCACCTGGTGCACGAGCGCGGCATCGACCGGCGCCGGATCACCTTCGTCGGGTACTGGCGCCGGGGCCTGACGGAGGAGCAGCTGCGCGCGGCCGGATGACCAACCGCCTTTTCCCTCAAGGCAATTGACGATTCGTCCAACGTGACGACCGTCACGGCGGGGCGGCGTTTCACCCGCGCTTCTTAGGTTAGGCTAACCTAAGGAAAAATCGAGGCTCCGCTCCCGCGTCCGTCCCGCGGCGGACCCGTCCCCATCCCGGAGGACCCCCACGATGCGCTCGCACCTGCTCAATGACACGAACGCGGAGCGGTACCGCCGCTCCGTGACCGAAGGAGTCGAGCGGGTGGCCGCCAAACTCGCCGCCACCGAACGTCCGTTCACCGGCGTCACGGTCGACGCCCTCACCCCCCGCATCGAGGGCATCGACCTCGACCGGCCGCTGGGCGACACCACGGCGGTGCTGGACGAACTGGAGGAGGTCTACCTCCGCGACGCGGTCTACTTCCACCACCCCCGCTACCTCGCCCACCTCAACTGCCCGGTCGTCATCCCGGCCGTGCTCGGCGAGGCGGTCCTGTCCGCCGTCAACTCCTCGCTGGACACCTGGGACCAGTCGGCGGGCGGCACCCTTATCGAGCGGAAACTGGTCGACTGGACGGCCGCCCGGATCGGCCTCGGCCCCGCCGCCGACGGCGTGTTCACCTCCGGCGGCAGCCAGTCCAACCTCCAGGCGCTGCTCCTCGCCCGCGAGGAGGCCAAGACCGGTTCCCCGGAGAAACTGCGCGTCTTCGCCTCCGACGTCAGCCACTTCAGCGTGCAGAAGTCGGCGAAACTGCTGGGGCTGGGACCGGACGCGGTGATCTCGATCCCCGTCGACCACGACAAGCGCATGCAGACCGTCGCCCTCGCCCGCGAACTCCAGCGCTGCGAAGAGGCCGGCCTCCACCCCATGGCCGTCGTCGCCACCGCCGGCACCACCGACTTCGGCTCCATCGACCCGCTGCCGGAGATCGCCGAGCTGTGCGAGCGCCACGGCGCCTGGATGCACGTCGACGCCGCCTACGGCTGCGGACTGCTCGCCTCGCTGAAGTACCGCGACCGCATCGACGGCATCGAGCGCGCCGACTCCGTCACCGTGGACTACCACAAGTCCTTCTTCCAGCCGGTGAGTTCCTCGGCCGTCCTGGTCCGGGACGCGGCCACGCTGCGCCACGCCACCTACCACGCCGAGTACCTGAACCCCCGCCGCACGGTGCAGGAACGCATCCCCAACCAGGTCGACAAGTCCCTCCAGACCACCCGCCGCTTCGACGCGCTGAAACTGTGGATGACGCTGCGCACGATGGGCGCCGACGGCATCGGCCGGCTGTTCGACGAGGTCTGCGACCTCGCGGCCCGGGGCTGGGAACTGCTCGCCGCCGACCCGCGCTTCGAGGTCGTCGTCGAACCGTCGCTGTCCACCCTGGTCTTCCGCTACGTCCCGCGGGCCGTCACCGACCCGGACGCGGTCGACCACGCCAACCTCCACGCCCGCAAGGCCCTGTTCGCCTCCGGCGACGCGGTGGTGGCGGGCACCAAGGCGGACGGCCGCCACTACCTGAAGTTCACCCTGCTGAACCCCGAGACGACGGTCGACGACATGGCCGCCGTCCTCGAACTGATCGCCGGCCACGCCGAGCAGTACCTGGGAGAGTCCCTTGACCGCGCGTCCTGAAAACCCCGCCGCCACCCACGACTTCGTCGGGATCGGGCTCGGCCCCTTCAACCTGGGCCTCGCCTGTCTGACCGAGCCCATCGACGCGCTGAACGGCGTCTTCCTGGAGTCCAAGCCCGACTTCGAGTGGCACGCCGGCATGTTCCTCGACGGCGCGCACCTGCAGACGCCGTTCATGTCGGACCTGGTCACCCTCGCCGACCCCACCTCGCCGTACTCCTTCCTCAACTACCTGAAGGAGAAGGGCCGGCTGTACTCGTTCTACATCCGCGAGAACTTCTACCCGCTGCGCGTGGAGTACGACGACTACTGCCGCTGGGCCGCCGGGAAGCTGAGCAGCGTGCGCTTCTCGACGACGGTCGCCGAGGTGACGTACGACGAGGGCACCGAACTGTACGCCGTGCGGACCACCGGCGGCGAGGAGTTCCGCGCCCCGCACCTGGTCCTCGGCACCGGCACCGTGCCCTACGTGCCCGAGGTGTGCCGCGGCCTGGAGGACGGCGTCCTGCACACCTCGCAGTACGTGCACCGCGGGGCGGAGCTGCGGGAGAAGAAGTCGATCACCGTGGTCGGCAGCGGGCAGAGCGCCGCCGAGATCTACCACGAGCTGCTCTCCGAGATCGACGTCCACGGCTACCAGCTCAACTGGGTCACCCGCTCCCCGCGGTTCTTCCCGCTGGAGTACACCAAGCTGACCCTGGAGATGACCTCCCCGGACTACGTCGACTACTTCCGCGCGCTGCCCGAGGAGACCCGCTACCGGCTGGAGAAGCAGCAGAAGGGCCTGTTCAAGGGCATCAACTCGGAGCTGATCGACGCGATCTTCGACCTGCTCTACCAGAAGAACGTCGAGAGCGGCGGCCGCGGCGTCCCCACCCGGCTGCTCACCAACTCCTCGCTGACCTCCGCGCGGTACGAGGACGGCGGCTGCACGCTCGGCTTCCACCACGACGAGCAGGGCAAGGACTTCGAGATCCGCACCGAGGGCCTGGTGCTGGCCACCGGCTACCACTACGAGCCGCCGGCCTTCCTCGACCCGATCCGCGACCGGCTCCGCTTCGACGGGCACGGCCGTTTCGACGTGACCCGCGACTACGCGATCGACGTCACCGGCCGGGGCGTCTTCCTGCAGAACGCCGGCGTCCACACGCACAGCGTCACCAGCCCGGACCTCGGCATGGGCCCCTACCGCAACAGCCACATCATCCGCGAGCTGCTCGGCAGCGAGTACTACCCGGTCGAGAAGACCATCGCGTTCCAGGAGTTCGGCGCATGAACACCACCCCGGCCGTCGGCCGTCTCACCTTCCGCCCCCTCGACCCCCTGGAGGACGCCGAGCTGCTGCACTCCTGGGTGACGCACCCCAAGGCGGCTTTCTGGATGATGCAGGACGCCTCCCTGGCCGACGTCGAGCGCGCCTACACGGAGATCGCCGCCGACGAGCACCACCACGCCCTGCTCGGGCTGCACGACGGCACCCCGGCCTTCCTGATGGAGCACTACGACCCCCGCCACCGCGAGCTGGTCGGCCTGTACGCACCGCGGCCCGGCGACGTCGGCATGCACTTCCTGGTCGCCCCCACCGACCGGCCCGTGCACGGCTTCACCCGCGCGGTCATCACCGCCGTCGTGGCCCGCCTCTTCCAGGATCCCGCCGTCGAACGGGTGGTGGTCGAGCCGGACGTCTCCAACACGGCCGTGCACGCGCTGAACGAGGCCGTCGGCTTCGTCCCCGAACGCGAGATCGACAAGCCGGAGAAGAAGGCGCTGCTCAGCTTCTGCACGCGGGAGCGGTTCGCCGCCGCCACGGGGGTGGACGCGTGAGCCTCGCCGACACCGTGGCCCACCTCTCCCCCGAACGCTGGGAGGAGGCCAACCGCCTGCTGGTCCGCAAGGCCCTCGCGGAGTTCGCCCACGAGCGGCTGATCGCGCCCGAGCCGACGGACGGGTCCACGAGCGGGTCCACGGGCGAGCAGGACGGGCGGAACGAGCGGTACGTCGTCCGCAGCGACGACGGCCTGACCTCCTACCGCTTCACCGCCGTGCGCCGCGCCCTGGACCACTGGCAGGTCGACGCCGGCTCGATCACCCGCACCCGGGACGGCGCCGCGCTGCCCCTGGACGCACTGGACTTCTTCGTCGAGCTGCGGGGGACGCTCGGCCTGAGCGACGAGATCCTGCCGGTCTACCTGGAGGAGATCTCCTCCACCCTCTCCGGCACCTGCTACAAGCTCGCCAAGCCGCGGATCACGGCCGCCGGGCTGCTGGAAGGCGGCTTCCAGGCCATCGAGAGCGGCATGACCGAGGGCCACCCCTGCTTCGTCGCCAACAACGGTCGGCTCGGCTTCGACGTCGAGGAGTACCTGGCGTACGCGCCGGAGACCGCGCACCCGGTCCGCCTGGTGTGGCTGGCCGCGCACCGGTCGCGGGCGGCGTTCACGGCGGGCGCCGGCATCGACCACGAGTCGTTCGTCCGGCAGGAGCTGGGCGAGGAGACCGTCGAGCGCTTCGACGGCGTCCTGCGCGGACGGGGCCTGGACCCGGCCGACTACCTCCTCATCCCCGTCCACCCCTGGCAGTGGCGGAACAAGCTCAGCGTCACCTTCGCCGCCGAGATCGCCCGCCAGAACCTGGTGTGCCTGGGCGAGGGCGACGACGAGTACCTGGCCCAGCAGTCCATCCGGACCTTCTTCAACGCGACCCACCCCGAGAAGCACTACGTGAAGACGGCCCTGTCCGTCCTCAACATGGGCTTCATGCGCGGCCTGTCGGCGGCGTACATGGAGGCGACCCCGGCGATCAACGACTGGCTGCACCGGCTGATCGACAACGACCCCGTGCTGAAGTCGACGGGGCTGTCGATCATCCGGGAGCGGGCGGCCGTCGGCTACCGGCACCTGGAGTACGAGGCGGCCACCGACCGCCACTCGCCGTACCGCAAGATGCTGGCCGCGCTGTGGCGGGAGAGCCCCGTCCCCTCCCTCCGCGACGGCGAGTCCCTGACCACGATGGCCGCCCTGGTCCACGTGGACCACGAGGGCACGTCGGTGGCCGGCGCGCTGATCGAGCGGTCGGGCCTGGCCCCCGCCGAGTGGCTGCGGCACTACCTGCGGGCGTACTACACCCCCCTGCTGCACTCCTTCTACGCCTACGACCTGGCCTTCATGCCGCACGGCGAGAACACCATCCTGGTCCTGAAGGACGGTGTCGTGCAGCGGGCGGTCTACAAGGACATCGCCGAGGAGATCGTCGTCATGGACCCGGACGCGGTGCTGCCGCCCGAGGTGCGGCGCGTCCGGGCCGAGGTCCCCGAGGACATGAAGCTCCTGTCGATCTTCACGGACGTCTTCGACTGCTTCTTCCGCTTCCTCGCCGCCGGCCTGGCCGAGGAGGGGGTCCTGACGGAGGACGGCTTCTGGCGCACGGTCGCCGAGGTGAGCCGCGAGTACCAGGAGGCGCACCCCGAACTCGACGACCGGTTCCGGCAGTACGACCTGTTCGCCCCCGAGTTCGCGCTGTCCTGCCTCAACCGTCTCCAGCTGCGGAACAACCGGCAGATGGTGGACCTGGCGGACCCGTCGGGCGCGCTCCAGCTGGTCGGGACGCTGAGGAACCCCCTCGCCGGTCTCTGACCCGCCGACGGGCGCACGCCCCCGAGTACGGTCCTCGGGGGCGTGCGTCGTGCCGTCCCGCCCCGGATCGTCCCGCCCCGGATCGTCCCGGTCCGGCTCGTCCCGGTCCGGCTCGTCCCGGTCCGGCTCGTCCCGGGTGCCCCGTCTCCGGCACGATCCGCCGGACAGGCCCCGGCGCGCGCACGGTCCACTCACGGCCCCCCGCCAGGGGTCTGCCCGGAATCGGGCAGGAATCTTGCGAAACTCTCGCCGGTACCTCAGGATCTACCGGGTGCACGACGAACTCGTTGATCACCTGACGCGCTCCACCCCGCTGAACCGGGGTGAGGCCCTGCGGGTGATCCAGGACGTCCTCGCCTACTTCGACGAGACGACCGAGGAGTTCGTCCGTCGCCGCCACCGCGAGCTCCAGGCCCAGGGCCTGGTCAACGCGGAGATCTTCGAACGGATCGCGGCGGACCTGAAATACCGGGCGGTGGCACCGCCGGAGCCGACACTCCGTCAGCTGCGCCGCATGGTCTACGGCTGAACGACCGGCCCCGGACCAGCCGAGAACTACAGAGGGATTGCCTACACATGTGCGGAATCGTCGGATACATCGGGAAGCGTGACGTCGCGCCCCTGCTCCTGGAAGGCCTGCAGCGCCTGGAGTACCGCGGCTACGACTCCGCGGGCATCGTCGTCACCTCCCCGAAGACGGCCGGCCTGAAGATGGTCAAGGCCAAGGGGCGCGTCCGCGACCTGGAGGCCAAGGTCCCGGCCCGCTTCAAGGGCACCACCGGCATCGCCCACACCCGCTGGGCCACCCACGGCGCCCCCTCCGACGTGAACGCCCACCCGCACATGTCGGCCGACCTCAAGGTCGCCGTCGTCCACAACGGCATCATCGACAACGCCTCCGACCTGCGCCGCAAGCTGGAGGCGGACGGCGTCGAGTTCCTCTCCGAGACCGACACCGAGGTCCTCGTCCACCTCATCGCCCGTTCCGTGGCCGAGAAGCTCGAGGACAAGGTCCGCGAGGCGCTGCGCGTGGTCGAGGGCACCTACGGCATCGCCGTCATGCACGCCGACTTCAACGACCGCATCGTCGTGGCCCGCAACGGCTCCCCGGTCGTCCTCGGCATCGGCGAGAAGGAGATGTTCGTCGCCTCGGACATCGCCGCCCTGGTCGCCCACACCCGCCAGATAGTCACCCTCGACGACGGCGAGATGGCCACCCTCAAGGCCGACGACTTCCGCACCTACACCACGGAGGGCACCCGCACCACCGCGGAGCCCACCACCGTGGAGTGGGAGGCCGCCTCCTACGACATGGGCGGCCACGACACCTACATGCACAAGGAGATCCACGAGCAGGCCGACGCCGTGGACCGCGTGCTGCGCGGCCGCATCGACGACCGCTTCTCCACCGTGCACCTGGGCGGCCTCAACCTGGACGCCCGCGAGGCGCGCCGGATCCGCCGCGTGAAGATCCTCGGCTGCGGCACCTCGTACCACGCGGGCATGATCGGCGCCCAGATGATCGAGGAGCTGGCCCGCATCCCCGCGGACGCCGAGCCCGCCTCCGAGTTCCGCTACCGCAACGCGGTCGTCGACCCCGACACCCTGTACATCGCCGTCTCCCAGTCGGGTGAGACCTACGACGTGCTGGCCGCCGTCCAGGAGCTGAAGCGCAAGGGCGCACGGGTGCTCGGCGTCGTGAACGTGGTCGGCTCCGCCATCGCCCGCGAGGCCGACGGCGGCGTCTACGTGCACGCCGGGCCGGAGGTCTGCGTCGTCTCCACCAAGTGCTTCACCAACACCACCGTCGCCTTCGCGCTGCTCGCGCTGCACCTCGGCCGCACCCGCGACCTGTCGGTGCGCGACGGCAAGCGGATC
The DNA here is from genome assembly GCF_043081325.1 of Streptomyces sp. NPDC014882. NCBI lineage: Bacteria > Bacillati > Actinomycetota > Actinomycetes > Kitasatosporales > Streptomycetaceae > Streptomyces > Streptomyces sp. NPDC014882. Next base: position 550,246 of record NZ_JBIBWL010000002.1, read on the forward strand.
ATCGAGGGCCTGCGCAAGCTGCCCGCCCAGATCGCCGAGATCCTGAAGGGCGAGGAGGAGATCGAGAAGCTGGCGGAGCAGTTCGCCGAGGCCCGCTCGATGCTCTTCATCGGCCGCGTCCGGGGCTACCCGGTGGCCCGCGAGGCCTCCCTGAAGCTCAAGGAGGTCTCCTACATCCACGCCGAGGCCTACCCGGCCTCCGAGCTGAAGCACGGCCCGCTCGCCCTGATCGAGCCCGCCCTGCCGACGGTCGCGATCGTCCCCGACGACGACCTGCTGGAGAAGAACCGCGCCGCCCTGGAGGAGATCAAGGCCCGCAGCGGCCGGATCCTCGCGGTGGCCCACCAGGAGCAGGAGAAGGCCGACCAGACGATCGTCGTCCCCAAGAACGAGGACGAGCTCGACCCCATCCTCATGGGCATCCCCCTCCAGCTCCTCGCCTACTACACGGCCAAGGCCCTCGGCCGTGACATCGACAAGCCGAGGAACCTGGCGAAGTCGGTGACGGTCGAGTAGGGCGTGTTTCGAAAGTCCCGTCTGCCCGGCGACGCCTGGCACGCACGCTCGCCGCGTTGTCGGGATCACCCCGATACAACCAGTATCGGGGCGACCCTCCGCCTTGCGATCGCACGCACCAGACGCCGCCGGGCCTGCCCTTCGGGCAGACGACGCCACTTTCGAAACACGCCCTGGAGCGACCAGGAGGACGGACCCCCCGTGACGCCGGCGCGCGCGGGGGGTCCGCCGCGTCGCACCGCGACCCGCCGCACCGCACCGCGTCGCGCAAGGGGAGTTGAGGGGATCCGGGCGCATCGCGCCCGGAGCGAGGGGGAGTCGGCGGGAGCGTCAGGGAATGACGACGACGGGCCGCCTCGCCCGCTTGGCGAGCCGCCCCGCGACCGACCCGAAGATCCGCCCGACGAGGCCGTGCGTCGAGCCGACGACGATCGCGTCCGCCGCGTACTCCCGCCCCACCTCCTCGAGTTCGTGGCAGATGTCGCCACCGCGCTCGACCAGGATCCAGGGCACCTCGGACAGGTACTCGGCGCAGGCCAGTTCCAGGCCGAGCACCTCGGTGCGGTGGTCGGGCACGTCCACGAAGACCGGCGGCTCGCAGCCCGCCCACACCGTGGTGGGCAGCCTGTTGGCCACGTGGACGATGATCAGGCCCGCACGGGAGCGGTGCGCCATGCCGACGGCGTACGCCAGGGCCCGCTCGCTGGACGTCGATCCGTCGAAGCCGACGACGACACCGTGCCGGAAAGCGGGATCACAGGAGGGGCGTGCCTCCCCCGCCGCCAGGGGGTCGGCCGCCGCGTGATCGGCGACCGGCCGCTTGCGGTCCGCTGGTTCGAAGAATTCGTGACCGGCCATGGCTGTCTCGGCGTATCGATCCTTTGAAGGGTGGGACGAGCGTGAGCGGCGAAGCGTGTCCGGGAATCCTCTTCCCCACCCCATACCCCCAAGGGTACGGCGCCACGCCTCCACGGCCCAGTCCCGCCCACGGTCCGCGGGGGGTTCCAGGGAGCATGCACGAGGGGCCGCCCGTAACGCAACGGTCGCTGCCCCGTACAGGCGGTTCGCACGGGGTTCACCCGCCCGTCGGTTCGCCCGGTGAGTGACCGGCCGGTCGAACCGGCGTTGAACCACCCGAACCGCCCCCCAGGGAGGAGTCCGCCCATGCCCTCGTCCCGACCGGCCGCCGAGACCCGCTCCGGCGACCCCAGGACGACGGAGCTGATCCGCTGGGCGGCCTTCAGCTGCGTCCTCGTCCCGGTCGTCCTCCTCTGGTACGGCGCCTCCCTGGGGGGAGCCGCGGGCACCGCCGTCGGCCTGACCGCCGTCACGGCCGTCTGCCGGCTGCTGCTGCGCCGCTCCGAGCGGTGCGCGGCACGGCTCCCCGACAGGGAACGGCCGCCGCGCGCACCGCACCGGGGAGGCCGTCGGCGCACCGGAACCGGGGCGCGCCGTGGCGGTCGTCACAGCGGCGGAGGCACACCGGTCGGTTGACCGGTTTTCACGCACGCGGACGTATCTTTTCAGCCAACTTCCGGATGTCGCACACGCCTTGCCGCGACCACCCTCCTCACCGCGTCCGACCTGCGCAAAAGGGCGCTCCGGGGGCCCTGGCACCCTACGTGGATTGGCCACTGCGACGAGGCGCACTTCCCCGCACGGCCCATGAGTGCAACGCTTCGTGATCGAATGCTTCACGCCAAGTTGCCATGTCGACAATGTGCCGGGTGACGAACTGGCCACTCCGGCATCACACGACACAGTAGATTCGATCTTGAGACTGTCTACGGCGGGGGACTCGTGCAGGACCGAGGGGAAACGTGCAGGAGCGACACAACCGAGGAGCCGCGACCACCGAGGGGGGCTTAGCAGGGATGAGCCACGACTCCACTGCCGCGCCGGAAGCCGCGGCCCGGAAACTGTCCGGGCGACGCCGCAAGGAGATCGTCGCGGTACTGCTGTTCAGCGGCGGTCCCATCTTCGAGAGTTCCATTCCGCTGTCGGTGTTCGGAATCGACCGCCAGGACGCCGGCGTGCCCCGCTACCGCCTTCTGGTGTGCGCGGGCGAGGACGGCCCGCTGCGGACCACAGGGGGCCTGGAACTCACCGCGCCACACGGCCTGGAGGCGATATCGAGGGCGGGCACGGTCGTCGTACCGGCCTGGCGCTCGATCACCTCGCCGCCACCGGCCGACGCGCTCGACGCACTGCGCCGGGCGCACGAGGAGGGTGCCCGCATCGTGGGCCTGTGCACCGGCGCGTTCGTGCTGGCGGCGGCGGGCCTGCTGGACGGCAGGCCGGCCACGACCCACTGGATGTACGCACCGACGCTGGCCAAGCGCTATCCGTCGGTGCACGTCGATCCGCGTGAACTGTTCGTCGACGACGGCGACGTGCTGACGTCGGCGGGGACCGCGGCCGGCATCGACCTCTGTCTCCACATCGTGCGGACGGACCACGGCAACGAGGCGGCCGGTGCGCTGGCCCGCCGGCTCGTGGTCCCGCCGCGCCGGACGGGCGGCCAGGAGCGCTACCTCGACCGGTCTTTACCGGAGGAGATCGGCGCCGACCCGCTCGCGGAGGTCGTCGCCTGGGCGCTGGAACACCTCCACGAGCAGTTCGACGTGGAGACGCTGGCCGCGCGCGCCTACATGAGCCGGCGGACGTTCGACCGCCGGTTCCGGTCGCTGACCGGCAGCGCGCCGCTGCAATGGCTGATCACCCAGCGGGTGCTCCAGGCGCAGCGGCTGCTGGAGACGTCGGACTACTCCGTCGACGAGGTCGCCGGACGGTGCGGCTTCCGCTCGCCGGTGGCGCTGCGCGGACACTTCCGGCGGCAGCTCGGGTCCTCGCCGGCGGCCTACCGGGCGGCGTACCGGGCACGGCGGCCGCAGAGCGAGCGGACGCCCGCGGCGGAGAGTGAACCGGCGGCCGCCGTCGCGGCGGGCGGCACGGGCGGGGCCGGCGCCGCGCACCCCGAGACCGCGGGGGTGCCGCCGCAGGTACGGCGGACCGCGGGAGCGGGGGCGCTGGGCACGGCCTCGGCGGGCGCGGAGCAGCACCTGCGGGACGCGTACGCGGGATCCCGGGGCGGCGTCCCGGGGCAGCGCAGCGGGATGTGAGGAGCGGGCGGTGGCGGACGGGGAGACCCGCCCGCCACCGCCCCTCCCCGTTCCCGCCCCGAGGGCCGCGCGCCGGGGAACGTCCACCGTGACGCGGGGCACCGGAAGGGGGGACGTCACCCTTAGGGTGGACGCATGAACGATCGCATGGTGTGGATCGACTGCGAGATGACCGGCCTCTCGCTGTCGGACGACGCGCTCATCGAGGTTGCCGCCCTCGTCACCGACTCCGAGCTGAACATCCTCGGCGACGGCGTGGACATCGTCGTACGGCCGCCGGACGCGGCCCTGGAGACGATGCCGGAGGTGGTGCGTCAGATGCACACCGCGTCCGGGCTGCTCGACGAGCTGGCGGGCGGCACCACCCTGGCCGACGCCGAGGAGCGGGTCCTCGCCTACGTCCGCGAGCACGTGAAGGAGCCCGGCAAGGCCCCGCTGTGCGGGAACTCCGTCGGCACCGACCGCGGTTTCCTGGCGCGGGACATGCCGACGCTGGAGAACTACCTCCACTACCGGATCGTCGACGTCTCCTCCGTCAAGGAACTGGCCCGGCGCTGGTACCCGCGGGCCTACTTCAACAGCCCGGAGAAGAACGGCAACCACCGCGCCCTCGCCGACATCCGCGAGTCCATCGCGGAGCTGCGCTACTACCGCGAGGCCGTGTTCGTGCCGCAGCCCGGACCGGACTCCGACACCGCGAAGGCGATCGCCGCGAAGCACGTCCTGCCCGCCGGGTGAAAGCCGTGCGCGAGCACCCCTTCGGACCCTGTACACTTTTTCTCGGCCGGTAGGGAGACCGCAAAGTCGACCGCCGGGCATGGTGGGTGTAGCTCAGTTGGTAGAGCACCTGGTTGTGGTCCAGGTGGCCGCGGGTTCAAGTCCCGTCACTCACCCTGAATGATCAAGGGCTGGCCTGTGGGAACAGGCCAGCCCTTCGTCATGTCCGCATCCTCCGGGAACGGAAACGGAGGGGACCACGGCCCTCCCTTCTCCTCCCTTTCTCTTCTCTCCCCCCGCTCCCTCCCCTCCCCGCGCTCGCGCCCGCCACGAGCGGCTCGTCGCGGAGACCGCCCGGGCGACGGGGACACCGGGGCACGGACCGCCCGGGCGACGGGAACGCGGGGTACGGCCGGCGGGACGCGGCGGCGGCGGCGACCGCTACGCCGACGCGCGCACCATCAGCTCCGTGGCCAGGACCACCTGGCGCCGCTCCAGGCCCCGCGACACCGCCGGGCGGTCGTCCGCGATCTCCGTGAGCAGCAGGTCGAGCATGCGGCGCCCCATCTCCTCGATGGGCTGGCGCACGCTGGTCAGCGGCGGGTCCATGTGGCGGGCGATCGCCGAGTCGTCGTAGCCGATCAGGGCCACGTCGTCCGGGATGCGGCGGCCCGCCTCGCGCAGGGCCTGGCGGGCGCCGGCCGCCATCACGTCGGAACCGGCGAACACCGCGTCGAGGGCGGGGTCGCGGGCCAGCAGCTCACGCATCGCCCGCTGACCGCCCTCCTCGGTGAAGTCACCCTGCGCGATGACGAGTTCGTCCGCCCCGTACCCCGCGTCGAGCAGGGCGTCGCGGTAGCCGTCCACACGCCGCTGGGCGCCGTACACGTCGAGGCGGCCGGTGATGTGGCCGATGTGGCGGCAGCCGCGGGCCAGCAGGTGCTCGACGGCCGAACGGGCGCCGCCGTAGTTGTCGGAGTCCACGGACGGCAGCGTCTCGGCGGCGGAGCGCGGGCCGCTGATCACGGCCGGGATCTCCAGCTGGGCGATGAGGTCGGGCAGCGGGTCGTCGGCGTGCACCGAGACGAGGAGGACGCCGTCCACGCGGTGGGCGGCCAGGTACTGGGCCAGGCGCTGCCGCTCCCGGTCGCTGCCCGCGAAGATCAGCAGCAGCTGCATCTCCGTGTCGGCGAGTTCCGCGCCCACCCCGCGCAGGATGTCGGAGAAGTACGGTTCGGCGAAGAAGCGGGTCTCCGGCTCGGGCACCACCAGGGCGATCGCGTTCGTGCGGTTGGCGGCGAGGGCGCGGGCCGCGGTGTTGGGGACGTAGCCCAGCTCGGCGACCGCGGCCTCGACGGCGGCCCGGGTGGCGTCGCTGACCCGGGGCGAACCGTTGATCACCCGGGAGACCGTGCCGCGGCCCACCCCCGCGCGTGCCGCCACCTCTTCGAGGGTCGGCCGGCCACCACTCCGTCCCCGCGTACCGTGGGTTGCCATGGGCACCGCCTTCCCGCTGTCATCATCGCACCGGCCTGGAATCTAACAGTCCCGGCCGGTCACCCCGCCGCCCCCGGGGGGCTCGCACCCCCGGCCGAAAAGCATCGCCCGGCGTGTTAGCTAACAGCCGGATAACTGAACGCATCTCTGCGCGCCCCCGCCCTTGACACCCTCGCCCGAACCGACGACTCTTCAACACATCACCTGTGGGAGCGCTCCCACGGTACCTGACACATACACAACCCGCACGTTCCCCGCCCGAGCCGCAGCGAGAAACTAACGGGCCCAACAATGCAGTTGGCCGGGGGGTCGGCACGTCAGGGCAACAGGAGGACGCAATGCGAGCACGTACCCGAAGCTCCCGTCGGGTGGTAGTCCTGGCGACCGTCGCCACCATGGGCGCAGGCCTGCTGGCCGGCTGTGCCGACGACGGCGGCGACAAGGCCTCCGACGACTCGTCGTCGGGCGGTGGCAAGGGCAAGACCACGATCACCCTGGGACTCTTCGGCACGATGGGCTTCAAGGAAGCCGGTCTCTACGCCGAGTACGAGAAGCTCAACCCGAACATCAAGATCGCCGAGAACGTGATCGAGCGCAACGAGAACTACTACCCCGCGCTCGTCAACCACCTCACCACCAACAGCGGTCTCCAGGACATCCAGGCGATCGAGGTCGCCAACATCGCGGAGGTCACCGCGACCCAGAGCGCGAAGCTCCAGGACATGTCCAAGGTGTCGGGCGTGGACAAGAGCAAGTGGCTGGACTGGAAGTGGGCGCAGGCCACGACCAAGGAGGACAAGACCATCGCGCTCGGCACGGACGTCGGCCCGATGGCCCTCTGCTACCGCACGGACCTCTTCCAGCAGGCCGGTCTGCCGACCGACCCGGCGGAGGTCGGCAAGCTGTGGGCGGGCGACTGGAACAAGTTCGTCTCCGTCGGCGAGCAGTACAAGAAGAAGGCACCGGCGGGCACCTTCTTCATGGACTCCCCCGGCGGCCTGCTCAACGCCGTCCTCAGCAGCCAGGAGGAGAAGTTCTACGACTCCTCCGGCGAGGTCATCTACAAGAAGAACAAGGCCGTCAAGGACGCCTTCGACCTGACCGCGAAGGCCGCCGAGCAGGGCCTGGTGCAGGCGCAGACGCAGTTCCAGCCGGCGTGGGACACCACGATCTCGAACAGCAAGTTCGCGACGATCGCCTGCCCGCCGTGGATGCTCGGCACCCTCAAGGGCAAGTCGAAGCCGGAGTCCTTCGGCAAGTGGGCCGTCGCGGTCGCTCCGAAGTCCGGCAACTGGGGCGGTTCCTTCCTGTCCGTGCCCTCCAGCGGCAAGAACGTGAAGGAGGCCGAGAAGCTGGTGGCCTGGCTGACCGCGCCCGAGCAGCAGGCGAAGCTGTTCAAGGTGCAGGGCTCCTTCCCCAGCACGCCGAGCGCGTACACCATGCCCGAGGTGACCGGCGCCAAGAACGAGATGACCGGTGACCTCAACATCGGCACCATCTTCGCCGAGGCCGCGAAGGCTGCCCCGGTCCAGGTGATCGGCCCGAAGGACCAGATCATCCAGCAGGGCCTGAGCGACAACGGCGTCATCCTCGTGACGAAGGGCAAGTCGCCTGAGGAGGCCTGGGAGACGGCGACGAAGACCATCGACAACAACCTGGACAAGTGACCCGAATGGCCACCCACGACACCGCCGCGCCCCCCGTCAAGGAGGGGGGCGCGGCCCCGGGCCGACCGCCCGCCGGCCCGGCCGGGGCGGAGCAGCGGCACCGGGCCCGGCTCTCCCGCCGCTGGCAGCGGGACATGCGCTGGAGCCCCTACGCGTTCGTCTCGCCGTTCTTCCTGCTGTTCCTGGCGTTCGGCCTGTTCCCGCTGATCTACACCGGCTGGGCCTCGCTGCACCAGGTGGAGATGACGGCACCCACCGACATGGAGTGGGTGGGGCTGCGCAACTACACCCGGATCTTCGACGACGAGTTCTTCTGGAACGCGGCGAAGAACACGCTCACGATCGGCGTCATCTCGACGGTGCCGCAGCTGCTGATGGCGATGGGGCTCGCCCACATCCTCAACTACAAGCTGCGCGGCTCGACGTTCTTCCGGGTCACGATGCTCGCCCCGTACGCGACCTCCATCGCGGCCGCCTCCCTCGTCTTCGTGCTGCTGTTCGGGCGCGACTACGGCATGATCAACTGGGTGCTGGACATGGTCGGGGTCGGCCCGATCGACTGGCAGAGCGACAAGTGGCCCTCGCAGTTCGCGGTCTCCACGATCGTCATCTGGCGCTGGACCGGCTACAACGCGCTGATCTACCTGGCGGCGATGCAGGCGATCCCGCAGGACCTGTACGAGTCGGCGGCGCTGGACGGCGCGAGCCGCTGGAAGCAGTTCCTCCACGTGACCCTGCCGTCGCTGCGCCCGACGATCCTGTTCACGGTCGTCGTCTCGACGATCGGCGCCACCCAGGTGTTCGGCGAGCCGCTGCTGTTCGACGCCAACAAGGGGGCGTCGGGCGGTTCGGAGCACCAGTTCCAGACCCTGGGCCTGTACCTGTACGAGCAGGGCTGGGTCAACCAGCACCTGGGCCGTGCCTCCGCGATCGCCTGGACCATGTTCCTGATCCTGATCGTGGTCGGCATCGTCAACTACGTCATCTCGCGCCGGCTGCGCGCCAGTAGTTAGGAGTACGGCCGTGACGACGACCATGACACCGCCCCCCTCTCCGCCGGACACGGCCGTGAAGAAGTCCGGCCGGGTGCGGCGGCCCAAGTCGGCGCGGGCCGGCGGGCAGATGCACGCGGGGCCGATCGCGTACGTGATCCTGGCCCTGTTCACCGTCGGTTCGCTGTTCCCGCTGGTGTGGACGGCGATCGCCGCCTCCCGCGACAACAACCGCCTGGCGCAGACACCGCCGCCGTTCTGGTTCGGGTCCAACCTCTTCGACAACCTGGACATCGCCTGGAACGACGCCAACCTCGGCACGGCGTTCCTCAACACGACGATCGTGGCGGGGACCTCGGCCGTGACGATCGTGTTCCTGTCCACGATCGCCGGGTTCGCCTTCGCCAAACTGAAGTTCAAGGGCCGCGGCGCGATGATGCTGATCGTGGTCGGCACGATGATGGTGCCGCCGCAGCTCAGCGTGATCCCGCTGTACATGATGGTCGCCAAGCTGGAGTGGACCGACCAGCTCCAGGCGGTGATCCTGCCGTCGCTGGTCAGCGCGTTCGGTGTGTTCTTCATGCGGCAGTACCTGCTCCAGGCACTGCCCGACGAGATCATCGAGGCGGCCCGGATGGACGGCGCGAGCAGCTGGCGCGTGGTGTGGCACGTGGTGTTCCCCGCGGCGCGCCCCGCGATGGCGGTGCTCGGCATGCTGATGTTCGTCCAGACCTGGAACGACTTCCTGTGGCCGTTCCTGGTGCTCAGCCAGACCGGCAACCCGACCGTGCAGGTCGCGGTCGCGGGTCTCGGCCGCGGGTACACGCCCGACCAGTCCCTGATCATGGCGGGCGCGCTGCTGGGCACGCTGCCGCTGCTGCTGGTCTTCGCGATCTTCGGCAAGCAGATCGTGGGCGGCATCATGCAGGGCGCGGTGAAGGGCTGATGTGCGGGCGCTCCGCGGCGGGGCCGGGGCGGGGGCCGGAGCCCTCGCGGGTCCGGCCGCCGCGCGGGACCGGCGGCGGCGTCGGCCACCGCGACCGTGCGGGGCTGACCACGGTGCCGGACCGGCGTCCGCGCGGCGCCGGTGCGGCCGCGGAGCCGGCTCGCGCGCGGGTCCGGCCCCACGGCGGGACCGGCGCCCCGACAGGCCGGACGCCCGCACCGGACCGGCACCGTGCCGGACCGGCGGCCACGCGACACCCCGCCGGTCCGGCCTCGGCACGGCACCGGCACCGGCACCCCGCCGGTCCGGCGTCCGCGCGGGCCTGACACCCTGGTGATCACGACGTCCGCGCGGGCCGGGACCTCCCGCGGTCCCTCGTCCGTACGGTGCCGGCACCCTCGCGGGTCCCGGGGCCGCACGGGACGCACCACCCCGGCGGGCCGGGAATCCGCACGGGACCGGCGCACCGCCCGCCCGGCGCCCCGCCCGTCCGGTACTCCGTCCGTCCGGTGCTCGCACGGGACCGGCACCCCGCCGGTCCGGTGCCGGCGCGGGACGGACACCCCGCCGACCCGGCATCCGTACGGGCCGGCACCCCGCCGGCAGGCGTCCGCGCAGGTCCGGCACCCGACAGGGCCGGTGTCCGTGCGGTCCGCCACCCAGCCGTCCGGCAACCAGCCGGTCCGGCGCCCGTGCGGGGCCGACCACCCCTCAGGTGCCGCCTCCGGCGGAGCCGGGTCACCGCCGCCCCGGCCCTCCGCACCTCTGCCCGCCCTTTCCCCCCATTCCTTCGTCGGTCTCGACGACCTCGACGACCACCCATGGGAGCGCTTCCATGTCCGAGTCCGCACAGTCGGCCAACCCGGTGACCTTCCCCCAGGCCTTCCTCTGGGGCGCGGCGACGTCCGCGTACCAGATCGAGGGGGCGGTGCGGGAGGACGGCCGCACACCCTCCATCTGGGACACCTTCAGCCACACGCCCGGCAAGACCGCCGGCGGCGACACCGGTGACGTCGCCGTCGACCACTACCACCGCTACCGCGACGACGTCGCGCTGATGGCCGACCTGGGCCTGAACTCGTACCGCTTCTCCATCTCGTGGTCGCGGGTCCAGCCGACCGGCCGCGGCCCCGCGGTCCAGGTGGGCCTGGACTTCTACCGCCGGCTGGTGGACGAGCTGCTGGCGAAGGGCATCAAGCCGGCCGTCACGCTCTACCACTGGGACCTCCCGCAGGAGCTGGAGGACGCGGGCGGCTGGCCGGAGCGGGACACCGCGTACCGGTTCGCCGAGTACGCGCAGATCGTCGGGGAGGCGCTCGGCGACCGGGTGGAGCAGTGGATCACGCTCAACGAGCCGTGGTGCAGCGCCTTCCTGGGGTACGCCGCCGGAGTGCACGCCCCCGGCCGCACCGACCCGGCCGCGTCCCTGAGGGCCGCGCACCACCTCAACCTGGCGCACGGCCTGGGCACCAAGGCCCTGCGGTCGGTGATGCCGACCCGCAACTCGGTGGCGATCAGTCTCAACTCCTCGGTCGTCAGGCCGCTCTCGCAGACCCCCGACGACCTGGCCGCGGTCCGCCGGATCGACGACCTGGCCAACGGCGTCTTCCACGGCCCGATCCTGCGCGGCGCGTACCCCGAGACGCTCCTCGCCGCGACCTCGTCGCTCACCGACTGGTCGTACGTCCTCGACGGCGACCTGCGCACCATCAACCAGCCGCTGGACGCGCTGGGCCTCAACTACTACACGCCCACCCTGGTCTCCGCGGCGGACGCCGACCCGACGGCGCCGCGGGCGGACGGCCACGGCGCCGGCGAGCACTCCCCCTGGCCGGCCGCGGACGACGTCGCCTTCCACCAGACGCCGGGCGAGCGCACCGAGATGGGCTGGACGATCGACCCGACGGGCCTGCACGACCTGATCATGCGGTACACGAAGGAGGCCCCGGGCCTGCCGCTGTACATCACGGAGAACGGCGCGGCCTACGACGACAAGCCCGACTCCGACGGCCGCGTCCACGACCCGGAGCGGATCGCCTACCTGCACGGCCACCTGCGGGCCGTGCGCCGCGCGATCACGGAGGGCGCGGACGTCCGCGGCTACTACCTGTGGTCGCTGATGGACAACTTCGAGTGGGCGTACGGCTACGAGAAGCGGTTCGGCGCGGTGTACGTGGACTACGCGACCCTCGCCCGCACCCCGAAGTCGAGCGCCCTGTGGTACGGCCGGGCGGCCCGCACGGGAACCCTGCCGGCGCTCGAGACGGCCTGACCGAAGACCCCCGGGGTGGGGATCCCGGGAGAACGGGGGAACAGGGGAAGGGGCGCGGCACGCCGTGGGGGCGTGCCGCGCCCCGCTGTCTTCCCATGAGGGGTGGCCCACGGTGGCCCAGGTCAGAGGCTGCCGGGTGCCACGAGCCACTGCGCCGACTGGCCCGTGACCGAGGCGATCGTCTCGAAGTCGTGGTCGTGGTGCAGCACGGTCAGCCCCTGGAGTTCGGCCGTCGCGGCGACGAGCAGGTCCACGGCGCCCGCCGAGCGGTGCCGCCCCTTCTCGGTGAGTTCGCGGTGCACGTCCCACGCGCGGGTCACGGCCCGGTCGTCCACGGGGACCCGGCCGAACAGGGCGTCCAGATCCTCGTCCAGCGCGGCCCGGTCCTCGGCGTTCTCGGCGCTGTCGGGGTGACCGAGTTGCTCATCGCATGCCCCGCCTTCACTGCTCACGAGGGTGGGTGCGGCAGCACGCCAGCGCTCCCGCATCGGGCGAAACACCTGATCAGGACGGGGTTCGAGGATCTCGGGGCGCGCTCAGGGGAGGGATCGGGAGCGGTTGAAGGTGACGGCCCGTCCGCGCTGCCGGCGGCGTCGCACCGTGCCCCGGTGGCCCCTGCGCTCCGGCTCCCGCCCGTCGAGCTGGATCCAGATCCGCACCTCGGTGCCGCCCAGCACGGACGAGCCGATGCGTACGTCCCCGCCGGTCGACTCCGCGAGCCGGCGCACGATGTCCAGCCCGAGCCCGGTCGACCCGGCGGCGCCGGAGCCCCGGCCGCGGGCCATCGCCGCCTCCGGGTCGGGTATGCCGGGGCCCGCGTCCGAGACGAGGACGATCACCGCGTCCTCGCCGTCGTGCAGGTCGACCGCGAAGGCCGTGCCCTCGGGGGTGTGCCGGAAGACGTTGCCCAGCAGGGCGTCGAGGGCGGCGACGAGGTCGGCGCGGGCCACCGGGACGCGCACCGGCCGGTCGGCGCCGGCCACCCGCACCTTGCGGCCCTCGTCCTCCGCGAGCGCCGACCAGAACGCCATCCGCTCCCGGACGACCTCGGCGGCGTCGCATCCGGCGCCCGGTCCGGCGGCCGCGGTCTGCGGCTTGGCCTCGCGGGCGGTGCGGATGACGGTGTCGACCTCCCGCTCCAGCTGGGCGACCGCGGCGCGGGTCTGCTCGGCGGCCGGGGAGTCGCCGAGGGAGGCCGCGTTGAGCCGCAGCACGGTCAGCGGTGTGCGGAGCCGGTGGGAGAGGTCGGCGGCCAGCTCCCGCTCGTTCGCCAGGAGTTGGACGACCTGGTCGGCCATGGAGTTGAACGCGGTCGCCGCGAGCCGCAGTTCGTCCGGCCCCTCCTCCGGCACGCGTGCGCCCAGTCTCCCCTCCCCCAGTTCGTGCGCGCCCTCGGCCAGCCGCCGGGCGGGCCGCACCATGCGCACGCCCAGCCGGTCGGCGACGGCCACCGAGCCGACGACCAGTGCGGCGCCGACCGCGGCGAGCACCGCCCAGGCCGTCCCGACCCCGTTGGTGACCTCGGACTCGGGGACGTAGACCTCCACGACGACCGTGCCGAAGCCCAGCGCGGCGGGTTGCAGGAGCACGGAGCCGCCGGGCACCTCGGCGGTGGAGGCGCGGCCCAGCTCGCGGACGGCCGCGATGTCGGCGGCGGTGGCGCGGCGCCGGCCGAGGTCGAGGGCCTGCCGGCCGTCACCGGCGGGGACGTGCACCGCCATGCCGTCGTGGGAGCCCGCGGCGGCGACGACCCGCTCCACCTGGTCGCGGTCGGTGGTGAGGGACAGCGCGGGGACCACGACGGCGGCCTCCCGCTCGGCGTTGGAGAAGGCGCGGTCGCGGGCCAGCTCCTTGACGACCAGTCCGAGCGGCACGGCGAAGGCGACCACGACCATCGTGGTGACCGCCAGGCAGACCTTGACGAGGGCCCACCTCATCGCGGCTCCCCCGCGGGCGGCACGGCGGGCGGCATGACGGGAGGAGCGGCGGGCACGGCGGGCGGCGCGGCGGGCGGTTCCAGCTTCACGCCGACGCCCCGCAGGGTGTGCAGGTAGCGCGGGCGGGCCGCCGTCTCGCCCAGCTTGCGGCGCAGCCAGGACAGATGGACGTCGATGGTCTGGTCGTCGCCGTAGGACTGCTGCCAGACCTCGGCGAGCAGCTCGCGGCGCGGGACGACGACGCCGGGGCGGCCGGCGAGGAAGGCGAGCAGGTCGAACTCGCGGCGGGTGAGGTCGAGTCGGACGCCGTCCAGCTCGGCCCGGCGGCGCAACGGGTCGACGGTCAGCCCGCCGACGCGCAGCACGCTGGACGGCGGTGCCTCACCGGCACCGGAGCGGGAGCGGGAGCGGCGCAGGACGGCCGCCATGCGCGCGGAGAGGTGCTCGACCGAGAACGGTTTCGTCAGATAGTCGTCCGCGCCCGCGTTGAGGAGCCGGACGATCTCCGTCTCGTCGTCGCGGGCGGTGGCGATGATGACGGGTACGTCCGTGATGCCGCGCAGCATCTTCAGGGCCTCGGAGCCGTCCAGGTCCGGCAGTCCGAGGTCCAGCACGACCACGTCGAAGCGGAAATGGGCGACCTCGCGCAGCGCCTCCAGTGCCGTGCCGACACTGCGCACGGTGTGTGCGGCGTCGGTGAGGTGCCGGATGAGCGCCGAGCGGACGAACTGGTCGTCCTCGACCACGAGCACACTTGCCATGCGCCGCAACCTACGCCATGCGGCCGGGCCCCCTCCGGGCCTGTGCACAACTCCGCTCCTGTGGACGACCGGTGGGGACGGGGCGGGGCGCGCGGGGCGTGCCGGGGGCGGCGGGGCGCGCGGCAGGGGCGTGCGGTGGGCCGTCCGTGCGACACGGCTGTGGCGGGTGGGGCAGGATGTCCCGCGATGCGCAGAGGACTCGTACACGTACTGGCCTGGACGCTCGCCACGGGCGCGGCGGTCACGCTGTCGTGGTGGGGTGTCCACACGGTCCTGGCGGGCACGGCGTACGACCCGCCGCGCGCCCTGCCGCTGACGGCGGGCGACGTGCCCACCGGGGAGCCGGGGCCGCCGGCGGCCCCGGCCGGCGGCCGCCCCGCGCCGGCACCGTCCCCGCCTGCTCCGCCGTCCGAGGCGCCGGCCGCCGCGCCGTCCCCGTCCCGGACCTCCGGGAGTCCGGCGGCCCCGCCCCGTGCCCGGCCGTCGGCCTCTCCCAGCCCGTCCGGCCGGGTCAAGAGCTACGACACCGACGGCGGACTGGTGGTCTTCGACCTCGGGAGGACCTCGGCCTCGCTCGTCTCGGCCACGCCGGGCGCGGGCTGGTCGATGCAGGTGTGGAAGACCGGGTCCTGGATCCGGGTGGAGTTCGCCGCGGGCGCGGACCGCGTGTCGGTCTTCTGCACCTGGCACGACGGACCGCCGCGTGTGGAGATCGGCACCTACTGAGCGGGCTGCCGGGCGGGCGGGGCGCTCAGCGGAAGACGGACGGGGGCGGGGCCGGTGACGCCACCGCCGAGGCGTCGACGACCGGTACGGCGCCGCCGGTGAAGTCGGTGAGGTCCTTGCCGTGCTCGACGCGGCCGGGGTGCGGGTCGGAAGCCGCCCTGCGGGTCAGTTCGGCGATCGGCAGCGGCAGGTCGGAGGCGACGAGGACGGCGTTGCCGAACCGCTTGCCGCGCAGCACGGCGGGGTCGGCGACCAGGGCGAGTTCCGGGAAGCGGGCGGCGGCGGTGGCGATCTGGGCGCGCAGGTGCGCGAGCGGGGGTCCGTCGGCCAGGTTGGCGGCGTAGACACCACCGGGCCTCAGGGCCCCGCGGACCTCGTCGAGGAACTCGGTCGAGGTCAGGTGCGCGGGGGTGCGGGCACCGCTGAACACGTCGGCGATGACGAGGTCGGCCCATCCGTCCGGCACCTTGCCGAGCCCCTCGCGGGCGTCGGCGGACCGCACCCGGATCCGGGCGCCGGGATCCAGCGGCAGCTCCCGGCGCACCAGCCGGACGAGGGCCGCGTCCCGTTCGACGACCTGCTGGGTGGAGCGGGGGCGGGTGGCGGCGACGTACCGGGCGAGGGTGAAGGCGCCGCCGCCGAGGTGGAGGACGTGCAGCGGCCTGCCGGGCGGGGCGGCGAGGTCGATGACGTGCCCGAGCCGCCGCTGGTACTCGAAGGAGAGGTACCCGGGGTCGTCGAGGTCCACGTGCGACTGGGGTGCCCCGTCGATGAGCAGCGTCCAGGCCCGCGCCCGGTCGCGGTCCGGGAGGAGCCGGGCGAGCCCGCCGTCGACGGCCTCGGTGACGGTCGCGTCGCTGTCGCGTTCGCGCCGGGAGTTCCTGGACCTTGCCATGCGGGCATTTTCGCAGGGTCCGGGCGCGCCGCGTTCCCCCGGTCGTCCACCGCCGGGCGGGAGGCGGCGCCGGCCGGCGGCCGCCTCGAGAACACGGGAGCACGGGAGCACGGGGTGGGCACGAGGCCGGCCGCCTCCGAGGGGGCCGGCTACCGGCAGCTGTCCGCCGCCTCGATGAGCCGCGCCGCCTCGCCCAGCGCCTTCTGGAGCTCGGCCGGGTCGGTCGCGAGATCGGTCTCGTCGGGCGGGAGCAGCCAGTCCGAGCCCTCGACGGGGGGCTCGGGGGCGAGTCTCAGCCCCCGTCCGCCGGTCTCCGTACAGGTGCTGCCCGGGACGTCCCAGGCGGCGGCGGTGCCCGGCGGCACCAGGAAGGCGAGGGTGCCGGGTCCGTCGTAGTGGAGCACGGGCCCCATCGCGTCGCCGGCTCCCCGGCGCAGGATGTCGGCAGCCTCCAGCCCCTGCCGGGCCGGCACCGTCACGAGATCGCATGCCGTCCCCGACGACACGAGAGGATCGTTCCTCCGGCTGGTCTCCACTCCCGGCCTCCCTCGGCGGTCGCTGTGCACGTCCATCGGGTCCAACGCGACGGACCGTCAACGGCTACGCGGAAATGCGCCGCAAAGGATGGCAGTTCATGGCAGATCGCGGAGGAGATATCCGGTTTTGTGGCCAAACGACGTGTGGCGGGCCGATCACAGAAGGTACGTTCATGCCCGCCGGGAACAGGGTGCTCACACCGACGGATCGGTCGTCCCGCACTGCTCCCGGCATGGTTCGACGGTTCGCACGAGAGGACCCGGCCATGGCGTCGTCACCGGTGACCCCACCTCGGCCCGACCGGCCGGCACGGCCCAACCCCACCTTCCGGCGGCTGCGCGGACAGCGCTCGCCGGCCGAGTTCGCCGCGTTGGTGCGGCGGGCCGCGCGCGAGATCGGGGAGCGGGTGAGCTGTGACGCGCGCTATGTCGGCCGCGTCGAGGCGGGCGAGATCCGCTGTCCCAACTACGCGTACGAGCGGGTGTTCCTGCACATGTTCCCCGGCCGCACGCTCACCGATCTGGGGTTCGCGCCCCGTTCGTCCGTCCGCGGGCGGGGGGCGCACCCCCTCGACGACGCGCCGGGCACCGGTGAGACGCGCGGGGCGCACGAGCCGTATGACACGCAGGACCCGTACGACACGCACCACAACGACGAGGAGAGCGACGTGCTGCGTCGCGCATTCATGACCGGCGGGGGCGCCACGGTGGCCGCCGTCTCGATCGGCCCCCTGGGGCTCGCCCTGGACGCGTCGGCGGCCGAACGCCCCGGGCGGCGCCCCGGGTCGGTCGAGGCGGCCGCCCTGGAGGAAGCGGTCCGCAGGATCCGGCTGCTGGACGACCGGCACGGCGCCGACGGGCTCTACCGGCGCGCGGCGACACCGCTGCGCACCGCCTACGCCCTGCTGGACGCCGGAGCGGTACGGCAGGCGACCGCCGACCGGCTCCACTCGGGCGCGGGCGAACTGGCCGTCTCCGTGGGCTGGCTGGCGCACGACTCGGGCCGGTTCGACGACGCCCGCTCGCACTACGCGGAGGCCCTCGCGACCGCCCGGACGACCGGTGACGACGCCCTGGAGGCGCACGCCTTCTGCAACACGGCGTTCCTCGCGCGCGACGCGGGCCGCCCGCGCGAGGCGGTCCGGGCGGCGCAGGCCGCACAGCGCGTCGCCCGCCCGCTGGGCTCCGCCCGGCTGATGTCGCTGCTCGCGCTGCGCGAGGCGGGCGGCTGGGCCGGGCTCGCCGACCGCACCGGCTGCGAGCAGGCACTCGCGCGCGCGCACGCCCTGTACGCGCGCGGCCCCTCGGACGCCGACCCCGAGTGGATGAGCTTCTACGGCGAGGCCGAACTGGAGGGTCTGGAGGCGCAGTGCTGGTCCACGCTCGGGGCGTGGCCACGGGCGGCCCGGCACGCGCGGCGGGCGGCGCGGCTCCAGGACCCCCACTTCACGCGGAACATCGCGCTGTACACCGCCGAGCTGGCGGACGACCTCGCGCGCGGGGGGCGGCCCGACGAGGCGGCCGCGGCCGGGGTGCGGGTGCTGGACCTGCTGGACGAGGTGCAGTCGTCACGGATCCGGACGATGCTCGCGGGGACGGCGCGGGTGCTGCTGCCCCACCGGCGGGCCCCGGGCGTGTCGGAGTTCCTGGAGCGGCACGCCGCGGCCCCGCGCAGGGCGTGACCGCCGCGGTCCCCGTGCCGCCGCCCGCGGACGCCCCGGCCACACCCCCGGACGACCCGGACGACCCGGGCGACCCGGCTCGGCCGGCCAGACCGGTCAGGTCGGCGGACGCCCCGGTCACACCCCGGAAGACCCGGCGGACAGCCCGGTCACACCCCGGACGCCCGGGCCAGACCGGCGGACGACCCGGTCACACCCCGGTCACTCCCTCGGACACCCCGGCTAGCCGACCAGGTGTCCCAGGTCGTTCCAGCTCTCGACGGCCGGTTCGCCGTAGGCCCAGCCGAGTATGGACAGCGACGTCGGGTGGAGGCGTATGCGGGCCGCGAAGTCCAGCGGGAGGCCCAGCCACCGGGCGCCGATCGAGCGCAGGATGTGCCCGTGGGCGAAGACCAGCACGTCCCGGTCGGCGGACCGCGCCCACGCGACGACCTCGTCCGCGCGCGCGGTGACCTCCGCCAGGGTCTCGCCCCCCGGCACGCCGTCGCGCCAGATGAGCCAGCCCGGCCGGACCGCCTGGATCTCGGCGGGGGTCATGCCCTCGTAGGCGCCGTAGTCGAACTCCATGAGCGTGTCCCACTGCGTGGCCCGCTCGCCGAAGCCGGCGAGTTCGCACGTCTCCCGCGCGCGCACCAGCGGGCTGGTGCGGACCTCGACGCCGGCGAGACCGTCGAACGGCGCCCGGTGCAGCCGCTCGCCGAGCAGCTCGGCGCCGCGCCGGCCCTCCTCCAGCAGGGGCACGTCGGTCCTGCCGGTGTGCTTGCCGGACAGTGACCACCCGGTCTGTCCGTGCCGGGCCAGCAGGATGCGCGGTGCCATGGAGAACCCTTCCGGGGAGATCAGGGGCGGAACCCCTCCATCATCGCGCACCCCGAACAGGGGCAACCCGGTGGGCGATCCCAGCGTCTTTGAGTGCCGGGGGCGTCCCTGCGGGGGCGCGTCCCCAGGCCGTAAAGTGGCACCTCCGTGCCACGGGCACCGCAGCGACACGAAGGGGGAGGCGATCGGATGCCGCAGACCGAGACACCAGGCATCGAGGCGGCCCCGCCGGCCAGGCTGCGGTGGTGGACGGAACTGCCCCTGATCGTGCTGGTGTACGCCTGCTACTCCGCGGGCCGGCTGCTCGCGCGCGGCGACGTCGGCAGCGCGGTCGACCACGGGCTGGCGATCCTGCGGATCGAGAAGGTCCTGCGCATCAACGCCGAGCACCCGCTGAACCGGCTGTTCCGGACCGAGGCGTGGATCGGGGTGCCGGCCGACTTCTGGTACGCGTCGCTGCACTACGTGGTCACCCCGGTGGTCCTGGTGTGGCTGTTCCGCTCCCGCACCCTGCACTACCGGGCGGCCCGCACCTGGCTGATGACGTCGACGTTCATCGGCCTGATCGGCTTCACCCTGCTGCCCACCTGCCCGCCGCGCCTGCTCTCCGCGGACCACGGCTTCGTGGACACGATGGCCCAGTACAGCTCGTACGGCTGGTGGGGCGGCGAGGCGAGCGCCCCGCGCGGCCTGGGCGGCATGACCAACCAGTACGCGGCCATGCCGAGCCTGCACGTCGGCTGGGCGCTGTGGTGCGGGGTGATGCTGTGGCGGCACGGCGGCACCCGCGCGGCGAAGACCGCGGGCGTGGTCTACCCGCTGGTGACGACGATCGTGGTGATGGGCACCGCGAACCACTACTTCCTCGACGCGGTCGCGGGCGCGGCCGTGATGGGCGCGGGACTGCTGCTGGCGCCGCTGGTGACGCGCCGGGCGGAGCGGGTCGCGGGCTGGGCGGCGGCCCGGTTCCCGTCCGTCCCGGTGGCAACTCGGGGCACGGAGGCCCCGATTGTCAGTGGCGGATGCCAGACTTCCCCGGGTGAGCGAATTCCACGGCAGCGCGAGTCACGGTTCGGGCCCGGAGCCGAGCCGGGTGCCACCCCCTCGGAGGCGGGGGACGGCGCTCCGGCAGCGGCTCGCTGACCTGCGCGGACCCGACGTACCCGCCAAGGCGCTGGACGCCCGCGCCCTGGCGGCGCTCGCCGCCAACCCGGGGTGCAGCCGCCGTGCGATCCTCGACGGCGCCGGGGTGGACAAGGCCGCGCTGGCCGGCGCGCTCGGCTCGCCCTCGGCGTTCGGCCAGTCCCAGTTCGCCCTCACCCGTGGCAACGCCTTCGAGGCGAAGGTGAAGGCCGACGGCGGCGCCGACCTGTTGCGCCTGGTGCACGAGAGGCTGGACCCGCGCGCGGAGCCGCCCACCGGGGCGGGCGTCCCCGACCTGTCGGCGACCGGCCCCGAGGGGCGTACGGCGCGGACGGCGCTGGCGCTGCGCGAGGCCGTCGCGGCGTCCGGCACCTGGACCCTCCTCGACCACCCGATGCTCGCGCTCGACGTGGCGGGCTCCCCGGCGTTCCTGGAGCCGGACGCGGTCGTGGTGCACCCCGACGGCAGCTGGACGGTCGTGGAGATCAAGTCGTTCCCCCTGCTGGACGGCTCCGCGGACCCCGCGAAGGTCGGCGCGGCCGCCCGGCAGGCCGCGGTGTACGTGCTGGCGCTGGAGGCGGTCGCCGCCCGCCTCGATCCCGCGCCGCGGGTGCGCCACCGCATCCTGCTGGTCTGCCCCAAGGACTTCTCCAACCTGCCCGCCGCGTCCGCCGTGGACATCCGCAAGCAGCGCGCGGTCACCCACCGCCAGCTGGCCCGGCTGACCCGCATCGAGGAGATCGCCGACACGCTCCCCGAGGGCACCTGCTTCTCGCCGGAGCTGCCTCCCGAGCGGCTCACGGCGGCCGTCGAGGCCGTCCCGGCGGCGTACGCGCCCGAGTGCCTGGCCGCCTGCGAGCTGGCCTTCCACTGCCGGGGCCGTTCCCGCGCGGCCGGCGCGGTCACCGCCCTCGGCCGCCCCGTCCGCGCCGAGCTGGGCGGCCTGACGACGGTCGAGGACGTGCTGGCCGCCGCGCGCGGGGAGGCCGGCGATCCCGACGACCCGGCCGTGGCGGCCCTGCGCCGGGCCGCCCTGCTGCGCGACGAGGCCCTGGGGGCGACGTGTCGCTGATCAGCACCCTGGCCCGCCTGGAGGCCGTCGCCACCGGCCGCGCCCGCCCCGCCGCCACCGTCCGCCACCGGCACCTGTCCGGGCGGCCCCTGGTGTTCGTGCCGCTGACCACCGCCGGTGAGGCGGGCGCTCCGCTCGGCGCCCTCGTCGGCACCGACCGGGACGCGCCCCGGCTGCTGGTCGTACCGCAGCCGCGCGACCGCGACCTGCGGTTCGCGTTCCTCGCCGAGCTGGCCGACATCGTCCTGCCGTACATCGACTCCCACGCCGACGCCGTCGAGGCCGCCGAGCGCAGCGAGACCGATCCCGGGACCGGCAAGCGCGTCAAGGTCGAGGTCGAGCTGTGCTCCGACGCGCCCCAGCTGATCGTCCCGAGCCGCGCGGGCGTCGAGTACGTCCGCCTCCTGGGCCGCTCCACCCGCTTCCGGCGCACGGCGGAGCAGGACCCGGAGACGCCGTATCCGGCACCGCCGCGCGTGCCGCTGCTCGGGCGGTGGCTGACGCACTTCGGGGAGCGGTCCCGGGTGCCCGGCTCCTCGCTGCTGCTGGCGCTCACGGAGGTGCTGGCGCGGCACTGGGCGACCGGGCAGTCCGGCCTGGAGGACCAGCACCTGGGGGCGCTGCTCGCCTGGATCGCCCCTCCCGGGGGCGAGAGCGGCGCCGAGGCCGCGCTGCGGGCCGAGCTGGCCCGTGACGGCGAGGGCCAGCTGCTGTGCCCGCCGGCCGGTCCGGCGACCGACCCGGCGTTCGACAACAAGCTGCTCGCCCCCGCCATCGAGCGCTACGACCGCGCGCGGACCGCCCTGGCCGCCGCCGAGGACGGCCTCCAGGCCGACGACCGCCTGGGCGAGCTGACCGCCGCCGAGCGGGCGGTCCGGGACCTCGTGCTGAGCCGGACCCTGCCCACCTGGGAGAAGGTGTGGCAGGGCATCGACCTGCTGCGGGAGCTGCCCGAGGGGGCGCACGTCGAGGAGCGGTGGACCCGCGACCGCTGGTCGTTCACCGGCCACCGCGACCGGGTCGTGGCGGGCGAGCCGCCGCAGCCGCGCCGCGACGACGCGGTCACCGCCGCCAACAAGCTGGCCGTGCGCGAGCGGGAACAGGCCCGGCTGGAGGCGCAGGAGGCCCTCGACGACCCGCTGGTGATGGCGGGCCGGCGACTGGCCGGGGAGGCGTTCGCGGGCGAGGTCGTCGACGTGGTGATGGCGTACGGAGAGGGCAGGCGGCCCACCCCGCGCCCGCTGGTCACCGTCCGCACCGACGACCGGCCGCACCTCGGGGAGCGGGTCAAGGTGTACCGGTCGCTGGGCGGGAAGCCGCAGGCGGCGGAGTTCGTACGGCGGGCCGCCGCGGACGGCGCGGCGGGCGCGACCGGCCCCGGCAGCGCGGACCGCGCGAACGGCACCGCCGACGCGGGCAGTGCGGCTGGCGCGGGCGCCCCGGCCGGGGCGGGCGGTGCGGACGGGGCGGCCGGGGCGGAGGACGAAGGGCTGCTGGTGCTGCGGATCGTCGACAAGATGGGCCGCGGCAAGGAGCCGGAGGAGGGGTCCGTGCCCGAGAAGGGCGACCGGGTGTGCTTCACCCTGTTCGAGCACGAGCAGCGCGGCGGCGCCAAGCTGCCCGACCCGGAGGACACGCCGTGGACGCACGGCGGGCCGCCCGGGGAACCGGTGCCCGAAGCCGCCGACCCCGTCACCGAGGAGGACGTCCTGTGACCACCGAGGCCGTCCACGACCCCGGTACCGCCGCCACCCGCGCCACCGACGCGATCCTGCGCGACACGCTGCACGGCACCGCGCGCGGGGTCGTCGTGGACTCCCCGCCCGGTGCCGGCAAGTCCACGCTCGTCGTCCGCGCGGCGCTGGAACTGGCGGACGCGGGGCGGCCGCTGATGGTCGTCGCGCAGACCAACGCGCAGGTCGACGACCTGGTGCTGCGGCTCGCCGAGAAGAACTCCGAACTGCCGGTGGGCCGCCTGCACAGCAGCGACGCCGACGCCTACGACAAGGCGCTGGACGGCCTGCCGAACGTACGGAAGTCGGCGAAGGCCGGTGACCTGGCCGGGCTTCCGGTCGTCATCTCCACGGCCGCCAAGTGGGCGCACGTGAAGGCCGACGAGCCGTGGCCGCACGCGATCGTGGACGAGGCCTACCAGATGCGCTCGGACGGGCTGCTGGCCGTGGCCGGACTGTTCGAGCGGGCGCTGTTCGTGGGCGACCCGGGGCAGCTGGACCCGTTCGCGATCGTGGGCAGCGAGCAGTGGGCCGGTCTGTCGTACGATCCGTCGGCCTCGGCGGTGTCGACGCTGCTGGCGCACAACCCCGGCCTGCCGCAGCACCGGCTGCCGGTGTCCTGGCGGCTGCCGGCGTCGGCGGCGCCGCTGGTCTCGGACGCCTTCTACCCGTTCACGCCGTTCCGCAGCGGCACCGGCCACGGCGACCGGAAGCTGTCCTTCGGCGTCCCCTCCGACGGCTCGGGGCCCGACCGGGTGATCGACGAGGCGGCGGAGTCCGGCTGGGGCCTGCTGGAGCTGCCCGCCCGGCACACGCCCCGCACCGACCCGGAGGCGGTGCGGGCGGTCGCCGCGGTCGTCCGGCGCCTCCTGGACCGGGGCGGCGCGGCCGTCTCCGAGCGCTCCCCCGCCCCCACCCCCCTCACCGCCGACCGGATCGCCGTCGGCACCGCCCACCGCGACCAGGCGGCGGCGGTCCGCGCGGCGCTGGCCGAGCTGGGCGTCACGGACGTCACCGTCGACACGGCGAACCGGCTCCAGGGCCGCGAGTACGACGTCACGGTCGTCCTGCACCCCCTGTCCGGCCGCCCCGACGCCACCGCCTTCCACCTGGAGACGGGCCGCCTGTGCGTCCTGGCCTCCCGTCACCGCCACGCCTGCGTCGTCGTCTGCCGGGCGGGAGTCACCGACCTCCTGGACGCCTACCCCTCGACGGAACCGGTCCAGCTGGGAACCACCGTGAAGTTCCCGGACGGCTGGGAGGCGAACCACGCGGTCCTCGCCCACCTCGCCGACCACCGGATCCCCTGGACACCCTGACCGACCCCGCCCCACCCCTCCCGGACGGAGTCCGGCACGCCGCCGGAGGCGGCCGACGAGCACAGCCCGGACGGCTGGGAGGCGAACCACGCGGTCCTCGCCCACCTCGCCGACCACCGGATCCCCTGGACACCCTGACCACACCCCCACCCGCACCCCGTCCCCGGCCCGCCATACCGCCGGAGGCGGCCGGGGAATACGGCCGGGCGCCAGGTGGCTTGGAAGTGCCGGTGGCTGGGGAGCATCGCCGGGGGCGGACGGCTCGGCAAGGCCGGGGCCCCGGTCCCCTTGCGCCGCCGGGGGACAATGGAGGGTGGTCCGCTCACCGGCGGCGCCACCCCGACCGCACGAGAAGGAGAAGACATGGCGGAGCCCACGCCGGGTCGGAACGAACCGCGGCTACGCCCCGCGCCCCTGCTCTTCGAGCCCGCCGAGGCGGCCGGCGATCCGGAGCACTTCTTCGATCTGGAGTCGATAGACGATCCCGGCGCGCTGCTGACGCGGGCCACGGAGCTGACGCAGGCCTTCCGCGCGGCGGCCGACCGGGCGATGGAGTTCCAGGCCGTGGCCGCGGCCCAGCTCGCCGATCCGCGCCGCTTCGACCGGCTGACGGCGGCGGACATCGCCGACCGGGCCGAGTGGACCGAGGACTACGCGAAGAAGATGGTCGAGTTCGGACGGGACCTGCTGAGCGGGGACGTCGAGGGGCACGGGCACGCCGACCCCGTGTGACGGGCGTGGTGACGCCCGTGCGGCCGTGGGATCCGCGCCGGTCGCCCCCGCCGGGACCGGGCATATGCCGGGCGGGCAAGATACCCCCTCCCCTCTCCTCCCGTCCCGGTTTCCCGGAACCCTGCGAGACCGTTCGCTCACGGCGGGTAGACCTTGTCGGCATGAGCAGCGCACGGAACGCCCCGGACACCGGCCGCCGCGACGCCTGCGGGGCCACCGCGGACGGCGTCGCCTGGCTGGCGTCCGCCGCCCCGTTCCCCCGCAGCACCCTGGCCCTGTGGGAGGAGCGCCCGCACGCCCCGGTCGTGCTGCCCTGCGGGCCCGTCTTCGACGTCGTCAGCGCCCCCGCGGTGTTCGGGCGGCTGATGCTGGACCGGCTGTGGGACGAGGGGCCGGGCTCCGGGCCGGTGGCCGCGTTCCGCGGGCGGATGCTGCTGTTCGCCGCACCCGGCACCGCCCGGCGGCTCCCCTCGCTCCTCGAGTGGGAGGAGTGGAGCGCCGACGGCCGCCGGGACGGACGTGCGGGGACGGTGCCGCCGCTGCTGTGCCACGGCAAGGGGGACGCGGTCACCGTGCCGGCGCCGCTCACCCCGGAGGCGAGCGGCGCCGGCACCCGCTGGGTGACCGCCCCGGACGCCCGCCACCCCTGGCTGCCGGGCCCGGAGATCCTGCTCTGGGCGGCCGTCCGGGCCGCCCGGGCCGCGGTGCGGATATCGATTTCTCACGCCTCGGATCCGGATGCTAAGGTCTACGACGTCAGCAGGCGCCGCTAGCTCAGTTGGTTAGAGCAGCTGACTCTTAATCAGCGGGTCCGGGGTTCGAGTCCCTGGCGGCGCACCGACAGCAAGGCCCCTCGCGGAAGCGGGGGGCCTTTCGCTTGCCCGTCCGCCGCCCTTCACGTGCCGGCCGCCGGGGCCCGTCCGACGGGACCCTGCGGACGGGCCCCGGCCGCCGGCACCCGCCCACCGGGATCCGTCCGGCGGATCGGGCGGCCGGCCCTACGCCGTGATCCGGACCGTCCAGGAGCCCGCCGCGGTGCGCTCCTCCACCTCCACCCGTACGCCCTCCCCCGGCACGGTGAAGCTCTCGCCGGCGTCGACCGGGGCGTCGGCGAGGGGCGGGTAGACCGAGTCGCCCCAGCAGGCGTCGGTGGCGGGGTGGGCGTCGACCACCTCGACCGGGCCGCGGCCGGATGCCGCGCCGCTCCGGACGCGGTAGACGAGCACGCCCGAGCGGCAGGACGCGCGGTCGTTGCCGATGCGGCCGCGGGCCTCGAAGGCGAGCGCGCTGTCGGCGCCGGTGCGGACGACCGCGAGCTTGGTGCCGTTGCCGAGCCCGAAGGCCGGCGAGCCGGCGGCCCGGCTCACCGGCACGTCCGGCCCGGCGCCCAGCGGCTCCAGGGTCAGGCGGGCCGGCGTCCCGCGGGGCACGCACACCACCTGGCGCGGCTCCAGCCAGCCCAGCTTCCACTTGTGCCAGGCGAACAGGTCCGGAGCGAGACCGAACTGACTGCCCATCAGGTCCCAGTCGCCGACGTGCGTGTCCCAGTCGCCCGTGCCGTCCGCGGGGCGGCGGTAGAGGTCGGGCAGATCGAACACGTGTCCGGTCTCGTGGGCGAGGACGAGCCGGTCCGGCGGATGCTGCTCGAAGACGGTGACGATCCGCCGGATGTCCGTGCCGTCGGCGCGCAGCGGGGTGTCCATGTTGACGACCTTGGTGGCGTCGGAGTCCACGCCGGGGGCGTCCGGGTCGGCGACGAGGTAGACGACGCCGTAGCGGGAGAAGTCGACCAGTGCGTCGGCGGCGGCGAGGGCGTCGCGCAGGTAGGCGCCGCGGTGCGCGGGGCTCCAGTCGCGCCGCATGGCGTACGCAGTGGACGGCTTCGGCATCCGGATCCAGCGCTTCAGGGGATGCGCGCGCAGGGTGAACCTGCCGTAGGAGGCCTGCTCGAAGTAGCGGGTGGTGGCCGGGAAGTGGTCGGCGGCGAGTTCGGCCGGGGGGACCGTCGGCACCCGGTCCGGGAACGACAGGAAGACCATCACCGCGTCGAGGGCGCGGGCGGGCCGCGGATAGGCGGCGTTCCAGGTGTCCAGGCCCTCGGAGTGGTGGGCGTCCGTGCGCTTCAGCGCGCAGGGGGTGGCCGAGAAGGGCTCCGCCGCGGGGGCGCTGACGAGGCAGGTCGCGGCGAGGGCCGAGAGGGTGGTGAACAGGGCCGCGGTGCTGCGCAGTCGGGGGCGCGGGAGCTGTCGCGGCACAGGGACCTCCGGGAGCGGTTCACGGGACACCGCCACCCAGCCTGGGGTAATTCGTCACGCTACGCCGCGTTTGCCTGCCCCAGACGAGTGAGGACGCGGAAACGGGGGCATCATGCCGACACCCCCGGAGTACTCACGGAACGTCACAAGCGGTCGCCTGCCCGCAGAACCGGTCCCTCCGGGGGCAGAAACGATCTGTCGGAAACGTCGGTCGTTCCGGGACACTGGGCAGTGGCTGCGGACGCCAGGGGGCAGCCTCTATGATCGGCAGACTTTTCCTGCACGGACAGAGATCGAGTGCACTGCGGGAGCGAGCGGTGAGCGGAACGTCCGAAGGGCCGACGCCCGCGGCAGACCTCGACCGGTCGGCCGTCACGGTGAGTGACATCACGGCATCTACTCGTAGGGGCGCCGCCGGGGACGCCGACGGCGGGCCACCGGCCTACCGCTCCGTCTTCGCGGCCGCGCCCCTCGCCATGGCGGTCGTGGACCGCCGCGGCCTGGTCACCGACGCCAACGAGGCGCTCGGCGGGCTGCTCTGCGGGCTGCCGGGCGGCGGGTCCGCGGGGCTGGTCGGGCGGTCCGCCGCCGACCTGCTGGACCTGGCCTCCGACACGCGCACCTGGCACGCCTACCGGGAGGTGCTGCGCGGCCGCCGGGCGGAACTGCGCTGCACGCGGCGGCTGAAACGGCCCGACGGGCGCCCCCTGTGGGTCCAGGTCGCGGTGGCGCCGCTGGACGGCGGCACGGGCGGCGTCCTGCTGTCGGTCACCGACGTCAGCGGTCACCGGGAGTTGCAGGACCGGCTGCGCCACCTCGAGATGCACGATCCGGTGACCCTGCTGCCCAACCGCACCCTGTTCTTCGAGCGGGTGACGGGAGCGCTGGAGACGGAGTCGTTCGAGCAGGGCGGAACCGGCCGGATCGGGCTGTGCTACCTCGACCTGGACGGGTTCAGGGCGGTCAACGACACGCTCGGCCACCGGGTCGGCGACCAGTTGCTGGCCGCCGTCGCGGAGCGGCTGACGGCGTGCGCGGAGGAGGCGGGGCGGACCCGGCCGGGCGTGCCGCTGGTGGCGCGGCTCGGCGGGGACGAGTTCGCCCTGCTGGTGGAGGACTCCACGGGCACCGAACAGCTCGCGGACCTCGCCGAGTCCGCGCTGAAGGCGCTCCAGGCGCCGTTCGACCTCTCGGGGCAGCGGCTGAACGTCTCCGCGTCGATCGGTGTCGTCGAGCGGCACGCGGCCGGCACCACGGCCACCGGGCTGATGCAGGCCGCCGATACGACCCTGTACTGGGCGAAGGTGGACGGCAAGGACCGCTGGACGCTGTTCGACCCGGAGCGCAACGCGCACCTGATGACCCGTCAGACACTGGCCTCCACCCTGCGTCCGGCCATCGAGCGGGGCGAGTTCCGGCTCGACTACCAGCCGCTGGTGGGGATGTCGGACGGGCGGCTGCGCGGGGTGGAGGCGCTGGTGCGCTGGGACCACCCCCGGTTCGGCCTGCTGCCGCCGAACCGGTTCGTCGCGCTCGCCGAGGAGGACGGCTCCATCGTGCCGCTGGGGCGCTGGGTGCTGGCCACCGCCTGCCGGCAGGCGCGGGCCTGGCAGCTGGCCCGTCCGGACGATCCGCCGCTGTTCGTGAGCGTCAACGTGGCGGTCCGTCAGGTGTGGGACTCCGACCTGGTGGCGGACGTGGCGGAGATCCTCGCCGAGACCGGACTGGCCCCCTCGCTGCTCCAGTTGGAGCTGACGGAGTCCGCGGTGATGGGTTCGGCCGGACGTCCGCTGCAGGCCCTCCAGGCGCTCAGCGACATGGGCGTGAACATCGCCATCGACGATTTCGGGACCGGCTACTCCAACCTGGCGTACCTGAGCCGGCTCCCGGTGTCGGTGCTCAAGCTGGACGGGTCGTTCGTGCGCGGCTTCCAGTACGAGGGCACGGGCGCGCCGCCGAATCCGGCGGACGAGGTCGTCGTCGAGGCGATGATCGCCCTCGCGCACCGGCTCGGACTGACCGTGACCGCGGAGTGCGTGGAGACGTCCGCGCAGGCCGGCCGGCTGCGGCGGATCGGCTGCGACACCGGACAGGGGTGGCTCTACTCCCGCCCGGTGCCGCCGGACCGCATCTCCGAGCTGATGGCCGGCGCGTCCTACGCGGTCGGCAACCCGTAGGCGTCCGCGACGAGTTCGTAGGAGCGCAGGCGCAGGTCGCCCCGGTGGGCGTGGCTGGTGAGCATCAGCTCGTCGGCGCCGGTGCGCTTGTGCAGGCCGTCGAGGCCGGAGCGGACCTCGTCGGCCGTGCCGTGGATGATGTTCGCCGTCCAGGAGTCGACGAACTCCCGCTCCAGCGGGGTGAACTCATGGGCCTCCGCCTCCTGCGGGGAGGGGAACAGGCCGGGCCGGCCGCCGCGCAGCCGGACCATGTTCAGGCCGGTGGCCAGGACCTGGCGGCGCGCCTCGCGCTCGTCGTCGGCGGCCAGCACCGAGACGCCGATGAGGGCGTACGGCTCGGCGAGGACCGCGGACGGCCGGAAGGACTCCCGGTAGAGGTCGAGGGCCGGGACCGTGTTCTGCGCGGAGAAGTGGTGCGCGAAGGCGAACGGCAGCCCCAGCAGGCCGGCCAGCCGGGCGCTGAACCCGGAGGAGCCGAGCAGCCACACCGGCGGGCGGTGCCGGGACTGGACGCCGCCGGGCGAGGTGGCCTGGACGGGGCCGGGGACGGCGTGGATACGGCGGTAGGGGTGCCCGTCGGGGAAGTCGTCGTCGAGGAACCGGGTCAGCTCGGCGAGCTGCTCGGGGAAGTCGTCGGCGCCCTCGTGCAGCCGGTCGGTGCGGCGCAGGGCGGCGGCGGTGGCGCCGTCGGTGCCGGGGGCGCGGCCGAGACCGAGGTCGACGCGTCCGGGGGCGAGGGCCTCCAGGGTGCCGAACTGCTCGGCGATCACCAGCGGGGCGTGGTTGGGCAGCATGACGCCGCCCGAGCCGAGCCGGATGCGGCCGGTGTGGGCGGCGAGGTGGGCGAGGATCACCGCGGGCGAGGAGGAGGCGACGCCCGGCATCGAGTGGTGCTCGGCGACCCAGTACCGGTGGAAGCCCCGGGCCTCGGCGAGCCGGGCGAGGTCGACGCTGGTGCGCAGGGCGTCGGTGGCGGTGTGCCCGGAACCGACGGTGACCAGGTCCAGCACGGAGAGGGGGGCGGGGGCGCTGCCGTGCGCCGCCCCCCGGATCCCGTCGGCCGCCGCGTCACGGGCGGCCGCGTCACCGGCGGCCGTGCCACGGGCCACCGACTCGCCGGCCGCCGCTCCATCGGCCCTGTTCTCGCCTGCCGCCGTCTCGTCTGCCGCCACGGGGGTTCCTCCTGCATCTCGGCGTGCGCTGTCCGTCGGACGCTAACAGGAGGCTGTCCCCGCTTATTCCCGGCGGGTGGCGAGGGGGCGGGGGCGGGGGGCTCGTGCCCGGTGGGCAAGGCCCTCAGGGCATGGCCGGTGGTCCCGGGGTTTCCGTTTCCCGGCGGCGTCCGACGAGGCGGAGCACCACGCCCGGCCCACGGCCGGTGTGTCCGTGGGCCGTGGGCCACGGCCACACCGGCTATGGGTCCCTGGGCCGCGGGCGGCGTC
The DNA here is from genome assembly GCF_043081325.1 of Streptomyces sp. NPDC014882. Classification (NCBI taxonomy): domain Bacteria; kingdom Bacillati; phylum Actinomycetota; class Actinomycetes; order Kitasatosporales; family Streptomycetaceae; genus Streptomyces; species Streptomyces sp. NPDC014882. The sequence continues at coordinate 581,204 of NZ_JBIBWL010000002.1, forward strand.
GTTCCGGGCTCATGCCTGCACGATCGGCTCCCGGGTGAACAGTGCTCCCAGGCCGGGCGCGTTGACCCGGCGGTCGGTCAGGCGGAGGGCCTCCCAGACGGTGACCTGGTTGGCGGTGAGGACCGGCTTGCCGAGGTCCTTCTCCAGGGCGGGGAGGTGGGCGGCCGTGTGCAGGGCGGTGCCGGGGAGGAGGACCGCGTCCGCGTCGGGGGTGTCGGCCTCGCGGGCCAGGGCGAGCACCTCCGCCTCCCCCCAGGTGCCGACCTCGGCGGCGGTGGCGGGACCGGAGCCGCGCAGTGCCGTCACCTCGACGCCGCCCGCCCGCAGGAATCCGGCGAAGAGCCCGGCGACGTCGTCGGGGTAGACCGACCCGACCGCGACCCGCGCGGCCCCGATCTCCCGCGCCGCGTGGACGAAGCCGAAGGACGTGGAGGAGGCGGGCATCCCGGCGGCGCGGGCCAGTGCGCGCACCTGCTCGTGGGCGCCCTCCCAGCCGTGCACGAAGCCGCCGCTGGTGCAGGCCCACACGACCGCCTCCGCGCCGGACAGCCGCAGTTGCTCGACGCCGGCCGCCAGACGTCCGGGCTCGCCCAGCGCCCGCAGGGCGTCGACGCGGTGCGCGTCCTCACCGATGTCCGTGTGGGCCAGGTCCAGCCGGATGTCACTGCCCAGGAGCTGCTCGATGCGCGGGTAGTCGTCCTCGGCGGAGTGGCCCGGGTAGAGGAATCCGAGTGAGGTCATGTCCAGCCTTCCTGGTGTTCTTCCGGCAGTGCGGGGACCGGTTCCGCGGCCCCCTCGTCCAGCGGAGCCAGGTACGGCCCCACGGCTCGGGTACCCCGTCGGCGCGGCGCCGCCCCCACTTCGTCACCTGGTTGGCCGAGACGCCGCGGGAGCACCGGTCCCGCCGGGCGGCACGGCGGGGCAACGGACCGCACCGGAGGCCGTGTTGACGGCGGTGGGCCCGGGTGCGGCCCGGGTGCGGCCCGGGTGTGGACGCGGTCGGTCCGCACCCGCCGGACACCCGGCCACGACCGGGAACGAGGCCCCTGTAACGGCCGGGACCAGACCTCGGCCCGACCGGGGACCGGGCTTCGGCCCACGAGGGAGGGGCATCGGCCCGGCCGGGCAAGAGACGTCGGCGCGACCGGGAAAGGGGCATCGGCCCGGCCGGGCGAGGGGCATCGGACAGCGCGCTTCCCGCCCGCCCCGGAGGGGCCCTCGGCGGCGGCCGGGCCGAAAGTGATCCGCATGACCCGCATGAGGTCTGGGTAGCCGCGCGCCCATGGCTCGACCACAGGTACATCGATCAGGAACTCCCGGCAGACCCCGCTCGGGGCTCAGCCGCCGATCACTGCTCGTCGGAGCGGTGTCGCTGGGCGCGGCGGGCGGTCTCGGGACGGCCGGCTGCAGCCGCGTCCCGGACGACGGGAGGGTCCTGGGGGGCGGTCTTCTGGACACCCTGCGCGAGCAGGGGTCCGTGAAGATCGGCATCGCCAGTGAGCCGCCCTTCGGCTACGTCGGGGACGACGGACGGGCCACCGGCGAGGCGCCCGCGATCGCCGAGGTGGTCTTCCGGCGGCTCGGCATCGACGAGGTCGAGCCGGTCCCGGTGGACTTCGGCGCCCTGATACCCGGGCTGAAGGCGCGGCAGTTCGACGTGGTGGCCGCCGGCATGTACATCAACCCGGTCCGGTGCGAGCAGGTCCTGTTCGCCGACCCGGACTACCTGCTGCTGGACTCCTTCATCGTCAGGAAGGGCAATCCGCACGGCATCAGGACGTACGCGGACGTCAAGGAGAAGGGGCTCACGCTGGCCTCCGGCAAGGCCTACGCCCAGATCGACTACGCCAAGGCCGCCGGCATCCGCGACGTCCTCGTGCTCCCCGACCAGGTGGCCGGCCTGGACGCGGTGGCCCAGGGCCGGGTGGACGCCTTCGCGGGCACCCGCATCACGGTCGCGTCGGCGGTGGCGGGTTCCGGGCGCGTCTCGGCGACCGAGCCGTTCCAGCCCGTGGTGGACGGCAGGCCCGCCTACGGGGCGGGCGGGTTCGCCTTCCGGCTGTCCGAGAAGAACCTCCGGGACGCCTTCAACGAGGAACTGCTGAAGCTCAAGGAGAACGACTACGAGGAGCTGCTGAAGATCGTCTCCCCCTTCGGTTTCGGCAGGGACGACATGACGGACCTCACGGCGAAGGAGCTGTGCGGCTGATGATGAGTTCGGAGTTCCTCACCGCCTGGTTCCTGCCGGGCATCTGGGTCACCGTCCAGGTCACGGTGTACGCGGCGGCCCTCGGCGCCGTCATCTCGTTCGGGATCGGCCTGGCCCGCGGTTCGCGGTACTGGATCGTCCGCTTCCTCGCCGGGACCTACTTCGAGGTCTTCCGCGGCATGTCGGCGCTGGTGCTGATGTTCTGGATGTTCTTCGCCCTGCCCCTCTTCGGCTGGCAGCTGGTGCCCCTGTGGGCCGGTGTCAGCGCGCTCGGCCTGACCTACGGCGCCTACGGCTCGGAGATCGTGCGCGGTTCCCTGGCCGCCGTCGCCCCGGCGCAGAAGGAGGCGGGCATCGCCCTCAACTTCACCCGGTGGCAGCGGCTGCGCCTGATCGAGCTGCCGCAGGCGTGGCCCGCGATGGTGCCGCCGTTCAACAACCTGCTGATCGAGCTGCTGAAGGGGACCGCCCTGGTCTCGGTCATCACGGTGGCCGACATGACGTTCGCCGGCAACCTGCTCCGGCTGGGCACCAACGAGACCGCCCCGGTCTACACCCTGCTGCTGGTCCTCTACTTCGTCCTCGCCTTCCTCCTCACCCGCGGCATGCGGCTGCTGGAGCGCAGGGCGAAGGCCGGCGTCGGTCAGCCGCCGGAGAAGCCGGCCGGGAAGCCCGGCGCCCGGGGCGCGAGCCCCCTGGCCGGTCCGCAGGCCGGTTCGCAGGCCGCGGGAGGCAAGGGATGAACTGGAACTGGAACGTCGTGGAAGACTTCATGCCGCGGTTCTGGGACGGCGTGCTCGTCACCCTGCAGGCCCTGGCCGCCGGCACCCTGATCGCGTTCGCGCTGGGTCTGGTGTGGGCGCTGGCCCAGCGGTCCACGCGGGTGTGGGTGCGCTGGCCGGTCGTCGCGGTGACGGAGTTCGTCCGCAACACCCCGCTGCTGGTGCAGCTGTTCTTCCTGTTCTACGTGGTGCCCGACTTCGGCCCGTCGATGTCGCCGCTGGCCACCGGCATCGTCGGCCTCGGACTGCACTACTCCACCTACACCGCCGAGGTCTACCGCGCGGGCATCGACGGCGTCCCGGCCGGCCAGTGGGAGGCGGCCACGGCGCTGAGCCTGTCCAGGGCCCGCACCTGGCGGGCGGTGATCCTCCCGCAGGCGATCCGCCGCGTCGTCCCGCCGCTGGGCAACTACGTCGTCGCCATGCTCAAGGACTCGCCGATGATCGCCACCATCGGCGTCTTCGACATGCTCGGCGAGGCCCAGTCCTTCAGCAACGAGACCTTCACCACCGAGGCGCTCACCGTCGTGGGCGTGGCCTTCATCGCCATCGCCTACCCCGCCTCCCTCCTGATCCGAGCCCTGGAGCGACGCCTTGTCCGCTGAGACCAACCCCGCACAGACCGATCCCGTGCAGAGCGATCCCGTGCAGAGCGATGCCCCGCAGAGCGGTCCCGCGCGGAGCACCCCCGCACGGAGCGACGCCGCGCGGAGCACCGGCCCCCTCGCCAATCCGCCCGTGGACGGCCGCGAGCTGATCCGCTTCGACCAGGTCACCAAGCGCTTCGGCGACCACACCGTCCTGGACCGGCTCGACTTCTCCGTCGACTCCGGCAAGCACGTCACGCTGATCGGCCCGTCGGGCTCCGGCAAGACGACGATCCTGCGGCTGCTGATGACCCTGGACCGGCCCGACGAGGGCACGATCAGGGTGGGCGGCGAGTACCTGACCCACGAGGAGCGGGGCGGCAGGCTGGTGCGGGCCGGCGAGAAACACGTCCGCGAGGTCCGCAAGAACATCGGGATGGTCTTCCAGCAGTTCAACCTGTTCCCGAACATGAAGGTGCTGCGCAACCTCACCGAGGCCCCGGTCACCGTCCTCGGCCTGTCCAGGGACGAGGCCGAGCAGCGGGCCCGCGAGCTGCTCGACCTGGTGGGCCTGGGCGAGCACGTCGACAAGTACCCGACGCAGCTGTCCGGCGGCCAGCAGCAGCGGGTGGCGATCGCGCGGGCGCTGGCCATGCGGCCGCAGGTGCTGCTCCTGGACGAGGTGACCTCCGCGCTGGACCCGGAGCTGGTGGCCGGCGTCCTGGACGTGCTGCGGGACATCGCCCGCACCACCGACATCACGATGCTCTGCGTGACCCACGAGATGAACTTCGCCCGGGACATCTCGGACCGGGTGCTGATGTTCGACGCGGGCCGCGTCATCGAGTCGGGCCCGCCGGAGAAGATCTTCAGCGAGCCGGAGCAGGAGCGGACGCGGGAGTTCCTCAGCGCCGTGCTCTGAGACCGGGCGGCGCCCGCACCACACCTTCGGCATATGCCGAGGGAACAGTCGCCCTGCTGAGGGGGCCGTCATCCGCTCGACGCGCCTTCCCACGGACCCGTCGCCGGATATCGTGGAACCGGTTCACCGACCGGATGACGGCCCAGGCAGCAAGCGCAGCCGACACAGCGAGCGCAGGGGGAACCGTGGCGCTGAAACACGAGCCGACCGCGCCGTACGACTCGACCCAGGACGCACTGCGCGTCCTGGAGACGGTGGCCCGGCACACCACAGGCGTCACCGACGCCGGACTGACCCGCGAGACCGGCATCGGCACGGAGCGACTGACCCCGCTCCTGCGGATGCTGCGCCGCGAGGGATACGTCGAGCAGGTCACCGACGGGGCGTACGTCACCGGCGCCGCCCTGACCCGCCTGGCGTCCGCACACCACCACGAGGAGGCCCTCAGGAACCAGCTCCAGCAGACCCTGGACCGGCTGCGCGACCGCCTCGGCGCCGCCGTCTACCTCAGCCGCTACGTCGACGGGGAGGTCACCGTCACCCAGTACGCCGACGGCCCGGGCACGCCCGCGGTCAACGAGTGGGTGGACTTCCGTTCCTGCGCCCACGCCACCGCGCTCGGCAAGAGCATCCTCGGCCAGCTCGACCACGACGGCCGGCGCGACCACCTGTCCCGGCACAGGATGGCCCGCCTCACCTCGCGCACCATCACCAGCGACAGGCTGCTGCTCTCCCGCCTGGCGTCGCAGCCGCCCACGGTGCCGGTGCTCGACCTCCAGGAGTACGCCGTGGGCACGGTCTGCGCGGCCGTCCCGATCACGGCCGGCTCCACCGCGGGCTGCCTGGCCCTGTCCCTGCCCGTCGAACACGCCCACCGGCTGCGCCGGGCCGCCGACACCCTGAACCGGAACGCGACCCGGGTGCTGCTCTCGCTGGCCCTCTAGCGCTTTCACCACACGCCTGGACGACTCGGTCGCCCCGGTCACCTCCGGTCACCCCCGGTCGCCGGGGACGGCCGGGGTGGTCCGGGGGCCTTCCGGGACGGCCCCCGACGGCCGGCGGCAGCTGGTCCGGAGCACCCCCGCGGACCGGGTAGTATTTTCTTCGTCGCCGGCCGCCGAGAGCGGAAGGCGGGAGTCATGCGCCGCTAGCTCAGTTGGTTAGAGCAGCTGACTCTTAATCAGCGGGTCCGGGGTTCGAGTCCCTGGCGGCGCACCGAAGAAGGGCCCCTCGTGTTCGCACGAGGGGCCCTTCGGCGTGTGCGGACGACACCACGGACGACACCACGGACGACACCCGGCCCGGCGGCCCGCGGCCCCGGAGGTCAGAACGTGACGTCGGAGCAGGCGTAGAACGCGTTGGCCGTGTCGGCGACCGTCCAGACCGCGACGATGACGTGGTGCCCGCTCAGCCCGGACGGCAGGGTGCCGCTGTGGGAGAGGGTCTGCGGCGGGCGCTGACCGCCGTAGGGCACCGTGAGGAACGGCGTCAGGTTGAGGTCGGAGCGGGCCAGGTTGTGGTTCTGGTTCCAGCCCGGCCTGGTGACGTAGTACCGGAAGTCGGTCGTGGCGTGCATGGCGGTGAACTGCCAGCGGAACGTGTAGGACTGGCCGCCGCTCACCCGGGTGGTCGGCCAGGCCGCGCCCGACGGGGTCCTCGGGCTGTCGAGCTGGGCGAACGGGGTGTTGTTCGCCGAGCAGATCCGGCCGTCGGCCGGCCCGGCGGCCGGGAAGCCCTTGGGGCCCTCGACGCTCTGCGGCTCCCACTGGATGTTGCCGCAGCCGGCGACGGTGCCGTTCTGGCAGAGCTTCTGCCTGCTGACGGGGAGGTCGGTGTAGCCGTGGCCGCTCGCGCCTCCGGCGGTGAGCACGAGGGCTCCCGCCGTGGTGAGGCCGAGCGCGGCGGCGTACCACTTGGTCTTTTTGCGCATGCTGCCGCTCCTGGAGGACGTGGGGAGGTTCCGTGAGGCGTGCAGGTCTAGACCAAGTTCGAGATTATTGCCGATCGCTGGACATGTCCATACCAATGGGGAGACGTGTTCGACGGGTCGTCGGGGCGGCCGCCCCCGTCAGGGCGACTGCTCCCCCCGTCCCGAGCAGAACGCCACCGTCAGGTCCTTCACCAGCGCCTTGCGCTCGTAGTCGTCGAGTTCCACCAGCCCGCGCATGGTCAGCCGGGTCACCGTGTCCTCCACCGAGTCCACCACCGAGCCCAGCACCGACGCCCGCTGCTGGGCGTCCAGCGCGGCGATCCGGCGCCGGTTCATGGCGGCGGCCACCTCGGGGGCGTACTCCACCCGCAACGGCTGGACCGAGAACACCTCCAGGCCGATCGCGCCCGCGTCCCGCGCGACCCGCCGGGTCAGCGCCTCCCCGGACGCCTCGACCGCCCCCCGCCCGGCGCCCGGCGTCTCCACCGGGACCCGGGCGAGCGCCGCCTCGACGCACTCGCGCAGATACGCCTCGTGGTCCTCCACGCCCAGCGTGGCCCGCGCGGTGTCCCGCACCCGCCACACCACGAGCGCCGCCACCCGCAGCGCGACCCCGTTGCCGTCGGCCGCGGGCATCGCCTCGCTGCGCCAGTGCCGCAGCCGTACGTCGACCCGGCGGCGCAGCAGCAGCGGGTTCACCCACAGCAGGCCGGTGCGCCGGACCGTCCCCCGGTAGCGGCCGAACAGGCCGAGCACCCAGGCCCGCCCGGTCGTGCCGCGCGCCAGCCCGCCGAAGCCGAACAGGCCGAGGGCGCCCGCCCCCGCGTACGCCGCCCACTGCGCGGGGCCGAGCCCGGCGCCGGCCGACGCGGGCAGCGCGAGCGCCTCCACCAGCGCCGGCGGCAGCACGCCCGCCCACCACGAGGCGGCCGCGCAGCCCGCCGCCCCGCACACCCCGGCGGCCACCCCGACCGCGCCGGGCAGCACGCGGCCGGGCCGCTCGACGAGCTCCGGGTCGACCTGCGCGAGGGGCCGCGGCTTCGCCGGAGCCGGCCGGCGGAACCTCGGCCGCTCCCCGGTGCCCGCCCGGCTGCCCACGACGGTGGGCCCGAGCGGCACCGGCCTCGGCTCGGGCTCGTCGCGGAACAGCAGGTGGACGGGGATCTCGGTGGTCGCCTCGTTCTGGATCAGCCGGACGGGCCGGGGCGGCCCCTCCGATCCGGGCGTCTGAGAAGTGGTCGTACTCATGCGTGCCTCCAGCCTCCGCGCCGGATACGCCATGACACATGGCAGTGGATGGGGTGGATGGGGTGGACGAGATGGATGGGGACGGCCGGGCCGCCGCGCGCCCGTCCGGACGTCCGGGGTCGCCGGGCGGCCCGGCCCGCGTGCGGCTCACGGGCGGCCGTCCGACGGCCTACGAGAACAGCCGCCGCCAGGTCTCCGGTCCCGGGTAGCCGTCGGCCGCCCCGCCGCGCCAGCCCTGGGCGCGCTGGAAGGCCTCGACGCCCCGCCGGTCCGCCTCGCCCCAGCGCGGTCCGGGCCCCTGGGTGTAGTGCTTGCCGAACCCTTTCTTCACCAGCTGCCTCCCCAGCCGGGTGACGTGCGCGTTGTCGGCGCCGGGCCGGAACGCGGCCCGGCCGGGATAGGCGGGGACCGCCGGGGCGGGCGCGCCCACCGCCCCGGACCCCGCGGGGGCGATGTCCTTGCCCCTGCCGGTGGTCAGCAGCGACCAGGTCAGCGGACCGGGCAGCCCGTCGGCGCCGGCGCCGCTCCAGCCCTGGGCCCGCTGGAACGCCTGGGTGGCCCGCCGGTCGGCGTCCGACCAGCGCGGGCCGGGCCCCGAGGCGTAGAACCGCTTCGCGCCGCGCTCGACGAGGAGGCGGCCGACCAGGGTGACGTTCTTGTTGTCCGCGCCGGGCCCGAAGGCCGCCCGCCCCGGGTACGGGGCCGCCGCGGCGCCGGGGCCGGGGTTGGCGCCGTCCCCGCCGCCCTCCTTGCCCGGGACCTGCGGCACCCCGGGGGCGGTCGGCTCGGCGGTCAGGCCCTTGTAGCGGTAGGGGACGTACTTGCCGGAGTTGGTCCAGTACGCGTAGGGGGTGGCGATCCGGCGGGTGGTGGGGCGGGTCTGCTCGTAGACGGTGTAGTAGCCGTGCGTGGAGTCCGTCCAGCCGCCGAAGAGGACGACGTGGGAGCCGTTCGTCGGGTCGGCCGTGTTGTGGAACAGGAGCATGTCGCCCGGCTGGAGCTCCTCCTTGGTGATCCTGGTGGCGTAGGTGTGGAGGCTGCCCGTCCACTCGTTCCCCGGCAGGTTCCAGGCCATGGAGACGTAGCCGGAGCAGTCCTGCCGGTAGCCGTCCGACCAGTACGCGCTCATGCTGTACGGCACCTTCGCCGCGACCCACTTCTGGGCGCGGGCGATGATCTCCGTCCGGGTGGTCGCCGGCAGCAGGGCCCCGCCGGCGGGTTTGCCGCCGGGCCCGTGCAGGGGCGACTTCGCGCCCTGCGGGGTCTCGGGTCCGTCGTCCGCGGGGGCCCCCGGCCGGTCGGGGGCCTGCTGCGGGGCGGCCAGGGCGGGGACCGCGTGACCGCCTCCGAGGAGCGCGGAGGCCGCGGCCGCGACGACGACGGTGCGGTGGGCGGCCGGGCGAGCGCCTGCTCCGGCGGCCGGGGAAACCGCCGTGGCCCGCCTCAGACCCACGCATCCCGGGCATTCGCAGTCGCTCGCGGGATCGAATTCCTCGAACACCGGAGCGACCATGCGATTCCCCTCACACTGCAGCTGGAAATGTCCGCGACTGTGCACGTTCGCCAGTCTTCACCAACTGCCTTGCCGACGCGCATGCTGACGGTCCGAACGATGTACGCGGGCCCCTCCCCCGGGGGTGCGGGGCAGGTCGGGAGGGCCGTCCGGGCGTCAGGAGCACCCCCGGAGGTCATGTAGAGTTAACGTCGTCAGCAGGCGCCGCTAGCTCAGTTGGTTAGAGCAGCTGACTCTTAATCAGCGGGTCCGGGGTTCGAGTCCCTGGCGGCGCACAGACGAGAAAGCCCCTCGCGCGAGCGGGGGGCTTTCTGCTGTTCCGGCTGCTGTTCCGGGCGGGCGCCGAGGCGGCGGTCCGGGCGGCGGGCGAGGCGGCGGTCCGGACGGGCATCGGGCGGGCGTGGTGCTGCCGGTCAGGGCCCGGTGCGGGTCAGGTACGCCGAGACGATCACGTTGGCCGTGTAGCTGCGGCTGGCCCGGTCGAAGGTGCCGCCGCAGGTGATCAGCCGCAGCTCGGCGCGGCCCGGCCGGCGGGGGCCGTAGGCCTGGCGGGCGTCGAAGTCGTCGCGCCGGACCACGGCGACGTCGTCGACGGTGAACTCGGCGACCTTGCCGTCGGCGCGGACCACCCGGATCGTCTCGCCGGCCGCGAGCTTGCTCAGTTCGTGGAAGACCGCGGGGCGGGTCTCGGTGTCGACGTGGCCGACCATCAGCGCGGTACCGGCGGCGCCGGGCTTCGCCCCGGCCGCGTACCAGCCGACGACGCCCGCCTGGTCGTAGGGGGGCGCGGCGATCGCGCCCCGCGCGTCCAGGCCGCGGGCCACGACCGGGGCCTGCACGCCCAGCCGCGGGATGTCCACGCGCTGCGGCAGCGCGGCGGTCAGCGGCCGGGCGGCGGGCGGCAGCCCGGCGGCGGCGGGCCGGCCCACCGCGGCCACGTCACCCGTGGCGGTGACGGCGGCACCGGGCCGCACCTCGGTCGCCTCGCGGCCCCACAGCCACAGGCCGAGCAGCAGCAGCGCCCAGAGCAGACCGCCGAGGAGCCGCCCGGAGCCGCGTTCCCGTTCGGACGCGGTCATTCCGTCCCCCGGCGGCGCCGGGCCCCGCGCAGCACCACGGCGACGGCGGCGGCGCCGGCCAGGAGCAGACCGGTGAGCGTGTGGGCCAGGCCGGGCCCCTCCACGCGGGAGTCGTCGGCGGCGGCCAGGGGCGCCGCGCCGCCACCGCCCGCCTGGACCGGCGCGACCGGGGACGCGGGGGCGGTCGGCCGGGCGGCGGCCGCCACGACCTCGATCGTGCCCTCGACCTCGGCACCGGCACCGGCACCGGCACCGGCACCGGCACCGGCATCAGCACAGACGATCGTCACGGGGTGGGAACCGGGGGCGAGCGAGGTGCGGATCCGGGTCTCGCCGGACAGCGGGCCGCCCGGGCCTCCCGGACCGACCAGGCGCGCGTCGGAGACGAACGCCCGGGACCGCGCGGTGGCCCTCTCCCCCGGGCACCCGGTGACCTCGAGCACGACCTCGTCGCCGGGGGCCGGGGTCGACGGGGTCACCGAGACCCCGCCCGCCGGGTTCGCGGCGTACGCCGTCGGGGTGAGGGTCGCGGCGAGGGCCGCGACACCCGCACAGAGCGTGATTCCCAGTGGACCCATCGTGAACCTCCCAGTACCTGGAGGCTCTCTCCGGAGCCGGCGGCCCGCATCTCCAGCGGGGCGCCGCTGCTCCGTCCGGGGCACTTCCGCCCGGTGACGGGTTTCAGATCCGGTCGACGAGGTCCGCGATCGAGTCGACCACCTTCGACGGGCGGTACGGGAAGCCGTCCACGTCCTCGGGCCGGGTCAGGCCGGTGAGCACGAGGAACGTCTGCATCCCGGCCTCCATGCCGGCCAGCACGTCGGTGTCCATGCGGTCGCCGATCATGGCGCTGGTCTCGGAGTGGGCGCCGATCGCGTTCAGCCCCGTGCGCATCATCAGCGGGTTGGGCTTGCCCGCGAAGTAGGGCTGCTTGCCGGTCGCCTTGGTGATCAGCGCGGCCACCGCGCCGGTCGCGGGCAGCGGGCCCTCGACGGAGGGGCCGGTCTCGTCCGGGTTGGTGCAGATGAAGCGGGCGCCGTCGTTGATCAGCCGGACCGCCTTCGTCATGGCCTCGAAGGAGTAGGTGCGGGTCTCGCCGAGGACGACGTAGTCCGGCTCGTGGTCGGTGAGGATGTAGCCGATGTCGTGCAGCGCCGTGGTCAGACCGGCCTCGCCGATGACGTACGCCGAACCGTCGGGCCGCTGGTCGTCCAGGAATCGGGCGGTGGCCAGGGCCGAGGTCCAGATGTTCTCGATCGGCACCTCCAGGCCCATGCGGCGCAGCCGGGCGTGCAGGTCGCGCGGGGTGTAGATCGAGTTGTTCGTCAGCACGAGGAAGGGCCGGCCCGACTCGCGCAGCTTCTTCAGGAAGGAGTCTGCGCCGGGGATCGGAACGCCCTCGTGGATGAGCACCCCGTCCATGTCGGTGAGCCACGACTCGATGGGCTTGCGGTCTGCCATGTGGTGCGTCTCCTGGCGTGCGTACGGGCGGTGCGGGCGCCGGAACCACGGCGTACCGACGCCCCCAGCCTAGCCAGGACCGCGTGATCCGGACCCGGCCGATCACCAGGCGGGCCGGGCGGCACCCCGGCGGGGCCCCCGCCGCGCCCCGGCGCTCCCGCGGCGCTCCCTCAGCGGCGCTTGCGGAGCATGACGAGGGTGGCGCCCGCGCCGAGGAGTCCGGCGGTGACGGCGAGGGCGCCGACCGGTGAGGAGAGACCGGTGAGGGCCAGTTCCTGGGCCTCCTCGGCGAGGGAGGGCGGGGCGGAGGGCGAGGGGGAGGTGGAGGGGGAGGCGTCCGGGGAGGCGTCGGGGGTCGGGGCGGGGGTGGGAGCGGCGGAGGCCGAGTGGGGATCGCGGCCGGGATCGCGGCCGGGGTCGGTGGCACCCCCGGTCGCCGGTGCCGGCTCCGTCTCCGTCCCGGGATCCGTCTCCCTGCCCGCGTCCGTCTCCCTGCCTGCGTCCATGTCCCTGCCTGCGTCCGTGTCCGTGTCCGTGTCGATGGTGAATCGGTAGTCGTTCGACTGTCCGACCCATTCGCCGTCGTCGCCCTGGCGCTGGACGACCGCCGCGTTGGCCGTGACCTGGTTGGGCGCGGCGTCCGAGGTGAACGACAGGCGCAGCTTCACGGTGAGGGTCCGGCCCGGGGGGACGCTGAAGCCGGGGAAGGGGGCGGGCCGCTCCACGGGCTCCGCGGACCGCGTCGCGCCGGGGATGTCCGCGAGCGGTCCGACGAGTTCGTCCTCGTCGGTCGTCTCGAAGCGGACGGGGCGCGGGTGGCCGCCGGCGTAGAACTCCAGGTGGGGCTGGGACGGCTTCAGGGCGTGCGCGGAGTCGACGAGGACGACGACCGGGTGCACGCCGGCGCAGGTGCGGCGGGTGGTGTTGGTGAGGTCGATGTACCAGGTGCCGTGGCCGCCCCCGGCACGGTAGGAGCCGGGCCCCCCGTGGAGGCGGGTGGTGAGCGGGAACTCCCCCGCGTCCGCCCCGGCACAACTCGGCCAGGCTTCCGCCGAAGCGGGCCGGGGCAGCAGGACGGCGGCTGCGGCGAGGCAGAGGGAGAGGGGTGTGCACAGTCGCATGAACACGTGAGCCTGCCGCAGGGGGGTGCCGAACGGGGGCCGCCCCACCGTACGGCCGTGCGAATGCATTCGTTCGGCGGACGGACGGGGAGGGAGGGGCAGGACGGAGGAGGGCGGGACGGAGGGGGCGGGCCGCCCTCATACGTCCGTCCGCCCGAACACCGGCCCCAGGAGCAGATGGGCGGCGCCCTCCGCCACCCCGGCCGGGCCGCCGGACCCGCCGAACTCGCCGGACCCGCCGGACCCGCCGGGCGCGAGCCGAACGGGTACGGCGAGGTCCGGGGAGCCCTCGCGGGCGGCGCGCGCGGCGAGGACCCCCGCGACCCCGGCCACGAACGGGTCCGGGGCGGCGGCGATCGTGCGGCCGCCGAGGAGGATCTGGTCGATGTCGAGCAGGCCGGCGAGGTTCGCTGCGGCGACGCCCAGCACCCGGGCCGCCTCCGCCACGTCGCCCCGGCCGATGGCCGCCAGGCACAGCGCCTCGACGCAGCCGCGGTCGCCGCAGGAGCAGGGCGGCCCGTCCAGCTGGACGACCTGGTGGCCGAACTCCCCGGCGCCGGTGCGCGTCCCGCGGTGCACCCGGCCGGCGATGACCAGGCCGGCGCCGAGCCCCGTACCGAGGTGGAGGTAGGCGAAGGAGCCGCGTTCGCCCGCGACGGCGAGGCCGAGGGCGGCGGCGTTGGTGTCCTTGTCGACGACCACCGGCACGCCCAGCCGGCGCGCCAGCGCGTCCCGCAGGGGGAAGCCGTCCCACTCGGGGAAGCCGGTGACGCGGTGCAGGACGCCGCGGGTGTGGTCGAGCGGACCGGGCAGGGCGACGCCGACACCGAGCAGCCTCGAGACCCGCCCGCGCACCGGCTCCCGTTCCGGCTCACTCCCAGGCCCAGGCGCAGGCCCAGGCCCAGCCCCAGTCCCAGGCCCCTGCACCGGCCCCTCCGCCTCCCCCACCGTCCGGCCGACGCCCCGTTCCACCGCCCCCAGCACCGCCTCCGCCCCGGCTCCCAGGTCGAGCGGGCCGCGGTGTTCCCGGACCACGCTTCCGTCGAGGTCCGTGAGGACGATCCGCAGTTCGTCGCGGTCGAGGTGGACGCCGACCGCGTGGGCGGCCTCGGGCACCAGCCGCAGCACGGTGCGCGGCTTGCCGCCGGTGGAGGCGCGGCGGCCGGCCTCCGCCGCGAGGCCCTCCTCCCGCAGCCGGGCGGTGATCTTGCTGACGGCCTGCGGGGTGAGGCCGGTGCGCTCGGCGAGTTCGAGCCGGCTGATGCCGTCCGGTCCGGCCGTGCGCAGCAGGTCGAGCACGAGCGCGGCGTTGTGACTGCGCACGGCGAGGAGGTTCGCGCCGACGGCGCCGCCCGCCGTGCCGCCCGCGCCGTCCGCCCCACCCGTCCCACTCGTGCCGCCCGGACGGGGCGGGCCGCCCACCCCGCCCACCCCGCTCAGGCCGCCCACCCCGCTCAGGCCGCCCACGCCGCCCACCCCGCTCGGGCGGCTCGCCCCGATCGCGCCGCCCCAGCCGCCTGTCGTGCCGCCGTTCGTCCTGTCCACGCGCCCATTCTCCCCCGCGCTTGCACTTTGGCAACAGCGTTGCGAAAGTAGGCCGTATGACTGGTACCCCCCTCCGCGTGGGCCTGATCGGCTACGGCCTGGCCGGCTCCGTCTTCCACGCCCCGCTGATCGCCGCCACCGAGGGCCTCGTCCTCGACACGGTGGTCACCTCGAACCCCGAGCGGCAGGAGCAGGCCCGCGCCGGGTTCCCGGACGTACGCGTCGCCGGCACCCCGGACGAGCTGTTCGCCCGCTCCGGAGACCTGGACCTGGTCGTCGTCGCGTCCCCGAACAAAACGCACGTGCCGCTCGCCAGGACCGCCCTCGAAGCGGGCCTCGCGGTCGTCGTCGACAAGCCGGTCGCCGGTACCGCCGCCGAGGCGCGCGAGCTGGCCGGCCTGGCCGACGAGCGCGGACTGCTCCTCTCCGTCTTCCAGAACCGCCGCTGGGACAACGACTTCCTCACCCTGCGCGCCCTGCTGGCCGAGGGCGCGCTGGGCGAGGTGTGGCGCTTCGAGTCCCGGTTCGAGCGGTGGCGGCCGCGGCCGAAGGGCGGCTGGCGGGAGTCCGGCGATCCGGCGGAGATCGGAGGTCTGCTGTACGACCTCGGCAGCCACGTCGTCGACCAGGCGCTGGTCCTCTTCGGCCCGGTCACGCGGGTCTACGCCGAGGCGGTCGTCCGCCGCGCCGGCGCGGAGACCGACGACGACACGTTCCTCGCGCTCACCCACGCGAACGGCGTCCGCTCCCACCTCTACGCCTCCGCGACGACCGCCCAGCTCGGGCCGCGGTTCCGGGTGCTGGGCTCGGAGGCCGGCTACGTGAAGTACGGCCTGGACCCGCAGGAGGCGGCGCTGCGGGAGGGCGGGCGGCCCGGCGCCGGCTGGGGCGAGGAGCCCGAGGAGCTGTGGGGACGCATCGGCTCCGGCGAGTCGCCGGTGACCGGCGGCGGAGGGGCCGTCCGGACCCTGCCCGGCGACTACCCGGCCTACTACGCTGCGGTGGCGAAGGCACTGACCGACGGCGGCCCCAACCCGGTGACCGCCGCGGAGGCGGCCGCCGCGCTCGACGTCCTGGAGGCGGCCCGCCGTTCGGCACGAGACGGAGTGGCGGTGTCGCTGTGACCCACGAGATCACCCCCAGGTTCACCCCGGAGATCGCTCCCACCCTGGAGGAACTGCAGGCGCAGGAACGCCGCCTGGTGTTCCGGCGGTTCACCTTCGACGACGCCTGGGCGCTCGGCTCGCTGCTGGTGGAACTGGCCCGCGAACGGCAGGCCCCGGTGGCCGTCGACATCCACCGCGCCGGCCAGCAGCTCTTCCACGCGGCCCTGCCCGGCTCGGCCCCCGACAACGACGCCTGGATCGCGCGCAAGCGCCGGGTGGTGGAGCGCTACGGCGCCTCGTCCTACCTGGTGGGATCGCGCTTCCGGGCGAAGGGCACGACGTTCGAGGAGTCCTCGCGCCTGGACCCCGACACGTACGCGGCCCACGGCGGCTCCTTCCCGATCACCGTCGAGGGCGTCGGAGTGGTCGGCGCGGTGACGGTCTCGGGTCTGCCGCAGCTGGAGGACCACCGGTTCGTGGTCCAGGCCCTGGAACAGTTCCTGGAGAAGGACCCGGACCCGCGCTGAGACGCGCCACGGGGACGCGGGCCCGCGGGGCGGAGCCGGTGCGCGGCTCCGCCCCGCGGGCCCGACCGGCCCCGGCGCCTCGCTCGCCCCTTCCCCCGCCCCCCGGCGGGGCGTCACGCGTCCTCGAACTCCTGCCGCTGCCGTCCCAGGCCCTCGATCTCCAGCTCGACCACGTCCCCCGCCCGCAGGTACGGCTTCGGCTCGGGCCGGCCGAAGGCGACCCCGGCCGGCGTCCCGGTGTTGATGACGTCACCGGGGTACAGCACCATGAACCGGCTGACGTAGCGGACGACTTCGCCGACGGGGAAGATCTGCTCGGCGGTCGTGCCGTCCTGCTTCAGCTCGCCGTTGACCCACAGCCGCAGCCCCAGCGCCTGGGGGTCGGGCACCTCGTCGGCCGTCACGAGCCACGGGCCGAGCGGGTTGAACGTCTCGCAGTTCTTCCCCTTGTCCCACGTGCCGCCCCGGTCCATCTGGAACTCCCGCTCGGAGACGTCGTGCGCGACGGCGTACCCGGCGACGTGCGCGAGCCCTTCCTCCGCCGACTCCAGGTAGCGGGCGGTGCGCCCGATGACGACCGCCAGCTCCACCTCCCAGTCGGTCCGCGTGGAGCCGCGCGGCACGAGCACCGTGTCGTACGGCCCGACGACCGTGTCCGCCGCCTTGAAGAAGACGACGGGCTCGGCGGGCGCCGCGGACCCCGTCTCGCGGGCGTGGTCGTGGTAGTTCAGCCCGATGCACACGACCTTGCCGATCCGCCCGACCGGCGGGCCGATCCGCAGCCCGGTCGCGTCCAGCACGGGCAGTTCCCCGGACTCGCCGGCGGCGCGGATCCGGCCGAGCGCGTCGGCGTCGGCGAGCAGGGCGCCGTCGATGTCGTCCACGAGGCCCGCCAGGTCCCGCAGGGTCCCCCGGGCGTCGAGCAGCGCGGGACGCTCCGCGCCCGCCGTACCGACTCGCAGCAGCTTCATGATCACAGTCTCCCTCGCTCGCGGGCGTCCGCCGCCGGGTGCGACCGCCGGAGGACCGGTCGATCCTCCAAGCCGCGCGTCCACTCCGCAAGACCCGGTTCACGTACTGGACCGCCACCGCGGGCCCGCCCCACGGACCGGCATCACGGACCGGCATCACGGACCGCCACGGCGGGGCCCGTCACCACGGGCCCCGCGCCACGTGCACGTCACCGGTGGAGCAGCGCCCGCTCGGCCACGCTCCAGGCCGTGCTGGTGACGACGTACAGGGCGGCGGCCAGCGGTACGACGGCGACGGTGACGAGGGTGAAGAAGGACAGGAACGGCATCACGCGGGTGACCGCGCCCAGGCCGGGCACCTGCTCCCCGCCGGTCGGCCCGCCCGCCACAGCGCCCGCCGCCGGGCTCACGGCCGTCGCACTCATGGCTGTCGCGTTCACGGCCGTCGCGCGCCGGGCGAGGCGGTAGCCGGCGGTGGCGACGGCCGCGACGACGGCGAACAGCGCCAGGTAGACCAGCCCGGCCCCGCCGAACGGTCCGCCGGCGGCGAGGGCGTCGGTCCAGCGGTCGCCGAGGGGCGCGTCGAGGAGCCGGTGGGTGAGCAGGCCGTTGGTCTCGCCGCCGACCGTGGAGTGCGAGAAGACGTAGTAGAGGAGGAGGAAGGCGGGCGCCTGGAGGAGGCCGGGCAGGCAGCCGGACAGCGGGGACACCTGCTCCCGGGCGTGCAGTTCCAGCACGGCCCGCTGGAGCCTCTCCGGGTCGCGGGCGTGCCGGGCGCGCAGTTCGGCGATCCGCGGCTGGAGCGCGGCCCGCGCCTTCTGGCCACGGGCGGCGGCCCGTGACAGGGGGTGGACGAGGAGCCGTACGAACGCGGTGAACAGGACGATCGCGGCGGCGGCCGCGGAGGCGTGGAAGAGGGGTTCGAGCAGGTCGGCGAACCGCTCGACGAGGTGGACGAAGACAGCGAGGAAGACGGACATGGGTGAGGAGCCCTCCGGGGGTTCTCGTCGTGCCGGGACGTGGATACGGCGGCATGACGGCCCGCGCGGGGCACGCCGTGGTCAGCGGTGCGACCTGGGCGGTGGCCCGGGTGACGACCTGGGTGGTGACCCGGGTGCCCTACGCGACGGCCGTCGGGAGGGCGTGTCCGGGCGCCCTGGGCCGGGGCCGTCCGGAGGCGTCGGGATCGCGCTGCGGCAGGAAGGCGGTACGGCGGTCGCGGTCGCGGATGGCCGTGCGCACCCGGGTGCGCGGCACCGCGGGGGCGCAGCGCGCGGCGAGAAGCGAACAGAGCGCGAGGGCGGCCCCGGCGGCGGCGGTCGCGGCGAGGGCGACGGTCGCGGAGAGGCCGCCCGCGTCGGGCAGGCCGGCCAGGGCGAGCCCGAGGACGGTGAGGACGAGGGCGACCGCGGGCCGGCGCCGCAGGAGAGGGGTGGCGAGCATGGCGCGCATCACCGTGGTCCCTCCCGTTCACGTCGTTGTCCTCGTTCGGTTATACCCGAACGGGCCGGGGCGTGGGGCGGGGTCCGCTCGGCCAACCGCCCTCGAACGCGGCCCCGTTCGCGGCACGGGCACGGTTCCGGCGTTCCAGGACCGCCGCGGGACGTCCCCTCCCCGGCCCCCGGCACCTCGGGCAGCAGGCAGGCCTCCCCGTCCCGTCCCGCCCCCGCCGCCCCTGGCCTGCGGCTGTCTCCTCTTCGTCACCGGTCGGCAGTACGGTGTCACCCATGCGCCCCGACACGCCTGCCGAGAACGTCGACCACACCGCCGAAGCGGCACGCCTGGAGCGGACCGCCGGCCTGTACCCCGAGGACGCCGAGGCCCTGCTCGTCCAGGCCGCGGCCCACCTGGAGCTGTCCGGCGACCGCCCCGCCGCGACCACCCTCTACGACCGCCTGCTGTCGTCCCCGGCCGGCCTGGACGCCCCGCACCTGGTCCGCGCCCTCAAGGCCTCGAACCTGTGGGAGTACGGCCACGAGGCCGAGGCCCGCGCGATCATCGACGGCATCCGCGCGGCCGCGCCGCGGGACCCGGCCCCCTGGGTGATCGTCGCGGAGTCCCTGGAGGCCCACGACGAACTGGAGGCGGCGGAGGCGACGTTCACCGAGGCCGCGCGGCTGCTGCTGACGGACGTGGCAGAGCCGCCGTACGCCACGCACCCCCTCCTCTTCGGCCGCCACCGCGTCCGCCGCATGCTGGGCGCGGCCCACGACGACTGGGACACCCTCGCCGACTCCCTGAGCTCGTCCCCCGTCCCCCTGGACGAACTCCACGACCCGAAGCGGGTCTGGTCCCTCGGCTCCGACAACCCGCTGGAACTGGAGGCGGAGATCTCCCGCCTCCGCGCCGAACTGGGCACCTTCCGGGAGGCCCTCTCCCGCCCCTTCCCGGTGGCGATCCTGCACTGGCCGGCGGGCGAACTGGCGGAACTGCTGTCGACCTATCCCGCCCTCGCGGACGAGTACCCCTCCCACGAGACCCACCTCGCGGTGATAGAGGCCTCCCTGCGCGAACTGTCCGCCTCCGGCACGGGCAACCTGGGCATCGTCACGGGCACGGTCCCCTCGTACGAGGCCTTCGCCGCCTCGGAGGGCACGTCCCCCGCGGACGCCGACCTGCTCCCGCAGTACGCGACGATCCTGGCGGCACGGGGAAAGGCGGCGGCCTGGCCGCCGGAGCGGGGGGCTTCTTGCTGGTGCGGGTCGCAGAAGGCTTATGGGGAGTGTCATGGGGCATAACCGGCGCCCCCCTCACGGGCACCTCACCGGTCGGCTGCCGAGCACCCGGCGTGTTCCCGAACCGAACGGCGTATGACGCCCGGAGCCGCTGACACGGAGCTTCGCTCCTCGGGCTCCGGGCACCCGGAACGCTGCCCGGAGTTCAGGCAGGCCAGAACAGTCGCCTGGATGTACCCATGGCGACATATTCGATGAAGATCTTTGGCCAGAACTACTTGCGAATCAGGCGCAGATAAGGGATTTATCACCCCCGTTCAGCATCCGCCTCCCCCTATGTCCAACCTTTGCAGTACGGTCACATCTCCGCCTGTTGTGTGTAGGGGGCTGCTAACTCGTGGAGCAGGCCCTGACCTGTGTCTTCGAGGAAACATGCCCTACCAGCCCGGTACCGAATGGCAGTACGACGTCCCCACGACCGGCAGTACGCGCCTACCGCCGGACGCCGGCTACGGGAGGGCCCTGACCAACCAGGGCTACGGCTTCGAGGTCGCCGTCGCCGACCTCATCGACAACTCCATCGACGCCCAGGCCGACAAGATCGTCGTCCATTTCCTGCGCGATGCCGACCGGATTCTCTCCCTGCTGATCATCGACAACGGCAAGGGAATGGACGAGGAGGGTCTGGACGCCGCGATGACGGTGGGACGCCGCCGCGACTACGGCGACGGCGCCCTCGGGATGTACGGCACGGGACTGAAAGCGGCTTCCCTGTCCCATGCCTCCTCGCTCACCGTGGTCAGCCGCACCCGGCGCAGCCGAGCCGCCGGACGCCTCCTCACCGCGGAGGGCATCGAGGACGGCTTTCGTTGCGACACCGTCGACCCGCGGTACGCGCAGGAACTCGTGGACCGGTACGACGGGGTCATCGAGTGGCAGGGAACCGTCGTGCGCTGGGACGGCGTGCGGGCCTTCGAAACCGTCGCCCGCGGCCAGAGTGACCAGTTCCTGTCCAAGGCGATATCCCGCCTCGAGACCCACCTCGGCCTCTATCTCCACCGGTATCTCCAGCGCGGGCTGAAGCTCGACATAGCGGTCTGGGACGTCGGCAACGGAGGGCAGGGTCCTGGTGAGGAAGTGGACCACATCGCCGTGGAAGCCCTGGATCCCTTCGGATACAAGGTTCCGGGCAAAGTCGGCTATCCCCGGGAGTTCGTGGCCCCGGTGGAAAGTCTGGGAGACCTGCGGCTGAAGGCGCACATCTGGCCAGCGAAGTCCAAGCAGGCGGGCTTCCGCCAGGTCGGCTCGCTGACGGACAGGCAGGGCTTCTACTTCTACCGGAACGACCGCCTCGTGCAGGCCGGTGGATGGAACGGCTGGCGGAATCCTGAGGGACACCTGGTGCTCGCTCGTGTCGCGGTCGAGCTTCCGCCCCAGGACAACAACGTCCTGAGCCTGGACGTGAAGAAGGAGAAGATCACCGTCACCCAGGCCTTCACCGACGGCCTCGACAAGGCGGTGGACTCCCAGGGCCGCACTTTCCGGAGCTTCATCCTGGACGCCGAGACCGCCTACCGGGACGGTTCGAGGCGCAACGAGATCGTCCGCAAGCCTGTGACGCCACCCGGCAAGGGCCTGGATCCCAAGGTCAAGCGGGTCATCAAGGAGGAGCTCCCCGAAAAGCCGGGCGAGGAACCAATCGCCTTCGTCTGGGGCCCGCTGCCGGCTGACCAGTTCTTCGGCCTGGACCGTGAGAGCAACGTCGTGATCCTGAACAAGGCGTACCGGGAGGACTTCAACGACGGCAGGCGCGGCGGATCGAACGACACGCCTGTGACGAAGACCCTGCTGTATCTGCTTCTCGAGGACTGCTTCGGACTGGGGCGCTGGGAACGCAGCCGTCAAGACCGTCTGGACTACTGGAACACCATTCTCATGGCCTCGGTGGAAGCTCAGCGCGCACGACGTGCCCAGCCCCTTTCCTGACGCCGGCAACGCACCCCACCACGCCTCTGCCCCAGACCGAGGACTCCACATGAGTGACACCCCGCCCTCCGTTCTCCTTGCGATCCACACCGACGCACTGGCGGGCATGAAGAGCGCGCCCCGCCATTTCGGGAAGTCGGCCGCCTTCGCCGCCGAGGAGGACCACCCGGACGCCGACCTGAGCGAGGAGCTGTTCCACACCCACCTCGTCAGCGGCGACGAGTCGCTCAGAGCGCTCTGGAGCCGTCACCTCACGGCCTGGGACTTCGTCGAGGACCCGCACTGGGCGTCCACCACCCCTGCCCGCACCGACGAGCGCCGCGCAGCCGTGTACGACAGGCTCCAGCTCGGCAGCGATGTGCGAAAGGCGCTGGACGACGCCGTACCCGTGGCGAAGATCCCTGGCCCCACCGTGATCACGCGCGAGTTCACCCCTTGGTACACCCCGGAGCGAGCGGCTGCCCGCTCCTTCTACTGGACGTCGTACGAAGGAAAGCTCCGCGCCAAGGGGTGGTCGGACACCGCGGTCGCAAGCCTCGACGAAGCGAGCCGGGCGGTCGTGGAACGCCTGACCGATCCGGAACAACCTGCCGCCCGGCAGGCGAAGGGCTTGGTCGTCGGGTATGTGCAGTCCGGCAAGACGGCCAACTTCACGGGTGTCGCCGCCAAGGCCATCGACGCCGGCTACCGACTCGTCATCGTGCTGGGCGGCACCCTCAACCTGCTGCGCGCTCAGACCCAGCGCCGACTCGACATGGAGCTGATCGGGCAGGAGAACATCCTGCGGGGCGCGGACGTCACGGACCTCGACTCCCTCGTGGGTGTGGACTACGTGGGGGACGACGACGCGGACTGGGAGGACTTCGTCCGGCACGGAGCACGCCCGTCCGTCCTCGGCGCGTTCGACATCGAGCGTCTGACCACTCGCGACAAGGACTACAAGAGCCTCGCCCAGGGCATCCGGGCGCTCGAGTTCGAGAAGCGGGAACCGACCCGTCCCCTGCATGATCCGGCGAACCTCCACCACACCGCCGCCCGCGTCCTGGTGGTGAAGAAGAACAAGGCCGTCCTGACCAAGCTGGTCAAGGACCTCAAGCAGATCCACGGACTGCTGGGCGAACTGCCCACCCTGATCATCGATGACGAGTCCGACCAGGCCTCCGTCAACACTCTGGACCCGAAGAAGTGGGAGCAGGGCAGACCCGAGCGCACGGCCATCAACGGGCTGCTTTCTCAACTTCTAGAGCTGCTCCCGCGCGCGCAGTATGTGGGCTACACGGCGACGCCCTTCGCCAACGTCTTCATCGATCCCGGCGACGACGGGGACCTCTTCCCCAACGACTTCCTGATCTCGCTTCCCCGCCCCTCGGGATACATGGGAGCTCAGGACTTCCACGATCTGGACTCGGCGATCCCAGCAGAGGAGCGTACGTACGCCAACTCCCAGCAGAAGGCGCACATCCGGGACGTCTACGAATCCACGGGTGACCGGCTACAAGAAGCAATGGACTCCTTCGTGCTGTCCGGAGCCCTCAAGTTGTACCGAGCCGATCACGGAGTACCTGACGGCCCGTTCCGTCACCACACGATGCTCGCGCACCAGTCAGTGCGGAAGGACGATCACGCGGATCTCGCGCTGCGGATCAATTCGATGTGGCATCAGGCGGGTTATAGCTCGGCTGCCGGCCACGACCGCCTCGCCGCGTTGTGGGCCTCGGACTTTGCTCCGGTCAGTGAGGCGCACGCTTCAGACCTCCCCTCTCCCGCCAGCTACGAAGTGCTGCGTCCCTACGTAAACGCCGCACGCCAGCGCATCGGATCAGGCGGTCAGCCGGTCATCGTCGTGAACGGCGACTCGGACCGCTACTTCGATCAACTCAACCTGGACTTTGACCGGACGCCACATGTCTGGAAAATCCTGGTCGGTGGCACGAAGCTCTCCCGTGGCTTCACCGTGGAAGGCCTGACGATCACCTACTACCGGCGCACCACCCAGCAGGCAGACACCCTGATGCAGATGGGCCGCTGGTTCGGCTTCCGGCCGGGATATCGAGATCTGGTCCGTTTGTACATCGGTCGTGAAGAACTCATCGGCAAGAAGACCGTCGACCTCTATGAGGCCCTTGAGGCGATCTGCCTGGACGAAGAACTCTTCCGAGCTGAGCTAGCTCGCTATGCCCCACTGGTAGATGGCAGCCCGCAAGTTACACCAGCTCAGATTCCGCCTCTCGTCACGCAGCACCTTCCGTGGGTGAAGCCCTCAGCCCGTAACAAGATGTTCAATGCGCAGCTCATTGAGGTAAGGTCACCCGGCCAGCCAATCGAGCCTGCGGCATACCCTCTAGACTCAAGGATCACTGCACGCAATACGCAACGCTGGCGGTCTGTGCTGGCCAATTTGAGCGGTTCGTCCACTACGTGCCGTATCCAGGTGGACAACACCACTCACTTGTCTCGTAGCTTTCAAGCAGCCAAAACTGTCGTACTACACGCCGAACTGCTGGGCATCCTGAGCTCTCTTGAGTGGGAGGGCGCAAATGTTATGGCTCCGCACCTCACCTATCTCTCACAACTGGACGGCCGACTGGCCCGGGTCGACGACTGGCTTGTACTCGCACCACACCGTGCGGAAAGCCGTCGGATCGAGGCAACACTGTTGGGCCATGGACCCTTCTCGTTGTTCCGCCGTAGCCGCCAGACGGGGAAGGCGTTCGGGCGCATCTCAGGTCTCGAACACCGCTCCTATGCTCAGCACCTGATTGACACCGCGCAAGCAAATACAACAGCAGTTGGCCCATCGGGTATCGGCCCTCACCGTGGCGTGGTCCTGCTCTACCCTGTGGTCGAATCCGCAACCGACGCAGAGGTCGAGACTGTCGCAGCAGGAGGTGCAGCAGACGCTTCCCAAGTGACCTTGGCGTTCACTGTCATCCCGCCGCGTTCGGCGATCGACTCCAAGCGTCAGCTCGTACGCTTCCAGGCCAAGGACTCAACTCGGCGTGACGTCGCTATCGTTGAAGCCACCCAGGACTGACCGCCGAGCAGGGCTCATGGCTCGCTAGAAGAGGACGGACATTGCTTCCATTCGAGGAAGACATCAGGGCCGCTACACGAATCTCCCATCACCCCCTTAGGCAAAATGACCCTGAACTCGTGAAGGTGCACGAGCGAATCCTTTCCCTGGACCCCTCCGGACAGCGGTTCGCTTCGGTCCTCCGCGACACCATCGACCAGTTACTCAACGGTGAGGTCACCGGACGCTACGACTGGAAGACCCTGTTCAAGACGGAAAAGACCCACGCTGGCACTCTGGTTGAGATCAACTTGCAGCGAGAATTCAGGTTCCATGACGGCGTGAACATGGACTATGAGATCGCAGGGGTCGACGTTGACTGTAAGTACTCACAGCAGTTCGGCGGCTGGATGATTCCGCCTGAGGCGGTGGGACACGTATGCCTGTTGGTGTGGGCCGACGACTACAAAACTCGCTGGAGCGCCGGTCTCCTTCGCATACAGCACGAGTGGCTCAATGGCGGCAACAACAGAGATCTCAAGCTCACCGTCAAGGCTGAGCACCGCAACAAGATTCACTGGCTCTGGCAGGACGCCAAGCTGCCAGAGAACGTTCTCCTTCACCTCGATCCAGGTACTCGATCAGCGATCTTGTCCCATTCTTCCGGTCAGCGCCGGGTTAACGAGCTCTTTGAGCGCGTGCAGATGAGGCGAATCGGCAGAGGAGTGGTCCGCACCGTCGCCCAGCAGTACGACTACATGGCCCGAGTACGCGAGGCCCCGGGGCGAGCGCGCACTGTCCTGAGAAAGCGCGGGATCCTCATCCCCGGCCACTACAGCAAACACCAAGCTGTCGCCCGCACTCTTGGCGCACCTATACCACAGGTCGGCGAGCTCGTCAGCTTCCGGGTTGCCGAAGCTAAACCCCATCACGGAGATCGACCGCGAGTAGAGCTTGACGGACGTGAATGGGTCCTCGCTAAGCCTATCGATCCAGTAGAAGCAGGCCCATTCCTTCCAAAACACACTGCCACCTGAGCAAGCTTAATAGTAAATTAAACCTATACCCAACTCATTGTCCTCAAAATTTAAAGGAAGGTGGAAAACGAGAAACAGCTCGCCGACTGGGAGGAATGTGTCAAGCCGCGACGGGTACTACCGTACGAACAACTCACTGAGACACTGATCCGATGATGATGAGACCGGCAGAGAGCGACGAACCAAAAGCGGGTTCCCCATCGGCTTGGGTGCCGCCAGAGGGATCTTGGGCCTCGTCCCCCGCCCGCCGCAGGAACATGCAGGCCATCCGAAGCAGGGATACCAAGCCAGAGTGGCTGATCCGGAGACTCGTGCACGCTCAAGGTCTGCGATACCGAGTGGCGGCTAAGCCTCTGCCAACACTCCGCCGAACGGCTGACATGGTCTTCGGGCCGACGAAGGTGGCTGTCTTCATCGACGGATGCTACTGGCACGGCTGCCCCGAGCACTACGTACCGCCGAAGACCAATCCAGGCTATTGGTCAGACAAGGTGGCTCGGAACATTGCCCGCGACCGGGACACCGACCAGCGGCTGAAAGAAGCCGGCTGGACGGTGCTCCGGTTCTGGGAGCATGAACCGGCCACAGAGTGTGCAGCCCGGATCAGTTCAGAGGTCGCCAAAAAGCGTACTTCTACTCCCACAAATAGCAAGCAGGAACAGTAATCACTTCTTCTTGCTCTCCCGCTCGCGCGCGGCCCTCAAGACCTCTGCGATTGACTTACCCACCGCTTTGGCTACGGGCGGCGGGAAAGCATTGCCTACCTGCCGGTACTGCGCGGTCTTGCCACCCGCAAACTGCCACTCCGGAGGGAAGCCCTGAATGATCGCAGCCTGCTGCACAGTAAGCATCGGCCCCTCCGCACTGAAGAGGTCGCGCTCTTCAGTGCCCTTCTTCCTGCATGTTTCGGGATCGTTGGCCACACCCAGGCCATTGACCCCAAGGTGCTTCCACGCTGCTTTTGCGCGGCTAGGACCAAGATCTGCGCCACCGTGCTTCTTGGACCCACCGACCAGCGTCGGCGCGATACCGCCGCCCCTTTCAAGGAGCTCTTGATGACGGCCCTGCGCCGTTCGGAGCCAACGGTCATACGCCGCACGAGCCCGCTCAGCATGAGCACCGTTGAGGTACGGCTTGTACCGGGCGTGCATCGACACCTTCAGCGCCTCAGCAACGCTGACGTGTTCATCGTGCGTTCCAACTGGCCACTCGTACTTGACGTCCTTCAAGACGTCTTCATGGAAAGCAACCAAGATGGCACGGGGGCGGAGCTGCGGAACTCCGAAGTCACTAGCCTCCAGAACGGCCCACTCGCACACCTTGTAACCAAGACCGTCTTCCCAGACGACCTGGCCATCGTCGCCTCGGTACGAGCCTCCCTGGATCTTCGCCTTGATGAAGTCGCGGTAGTCGTCGAACTTCGGGTCCATGATCCCCCGCACGTTCTCGATCATCACGGCCCTGGGCTTCAACTCGTCAATGAGTGCCAGCATCCGCGGGAAGAGATCACGTTCGTCGGCCTTGCCGAGTTGCTTGCCGGCATGCGAGAAAGGCGGGCACGGAACGCCGCCTGCCAGAAGGTCTAGGCCGCGCCGCTGGAGCAGTTCCGCGCTCTTCCGCAGATGCTTGTCCCGGCTGAAGTCGTTGACGTCCGTCGGCGGCAGAACGTCGCAGTTCTCCTTCTCCCAGACCCACTCAGGGTGGGACCCGACGTTCGTCTCCAGTGTCTTGGCTGCATAGGGATCGATCTCCACCAGGGCAAGGTGACCGAACCCCGCCTGATGCAGTCCAATCGCCTGCCCACCCGCTCCGGCACAGATCTCGATCGAGGTGAACTCAGGCTCCTCGATTCCTTGCTCAGGGTCGTTGGGTTGGTTAGTGCGGGTCATGCACCCTCCTTACAGCCGTACAGCGGCGGACACATTTTGCCATCCGCCAACACTGAGGGTGACAGACCCCACTGACAACGAGACTCTCCCGAGAGAGCAGCACGCCCCGCGGTTCGTTGGACACCTCGTCCGCCACACCGAACACTCATACGATACGGCCCATGCGGATACCTTCCTGGACTGAGGACGAGCTGCTGCTCGCCGGGGCGCTCGTTGTGAAGAACGGCTGGCGAGAGCTGCGGACCAGTAACCCGCAGGTACACGAGCTGTCGGAGCTGCTTCGCTCGCTGCCGATCCACGGACCGGAAGCGCTCACACTGCCCAGCTTCCGGTCTCCTGACAGCGTCAGCCGCAAGACCACCGACTTCATGACCAACCACGGGCACTATGCCGGCAAGGCCACCCGGTGCGGCAAGCCCACTCTGCTCATGATCGAAGCCTTCACCAAGCGTGAGAGCGACATGCTCCAGGCCGCGCAGGCCATCGAAGACGCCATCGGCACGGGCGAGCTGCATCTCATTCCCCCGCAGCCCGACGAAGTCGACGAGAGCGGCTTCAGCGCCATCGAAGGACGTCTCCTTGTTCGGCGCGCGCTCGCTCGTGAGCGGAACCCCAAGCTCCGCGCCCGCAAGATCGACCAGGTACGGCGGCGCGGCGGCCCCCTCCAGTGCGAAGTATGTGACTTCGATTTTGCTCGTGCCTACGGGGACCTGGGCGAGGGCTACATCGAGGTGCACCACGTCACACCTCTCCATACCTTGGGAACGCGGGAGACCAAGCTCGACGACCTGGCATGCCTGTGCGCCAATTGCCACCGCATGTGCCACAGGTGCCGTCCCGGAGAATCCTGGCGCACGCCGACTGCTCTCCGGGAAAGGATGCGCAAGACCGCTGAGGAAGGCGCTCATTAGGCGGCATCCACTTCGGCTTCGTAGTGCATCTGCGCACGGTCGAGGATGTCGTCCGGATCATGCCCACTGGCGGCGGTCCAATGGAGCAAGTCTGCGATCAAGGCCACCGCGGACTCCGCCAGTGCTCCGTTACCCCCTCTCCCCTCTAGAGCAGTGGCCCGGCTCGCACCTTGATAGTTCTCCAGCACTGCCGCAGCCCGCTCGATGTGGGGGCAGGCGTACACCAAGCCAGTGGCGATCTCACACCAGACCGCCTTACCCACCGTCGTGAGAATCGCGCCCCAGTCGGCTGCCAGCGCGGCCACCATGTGCAGCCCGCGGCCGCACACCTCGTCACAGTCCGCGACCTTCGGTGACGGCAGTGCCTGACTCTTGTCGTGGACTTCGAGCCGTAGCCGTTCTCCCCGCCATTCGAGGATCAACGTCGCTGACGCACCCTCGCCGACATGTTTGACGACATTGGTGGCCAGTTCCGTTACCAGCAGTTCCGCCTCGTCGATCGCTACGGGCGTGCCCCACTGACTCAGTTGCTTGGATGCGGCTCGCCTTAGCAGACCCACTTCTGCCGGTGCCGCCTCGAAGGGCAGCACGCATCGAAGCCTTGGCTCGGCGAATTCGTAGCCGGACATGACCACTCCTCCCTGCATGCCACGCACATGCTGCGCCTGCCGTATCCGTACGACTGCACTGCGTAGCGGTCCGAAAGAGAGCATGGCATGGAGAAGTCTCGTTGTGTAACTTCTCATCAGACTCCATCGAGTGAATCCAATGGTCGGGCCCTCTCCCGCTGCCTAGCCTGATGGGGATCTCCGGGCTCCGTCGCCCGGCGTATGGCGAAGGAGCCACATGTCCGACCGGACCACTACCCGTCGGCGTCAACTCGGCGCGATGATGCGCAAGTTGCGCGCTCGCAAAGGGCTCACTCTCGAGGAGGCCGGGCGTCTCGTCGGCGTATCCAAGGCAACGGTGAGCCGGTACGAGACGCAGGCCGGCCCGGTCAAGTGGCTGGTGGTCGACGCTCTGTGCCGCGAGTACGACGCAACTGAGGCTGAGCGCCGGGCCGTCGTCGCCATCGCCAAGAACGCCAAGCAGCAAGGCTGGTGGAGTTCCTTCTCCGACTCCATCCCGGAGAGCATGAACCTGTTGCTGACGCTGGAGGACGAGGCGGTACGCGAGAGCCACTTCGCGTGCGTCTACGTCCCCGGGCTCCTGCAGACCCGCGCCTATAGCACTGCGCTGCAGAAGGCCAACGAGATCCCCCTGGAGGCATCGGAGATCGACCGCCTGGTCGACATCCGCATGAAGAGGCAGGAGATTCTCACCCGCTCGAAACCACTGCGTCTATGGGCGATCCTCGATGAGTCGGTGATCCGACGAGTGGTCGGATCACCGGAGATCATGCGGGACCAGCTCGACCGGCTGCTTGAGGCGAACGAGTCGCCTCACATCACGCTCCAGGTGCTGCCCTTCGCCAAGGGCGCGCACGGCGCCTCACTGGGGAGCTTCGTCATCATCGGCGGCCCTGAACCGGCCCTCGACGTGGTCTACGTTGACTTCCACACCGGCTCCCTCTTCCTGGAGAAGGACGAGGAACTCGATCGATACAGACTTGCGTTCGAGTATCTCCAGGCGCAAGCGTTGGACTTGGAGGCTTCCTCGTCCCTGATCCACCGCATCCGCAAGGAGCTGTGAATGCCCCTCAGCCATCACCCCGGCTTCGAGCCCACCTGGTTCAAGTCCTCGTACAGCGGCGCTAACACGACGGAGTGCGTGGAGACGGCCTTTGTGCCCGCAGGTGTGCTTGTACGCGACTCCAAGTCTCCAGGCGGTCCCCGCGTCGCGGTGTCAGCCGAGGCGTGGCAGAGGTTCGTGGGAGTCTCCGGGCTGTGCGACGCGGGATCGTAGCCGAACGTTCCCTGGACCCGTCCAACACGGTGACGTGAAGGTCGAACCGCTGGCCTATGTTGTGCGCCAGCGGGGGAATCACACCGCGACGGGCAACGACCGTAGCCGCTCCTGGAACTCCCGGACGGCTGGCACCGACTGGTGTGGCCCCAGCCGTTCGGAGAATTCCTTGAGCCGGTCGACAGCTCGCACGGAGCTGACGTTGCCTTCCAGAAGCTCCGCGCCGTAGTTCGCGGCGTCGAGTGCCCCTTCCAGGTCGTTGCCGGCAAGACGCGCCTCGGCCAGGCGGCTGGACCGGACGGCCTTGTCTCGTGGCGCGGCGTTCTTGACGGAGTTCTCCAACGAGCTGGTGGCACGTTCCACCTGGCCCGAACGCAGCATGACCTTGCCCTCGGTCGACTTCAGCTGGGCTTCGCCGTACCAGTTGAGCCAGTCAGGGGACTCGTCTTCCGTACGGCGGTCCCAGAGGGAAACGGCGTGATTCAGAGCCGATCCGGCTTTCTGGTGATCGCCGTCCCGGGAGAGCGCCTCGGCTTGGTGCAGGTAGAGGAACGATTGGGTGTACTCAGGCAGTGTCCGGGGAGCATTGTCGATGGCGGTCGAGATGAGTTCGACCCGCTCCGCCGTCCTCCCTGCCTCGGAAACGTGGACACCCATCTCCGCAAGGACGAAGGCGCCGAAGGCGTCGTCTCCTGCGGTGCGGGCGCTACGAAGGGCGCCTACGTAGTACTGCTGACCGGCTGACCGCAAGCCTGCGTCGTAGGCCATCCACCCCGTCAGATGGGACACCTGGGCCGCCAGACTGTACAGGCGGCTTCCGGTTTTTTCTGTGTAACGGCCGGCACTGAGGAGACCGGAGATCAGAGCGAGGTCGCCTCGCGCCTGCTCCAGAAGCCGGGCCCCGCCGAGCTGGTCATCGAGCGTGCGCAGTGTGCCGATGCGCTGCTCAATGGTTGTGACCATCTGGTCCGTGACACGGTCGCCGTCGAGCGCTGAGGCGAACGCTGATGGCGCTTCAGCCCAGTTCGCGGCAAGGCCCGCGAGTGCGGCGCCCGTGATGGTGAGAAATCCCCGACGGTCCATACGGCCACTCCCAACCAGATCAGCCAACGCCTCAACGGTACCGGCCTCGTTCCAGGGAGCGGCAATTCCTTTCACCTCCCAAACAGGGAGCCAGCGCGGCCATCCCGCAGCAACGACCTCCTCGTACGGGAGACACAGCAAGTCGCCGAGCACACGCTGAGCGTCCGCATCAGGCTCCTGACCATGCTCCCACTTCCACACAGTCGTGCGATTGGTTGCCAGTGGGACGCCGAGCAGAAGGCCGCGCGCTCGCATGAGCCGGGCGAGTTCTGCCTTCCCCCATCCGTTCAGTTGGCGAACGAACGCCAGTGGATGGCCTGCTAACGGTTCATCAGGCACGCCATCACTCCCGTCTCCCTAGCAGGGCGTAGCCATGAGGCTACTCGCCGTATGAGCTTCCAGTCGGGTGCCGTTCGGGAAGAGAAACCCCTCAGAAACGTTCCGAACACACGCCGAACGGCCGTTGACTGGCTGCGGTTCTCGGTGAACCGTCCGGGCGCCGCACCGCATGGAAGTTGCTCCGCTTCATGACACAGCCGAGCACTTCGCATGTCGTATGCCTCGGGCTTGAAGAACCCCGAAGAGGAAGGAGCACAAGGTGGTTGAGAGCGCGATGCCGCCGCCGTCCCGAAGTGGACTCCTGGTCGCGGTGGAGGAACTGACCGCTGTCCACGACCGGTACGACAGCCTCCGGTCCGACAACGCCGGCAGTTCAGGCGATGCGCCGTGGCCCGGTGGGGACGGAAACCTGCACGACGGCGAGTAACAGCGAGCGGCGGGGGCTTGCAGGTTCCGACACGCGGGCTCCCGCCGCCTCTGCGCCACGTGGTCGAAGTCATGAGGAGGCAGTGATGGAACATCGGTTGATCGCAGCTATCGAAAGGGCGCTCGGGTGGAAGGGAGCGGAGGGTCTCGGAAGGGACTTCGTGCGTGGAAGCCTCAGCGACCCGGAAATGGTGTCGCGCATTCTGACCCCGAACCGCATGCTCGATGTCGCCATGCGCAGGAGTCTGAACCGCCCGCAGTTCCGGGTTTTCCGTGAGGGCGAAGAGGTGCACCCGGCCGTCTACTTCACCGACAGCGTCAGCCCCCGGGGTCAGAGCATCCCGATGGTCAACATGCGCAGTCTGGGCAGGCTTCTGCGCGATGGGGCAACGGTCATTCTTGACCAGGCCAACGTCTTCGACGCGACAATGGAAGTCACGTGCCGGGCGTTGCAGTGGTGGTCGCAGGAACGGGTACAGGTCAACGCCTATCTGACCACCAACGAGGCATCCGGGTTCCCGCTGCACTGGGACGATCACGACGTGCTGATCGTCCAGCTCGCCGGGGAGAAGGAGTGGGAGGTACGGGGGACCTCTCGGCCGGTGCCCATGTACCGCGACGCTGACCCCAACAGCACTCCCAGCGAGGAGATCGTCTGGTCCGGGGTGATGGAGACCGGCGACGTGATGCACATTCCCCGAGGGCACTGGCACCAGGCGACCCGCAGCGGCCACGGATCAGGTAAGAGCCTTCACGTCACCTTCGGCATCACCAAGCGCACGGGAGCGAGCTGGCTCGCATGGCTCGGCGACTGGTGTCGCGAAAGCGAGATCTTCCGGCGTGATCTTGACCGTCGGCACGGGAATGACGTCGCGTCCCTGACCGATGCAGCGACCCGGCTGATCAGTGAGCGGCCCCCTGCCGACTTCCTGGCCGCGTACGGAGAGACAATGCCTCTTCCCAGGCATGTGCCCTTCCTTGACATCTTCGGGCAGCTGGACGCCGTGGTGTGCACCACCCACTTCGCTCCCCAGATCCGTGAGAACGAGCAGAACGTCGATGTGTTGGCGTCGGGCAAGAGGCTCACGTTCGCGGCAAAGGCCCTGCCCTCTCTTCGCCTCCTGCTGAGCGGCGCACCGGTCCGTCTGGATCAGGCAGCGCCGATCGTTGGCGCCGAAGTGACGGAGATCGCCAGAGTGCTGGTGGAGGAGGAGTTGTGCGCGTCGCTGACCCCCGAGTTGTTCTCGGGTTACACCGGTCTCGTCACCAACGCCGCCTCCTGACCGGAGCATTGGATCTGGGCGTGACCGCGATCGACACCAGCACCAACTACCTCGGATTCCTCTCGCATGAAACCCTGGCGAGAACGGCCGGCGACCTGTTGCCGAGTTTCACGGTCTCCACGAAAGTCGGCTACTTCCCGAGTCCGGGCAGAGCAAAGCATTCCCTCGCCCCCTCCCGACTGCGTGCGGCCGTGGAGGATGCGGTCCGGGATCTCGGACGCGAGCCGGACGTCGTATTCCTACACAACCCGGAACACTCACTCCGAGGGGATGCCTGCCGTGACCGGGAAGTCCTGGCCCGTGCGTGTGCCGCCCTGAGCGACACAACAGCCAAGGGACTGTGCGGCGCTTGGGGGATCGCGACTTGGAACCCCTCCCCGCTACTGGGCCTGATCGATGGGACCGGGCCGAGGCCCTCCGTGCTCATGGTCCGTGCCGGCCTCCTGGTGGGGGCAAGAACGCTCGATGCCGCGGACAGACTCTCTGGGATCTGGGATCTTGATCACGAAATGATTTGGGGCATGAGCCCCTTCGGAGGCAGCACGAGCGACCCTCTATGGGAGAAGGTCGACCCTCGCATCTTCCTCCGCGATGGTGAGGTCCTCTCTCACGTGCAGGCAGCCTTCCGGGCCGCCTATCTCCTCCCCCGGGTGGGCGCCGTCGCCGTAGGCTCTGATGAGCCCGCTCACTTGGGCGAGTTGATCGAGGCGCTGGCCTGTGCGGCCGATGAGCGGGTCATCAACGAGTACCGGCGCCTTCTCCGTGACCGGCTACACGGTCAGGCCTCCTGAAGCTCTGCGACAACCTGCTCCGCCATGCGGCGTGCCGATCCCAACCGAGGGTCCTCAGGGTGCGCCTCCGGCCCGAGGATCTTCGAGCAGACGAACAGGGTCATCAGTTTGCCGTCTCGGCTCTCGAAGTCGCGGCGCCGCTCGTGCCTGACGCGGTCCGCCAGAGCCGGGACGGCGAGCGAGCTCGCCCACAGGGTCGCGGAGTCCAGGCCTCGCGGTGCGGTCCCCCAGTCCTCCCAGTCGAAGAGGCAGAAGGTGGGCGCGGTCATGTTGGCCCAGTTCAGATCCGCGTGTGCTGGAACCCACCGCTCCACGGTCGTGTCGAAGTCGCCGGGAAACGCGGTACGGATGGACTCGGTGATCAGCTCCTGCGTGATGGCGACCGTGTCCGGCGTGGCGACTCGCGTCGTGTGCTGCGCGGCGAGGGCGTCCAGCGAGACGCTGAGGTCCCGCCACCAGTTGTCCGCCAACTGTGGGGCGTCACCCAGCACCGCCGTACCCACCGGCGCTCCGGGCAGCAAGTCGGTCTCGTCGGCGCGCCACATCGCGGACTCGTCAGGGTCTCGCCAGACCACACATGACTGCCAGGCCGGCTGGGCGATGTTTTCCAGACGCGCGGCACATTCGGTGCCGTTCCATCCCTGGTCGCCGATCTTGTCCAGCGAGCGGCGCTCAACCCGGACCCACGTGTCGCGGTTCGTCCTTGCGCCGACGGAGCGCCGCTTGCGCACCACGGTGTCCGCGGCCAAGCGAACCTGGAGCGCCCGCTCGACGCGATGAAGAATTTCATCCACCGGCCGAACTCGTAGATCGACAGTGCGACCAGCGGTGTCCGAGAGCGACATGACAGTGACGGTAGCAGCGGTCCGACAGTTGGATGGTAACCATCCCGCACCACCAATCGCGCTCCCCAATCCGTTCTCCTGAAGAGAAGGCGAAAGGTCTATGACACACACGACCCCCTGGCAGCAGCGACTGTCCACCGGCACGGAAGACATCCAGGACGAGGTGATCCGCTGGTACCAGCGGACGCGGTACGGCAAGGCGTTCGTGCCCACCATGATCTGGGGCACGCTGCAGACCGAGGCGTACGCCACCGTGATCCTGCGGCAGGTCGTCGAGTTCCTCGGGGTTCCCGACGATGTGCCGGCCGGAGTCGCCAAGCGGATGGAGCGGCAGCAGGTCCTCTACGACGGGGAGCACCGGTACGACGTCGTCATCGGTGAGCAGGGGCTGTACACGAACATCGGTGGGCCGTCGGTCATGCGCGGGCAGATGGAACGGCTCCTTCGTGACATCAGCCTTCCCTCACTGAACCTCGGGATTCTTTCCAGCACCGCCGCGATGGCAGTGATCCCCAAGCCCGCGTTCAGCATCTTCGAGACGGACGAAGGACGCCGTGCCGACTACGAACTCGTCTCCCGAGGAGTAGACATCACCGATCCGTCCGAAGTCGCCCTCCACGACAAAGCCTTCGACGCCATCAGCGACGCGGCCTCCTACGGGGGTGCAGCCGAGGAACTGATCTCGAAGGCCCTCGACCACTGGAGCCGGTGACTCGCCCGGTGAGGGCGGTGCAGCCTGCCTTGGCATCAAGCGGCCCACGGCCACCCGGCCTTGCTCAACGTGGCGGTTCCGGGGCGAGGTTCGGTTTGCCGCCCCGGCTCTCGTCGTCGCGGCGTCGCACCTGCCTGAGGACGCCGGTCAGGAGGCGGACGGTTCGATCTCCCCCGCGAAGACGATGACCTGGTCGATGAGGCTGCGCCGCAGGTGGACGACGTCCGTTCCCGTCAGGCGGGGGCCTCCGTCCGGCGTGGTGAAGACCCACCGGTACCGGGCCCACTCGTCCGGCATGTCCACCGCCGAGCAGCGCACCATCGTGCCGGTGCCCGCCGGGTGGCGCCGGATGTCCAGCACGAACCGCTCGACCGCCTCGATCCCCTCGCTGCGGCCCAACGGGCCCCAG
The DNA here is from genome assembly GCF_043081325.1 of Streptomyces sp. NPDC014882. Lineage (NCBI taxonomy): Bacteria > Bacillati > Actinomycetota > Actinomycetes > Kitasatosporales > Streptomycetaceae > Streptomyces > Streptomyces sp. NPDC014882. Next base: position 617,509 of record NZ_JBIBWL010000002.1, read on the forward strand.
AAGACCACGTCCGAGGTCAGGGCCTGGGAGAGCAGTGCCGTCACACCGCTGTCGTCCGAGGCGTTGAACGCGGAGATGAACGTGTCGATCGCGGATCGTGCGGTCTCTTCCTGCATGCACTACTCATACCAGTCGCCTCGCGGCGGTACGCCCCGTTCCTCCGGGCCCTGTCCGGCGCGTCCGGCGGCGGTCGGTACCGCGGCCTCTCCCCCGGCCCCCGGCTCCCTGTCGCCGGCGGCGGGTTCGCCGTACGCCGGCGACGGCGGCTCCGTGGACGGGGGAACGCGGTCAGGCCGTGCGGGCGGCCAGTTCCGCGCGGCCGAACAGCAGGGCGTAGCCGGGCGGGAGCCGGGTGAGGACGCGGTCGGTCAGGGCGTCGCCGATGCGGGGCGGCAGGGCGCCGAGGACCGAGCCGGCGTGCCAGCGGGCCGTGGCGGGGGTGGCGCCCTCGATGCGGGTGGCGATCGTGTCGACGAACTCCCGCGCCGAGCGGGGGCGGAGGGCGGGGACCTGGGAGGCGATCAGCGCGGCCGCCTTCCCCGGGAGCGCGCGGGCCAGGGCGACGCGTTCCTCGCCGGTCAGCTGGCCGCCCAGTGCGGTCAGGACCGTGCGGGTGACGTGTTCGGCCTCGGTGGTGGTCGGGTAGTGGCCCGACTCCCTGACGGCCGCGATCAGTTCGCTCCAGCCACTCCAGCCGTCGCGGTCGACGCGGTTGTCGTGGTCGACGTGGTCGACGTGGTCGTCGTGGTCGTCGTGGTCGACGTGGTCGTCGTGGTCGACGGCCGTCGCGCGTACGGACCGCTGCGGGGCCGGGATCACCGTTCTCGGCGTCTGCGCGGTGGTCGTCGCGGTCCTCGTCATCGTTCGGGCTCCTCCTCCAGGTGCGGGCCGGTCGGGTGCGGGCCGGTGGGATGCGGTGGGGTGCGGCGAGGGGCGGGCGCGTCCCGCGGGCCCCCGGGGGGGACCGGGGCCCCGGGCGGGGGGGGGGGGGGGGGCGGCACCCCCGGCTAAGCCTTCGGCCCCCCGCCCCCCCCGCCGAAAGGGTGCGGCG
>NZ_JBIBWL010000002.1:618566-749312 GCF_043081325.1 Streptomyces sp. NPDC014882
GTAGGGGGGGGGGGGGGGGGGGGGGGGGGGGGGGGGGGGGGGGGGGGGGGGGGGGCGGGGGGGGGCGGCCGCCCCGCCCGGGGGGGGGGGGGGGGGGGCGGGACGTCAGCCGCTGATCTGCTTGCGGCCGCCGTCGCCGCCGGAGATCTGGATGCGGCGCGGCTTGGCCTGCTCGGCCACGGGGATGCGCAGGGTCAGGACGCCGGCCTCGTACGAGGCGTCGATGCGCTCCGTGTCCAGCGTGTCGCCGAGGAAGAGCTGGCGGGTGAAGGTGCCCGTCGGGCGTTCGGCGACGACCAGTTCCGCACCTTCGGGGGCGGGGGCGCGGCGCTCGGCGCGGACGCTGAGGACGTTGCGTTCGACGTCGAGCTCGATCGTCTCGGGGTCGATGCCGGGGAGGTCGAAGTGGACGAGGAAGTCGTCCCCCGAACGGTAGGCGTCCATCGGCATGGCGGCGGGGCGGTTGCCGGTCCCCGTGGCGGCGTTGGTACCAAAGACCTGCTGCGCGAGTCGGTCGAATTCGCGGAAGGGGTCGGTACGCATGAGCATCACAGTCCACTCCTCTCTTCAGAACTGTCGGTGCGATGCCCTACGACTTCTTATATAGCTCGAAGGAGGAAACTTGACAAGCCTCGACTCAGGTCGGGGGTGATTCGTGGTCGCGCACTACCCTTTGGGCGACTTCGGGGGACTCGATTCGTGGAGGCAGTGATGGCGAAGGTTCCCAGTTCGGTGATCGCCGCGGGCGGGCTCGTCGGCGGGTACGGCGTGGCCCGGTGGACGAGGAAGCGGCCGCTCGGCGGGGCCGTGCTCGCCGTGGCGGGGGCCGCGGCGGCGCAGCAGTGGCGGCAGCGGGCGGGCGGGAAGGCCGCGGGCGCGCTGGGCGTGGCCTACGTCGCCGCGTTCGCCGGGTCGCACCCGCTGGCCAAGAAGGTGGGCGCCTGGCCGTCGGTGTTCGCGGTCGCGGGCGCCGTCGCGCTGGCCTCCTGGGCGGTCGCGGACCGCCGGGGCTGACCCCGCCTGCTCCGGATCCCCCGCCCCGCAGGACCCCTACCCCGCCTGCGCCGCCGGCCCCGGCCGTGGCGCCGTACCCGTCCCCGGCTCCGGCCCCACCCGTGGCGCCGTACCCGAGCGGAACGCCCGCCGGTAGCCCTGCGGGCTCGTCCCCACCACCTTGCGGAAGCGTTCGCGGAAGGCCGTCGGGGAGCCGAAGCCCGTCTGTGCCGCGATCCGTTCGACGGAGTGCGCGGTCGTCTCCAGCAGGTACTGCGCCCGCCGCACCCGCGCCCGGTGCAACCACTGCAGGGGCGTCGTGCCGGCCTGTTCGCGGAAGCGGCGGTTGAGGGTGCGGGTGCTCATGCCCGCCCGGTCCGCGATCTCGTCCAGGGTCAGGTCGCGGGCGCAGTGCTCCTCCATCCAGCGCAGGACGGGTTCCAGGGTGGCGCCGGACGGGGCGGGCGGCAGGTCGTGGACGATGAACTGGGCCTGGCCGCCCTCGCGTTCGAGGGGCATGACCGACATGCGGGCGGCCTGTGCGGCGACGGCCGAACCGTGGTCCCGGCGGATCATGTGCAGGCACATGTCGAGGGCCGCGGCGGCGCCCGCCGAGGTCAGGAACTGGCCGTTGTCGACGTAGAGGACGTTCGCGTCGACCGTGATCCCCGGGTGGCGTTCGGCCAGTTCGCGGGCGGCGGTCCAGTGGGTCGTCGCGCGCAGGCCGTCCAGCAGGCCGGTCGCGGCGAACAGGAACGCGCCGACGCAGATCGACGCGATGCGCGTGCCGTTCGCCGCCGCCGCGCGCAGCGCCTCCGCGACGCCGTCCGGCAGCGGGTCCCGCGGCTGCCGCACGCCGGGCAGGATGATCGTGTCCGCCTCCGCCAGGGCCTCCACGCCGTAGGGCGCCCGCACCGTGAACGCCCCCGCGCTCACCTCGCCCGACGGGTACGGCGAGCAGACCCGCACCCGGTACGCCTCCCGGCCGTCGGGCAGCCGGGCCCAGCCGAAGGCGTCGATCGGGGCGGACAGGTCGAAGGGGATGACCCCGTCCAGGGCCAGGATGACGACGGTGTGCATGGCGAGAGGGTAGGGGTACGACGGGATGGCGCCAACCCGTGAACCCGGCGCCCCGGCAATCTGGCCTCCCAGCAGCTCGGCGGCCCGGCGACCCGGCGACCCGGCCGGCCTGCGGACCGGCGGGACCGCTTCGCCGCCTTCCGGCGCCCGCCTCCTGTCCGTCCCCCACCCCCTTCCCATCCGTCCCCCACCCCCTTCCCACTCGCTTCCCGCCCGTCTCCCGCCCGGCACCGGCTGCGGGGAAGCGGCTGGCGGGAATCCGTCGGACCCTGGCAGTCCCGCCACTTCTGCGGGGCCGGCCGGACGCCTACCGTCGGCCCGTGACCAAGTTCCTCCTCGCCGTCCACGTCATCGCCGCCATCGTCGCGATCGGTCCCGTCACCGTCGCCGCGAGCATGTTCCCGCCCGCCGCGCGCCGGGCCCTGGCCGCCCCGCAGGACGTCCGCGCGGCCGGGACCGTACAGCTGCTGCACCGGATCTGCCGGGTGTACGCGGCCGTCGGGATCACCGTGCCCGTCTTCGGGTTCTTCACCGGGAGCGCGATGGGCGTGCTCGGCGACGCCTGGCTGATCGTGTCGATCGCGCTGACCGTCCTGGCCGCGGTCGTCCTCGTGGTGCTCGTGCTGCCCGGTCAGGAGGTCCTCGTGGAGGGTCACCCCGACACCGGCACCGGCACCGGCACCGGCGCCGGCACCGATCAGGGCGCCGTGGGCACCGTGACGCGGGAGGCGACCGTCCGGCTCGCCATGTCCACCGGGATCTTCAACCTGCTGTGGGCGACGGTCACCGTCCTGATGATCGTCCGGCCGGGGTCGACGACGGGGGCGTAGGAAGCGGAGGGGCGGAGGCGGCGTGGAGCGCGTGCCCTCCGTCGGAAAAAGCCTCCCGGGGACCGTTCTCCAGGTCCACGGGAGGCTTCCTCCGCTCTCGGGTGCCGGGGCTTCCGCCGTCGGGCCCTCCGAGGCGCCCCTTCGTCGTCGGCCGTCCGAGGCACCCTCCGCCGTCAGGCCCCCGAGGCCTCCTCCGCCGTCGCGACCCCCATCGCCGGGCGGGCCTTCGCCGCCGCCGTCAGGGGCGTCGCGATGTCCTCCAGGGAGCGGCGCTCGGCCCGTACCGCGAGGAACGCGGCGACCAGGCCCGCCGCGCACATCAGGCCCGCGCCGATCTGGAAGGCGAGGACCGTGTCGCCGACCTTGCCCGTGCCGGTGAGGTCGGCGAACAGCAGGGGGCCGCTGATGCCGCCCGCCGCGGTGCCGAGGGCGTAGAAGAAGGCGATGGACATGGCGCGGGTCTCCATCGGGAAGATCTCGGAGACCGTGAGGTAGGCGCTGGAGGCGCCCGCGGAGGCGAAGAACAGCACCGCGCACCAGCAGGCCGTCATGGTGGTCGCGCTCAGCGCGCCGCGGTCGAACAGCCAGGCCGTGGCGAACAGCAGCAGGCCGGAGAGCAGGTACGTCGACGAGATCATGATCCGGCGGCCGACCGTGTCGAACAGCTTGCCCAGCAGCAGCGGGCCGAAGAAGTTGCCGAGGGCGATCACGGCGAAGTAGTAGCCGGTGTGGCCGGTCGGCACGTCGAAGAAGGTGGTCAGGATCGCGCCGAAGCCGAAGGTGATCGCGTTGTAGAGGAAGGCCTGCCCGATGAAGAGGGAGAAGCCGAGGACCGCGCGCCGGCGGTAGTCGGAGAAGACCGTGCGGGCGATCTCCAGGAAGGAGACGCCGCGGCGCTGGTGGATGGTGAGTTCGCCCTCGGCCGCCGGCAGCGGCCCGCCCCGCTCGGACTCGATCCGCCGCTCGATGGAGGAGACGATCTCCTCCGCCTCCCGGTCCCGGCCGTGGATCAGCAGCCACCGCGGACTCTCCGGGACGTGACGCCGTACGAGGAGGATGACCAGGGCGAGGACGGCGCCGAGCGCGAACGTCAGGCGCCAGCCCACGTTCGCCGCGAACAGGTCCGTGTTCAGCGCGACGATCGACAGCAGCGAACCGCCGACCGCGCCCAGCCAGAAGCTGCCGTTGATCATCAGGTCGACGCGGCCCCGGTACTGCGCCGGGATCAGCTCGTCGATCGCGGAGTTGATCGCCGCGTACTCGCCGCCGATGCCGAAGCCGGTGAGGAAGCGGAAGAGCAGGAACCACCAGGTGTCGAAGGAGATCGCGGTCAGCGCGGTCGCGGCGAGGTAGACCGCCAGCGTGATCATGAAGAGTTTTTTGCGCCCCCAGCGGTCCGTCAGGCGCCCCCAGAACAGCGCGCCGATACAGGCTCCCGCCACGTAGAGGGCGGCGGCGATGCCGGTGACCTGCCCGGAGGTGATGGGCAGGCCGCTGCCGGGCTCCGACAGCCGTCCGGCGATGTTGCCGACGACCGTGACTTCGAGGCCGTCGAGGATCCATACCGTGCCGAGACCGATCACGATCGTCCAGTGCCAGCGCGACCAGGGGAGGCGGTCCAGGCGGGCGGGGATGTCCGTCGTGATGGTGCGGCCGGACTCGGCCTGTGCGGCTGTGGTCATGGGCTCCCTCCTCGTCCAGCGGAACCACCACCGGATGCCCCGAGGACGGGCCGCTACGCCCCCAGCGCCCGCGCCACCGTGTAGATCAGCAGGCCCGCCAGCGAGCCGACCACCGTGCCGTTGATGCGAATGAACTGCAGGTCGCGGCCGATGTGCGCCTCGATCTTGCGGGTGGTGTGCTCGGCGTCCCAGCCGGCCACGGTGTCGGTGATCAGCAGGGTGATCTCCTTGCGGTACGTCGACACCACGTGCACCGCCGCGCTCTCCACCCAGCCGTCGACCTTGCCCTGCACCTTCTGCTCGGTCGCCATCCGGGACCCCAGCGACAGCAGCGCGGCCCGCACCCGCAGCCGCAGCTCGCTGCGCTCGTCCTCGGCCGCGGAGACGATCATCGCGCGGACGGCCGTCCACACGGACGCGATCAGGTCCTGGACCTCGCCGCGGCCCAGCACCTCGCCCTTGAGTCGCTCCACCTTCGCGCGGGTCTCGGTGTCGGACTGGAGGTCGGCGGCGAAGTCGCGCAGGAAGCGGTCCAGGGCGCCGCGGGCCGGGTGGGAGGGCATGTCCCGCATCTCCGCGCAGAACCGCAGCAGCTCCTTGTAGACCCGCTCGCCGATGCGCTTGTCGACGAACCGGGGCGTCCAGCCGGGCGCGCCGCCCTGCACGGCGTCCATCACCGAGTCGGAGTGCAGCACCAGCCAGTCGTGGGCCCGCCCCACCACCAGGTCGACGGCCCGCCGGTGGCCGCCGTCCGCGACGACCTTCTCCAGCATCTTGCCCATGCCCGGCGCGATCTCCTGGGCGTTCGCCCGGCGCGTGATCGCCTCCCCGACCACCGCCTGCACGTCGGAGTCCCGCAGCACGGTCAGCGCGCCCCGCAGCGCCGTCGCCAGCTCCGCCGTCACCCGCTCCGCGTGCTCCGGCTCCGCCAGCCAGGTCCCCAGCCGGCTGCCGATGCCGACCGCGCGCAGCCGCTGCCGCACGACCTCGCCGGAGAGGAAGTTCTCGCCGACGAACTCGCCCAGGGAGACGCCCAGCTGGTCCTTCTTCGTCGGGATGATCGCCGTGTGCGGGATGGGCAGGCCCAGCGGACGGCGGAACAGGGCGGTGACGGCGAACCAGTCGGCGAGCGCGCCCACCATGCCCGCCTCGGCCGCCGCCGCCACATAACCCGCCCAGGGGCCGGCGCCCCGGTGGGAGGCCCACTCGGCGAGGGCGTACACCACCGCCACGAACACCAGCAGCCCGGCCGCGGTGAGCTTCATGCGCCGCACGCCTCGTTGGCGCTCCTCGTCGGCGGCGCTGAAGACGTTCATGGCGCGCGCCGCGGGCGTCGCCCCGTCCTGTGTTCCCTTGCGTTCCATCCGCTCCACCCGTTCCCGGTCCCCCGTGACCCGCACGCCGCCATTGTCCCCACCTGTCCGGTGTCCCACCCGTTCGACTCCTGGAACGAAACAGGAGTTCCCGGCGTCTGTCAGGTGGGGGAGTTCAACGGTGATCTCCCGCACTGTCCTGCCGGAGCCTCGCCGCTCCACCGTCCGAGGAGACACACACCCGCATGACCAGGCACGACGGCGGGGGTCCCGGGGTGCCCCATGCCCGCCGCAGCATCCGCCTCCACCCCCGTCCCGACATCCGTGACCGCGCCCGTCACCACGCCCTCCTGTCCGCGCTCCTCGCCGTGACCGTGGGCCTCTCGGCCGCCATATACGCCGGGGTCGACGCCGGGGACGGCGGGCGCCGCCACGACGACGTCCTCGCCGCCTCCCGCACCGGCCCCCACTCCGCCGCGGCCGCCTCCACCGGCGTGTGGGTCGGCAGCTGGGCCGCCGCCCCGACCGGCCGCGAACCGCTCACCGAGACCGACGGCACGGCGGGACGCACGGTGCGCAACGTCGTGCACACCAGCGTCGCGGGGACGAGTGCCCGCATCACGCTGTCCAATCTCTACGGCACCGGCCCGCTGACCGTGAGCGCCGCCACCCTCGCCGTCGCGGCGGACGACGACGGTCCGGCCGCCGACCCCGCCACCCTGCGCCGACTCACCTTCGGCGGCCGCCCGTCGATCACGATCCCGGCGGGCGGACAGGCCGTCAGCGACGCCGCCCCGCTCGCCGTCCCCGGCGACACCGACGTCCTGGTCAGCCTGCACACGCCGTACTCCGCGGGCCCGGTCACCTTCCACCACCGGGCCCGGCAGACGAGCTACGTCGCCGACGGCGAGCACACCGGCGACGTGAGCGGAGCCCCGTACACCGGGCAGATCACCTCCTGGCGCTACGTCACCGCGCTGGACGTCCTCAACGACGGGGCCGACGGCACCGTCGTCGCCCTCGGCGACTCCATCACCGACGGCTCCACCTCCACCCCTGGCGCCGACCGCCGCTGGCCCGACGTCCTCTCCGACCGGATCCACGCCGCCCTCGCCGCCGGCGGGGACGCCCCGCGCTACGGCGTCGTCAACGCCGGCATCAGCGGCAACCGCGTCCTCGCCGGCGGACCGGGCCGGCCCGCGGCCAACGCCAGCGCCCTCGACCGCTTCGAACGGGACGTCCTCGGCCGGCCGAACGTGCGGGCCGTCGTCATCGACCTCGGCGTCAACGACATCCTCCGCGCCCGCACCACCGCCGACCCCGACGCCGTCCTCGACGGGCTGCGCGCCCTGGTCCGCCGCGCCCACGCCCACGGCGTCAAGGCCGTCGGCACCACCCTGCTCCCCTTCCGCGGCTTCCGCGGCTACACCGACGCCCGCGAGGACGTGCGGCAGGAGATCAACGCGGCGATCCGGTCCGGCTCGGTGTACGACACGGTCGTGGACGTCGACCGGGCGATGCACGACCCGTACGACCCCCGGCGGCTGCGCTCGGAGTACGACTCCGGCGACCACCTCCACCCCAGCGACCGGGGATACCGCAAGATGGCCGAACTGATCGAGTGGGAGCAGCTCAGGGGGGCGGGCCGGGCGGATTCGTAGCCCGCGGCCGGGGCGGAGACGTAGCCGGCTCGGGCGGGGGCACGGTGCGGGCCGGCGGAGGGCGCGGCGCGGGCCGGCGGGAGGCACGGGCCGACGGGGCGCGGGACGGAGCAGCGGGGAGCAGCGGGGAACCCGGCGCGGGTGGGGCGTCTCAGTGCCCCAGATGGCGCCGTCCGTCCCGGTCCCGGGGCAGCTCCCGCTTCCCGCGGTCCCGCCAGGGCTTGCGTTCGACGCCGACCCCGCCCCAGAAGGCGAACCCGGTGATCACCACCCGGGGGGCGCCCGGCGCGGCCGGCACCCCCTGCTCCCGGTGGTCGAAGCCGCCCATGATCCCGACGCCCCGCACCACGACCTCGACGCCGGGCGGCACCACGACGTTCACCCCGCCCATGACGGCGACGCAGTTGATCACGACCTCCCCGGCCGCGAAGTCCGCCTCACGCAGGTCGAGCTCGCCGCCGCCCCAGAAGGCGAAGGCGGTGAACCGCCGGGGCACCGTCCACCGCCCCTTGCGCTGGAAGCCGGACATGACGGCCACGGCCCACGCGGACGACCCCTCGCCGCCCGTGATCCGCCCCGCCCACTCCCCCCTCGCCCCGCTCCCCGGGCTTGTGCAGCGACACGGCGGGCGGCGCGGCGGCCCCCGCCGCCGGCAGGTCACGCGTGAGCGGCGTCAGCTCGCCGTAGGTCCGCGCCCGGTACGCCGCGTCCAGCCGCTCCTCGAACTCCGCCATGTCGAGCCGGCCCTCGGCGAGGGCCTCCCGCAGGACCTCGGCGACCCGCTCACGGTCGGCGTCGGAGGCGCGGAGGTCCGGGACTGCGTCGTCGGTCATGCACGGCAGCCTACGAGTTCCCCGTGCCCGGCACCACGGTCTCCGAGGGCTCCCGGCCCGCGTACATGCGGCCGATCACCGCCTCGATGTCGGGCTCGCGCACCGACAGGTCCACCAGCGGGTACCCGGCCGCGATCCGCGCCACCAGCGGGGCCGCCGACACGGACGCCGGGAAGGCCAGCCACTGGCGCGGCCCCTCCACCCGCACGACCCGCGCCTCGGGGCCCGCGTCCACGGGCGGCAGCTCCCGCTCCAGGTCCACGACCAGGGTCCGTTCGCTCTCCCCCGCCTCGTGCAGCCCCGCGAGCGGACCGTCGTACATCATCCGCCCGTGGTCGACGACCATCACGCGGGAGCAGAGCCGCTCGATGTCCTGGAGGTCGTGGGTGGTGAGCAGGACCGTCGTGCCGCGCCCGGCGTTCAACTCGCCCAGGAACTCCCGCACCCTCGTCCTGGACACGACGTCGAGGCCGATCGTCGGCTCGTCGAGGTAGAGGATCTCGGGGTCGTGCAGCAGCGCCGCCGCGATGTCGCCGCGCATCCGCTGGCCGAGCGAGAGCTGCCGCACCGGCACGTCCAACAACGCCTCCAGGCCGAGGAGTTCGACGAGCCGGTCGAGGTTCTCCCGGTAACGGGCGTCCGGGATGCGGTACATGCGGTGCGCGAGCCGGTAGGAGTCGATCAGCGGGAGGTCCCACCACAGCGACGTCCGCTGCCCGAACACCACCCCGATGCGGTGCGCGAGCCGGGTGCGCTCGCGGGCGGGGTCGATGCCCGCCACCCGCAGCCGGCCGCCGCTCGGCGTGAGGATGCCCGTCAGCATCTTGACCGTCGTCGACTTCCCGGCGCCGTTCGGCCCGATGTACCCGACCATCTCACCGCGCGCCACGGTGAACGACAGCCCGTCCACCGCCCGCACCCGCCGCCGCTCCCGGCGCAGGAAACCGGTGCGCCTGCGCACGTCGAAGACCTTCTCCACACCGTCGAGTTCGATGAACGCGTCCACCGCCACCTCCGTCAGTTCCCCGTGCTCCGATACGACCTCAGCCCCGCCCGCCAGGCCAGCCCCGCCGCCGCGCAGCAGAGCGCCGCCACCAGCGGCGGGGCGTACGCCGTCCATCCCGGCAGGCCCAGCGGAGACGGCCGCCCCAGCACGTGCGCCGCCGGCACCCAGTTCACGAAGGCCAGCGGGAACACGAACGTCACCGCGCGCACCAGTTCCTTCCCGAACACCGTCGGCGGGTACTGCAGCAGCGTCTGGCCGCCGTACGTGAAGGCGCTCTGCACCTCCGCCGCGTCCTGCGCGACGAACTGGAACGCCGCCCCCGCCACCAGCACCGCGCCGAAGATCACCGCACCGCCGGCCAGCGTCACCGGCACCAGCAGCACCCTGTCCGCCGTCCAGTCGACGTCCACCGCCGCCAGCGCGTACCCCAGCACCAGCACCCCCTGGGCGATCCGGGAGAGCCGGCGCAGCGCGAACCGGTCCGCCGCCACCTGCGCCAGCACCGGCGCCGGACGCACCAGCAGCGTGTCGAGCGTGCCGTCGCGCACCCGCGAGCCCAGCCGGCCCGCCGAGCCGATCGCCAGGTCCGCGATCCCGAACGAGGTCGCGGACAGGCCGTACAGGAGGGCCACCTCCGGCAGCGTGTAGCCGCCGAGCGCGTCGATCCGCGAGAACATCAGCAAGATCGCGACAAAGTCCAGGCCCGTCACCAGCAGCCCGCTCAGCAGCGTCATCGCGAACGACAGCGGATAGACCATCGTCGAACGGATCCACATCCCCGCGATCAGCCGGTACGCCCGCAGCCCCTCCCGCACCCGCCCGGCCGGCCCCGCCGGCCACGCCTCCCACGCCTCGTCCGCCGGTCCCGCCTCCCACGCCGTCCGCGCCTCCCGCACCTTCGGTGCCTGCCCCGCCCGCCACGCCTCGTCCGCCCGTCCCGCCTCCCCCACGGGTCCCGTCGTCTCACCCACCCTGGACCACCACCCGCCGCGTCGCCGCCGCCTGCACCACCCGTCCCAGCACCAGCAGCACCACCGCCCAGCCCGCCTGGAAGACGTACGTCCCCCACGCCCCGGCCTCCCCCATCAGCAGGTCCGCCGGCATCTGGAGCATCGCCGACCACGGCAGCGCCCGCACGATCCGGCCCAGCGGCTCCGGGAACGCGTTCAGCGGCAGCGCCATTCCCGTGCAGAACATCCCCGTCACCACCAGCATCTGGAGCGCCCCCGTGCCGTCCAGCAGCCAGAAACCGCTCAGCGCCACCAGGAACCGGATGCCGAAGCTCACCACCATCGCCAGCAGCAGGGCCACCAGGAACCGCAGCCACGACCAGGGGTCGGCGGGCAGCGCCGTCGGGAACACCAGCGTCCCGAACACGAACGGGACCACCCCCCGGCCCAGCAGTTGGAACGCAGAGCGCCCCAGGTCGGCGGCCAGCCACCACATCTGGAGATCGACCGGGCGGTACAGGTCGACCGCCACCGCACCCGACCGGATGCGCTCCATCAACTCCGCCTCGAAACCGCCGCCCTGCATCGCGAGCGTCGCGAACAGCGCCTGCCCCAGCCAGACGTACGTCACCGCCTGCGCCTGGTCGTAGCCCCCCAACTGCGGCCGCTCGTCCCACAACGCCAGGTATGTGTAGACGAGGATCAGGCCGAAAACCGTGTTGGTGAACACCCCCGCCGCCGTCGCCACGCGGTAGGTCGCGTACCTTCTGAAACCCCCCGCCGCCACGGCCGCGTACAAGCGCACCGAACCCACGGCACCAGCCCTCCTCACCCGCGGCGATCCCGCGCCCGTCCCGCCACGGCGGCGAAGCGCAGGAGCCTAGTGGGCGGGCTTCCCCCCGCGCCACGCGATTTCCGGGCACCCGTCCGGCGCGCGCGGCACGGGGCGCGTGCGGCACAACACGCGCCGATTGCCGGGAACGGAACGCATGGTGCGAGAGTCTTCAACAGGGGGCGCAGAACGCGTACGACACGTACGGCCACGTACGAGGCGAATCAGGAGTCCGAGCAACACATGAGCGACGAGCCGCAGCCGAAGCCGAAGCAGCCCACCGGGGACCGGGCGACCGGTACCCCCGAGGCGGCCGGCACACCCGAGGCTGCCGGTCCACCGGAAGCGCCGCGGGAACCCGGGGCCTCGCGGGAACCCGGGGCCGCGCGGAAACCCGGAGCGGCACAGAAGTCCGGAGCGGCACAGAAGTCTGGAGCGGCACGGGAACCCGAGGGCGCACAAGAACCCCGGGCGGCACGGGAAACCGGGGCCGCACGGAAACCCGGGGCCGCACGGAAACCCGGAGCGGCACGGGAAACCGAGGGCGCGCGGGAAGCCCAGGACGCCCGAGGGTCCGAGGAGACGCGTGAACTCCGGGCCGTACGGGAGCCCCGGGCGGCACGGAAAGCCGGGGACGCGAGGGAAGCCGACGACGCGCGGGGGCCCGAGGTGACACGCGAACTCCGGGCCGTACGGGGCCCCGGCGCGGCCCGCGCTTCCTCCGGGGCCGCGCGTGCCCCCGAGGCCGCCGGGGTCCCCGGGGCGGCCGGTACCTCCAAAGCGGCCGGTGCCCCCGGGACGGCCCGCACACCTGGAGCAGCCCGCACACCCGAGGCCGCCGGTACCCCTGAGGCCGCCGGTGTCCCCGAGGCGCGCCGGGCCGCCGCCGCGGCCCACCGGCCCAAGGCCGCGCACACCCCGGGCCCGGCCCGCGGCGGCCCGGCCCCCGCCCCCCGGGCGGCCGGCGCACCCGCGGCGGCCCGCACGCCCGGGGCGCCCGACGCCCCCCGGGCGGCGAGCCCCGCCGGCACCCCCGACCGCGCCGACACGACAGACCACACCGACACGACCGACACGGTCAACGCGGCCGACGCCGTCGACGGGCCCAAGCGTCCGAAGCGGCCCAAGCGCACCGGCTGGCGCCGCCTCTTCCCCACCTGGCGCATGATCCTCGGCACCTTCGTCCTCGGCGTGGTCCTCGTCGTCGGCCTGTTCTTCGTCGGCTACTCCATGGTGAAGATCCCGTCGGCCAACGCCCTCGCCACCAAGCAGAGCAACGTCTACCTCTACGCCGACGGCACCGAGATCGCCCGCGACGGCACCGTCAACCGCGAGAACGTCGACCTCTCCCAGATCTCCAAGGACGCCCAGCACGCCGTCCTGGCCGCCGAGGACCGCGACTTCTACAGCGAGTCCGCCGTCGACCCCAAGGCGATGCTCCGGGCCGGCTGGAACACCGCCCTCGGCAAGGGCAAGCAGTCCGGCTCCACGATCACCCAGCAGTACGTGAAGAACTACTACCTCGCCCAGGAACAGACCGTCACCCGCAAGGTGAAGGAGTTCTTCATCGCCATCAAGCTGGACCGCGAGACCTCCAAGGACGACATCCTCGAGGGCTACCTCAACACCAGCTACTTCGGCCGCAACGCCTACGGCATGCAGGCCGCCGCCAAGGCCTACTACGGCGTCGACGCCGCCGAACTCACCGCCGCCCAGGGCGCCTACCTCGCCGCCCTGGTCAACGCGCCCAGCGAGTACGACGTCATCGCCCACCCCGAGAACCGCAAGGCCGCCGAAGCCCGCTGGAACTACGTGCTCGACGGCATGGTCACCAAGGGCTGGCTCAGCGAGGCCGACCGCACCGGACTGGCCTTCCCCGGCCCCAAGGAGACCTCCGGCGCCGACAACGGCATGTCCGGCCAGCGCGGCTACCTCGTCACCGCCATCAAGGACTACCTGCGCACCAACAAGATCGCCACCACCGAGGAACTCGAGGCCGGTGGCTACCGCATCACCACCACCCTGGACAAGAAGAAGCAGAACGCCTTCGTCAAGGCCGTCGACGACCAGCTGATGGACAAGCTCGACCCGAAGAACCGCAAGGCCGACACCTACGTCCGCGCCGGCGGCGCCGCGGTCGAACCCAAGACCGGCAACGTCCTCGCCCTCTACGGCGGCATCGACTACGTCAAGCAGTACACCAACAACGCCACCCGCCGGGACTTCCAGGTCGGCTCCACCTTCAAGCCCTTCGTCCTCACCGCGGCCGTCGAGAACGACTCCGAGACCCAGGACCGCCGCCGCATCACCCCCAACACCGTCTACGACGGCACCAACAAGCGCCCCGTGCAGGGCTGGAGCGGCGAGACCTACGCCCCCGAGAACGAGGACTACGTCAACTACGGCGACATCGACGTCCGCACCGCCACCGACAAGTCCGTGAACTCCGTGTACGCGCAGATGGCCGTCGACGTCGGCCCCGAGAAGGTCAAGCAGACCGCCGTCGACCTCGGCCTGCCCGGCGACACCCCCGACCTCAACCCCTACCCGTCGATCGCCCTCGGCACGGCCACCGCCAGCGTCCTCGACATGGCCGAGGCCTACGCCACCCTCGCCAACCACGGCCGGCACGGCACCTACACCCTCATCGACAAGGTCACCAGGAACGGCGTCGACGTCGCCGACCTCCCCGAGCGCAAGACCTCCCAGGCCGTCAGCCGCGAAGCCGCCGACACCACCACCTCGGTGCTGCGCAGCGTCGTCCAGAACGGCACCGCCACCGCGGCACTCGCCGCCGGCCGCCCCGCCGCCGGCAAGACCGGCACCGCCGAGAAGGACACCGCCGCCTGGTTCGCCGGCTACACCCCCGACCTCGCCACCGTCGTCGCCGTCATGGGCCAGGACCCCGTCACCGCCGCCCACAAACCGCTCTACGGCGCGCTGGGCCTGCCCCGCATCAACGGCGGCGGCGCGCCCACCCAGATCTGGGCCCAGTTCACCAGGAACGCCCTCAAGGGCACCCCCGTCAAGGACTTCACCCTCCGGCTCCAGGAAGGCTCCGAGGAAACCGCCCTCCCCTCCTCCGAACCCTCCGCGGGCGAGCCGAGCACGAGCGACGAGACGGACGGCACCACCGGCGGCCAGAACACCCAGACCCCCGGAACGAGCCAGGGCGGGACCGACGGCGGCACCACCGGAGGCAGCACCACCGGCGGCGGCACGACGACCGGCGGCACCCCCACCACCGGCGGCACCACCGACGGCGGCAGCACGGGCGGGAACACCTCCACCGGCGGCACCCCCACCACGGGCGGCACCACCGGCGGCGGCACGGGCGGCACCACCGGCGGGGACACCTCCACCGGCTCGACCACCGACGGAAGCACCACGGACGGCGGCACCGGCACCCTGGGCGGCACCTTCCCCCAGCTCGCGAACCGCCGGCCGGTCGAGGAGTGACCCACCCCGGACCCCGCCGCCGTCGCCGTCGGGGTCCGGCCAGGGGTCAGTGCCCCGAGGTCGCCTTCAGCCCCACCACGGCGACCAGCAGCAGACACACGAAGAAGATCCGGGCGGCGGTCGCCGGCTCCCCCAGCACCGCCATGCCGAACACCGCCGCCCCCGCCGCCCCGATCCCCACCCACACGCCGTACGCGGTACCGATCGGCAGCGAACGGGCGGCGTACGACAGCAGCAGCATGCTGGCGACGATCCCGGCCCCGGTGAACAGGCTCGGCACCAGCCGCGTGAACCCGTCGGTGTACTTCATCCCGACCGACCAGCCCACCTCCAGCAGACCGGCGACGACCAGCAGGACCCAGGCCATGACAGCACCTCCGAGAAACGAGCGCTCGACGACTACGGTGCGTCGTCTTCGCCTTCGTCCACCCCGGTACGGCGCGTCTCGTCGGGGTCCCTCCACGCCAGCAAAGCACACCGAAGCACACGGGAGAAGGGCTGGTGACCACGGTCACCAGCCCTTCCCACCCGCAGCGTCACCCGCTGCCTCACCGCTGTCAGAGATACAGGCCCGTCGAGTCCTCCGACCCCTCGAACCGGTCCGCGGCCACCGCGTGCAGATCACGCTCGCGCATCAGCACGTACGCGACGCCCCGCACCTCCACCTCGGCCCGGTCCTCCGGGTCGTACAGCACCCGGTCGCCCGGCTCGACGGTCCGCACGTTCTGGCCGACCGCCACGACCTCCGCCCACGCCAGCCGACGGCCCACGGCCGCCGTCGCCGGGATCAGGATCCCGCCGCCGGAACGCCGCTCGCCCTCACCGGTCTCCTGACGCACCAGGACCCGGTCGTGCAGCATCCGGATGGGGAGCTTGTCGTCGTGGTCGCTGTGCCCGCTTCTGTTACCGCTCACGCCACGAACCTACCTGCCTCCGCCCGGCGGCGACGCCTCCGGGTCAGCCCTTGCGGCGCCGCGTACCGAACGTGAGCAGACCCACGACCCCGATCACCACGAGGGCCACCGGCACCACCCGCTCCAGGCGCGGCGCGCCCTCCTCGTCCACGAACTGCGCCCGCACATCGCTCACCATCCGGTTGACCTGCACATAGGCCCTCCCGAGGGTGTGATCGACATTGGCCGCGACCTTCGCCCTGGCATCGCCGACGATGGTCTTCGGGTGCACCCGCACCCCGATCTCGTCGAGCGTCTCGGCCAGCACGTCTCGGCGGCGCCTGATGTCCGCCTCGATCTGCGCCGGGGTTCTGGTGTCCGACGTGTCCGACGTGTCCGCCACGGTGGGGCCTCCGAAGTGAGCCGACGTTTCCTACGTGTTCTGGACAGTCTGTCAGTTCCCCGCGCGCCCGCACTGTCAGGACCCCCGGTTACGCTGGCCCGATGAGCGAGCGACTCCAGCCCGGGGACGTGGCCCCCGCCTTCACCCTCCCCGACGCCGACGGCCACCAGGTGTCCCTGTCGGACCACAAGGGCCGCAAGGTCATCGTCTACTTCTACCCGGCCGCCCTGACCCCCGGCTGCACGAAGCAGGCCTGCGACTTCACCGACAACCTCGACCTCCTCGCCGACGCCGGGTACGACGTCATCGGCATCTCCCCGGACACCCCCGAGAAGCTGGGGAAATTCCGCGAGAAGGAGTCCCTGAAGGTCACCCTGCTGGCCGACCCCGACAAGAAGACCCTGGACGCCTACGGCGCCTTCGGC
This sequence comes from Streptomyces sp. NPDC014882, assembly GCF_043081325.1. Classification (NCBI taxonomy): domain Bacteria; kingdom Bacillati; phylum Actinomycetota; class Actinomycetes; order Kitasatosporales; family Streptomycetaceae; genus Streptomyces; species Streptomyces sp. NPDC014882. The sequence continues at coordinate 634,927 of NZ_JBIBWL010000002.1, forward strand.
GAGAAGAAGAACTACGGCAAGACCTACCTGGGCGTCATCCGCTCGACGATCGTCGTCGACGAGGACGGCAAGGTCGCGCACGCCTTCTACAACGTCCGGGCGACCGGCCACGTAGCGAAGATCATCAAGGACCTGGGCATCTGAGTCCCCGCCCCTCTTCCCCGCGGCCCGCACCGGCACCCCGGCACGGGCCGCTCCCCCTTTCCGGGCGTGACCGCCCGACAGACGTTTCGTTACTCCGTACGAGACCACGAACGGGTGGTCGGGGACGGAGGGGATTCGGTGGCCGCGAGGTACACCCGTGAGTTGCTCCAAGAAGCCGCTCGTGCGACAGCGAACTGGGACGATGCCGTGCGGTGGTGTGGAGGGACGCCGACCGCGGGCAGCAGACGCTATCTGCGACAGAAGATGGCGGACGCGGACATCGACGTCTCCCACTTCCCCGCCGGATGGGCCCGTCACAGTGAAGCGCTGCTGCGAGAGGCAGTGGCCGCGTCCTGCAGTGTCAAGGAGGTGGTTCGCCGCCTGGGCATCAACCCGGTGGGCGGCAACCACTCCCACATCAGCCGCCGCATCACGAGGCTCGGCATCGACACATCCCACTTCACCGTGCGACGAGGGGCACCGAAGGGCTCGCGGGGCAATCCACTCGCCCTCGGATCACCGGACGACGGCAGAACCCCCGGCAGCCGCCTTCGGCAACGACTCCTGCGAAACGGTGTCGAGGAGGTCTGCACGATGTGCGGCACGGGCCCCGAATGGAACGGCAAGCCCCTTCGGCTGGAGGTCGACCACATCAACGGCGACTGGTGGGACAACCGGCCGGAGAATCTGCGACTCCTCTGCCCCAACTGCCATGCGGTGACGGACACCTACCGCGGGCGCAAGCAGAGGACGATCACATGAACAGGCCGCAGTTGACGTGCGCCGTGCTGACCCGGGCTGCCGCCAGGGCCACGAGCACCACCGACCTGATGTGCGAGCTGGGCATCCCCGTGGGCAGCGGCCCGCGCCGCTATCTGAACCAGCGCCTTCGGCACTACGGCATCGACACCTCCCACTTCCGGGAGCAACCCCTGCCACAGCGTGAGCGGCGCAGCTACCCGGAAAGCCTCCTCCGGGAAGCGGCCGCCCGCTCGTACAGCATCAAGGAGATGCTGGAGTACATGGGCTTCCCTCCGTGCGACAGCCCGTACGGCCACATCAGGAAGCAGCTGGACAAGTTCGGGATCGACACCTCGCACTTCACCGGAGGTCGCAGATACGGACCCGGCATTCCTCGCCGCGACGAACTGGCACCCGCGGTCGAGGCGGCGACAAGTCTGGCCGGCGTTCTGGCCGTCCTCGGCCGGAAAGACAACAATGCGGCCCGGACGCTCGTGAAGCGCGGCATCGAGTTCCACGGTTTGTCGACCGCGCACTTCACAGGCCAGGGCCACTTCCGTGGTACTCGTTCCCCGAACCGGAAATCCGCGACCGAGATCCTGGTGCTCCTCCCTCCCGGAAGCCCACGCACCAAGACACTGCTGCTCAGGCGGGCCCTCGACGATCTCGCGGTACCGCATGTCTGCGCTGAATGCGGACTCGGAGACACATGGCAGGACCGCAAGCTCGTGCTGGAGATCGATCACGTCAACGGCCACCCTCTGGACAACAGGCGGCAGAACCTGAGGTATCTGTGCCCTTCCTGCCACAGCCAGACAAGCAGTTTCTCGAACCGCCGCCGGGCGCAAGTCACTTCCCCGGCACCTGGGCAGGCACAGTAGAGTAAGCGACCTGGGCCCGTACTCCAGCTGGCTAGAGAGCGCCGGTTTAGGTCCGGTGTGTCGTGGGTTCGAGTCCCACCGGGCCCACGGACAGATCAAGCCCCGCACCTTCGATTCAAAGGTGCGGGGTCTTTGCGTTGTCTCAGCCCAGCAGCTCCCGCACCACCGGCACCAGCTCCCGGAACGCCTTCCCGCGGTGGCTGATCGCGTTCTTCTCCGCGGGGGTCAGTTCCGCGCAGGTGCGGGTCTCGCCGTCCGGCTGGAGGATCGGGTCGTAGCCGAAGCCGTTCGTGCCGGCGGGGGTGTGGCGGAGCACGCCCGTCAGCCGGCCCTCGACGACGCGTTCCGTGCCGTCGGGGAGGGCGAGGGCCGCCGCACAGGCGAAGTAGGCGCCCCGGTGTTCGTCGGCGATGTCGGAGAGCTGGGCGAGGAGGAGGTCGAGGTTGGCCTTGTCGTCGCCGTGGGTGCCGGCCCAGCGGGCCGAGAAGATGCCGGGGGCGCCGCCCAGGACGTCGACGCAGAGGCCGGAGTCGTCGGCGATCGCGGGGTGGCCGGTGGCCCGGGCGAGGGCGTGGGCCTTGAGGAGGGCGTTCTCGGCGAAGGTGACGCCGGTTTCCCTGACGTCGGGGATGTCGGGGTGGGCGTCCGCGCCGACGAGGTCGTGGGGCAGTCCTGCGTCGGCGAGGATCGACCTGAGTTCGGTGATCTTTCCGGCGTTGCGGGTGGCGAGGATCAGGCGGGTCATGTGCCCAGTATCCCGACTGCCGGGTGGCCCGGCCGGTTGGTGTCCCGACTGCCGGGCGCCCCGACCGGTGGGGGTCCCGACTGCCGGGTGTTCCGGCCGGCCGGGTGTTCCGGCCGGCCGGCGCCCCGACTGCCCGGTGTTCCGGCCGGCCGGGTGGCTCGACCGGTGGGTGTCCCCGCTGCCCGGTGTCCCGGCCCGCGTACGGGGTGCTACGGGGTGCAGACCTTGGTCAGTTCGCCCGCCGCGTCGGTGACGGGGCTGAGGTCGGGGGTGTTGTCACCGTTCTCGAGGGCGGTGCGGACGTTGGTGACGGCCTCGCGGAGGTCGTCGACCGCCTTGTCGACGTCGGCGTTGTCGGTCTTGTCACCTATCTTGTCGAGGTTCTTCTCGATGGAGGTGAGGGACTCCTGGGTCTGCGTCGGGTCGTCGGCGGCGTTCTCCACGGCCTGCTGGAGGTCGGTGACGCTGTCGGCGATGGAGTCGGCGGTCTGGACGCAGTCGAGTGCCTTGTTCACGGCGTCGCAGCCGGTGGTCGTGAGTCCGAGGGTCAGCGCGACGGCCGCGGTGGCGGCGGCGACGGTGATGCGGCGGTGTCGGTGACGGCCGGCGGACTGGGACATGACGGTGTTCCTCCCCTTGTGCAGGCCCCCCGGGAGGCCCCCGTTGTGTACGGCCCGGTGCGGACCGCGTGTACGGCCCTGGTGGGGGGCCGCCCGCACGGCCCTGGTGCGCGGTCCGTGCGGGCGGCCGTCGTCCGGGCCGCCCGTGGGTGCGGCCGCGCGGGGCCGTCGTACTGCGCAAGACGCAGGGACGGACGGCGGGGTTGCCCGCGCGTCCGGCCCTGTTTGGCATGCTCTTTACTTTTGCAGGACGGTGTCAAGTGCCGCGCGTTGCAGGGAGGCCAGTTCCGTGCAGCCCGAAACGGCCAGGTCGAGAAGGGAGTTGAGTTCGTCGCGGGCGAACGGCTCGGCCTCGGCGGTGCCCTGGACCTCGACGAAGCGGCCGTCGCCGGTGCAGACGACGTTCATGTCGGTCTCGGCGCGCACGTCCTCCTCGTAGCAGAGGTCGAGGAGGGGGACGCCGCCGACGATGCCGACGGAGACGGCGGAGACGGTGCCGGTGAGGGGCCGGCGGCCGGCCTTGATCAGCTTGCGTCCCTGGGCCCAGGTGACGGCGTCGGCGAGGGCGACGTAGGCGCCGGTGACGGCCGCGGTGCGGGTGCCGCCGTCGGCCTGGAGGACGTCGCAGTCGAGGACGATGGTGTTCTCGCCGAGTGCCTTGTAGTCGATGACGGCGCGCAGGGACCGGCCGATGAGGCGGGAGATCTCGTGGGTGCGGCCGCCGATCCTGCCGCGGACGGATTCGCGGTCGCCGCGGGTGTTGGTGGCGCGGGGGAGCATGGAGTACTCCGCGGTGACCCAGCCCTCGCCGCTGCCCTTGCGCCAGCGGGGGACGCCTTCGGTGACGGAGGCGGTGCAGAAGACCTTGGTGTCGCCGAAGGAGACGAGGACGGAGCCTTCGGCGTGCTTGCTCCAGCCGCGTTCGATGGTGACGGGGCGGAGCTGTTCGGGGGTGCGGCCGTCGATGCGAGACATGGCGTCGAGCCTATCGGCAGGCGCGGCAGGGGCCCCTCCCGCGGGTGCGGTGGGGCCCCTTCGGGTGAGTGGTGGGCTCACGCCGCGGCTCACATCATGTCTTCGATCTCCCCGGCGATGGGGTCGGCGTCGGTGCCGATGACGACCTGGACGGCGGTGCCCATCTTGACGACGCCGTGGGCGCCGGCGGCCTTCAGGGCGGCTTCGTCGACCTTGCTCGCGTCGATGACCTCGGTGCGCAGGCGGGTGATGCAGCCTTCGACTTCTTCGATGTTGTCGATGCCGCCGAGCCCGGCGACGATCTTCTCAGCCTTGCTGGCCATGTCCTTCTCCCTGGAGTCCCTGAAGCCTTCGGAGTGCCTGGGTTGCCCGGGGCGCCCGGTCGCCCGGTCGCCCGGTCGGCTCGGTGCGATCCGGCCGGAACCGCCTTGTCGCAGTAACCCACAGTTGGCCCATCTTTGCGAGCGATTGCGCCGGATGTGCCGAAGGATGACGCCACAGCCACGAAATCGTCCGTAGCTGGTCTACACCACCTGACAGGCGGTCGCCAAACCATGAGTGCCGAGAGCGCCGACACCACGGCCGGTCCCGGGCGGGCCCGCTGGAACAACCTGTTCCAGGGCCTGCAGAAGATGGGGCGCAGTCTGCAGCTGCCGATCGCGGTGCTGCCGGCCGCGGGCATCCTCAACAGGCTGGGTCAGCCGGACGTGTTCGGGGCCGACGGGCTGGGGTGGACGGACGTCTCGAAGGTGATGGCGGGCGCGGGCGGTGCCCTGCTCGACGGTCAGCTGGGTCTGCCGCTGCTGTTCTGCGTCGGGGTGGCCATCGGGATGGCGAAGAAGTCCGACGGGTCGACGGCGCTGGCGGCGGTGGCGGGTTTCCTCGTCTACTACAACGTGCTGCGGCAGTTCCCGGAGGACTGCGGCGAGGGGGCGAAGGCCGTGCCGGGCATCGGCTGCCAGGGGGTGGAGGACGGCACGGTGGTGGCGTTCACGTACCAGAACCCCGGTGTCTTCGGCGGCATCGTGATCGGTCTGCTGGCGGCCTATTTCTGGCAGCGGCTCCACCGTACGAAGCTGGTGGACTGGCTGGGCTTCTTCAACGGGCGCCGGCTGGTGCCGATCGTGATGGCGTTCGTGGCGATCGCCTTCGCGGCACTGTGCCTGTGGGTCTGGCCGCCGATCGGGGACGCGCTGGAGAGTTTCAGCGACTGGCTGGACGGTCTGGACGCCTGGGGTGCGGGCATCTTCGGGGTGGCGAACCGGGCGTTGCTGGTGATCGGTCTGCACCAGTTCCTGAACGTGCCCATCTGGTTCCAGTTCGGCTCGTACACCAAGCCGGACGGGACGGTGGTGCACGGTGACATCAACATGTTCCTGGCGGGCGACCCGGACGCGGGGCAGTTCACCTCGGGCTTCTTCCCGATCATGATGTTCGCGTTGCCGGCGGCGGCCCTGGCGATCACGCACTGCGCGCGGCCGGGCCGCCGCAAGGAGGTCGGGGGCCTGATGCTGTCGGTGGCGCTGACGTCGTTCGTGACGGGCATCACGGAGCCGATCGAGTACTCGTTCCTGTTCGTGGCGCCGGTGCTGTACGTGATCCACGCGGTGTTGACGGGTGTGTCGATGGCGGTGACGTGGGGGCTGGGGGTGCACGACGGCTTCAGCTTCTCCGCGGGTCTCATCGACTACGTCATCAACTGGGGTCTGGCGACGCGACCCTGGGCGATCGTTCCGATCGGCCTGGGTTTCGCTCTCCTCTACTACGCGATCTTCCGTTTCGCGATCACCCGGTTCGACCTGAAGACGCCGGGCCGGGAGCCGGAGGAGGAGCGGGAGGACATCACCAAGGCCTGAGAGGGGCCTTGCGGGGCGCCTTGCGGAGCAGGGATGTGGGGCCTTCGGACCGCCGGTCCGGGGGCCCTTCGCCGTGCCGCGCCGGGGGCGTTCGGACGGGTGCGGTGCGAGCGCGGCGCGGGTGCGGTGCGTAGCGCTCCGGTCGCAGTTCTGACGGGTTCCTTATACCGCCTTCATCGTGCTAGAAACAGGTCTACACCACTGAGTGGTGTAGACCACCACCGATGGAGGAAGTCTATGAGCACCGCCACCTCGCCAGCGGCGGCCCCCCCGAAGAAGTGGGGATCAGGCCTGTTCCAGGGCCTTCAGAAGGTCGGCCGCAGTCTCCAGCTGCCCATCGCCGTGCTGCCGGCCGCGGGCATCCTGCTGCGGCTCGGCCAGGACGACGTCTTCGGCAAGGACGGTCTCGGCTGGGACAAGGTCGCCAAGGTCTTCGCGACCGCCGGTGACGCCGTCTTCGCGAACCTGCCGCTGCTGTTCTGCGTGGGCATCGCCATCGGCTTCGCCAAGAAGGCCGACGGCTCGACCGCCCTCGCCGCGCTCGTGGGCTTCCTCGTCTACAAGAACGTCCTGACCGCGTTCCCGATCACCGAGGCGAAGGTCACCGAGGGTGCGGACGTGGCCGCCACCTACAACGACCCCAAGGTCCTCGGCGGCATCATCATGGGCCTGATAGCCGCGGTCACCTGGCAGCGCTTCCACCGCACCAAGCTCCCCGACTGGCTGGGCTTCTTCAACGGCCGCCGCCTGGTCCCGATCCTGATGGCCTTCATCGGCACCGCCGTGGGCGTCTTCTTCGGACTGGTGTGGGAGCCGATCGGTGACGTCATCACCAACTTCGGCGAGTGGATGACCGGTCTCGGCTCGGTCGGCGCGGGCATCTTCGGCGCGATCAACCGCGCGCTGCTCCCGGTGGGCATGCACCAGTTCGTCAACACGGTGGCCTGGCAGGAGATCGGCTCCTTCAAGGACGCCTCCGGTGCCGTCTGGCACGGTGACCTGCCGCGCTTCTTCCACGGTGACCCGACCGCGGGCCAGTTCATGACCGGCTTCTTCCCGATCATGATGTTCGCGCTGCCCGCCGCCGCTCTCGCCATCACGCACACCGCGCGTCCGGAGCGCCGCAAGGCGGTCGGCGGCATGATGGTCTCGCTGGCGCTGACCTCGTTCGTCACCGGCATCACCGAGCCGATCGAGTTCGCCTTCATGTTCATCGCGCCGCTGCTGTACGTCATCCACGCGGTGTTGACGGCCGTGTCGATGGCCGTCACGTGGGGCCTGGGCGTCCACCACGGCTTCAGCTTCTCGGCCGGCGCGATCGACTACTTCCTCAACTGGAACCTGGCCACCAAGCCGTGGCTGATCATCCCGATCGGCCTGGTCTTCGCGGTGATCTACTACGTGGTCTTCCGCTTCGCCATCGTGCGGTTCAACCTCACCACCCCCGGCCGCGAGCCGGAGGAGGAGGTCGAGGACCTCACGAAGGCGTGAGTCCCGCCCGGCACACGACGTACGCACACGCGAAGGCCCCCGGAGCCCTGAACCGCTCCGGGGGCCTTCGCGTGTCCGCTCATGTGGTGCGGACGTCAGATCTCGTACGTCGCCCCCGGTGCCGCCACTTCCGCCGGTCCGTCGAACACGGCGCGGGCGTCCGCGAGGTTGGCCTGGGGGTCGGTCCACGGGGGGATGTGGGTGAGGACGAGGCGGCGGGCGCCTGCACGGGCCGCCGTCTGTCCCGCCTCGCGGCCGTTGAGGTGCAGGTCGGGGATGTCTTCCTTGCCGTACGTGAACGCGGCCTCGCACAGGAACAGGTCGCTGTCGCGGGCGAGTTCGTCGAGGGCCGGGCTGACTCCGGTGTCGCCGGAGTAGGTGAGCGTCCGCCCGCCGTGCTCGATGCGGATGCCGTACGCCTCGACCGGGTGGGCCACGCGTTCCGTGTGGACCGTGAACGGGCCGATCTCGAAGGTGGAGGGCTTGACGGTGTGGAAGTCGAAGACCTCGCTCATGGAGGAGGCCGAGGGGGTGTCGGCGTAGGCCGTGGTGAGGCGGTGTTCGGTGCCCTCGGGGCCGTACACCGGGATCGGGTCGCAGCGGCCGCCGTCGTGGCGGTAGTAGCGGGCGACGAAGTACGCGCACATGTCGATGCAGTGGTCGGCGTGCAGATGGCTCAGGAAGATCGCGTCGAGGTCGTACAGACCGCAGTGGCGCTGCAGCTCGCCCAGGGCGCCGTTGCCCATGTCGAGAAGCAGCCGGAAGCCGTCGGCCTCGACGAGGTAGCTCGAGCAGGGCGATTCCGCGGACGGGAACGACCCCGAGCAGCCGACGACGGTGAGCTTCATGGAGCAGAAACCTCCGCTGGCGGGGACCGGGAAGTACCGGGGAAGGTCGGAAGACGGACGGTCGTGAAAAGAGGACGACAGGGGTCGTGCGGTCCGTCGAGCGTAAGGCGCGAAACCTTCGGTCGCTCCTCCACCAGGGGCTGTTGTGGGGGAACTCACCTGTGCTGTCACCGGTTCGGCTGGACCCGGAGCGCGGGGCGTGCGGAAGGGCGCGCACGGGGGAACGCGCCCCGGTACGGTCGTGCGTATGGACACGTCCTGGTGGCTGGCTCTCGTGGCGGTGGTGCTGCTCGCACTGGTCGCCACGCTCGTCGACGGCTGGGGGCGCGGCCGGCGTCCGGGCCGGCGTCCGGTGGGGCGTGGGTCCCGGCCGCCGGGGCGGCCCGGACGGGAACGGCCGCCGGGACGGCCGGAGCGGGAGCGCGGGCGGGACGCCGGGCGGCCGCGGCCGGCGGAGATCTGGTGGGCGAACGTGCCGTTCGAGGACGGGCCGGGCGCGAAGGACCGGCCGTGCCTGGTGCTGGCGGTGCGGGGGAACCGGGTGACCGTCGTGAAGATCACCAGCAGGCGCCACGACGAGCGGGCCGGGGTGATCGCGCTGCCGCCGGGCTCGGTCGGGGACGCGCGGGGCCGGGCGAGCTTCCTGGAGACGGACGAGCTGCGCCAGGTGCCGCTGGGCGACTTCCGGCGCCGGGTGGGTGTGGTGGACCCGGCCCTGTGGGACCAGGTCCGTCACCTGACGGCATAGCGGGCCGGGCGGGCGGGACCGGCTGGTCGGGCCGGGCGGGCGGGACCGGCTGGTCAGGCCGGTCCGCTCACGCCCAGAGCTGGCCCTGGAGCGTCTCGATGGCCTCTTCGGTGGTGGCGGCCGTGTAGACGCCGGTGGAGAGGTACTTCCAGCCGCCGTCGGCGACGACGAACACGATGTCGGCGCTCTCGCCCGCCTTGAGGGCCTTCCTGCCGACGCCGATCGCGGCGTGCAGGGCGGCGCCCGTGGAGACGCCCGCGAAGATGCCCTCCTGCTGGAGCAGCTCGCGGGTGCGGGTGACGGCGTCGGCGGAGCCGACGGAGAAGCGGGTGGTGAGGACGGAGGCGTCGTACAGCTCGGGGACGAAGCCCTCGTCGAGGTTGCGCAGGCCGTAGACCAGGTCGTCGTAGCGCGGCTCGGCGGCGACGATCTTGACGTCGGGCTTGTGTTCGCGCAGGTAGCGGCCGACGCCCATGAGGGTGCCGGTGGTGCCGAGTCCGGCGACGAAGTGGGTGACGGAGGGGAGGTCGGCGAGGATCTCCGGGCCGGTCGTGGCGTAGTGGGCGCCGGCGTTGTCCGGGTTGCCGTACTGGTAGAGCATCACCCAGTCGGGGTGCTCGGCGGACAGCTCCTTGGCGACGCGCACGGCGGTGTTGGAGCCGCCGGCGGCGGGGCTGGGAATGATCTCCGCGCCCCACATGGCGAGCAGCTCGCGGCGTTCCTGGGAGGTGTTCTCGGGCATGACGCAGACCATGCGGTAGCCCTTGAGCTTGGCGGCCATGGCCAGCGAGATGCCGGTGTTTCCGGAGGTCGGCTCCAGAATGGTGCAGCCGGGGGTGAGCCGGCCGTCCTTCTCCGCCTGCTCGATCATGTGCAGGGCGGGGCGGTCCTTGACGGAACCGGTGGGGTTGCGGTCCTCCAGCTTGGCCCAGATGCGGACGTCGGCGGAGGGCGAGAGCCGCGGCAGGCGCACCAGGGGGGTGTTGCCCACCGCGGCGAGGGGGGAGTCGTAGCGCATCGGACCGGCTCAGGCCATGCCGCCGGCCACGGCCGGCAGGATCGTCACGGTGTCGCCGTCGGCCAGCTTGGTGTCGATGCCGTCGACGAACCGGACGTCCTCGTCGTTCAGGTACACGTTGACGAAGCGGCGCAGCTGGCCGTTGTCCACGATGCGGGCCTGGATGCCCGTGTGCCGGGCCTCGAGGTCGGCGAACAGGTCGGCGAGGGTCTCGCCGCTGCCCTCCACCGCCTTCTGACCGTCGGTGTACTGGCGGAGGATGGTGGGGATGCGGACCTCGATGGCCATGGCTCAGGGCTCCTGTTCGGAAGGTGTGGGCAGCGCGGGACAAGGCGGGACAAGCGTGCGAGGGCGCCGCGGCACACGGCCGTACGGCGGCAGGGCCGGCGTCAACAGATGGCGCTGGCGAGCCTGCACAGGTCGACGTGCAGCCGCGCCACGAGCAGGGCGCCCGGCGTCTTCTCGCTCACGTCAGGGAGAACCATGGGCACATCGTATCGATTCCCGGTCCGGGCCCTGGAGTGTGATCCCACATTCTGGATGCTTTCCGACCGGATGCCGGGATCGGCGGGGTCAGTACGCCTCGACGACCTTGACCTCCTCCTCCGTGACCTGGCCGTCCACGATCCGGTAGGAGCGGAACTGGAAGGGGCCGGCGTCGTCGGTGTCCGCGGTGGAGACGAGGACGTAGTGGGCGCCGGGCTCGTTGGCGTAGGAGAGGTCGGTGCGCGAGGGGTAGGCCTCGGTGGCGGTGTGGGAGTGGTAGATGATCACCGGCTCCTCGTCGCGGTCGTCCATCTCGCGGTAGAGCCTGAGCAGGTCCTGCGAGTCGAACTCGTAGAAGGTGGGCGAGCGGGCCGCGTTGAGCATGGGGACGAACCGCTCGGGGCGGTCCGAGCCGGCGGGGCCCGCGACCACGCCGCACGCCTCGTCGGGGTGGTCCTCGCGGGCGTGGGCGACGATCTGGTCGAACAGGGCCTGGGTGAGGGTCAGCATGGTCGCCAGGATAAGCAGAGGGGCCGCGCCGTACCGAGGGGCGGTACGGCGCGGCCCGTATGCCGGACGTCCTGAGCGGCGGCCGCGGGGGGCGCCACGAGTGCTCCCCGCCTGCCGGACGTCCTCGGGGGTCAGCCCACTTCGTCGAATTCCGGTCGGCGGTCCCGGGCGGTCTGCGGGGTGCGGGACTTCAGCACGGCCCAGCCGACGCCGAGGGCGGCGGCCCAGCCGGCCATCACGTAGAGGCAGACGCGGGAGTCGGCGTCGTAGGCGATGAGGCCGGTGACGAAGAGGAGGAAGGCGATGGCGACGTAGCTGCACTTCGCGCCGCCGGGCGCCGGGAAGGGCGAGGCGGGCAGGCGGCCCGCGTCGACCGCGCGGCGGTAGAGGACGTGGCTGATCAGGATCATCAGCCAGGTCCAGATGCCGGCCGCGGTGGCGACGGAGGTGACGTAGCCGAAGGCCTTCTCGGGGACGACGTAGTTGAGGACGACGCCGATGCCCATGAAGGCGACGGAGACGGCGATGCCGAGGGCGGGCGTCCTGGTGGCGGACAGCTTGCGGAAGGCGGCGGGGGCCTCGCCGCTGTCGGCGAGGTTGCGCAGCATGCGGCCGGTGGAGTACATGCCGGAGTTGCAGGAGGACAGGGCGGCGGTGAGCACGACGAAGTTGACGATGGCGGCGCCGGCCGGGATGCCGATCTTGGCGAAGGCGGCGACGAAGGGGCTCACGCCGGGCGCGAACTCGGTCCACTTGACGACGCAGAGGATGACGGTGAGCGCGCCGACGTAGAACAGCGCGATGCGCCACGGCAGCGTGTTGATGGCCTTGGGGAGGGTCTTCTCCGGGTCCTCGGACTCGCCCGCGGTGACGCCGACCAGCTCGACGGCGAGGTAGGCGAACATGACGCCCTGGAGGGTCATGAGGGAGGAGCCGACACCCTTGGGGAAGAAGCCGTCGAAGGCCCACAGGTTGGAGACGGCGGCGGTGTCGCCGGCCGAGCTGAAGCCGAAGGTGAGGACGCCGAGGCCGATGACGATCATGCCGATGAGCGCGGTGACCTTGACCATGGAGAACCAGAACTCCAGCTCACCGAAGAGCTTGACGGAGATCAGGTTGACCCCGAAGAGGACCACCAGGAAGACCAGGGCCGTCACCCACTGGTGGATGGAGGGGAACCAGTAGTTGACGTAGATCGCGGCGGCCGTCAGTTCGGCCATGCCGGTCACGACCCACATCAGCCAGTACGTCCAGCCGGTGAAGTAGCCGAAGAACGGGCCGAGGAACTCGCGGGAGTACTCCGCGAAGGACCCGGAGACCGGGCGGTAGAGGAGCAGCTCGCCGAGCGCCCGCATGATGAAGAAGATGATCACGCCCGCGAGGGCGTACATGAGGATGAGGCTGGGGCCGGCCTTGGCGATGTTCGCCCCGGCTCCCAGGAAGAGGCCGACGCCGATGGCGCCGCCGATCGCGATCATCTGGACCTGGCGGCTGCCGAGTCCGCGCTCGTAGCCCTCCTCCGAGCCCTCGGGGGCCTTCTCCGTGTCGACCTGAGCGGAGGTCATGTGTGGTGCGCCTTTCTCCATGCCGAACCGGGCCTTCGTCGGCCGCGGATCGGTTCTCGATCCCCCCGGACTGATGGAGCGTTGTGCCTGGCCGGCGATCCGCCGGCTCGGTGGCGCACCCGGCGCGCATACGGATGGTGTGCGCCGGGCGGTCGTGAAGATTTATCACGCCCGTCATCCTGGCCGTCCGGGCGGCGTGTGGCGCATCGCACAAGAAGAAGCGGCCAAACTGGACACAAAAGGGGCACAGTCGGCCGCGCCGGTGACGTGATCGTTATCCGGATTTGAGCGTCCTCTGAGCGAACACCCGGTCGTCACGGATCACGCCATACCGGTTGATCCCGGCGGGCCCGAGGGGGCCCGAGGGGGTCCGAGGGGCCCGGTGAGCCCGACGGCGGCCCGGCGGACTCGGTGAGCCCGACAGCGGTCCGGCGGCCCGGCGGACCCGACGGGGGTCGGCAGGCCCGACGAGGGTCGGCAGGCCCGACGGGGGTCGGCAGGCCCGACGGGGGTCGGCGGGCTCAGCCCATGAGGGTGGTCACGAGCGTCTCCTGGAGGCCGCCCAGCCACAGGTACGCCATCACCATCGGCTTGCGCGGGTCCTCGTCCGGCAGCCGGTAGAGGAGGTCGGTGTCGTCCTCGGCGGTGATGTCCAGCCGGGAGCCGATCGCCAGCCGCAGGTCGTTGAGCGCGCCGAGCCACTGCCGGGAGTCCTCGGGCGACAGTTCGAGGACCGCCACGCCGTCGTCCTCGGCGACCAGCGCGTCCAGGGAGCGCACGACCGCGAGCGCGTTCTCGCGCTTGCCGGCCCTGAGGTCGTTCTCGGTGAAGCGGCGGAACTCGGCGGAACGGGAACGCCGTTCCTCCTCCTCCCGGGGCCCGGGGGCGGCCTCGGGGTCGACGTAGGCGTCGGGGAAGAGGCGCTTGAGGACCGGGTCGGCGGGCGGTTCGCTCGGGCCCTCGGCGAAGAGTCCCGCGAGCGGGTCGGCGGAGGCGTCCTCGGCGGGGCCGGGGCCGATCAGCTCCAGGAGCTGGACGGCCAGCGACCGGATGATGGAGATCTCGACGTCGTCGAGGGCGACGGCCGCGCCGCCGCCGGGGATCGGTTCGAAGTGTCCGGGCATCGGTGAGGTGACTACTTCCGGTCCTGCTGGAGGGTGGCCCACAGTCCGTAGCCGTGCATCGCCTGCACGTCGCGTTCCATCTCCTCGCGGCTTCCGCTGGAGACGACCGCCCGGCCCTTGTGGTGGACGTCGAGCATGAGCTTGGTGGCCTTGTCCTTGGAGTAGCCGAAGTACGTCTGGAAGACGTACGTCACGTAGCTCATCAGGTTGACCGGGTCGTTGTGGACGATCGTGACCCAGGGGACGTCCGGCTCCGGTACGGCGAAGACCTCCTCCGCCGACTCGGTGCGTTCGGTCTCAAGGGGCGCGGGTGACGTCACACAGCCCATGCTGCCATGCGGCACGGAAATCGTCACACCGACGAAAAGGGGGTACGATCCCTGGCATGCGAAGCGCTCCGGGGGGACGCCCCCCGGAACCCCGGCCTGGCCGGGGCACCCGGAGAGTCATGGACTAGGTGAGGCAAGTGGACGTAGCGGATCTCGGGCTGCCGGTGGATGTTCCCTCGACGGCGCTCTTCACGGACCAGTACGAGCTGACGATGCTGCAGGCCGCGCTGGAGGCGGGCACCGCCGGGCGGCGCAGCGTCTTCGAGGTCTTCACCCGGCGGCTGCCCGAGGGCCGGCGCTACGGCGTGGTGGCCGGCACCGGCCGCGTCCTGGACGCCGTCGAGAACTTCCGCTTCGACGCGGACGTCCTCGGCTTCCTGCGCGAGCGGGAGATCGTCGACGAGGCCACCCTGGAGTGGCTGGCCTCCTACCGCTTCTCGGGTGACGTCTGGGGCTACCCGGAGGGCGAGGTGTACTTCCCCGGTTCGCCGGTCATGCGGGTCGAGGGCTCCTTCGCCGAGTGCGTGCTGCTGGAGACCGTGATCCTGTCCATCCTCAACCACGACTCCGCGATCGCCGCCGCCGCCTCCCGGATGTCCTCGGCGGCCGGGGAGCGCCCGCTGATCGAGATGGGTGCCCGCCGCACCCACGAGCTGGCGGCGGTGGCCGCGTCCCGCGCCGCGTACGTCGGCGGCTTCGCCACCACCTCCGACCTGGCGGCGGGTTTCCGCTACGGCATCCCCACGGTGGGCACCAGCGCGCACGCCTTCACCCTCCTGCACGACACCGAGCGCGACGCCTTCCGCGCCCAGGTGGAGTCGCTGGGCCGCGGCACCACCCTCCTCGTGGACACCTACGACGTGGCCGAGGCCGTCCGCACGGCCGTGGAGGTCGCCGGGCCCGAGCTGGGCGCGGTGCGCATCGACTCCGGCGACCTGCTGCTCGTCGCGCACCGGGTGCGCCAGCAGCTGGACGAGCTGGGTGCGACGGACACGAAGATCGTCGTGACCTCGGACCTCGACGAGTACGCCATCGCCTCCCTGGCCGCGGCGCCCGTGGACGCGTACGGCGTCGGCACCCAGCTGGTGACCGGCTCCGGGCACCCGACGGCCTCCATGGTCTACAAGCTGGTCGCCCGCGCCGAGTCCGACGACCCGCGGGCGCCGCTGGTGCCGGTGGCGAAGAAGTCGTCCGGCGGGAAGACCTCGATCGGCGGCCGCAAGTGGGCCGCGCGCCGCCCGGACGCGGACGGCGTCGCGGAGGCCGAGGTCGTCGGCACCGGCCAGGTCCCCGCCGAGCTGGCCGACCACCAGCTGCAGGTCGAGCTGGTCAAGGGCGGCGAGGTCGTCGGCCGCGAGCCCCTGGACGTGGTCCGCGACCGGCACGCGGCCGCCCGCGCCGGACTGCCGCTGTCCGCCGCCCAGCTCTCGCGCGGGGAACCCGTCCTCGCGACGGAGTACGTCCAGGGACGCTCGGGTAGCTAGGGGGTGTTTCGAAAGTGGCGTCGTCTGCCCGAAGGGCAGGCCCGGCGGCGTCTGGTGCGTGCGATCGCAAGGCGGAGGGTCGCCCCGATACTGGTTGTATCGGGGTGATCCCGACAACGCGGCTGGGGGTGCCCCCTCTGGGGGAGTGCGTGCCAGGCGTCGCCGGGCTGGGGGCACCCCCTCTGGGGGAGGGACTTTCGAAACACCCCCTGGTCCCGCGACAGGCGACGTCCCCGGGACGGGACCGGTCGTGCCCCTCCCCTACCGCCGCCGAAGTCTCTAGGCTCGATTACTTCACCCTCCCCGGGCTCGAGAGAACCGGGGCTCCCACCGAAGGACACCCACCATGCGCCGCGCCTTGATCGTCGTAGACGTGCAGAACGACTTCTGCGAGGGGGGCAGCCTCGCGGTGTCCGGCGGTGCCGACGTCGCCGCCGCCATCACCGAGCTGATCGGGCAGGCCCCCGCCGGGTACCGGCACGTGGTGGCCACCCGCGACCACCACATCGCCCCCGGCGGACACTTCGCCGACAACCCCGACTACGTGCACTCCTGGCCCGCGCACTGCGTCGCGGGCACCGAGGGCGTCGGCTTCCACCCGAACTTCGCCCCGGCGGTCGCCTCCGGCGCCGTCGACGCGGTCTTCGACAAGGGCGCCTACGCCGCCGCGTACAGCGGGTTCGAGGGCGCCGACGAGAACGGCGTCACACTGGGCGACTGGCTGCGGACCCGCGGCATCGACGAGGTGGACGTGGTGGGCATCGCCACCGACCACTGCGTGCGGGCCACGGCGCTGGACGCGGCCCGGGAGGGCTTCCGCACCCACGTCCTGCTCGACCTGACCGCCGGGGTCGCCCCGGAGACAACCGAGCGGGCGCTCGAGGAGCTGCGCGGGGCGGGCGTGGAACTGTCGGGCAAGCCGGTCGTGTTCTGAGCCCGCAGGGCCCCCGGGGCGCCTGCGTCCGGACCGGGCGCGGACGGGACGCGGTCCGGGCACGGACGGGGACGGCCAGAGGCGGGCCGGGCGGGCCGGGGGCGGACCGGGGGCGGACCGGGGGCGGGCCGGGAGGGCCGGCGGTCACGGGCCCGGCCCCGCGTCCCCGGCGTGATCCGCCGGACGGGCCCTACGTCCCGGTGGCCGCCGGGCGGCGGAGCAGCGCGCGGATCGGGCGCCACGGTTCGGGCACGCCGATCAGCGGGGTGACAGCGTTGTCAGCGCTGTCGGGGGCCGTTCGCCATATCAGGCCGTCGGGGTGGTGCAGGACCGCGGTGATCTCGTCCGGGCTGGGCGGAGCGGCGTTGCCCCGCAGGTAGACGGCGCGCAGACCCAGGTTGCGGAGCCTGGTCAGGGCTCGGGCGCGGTTCTGGGCGACGACGAGGAAGCGGACGGCGGCGCCGCCGTCGGCGGCGGGACTGGGCAGGTTCAGCGCCACCACCACCGAGCCGTTCGGCAGTTTGCAGAAACCTCCTGCGGCCATGCGGTCACACCCCCGTGCGTGTCGGTGCCGGAGCGGTCGCCCCCGGGACTGTCAATAAGAAGAGCACAGGAGGCACCTAAACACGATCGGCGGCAACCCGCCAGGGGTTGCCGCCGATACGCTTCTGACCTGCCGGAACGTCGACTACTTGGTCGACGGACCCACCTTCACGGTGACCGTCGAGCCGCTCAGGGGCTCGTTGACGATCTTGATGGAGGTGTTGGTGTCAGTGATCTTGACACCCGCGGCCGGGTTCGACGCGTCGTAGTAGGTCGACCTGCCGTCGTCGAAGACCGGGACGCCCGGGCGGGCCTTGATCTTCGTGGCGACGTCGGCCTTGTGCAGCGTGATCGCGTCGGTCGGGTACCAGCTGAAGGGGGAGTCGAAGGCCTGGACGCGGTTGCGCATCAGGGTGCCGTCGGACCACTTCAGCGGGGTCGGGTGCGAGTCGACCGGGAGGATCAGGCCCTCACCCGGGTGCTGGCTGGTGTTGTCGTCGGCCTGGGAGGTGTCCCACTTCCAGATCAACAGGCCGTTCTGGTACGGGTAGTGCTCCACCCAGTCCGGACGGGTCGTCGAGAAGCCGTAGTTGTACGGGCCGACCTTGAGGACCTTGTCGTACGAGACGTACTGGCGGTTCTCGGCGATGTAGTACTGCGCGTAGTCGTCCGTGATGGCGGAGCCGATGCGGCTGAAGCCGTTGGCCGTCCACGCGGCGTCCGCGCTCTCCGCGTCGTCGGAGAACAGGGCGGCGCCGTCCGCGGTCACGGTGATCTCGTCGGCCGCGAAGCCCTTCTGGGCCACGCCGCCGTCGGTGGCGTAGCGGAAGCGGACGTCGATCTTCTGGCCCGCGTAGGCGTCCAGGGAGTACGTCAGCTTCTGGTAGGCGTCGACCGTGCCGGTGAGGGCGGGCTTGCCGCTGCCGTCGCGCGGGACGGCCGAGCCGTCGGCGAGCTTGCCGTCGACCGGCGTCCAGTTGGAGCCGTCCGTGGACACCTCGGTGTAGAGGTAGTCGTAGTCGGCCTCGATGTCCCACCAGCCGTCCAGCGACAGCGCCGCCGTCGACTTGCCGGTCAGGTCGACCGAGCGGGTCAGGGTGTTGCG
The DNA here is from genome assembly GCF_043081325.1 of Streptomyces sp. NPDC014882. Taxonomy (NCBI): domain Bacteria; kingdom Bacillati; phylum Actinomycetota; class Actinomycetes; order Kitasatosporales; family Streptomycetaceae; genus Streptomyces; species Streptomyces sp. NPDC014882. The sequence goes on from NZ_JBIBWL010000002.1 coordinate 653,074, forward strand.
CAGGTCGTCACCGCTGCCGCTCCACCACTGCGTGGCGCCCTGGGCGGGCGCGACGACCTCGGTGGTGACGGTCTTCTCGGGCAGGGAGACGATGAGGGCCTGCGGGTTCTTGGTGTTGTACTCCGCGACGCCCAGCGTGTGGCGGGACTTGACGCCCGCCTTGGCGACCTCGTAGTCCAGCCAGCCGAGCTGGAGCTTGTCCCAGGAGTTCATGTCGCCGGGCAGGTCGCCGATGGAGTCCTTGCCGGTGCCGAGCCAGGAACCGGAGGACATCAGCGTCCAGAAGCCGGTGGAGTTCTCGCCGCCCGCCGTGTCGTACTCGTCGGGCAGGCCGAGGTCGTGGCCGTACTCGTGGGCGAAGACGCCCAGGCCGCCGTTCTCCGGCTGGATGGTGTAGTCGCCGACCCAGATGCCGGTGTCGCCGATCTGGGTGCCGCCGAGCTTGTTGGTGTCCGGGCCGGTGGAGCCGGCGTCGGTGCCGAAGGCGTACCAGCGGTGGGCCCAGATGGCGTCCTCGCCCTGGGCGCCGCCGCCCGCGGACTCGTCCTCGCCGGCGTGCACGATCTGGAAGTGGTCGATGTAGCCGTCGGACTCGTTGAAGTCGCCGTCGCCGTCGAAGTCGTAACGGTCCCACTGGTCGTACCCGGCCAGTTCGGCCTTGATCTCGGCGGCGGTGTCACCGGCGGCCTCGCGCTCGGCGACCCACGCGTTGACGCCGTCCTGCACGGCGTACCAGGCACCGGTGGAGGCGTCGTTGGAGCCGTAACGGGCCTCGTTGTAGGGGACCTTGACCCAGTCGGTGACCTCACCGTCGACCGAGTAGCGGCCCGAGGACTGCTTCTCGTAGTACTTCTTCAGGGACTCGGTGCCCGCGGCGGTGCCGAAGTACAGATCCTGGAAGTGCTTCTGGTCGTAGTCCGCCTGCCAGGCGGTGCTGTTGTCCTTGGTGCGGTCCGGCTGCGCGATCTGGTTGTGCAGCGGACCGGGGGTGCCGCCGTAGCGGCTGTCTATCTGATCGCCGAACTCGACGAGGATCGTGAAGATCTTGTCGGTCTTCTCGCGGCCGAGTTCGACGTACTTGCTCTCGCCCTTGCGGCTGTCGAGCTGGACGACCTTGGAGCCGTCCCGGTTCTTGACCGTGGCTTCGCCGGAGATGACCTGCTCGAGGGCTTCCTCGCGCTGGGCCTCCTGCGTCTTGCTGAGCGGCCCGTCGAAGTCGTGTTCGCGGGTGTCGGCCGGCTGCGGGTCGTGCCGGTCCACCGCCGGGGTGTCGGCCGGCGCGTTGTCGGCCGCCTGTGCCACGGCGAACGTCGAGAACGTCGCCGAGGCCGCCGCGAGGGCGACGACCGTGGCGGCCGTCCTGAACGTCCAGGATCTGCTGGTCACTTGATTGCCTCCCCTAACGCGTGCCGGACGCGCGGAAGGGGGATCCATGTCAAGGGAAGTCCGCGCGCGGTTATACGCGTGTAGTCAAGTGACGCCATTTGACTACTGCTTCATCGGAAAAGACAGACCTTGACTTGAACAGGTCAACGCATTATTGGAAGCGTGCGTTCGCATTGCGGACACGTCACGGTCATGTGACGGGCGCGTGGTCCCGTCCGGCAGGCGGACGTCATGACTCCGTGCGCCCCCTGTGCACCGGCACCGTGTGTCAGCTCACGCTTACCGCTCGTTCCCGTCGGGCATGCAGCCGAATAGAGTCGAGACCGCCCCCGCTTCCGAGGACACGATTGCCATGCCTCGTCCGACTGTCGCACAGCTCGCGTACGGTTCCTGCACCGTCATCCTCTCGACGCTCGTCATGCTGCTGCTGTCCCGGACGAGTTCGGGCTCGCTCGTCGCGGTCATCGCCGTCACCGCGCTCGCCCTCGGCGTACTCGTCGCCATGACGCTGCCGGCCCCGCGCCGCCGGACCGCCGGCGTCACCGTGGCACGCTCCACCGTGGACGAGCCCGCACCCACCCCGGTCGCCGCGGCGCCCGGGCCGGTGCGGGAGCCGTCGGCACGCTGAACGGCACGACGGGAGGGTCCGCGCCGGTACGGAGCGGGCCCTCGCCGGCGCGGTGACGTCACGTCAGTCGACGCTGACGACGACCGTCTTGGCGGCCTTGTCGTGCAGTCCCTGCTTGTAGGGCTTGTCGAAGAAGCTCCAGCCGCCGCAGATCGCCGTCCACAGACAGGCGCAGCAGAACGCGAACGGCACCCACAGCACGAGGGCGCGCACCAGTGAGGTCTGCACGGAGGGCGTGGAGCCGTCGTCGAGGTCGGCCACGCGCAGGCCGAACCACTTCTTCCCCAGCGTGCGGCCGGACCTGGCGGTCATGAAGGTGTCGTAGGCGATGTACAGCACGGCGGCCACGACGGACTGGGCGAGCGACTTGCCGACCTCGATGTTGTCCGCGGCGTACTCGTTGACCCCGAAGCCCCACGTCAGCAGCCACACGACGACGGCCACCAGGATCATGTCGACGATCCGCGCCAGCGTGCGCTTGCCGCTGTCGGCGAGCGGGGGCATCCCGGAGAGCGGGTCCGCGGGGTAACCGCCGTAGGGGTCCCCGCCGTAGGGGTCCCCGCCGTAGGGTCCGCCCCCGTACGGCGGTTGCTGTCCGCCTCCGTACGGGGGCTGCTGTCCGCTCGAACCGCCGTGCGGGCTGTCGTACGGCGAACCCTGCGGGCCCTGCCCCGGTCCGTGCGGGGGCTGCTGCGGGGGCTGCTTCCTGAACGGATCGTCCTCCGGCGGCTCGCCGCCGGACCCGGGGGGCGGTTCGGTCGTCATGGCCCGAGTCGAACGCGAACCGCCCGCCCCCGCATCCGGCGAGCGGCCGTCCGGGGGTACGGGACGCGCGGGCCGTTCGTGGCGGGGCCGCTACCCCGCCACGAACGTGTGCGCCGCCTTGTCGTGCCAGCACTGGCGCCACGGCCTGTCGAACAGGCCCCACACGATGCCGATGATCCCGACGGCGAGGAGACCCGGGACGCTGTAGACGAGCCAGCGGCGCAGGGCGAGGCCGAACGACGGGGGCTCGTGGCCCTCGATGTCCCGCACCTGCAGACCGAACAGCTTCTTGCCCAGGGTCCGGCCCCATCTGGCGGTCGGCAGCGCCTCGTACACGACGCCGAAACAGATCAGGACGGCCAGGACCACGCCGAGGTACACCGACGTGGTGCCGTCCAGCAGCCAGACCGTGACGGTCTCGCCGGTGAGTTCGGCCGCGTCGATCTTGTCGTTGACGTGCTCGACCGCCTTCAGGCCGAGCGGGACCGCCGCCGTGCCGGTGACGGCCGCGAGGACGAGCGTGTCGACGAGCCGCGCGCCCAGCCTCCGGCCGAGCCCGGCGGGGCGCGCCGCCGCCTGGCGGCGGGCGGCGGCCTGGAACACGTCGTCCACCGGCGGCTTCCACGGCACCACGGGCTGGTCGTCCCCGGCGCCCGCGAGCCGGTGCACCTGCTGCGCCCAGGACTGCTGTCCGCCTCCGGGACCCACGGCCATCGGCGCACCGCCGACGCCCGGCCCGGCCGCCGGGGGCCCGTCGGCCTGCCCGGGGAGGCCGGGGGCGCCCGGAGTGCCGGAAAGGGGCAGGGCCCCCTGCGCGGGGGCGGCCTGCGGGACCGGGGCGGGAGCGGGCTGCGGGACCGGGGCGCTCCGGGCGGGCACGGCCTGCGGGGTCGGGACGGGGGCGCTCCGGGCGGGCACGGCCTGCGGGGTCGGGACGGGGGCGCTCCGGGCGGGCACGGCCTGCGCCGCCGCGGCGCGGTCGGCGGCTGCCTTGCCCGCGCCGAATCCGGGCTTCCCGGGAGCGGCGGGAGCACCGGGCGCACCGGCCGCGGCCGGACCCGCCGCACCGAAGCCGGGGCCGGGGCCGGGGCCGGGATCGCCCGGCCCCCCGGAACCCGGCGGGCCGAATACCCCCGCGCCGGGTTCGCCGGTGGCGGAGCCGCTCGCGCCGCCCACGCCCACCGGCCCCTGGGGGCCGGCGCCCGCCTGCTCCGGGGCGCGCGGGGACGGCGTACGGAAGATCATGGTGCCCTCGTCCGCGGCCGCGGGGCCCACGGTCGGGCGGCGCGACATGAAGGTGGAGTCCGGCGCGGCGTCGGGCGGTGCCGTGCGGGGGTCCGGGGTCAGGGGGCCCGGCTGGGGGCCGCCCCAGGAGACGCGGCGGTCCTGGTCGCCGCCGAAGCCGGACTGCCGGGAGCGGTCGGCGCCCCACGCGGAGGCCGGTTCGGGCCGGCCGCCGTACTGCTGCGGATCCTCGTCGAAGAAGTGCGGGCCCGTCTCCTCGACGGAGGCCGGAGCCGGGACCGGAGTCGGGGCCTGGGGCTGGGGCTGGACCTGGGGCTGGGCGAGGGCGGGGGACGAAGCCGGGGCCGGGGACGCTCCCGGAGCGGGGGACGACGCCGGGGCCGCTCCCGGAGCGGCGAGCGGTTCGCCGCCGGACGGCGCGGGCCGGCTGGTGCCGGGCACCCAGGAGGAGCCGTTCCAGTACCGCACGTAGCCGGGGATGGACGGGTCCGGGTAGTACCCCTCACGGGGGCTGTCGTCGCCTGGTGCCGGGGTTGGGGCGCTCATGTCCGTCGTCCCGTATCTGCTCGGGGGTGGGATGGGGGCCTCCACATCTACCAGACGGGCGCAACTCCCATCGCCGGTCCGGCCGGACCCACTCCTTTCCGGGCAACGGTGTGCACGCGACGCACAGGTTCGGACCGTCCGCGAAAAAGTTCCCCGAACCCGCGTAACGGTCGAATCCGAAGTCGCTCTCCCTCCCGTACGCATCCACAGCGAGAGGAGAACGGACATGCACCACATCGTGGTGGAACGGGAGCTGGAACTGCGGCTGGTCCTGTCGCCGGAGCACAGCGTCGCGGTGCCGGCGCGGCTCGGCTACCGCAGCGACGACCCCTTCGCCGTCCACGTCAGCTTCCACATCGACTCGGAGTGCCCCGTCCACTGGACGTTCGCCCGCGATCTCCTCGTGGAGGGCGTGTTCCGGCCGTGCGGGCACGGGGACGTGCGGGTGTGGCCGGTGAAGGCGGACGGGCGCGACGTCGTGCTGATGGCGTTCGGCTCACCCGACGGCGACGCGCTGCTGGAGGCGCCCGCGGAGCAGGTGTCGGCCTGGCTGGAGCGGACGCTGCGGGCGGTGCCCCCGGGGACCGAGGGCGGGCGGCTCGACGTCGACGAGGCGCTGGCCGGACTGCTCGCCCCGCCTCCGGCGGACGAGCCGCGGCCGTACGACCCGTGGCCGTGCGAGCCGTGGCCGTCGGACGAGCCGAAGGACGGCGAGCGACGGCGAACGACGGGGCCCGACGGGACGGGACTCGACGGGACGGGACTCGACGGGACCGGGCTCGACGGGACCGGGCTCGACGGGACGGGACTCGACGGGGCGTGACGGGGCGAGGCTCAGAACAGCTTGCCGGGGTTGAGGATGCCCAGCGGGTCGAAGACCTGCTTGATCCGCCGCTGCATCTCCAGGCCGACGGGGCCCAGTTCGCGCGCCAGCCACTCCTTCTTCAGCACGCCCACGCCGTGCTCGCCGGTGATGGTGCCGCCCAGTTCCAGGCCGAGCGCCATGATCTCGTCGAAGGACTCGCGGGCGCGCCGTGCCTCGTCGGGGTCGGCCGCGTCGAAGCAGACGGTGGGGTGGGTGTTGCCGTCGCCCGCGTGGGCGCAGACCCCGATGGTGAGGCGGTGCTTCCGGGCGATGCGCTCGACGCCCTCGAGCATGTCGCCGAGGCGGGAGCGGGGCACGCACACGTCGTCGATCATCGTCGTGCCCTTGACCGCCTCCAGGGCCACCAGCGCGGACCGCCGGGCCTGGAGGAGGAGTTCGGACTCGGCGGCGTCCTCGGCGGGGACGACCCGGCTCGCGCCGGCGGCCTCGCACAGCGCGCCGACGGCGGCGAGGTCGGCGGCCGGGTCCGGGGTGTCGAAGGCGGCGAGGAGGAGGGCCTCGGTGGTCTCCGGCAGGCCCATGCGGGTCAGTGCGTTGACCGCCCCGACCGTCGTGCGGTCCATCAGTTCGAGGAGGGAGGGGACGTGGCCGCCGGCCATGATGCGGCAGACGGCGTCGCAGGCGGCGCCGGCGGAGGGGAACTCGGCGGCCAGGACGAGCTGCCGCGGCGGCCGCGGCCTGAGCGCCAGGGTGGCGCGGACGACGACGCCGAGGGAGCCCTCGGAGCCGACGAACAGGCGGGTGAGGTCGTACCCGGCGACGCCCTTCGCGGTGCGGCGGCCGGTGGACATCAGCCGTCCGTCGGCGAGGACGACGTCCAGGCCGAGGACGTACTCGGCGGTGACGCCGTACTTCACGCAGCACAGGCCGCCGGAGGCGGTGCCGATGTTGCCGCCGATCGTGCACGTCTCCCAGCTGGAGGGGTCCGGCGGGTAGTACAGGCCGTGCTCGCCCACCGCGCGGGACAGCGCGGCGTTGACGACTCCCGGTTCGACGACGGCGACGCGGTCGACGGGGCTGATCTCCAGGATGCGGTCCATCTTCGTCAGGGAGAGGACCAGGCAGCCGTCGGAGGCGTTGGCGGCGCCCGACAGGCCGGTGCGGGCGCCCTGCGGGACGACCGGGACGCGCAGCTCGGTGGCGGTGCGCAGGACGTGCTGGACCTGTTCGACCGTGCGCGGCAGCACGACGGCGGCCGGGGTGCCGGCCGGGCAGAAGCTCGCCATGTCGTGGGCGTAGGAGGCCGTGACGTCGGGGTCGGTGAGGACCGCCTCGGCGGGCAGGCCGTCGAGCAGTCGGTCGAGGAGGTTGCCGGTCACCTCGTCGCGAGGGGCTTCGATGCGGCTCATGATCACAGCGTCGCACCCGCCGCCATCGGTGTGAACCCCGCCTGCGGCACCCGGCCGACACCGGCGCGCGGTCGTCGCCCTGGCGCACAGTGAGCGCCATGGAGAGCGCTGCCGAGACCGCCGAAGCCCCCGCCGACGCCGAAACCCCCGCCGACGCCGAGACTCCCGCCGACGCAGCGGCCGCCGCGGCGCGGGCCGGGGCGGGGAAGGCCCGCTCCCGGCGGCGCCGGCGGGTGTCGGCCGGCTCGGTGGCCGGCGCCCTCGTGCTGGGCGGGGTCCTGTGGTGCCTGCCCGGCGAGGAGGCGGGCCGGCCGGCGCCGGGGCCCGCCGCGGGGGCGCAGGCACAGGCGGCGGTGCGGACCGGGACGGCCGCCGCGCTGCCCGCTCTGGAGGCGCTGATCGACGAGCACGAGGCGCGGGTGCGCGCCCGTCCGCGGGACGCCCGCTCCTGGGCGGTCCTCGGCGCGGCCTACGTCGAGCGCGGCCGGCGCACCGCCGACGCGGCCGTCCTCTACCCCGAGGCCGAGCGGGCGCTGCGGACCTCCCTGTCGGTGCGCCCCGCGGGGAACACCGAGGCCCTGGTCGGGCTGGCCGCCCTGGCCAACGCCCGCCGGGACTTCCCGGCCGCGCGGTCCTGGGGCGAGGCCGCGCGCGAGCGGGCTCCGAAGCGCTGGACGGTGTACCCGCAGCTGATCGACGCCTACACCGGGCTCGGCGACCACAAGAGGGCGGCGGCCGCGCTGGAGCGGCTGCTGGAACTGCGCTCGGGACCGGTGGCGCTGGGGCGGGCGGCGGCCGTCTACCGGGACCAGGGCCGGCGCGAGGACGCGGCGGCGGCGCTGTCGGACGCGGCGGCCGGGGCGGCCGCTCCCGCCGAACGGGCGGCCTGGCTGGAGCGGGCAGGGCAGCTCGCCTTCGAGCGCGGCGACCGGGAGCCGGCGCTGCGGTACTTCCAGGAGGCGGTGCGCCTCGACCCCGACCAGCGGGCCGCGCAGGCCGGGCGGGGGCGGACGCTGGCCGCGCTGGGCCGGACGTCGGAGGCGCGGGCCGCGTACCGGGCGGCCCTGGCCGGGCAGCCGCTGCCGCAGTACGCGCTGGAGCTGGGCGAGCTGTACGAGTCGCTGGGGATGCCCGAGGCGGCGGGCGCGCAGTACGACCTGCTGCGCGAGCGGGTCCGGCGGGAGGCGGCGGGCGGGGTGGACGGGGCGCTGGTGCTGGGCCGGTTCGAGGCCGACCACGGCGATCCGCAGGCGGCCGTGCGGCGGCTGCTGGCGGAGTGGCGGCGCCAGCCGGGGATCGAGGTCGCCGACGCGCTGGGCTGGGCCCTGCACCGGGCCGGGCGGCACAAGGAGGGGCTGCGGTACGCCGTGACCGCCACCGACCGGGCGCACGAGGGCACGGTGCGCAGCGCGCCGTACCTCTACCACCGGGGCATGATCGAGCTGCGGGTGCGGCGGGAGGGGGCGGCGCGGCGGCATCTGGAGGAGGCGCTGCGGATCAACCCGTACTTCTCCCCGCTGCACGCGCGGACGGCCCGCACGGCGCTGGTGGCGCTGGGCGAGCCGTCGGTGGCGCGGGTGCCGGACTTCTCGTGACCGGCGGCCGGCGGCCGGCTGTCAGAGGTTGCCGCGCTTGGCCTGTTCGCGTTCGATCGCCTCGAAGAGGGCCTTGAAGTTGCCCTTGCCGAAGCCCATCGAGCCGTGGCGTTCGATGATCTCGAAGAAGACGGTCGGCTTGTCCTGGACCGGCTTGGTGAAGATCTGGAGCAGGTAGCCGTCCTCGTCGCGGTCGGCGAGGATCTTCAGCTCGCGCAGGGTCTCGACGGGGACGCGGGTGTCGCCGACCCACTCGCCGAGGGTGTCGTAGTACGAGTCGGGGGTGTCGAGGAACTGGACGCCGGCGGCGCGCATGGTGCGGACCGTCTGGACGATGTCATTGGTGTTGAGGGCGATGTGCTGGACGCCCGCGCCGCCGTAGAACTCCAGGTACTCGTCGATCTGCGACTTCTTCTTCGCGATCGCGGGCTCGTTGATCGGGAACTTGACCTTGAGCGTGCCGTCGGCGACGACCTTCGACATGAGGGCGCTGTACTCGGTGGCGATGTCGTCGCCCACGAACTCCTTCATGTTGGTGAAGCCCATGACGTCGTTGTAGAACCCCACCCACTCGTTCATCCGGCCGAGTTCGACGTTGCCGACGCAGTGGTCGATCGCCTGGAAGGTGCGCTGGGCGGGCGGCTCGACGATCGGGCTCGCGGCCACGTAGCCGGGCAGGTAGGGGCCGTCGTAGCCGCCGCGCTCGACGAGGGTGTGGCGGGTCTCGCCGTAGGTGGCGATCGCGGCCAGCACCACGGTGCCGTGCTCGTCCTTCAGCTCGTACGGCTCGGCGACCGAACGGGCGCCGTGCTCCAGGGCGTAGGCGTACGCGGCGCGGGCGTCCGGGACCTCGATGGCGAGGTCGACGACGCCGTCGCCGTGCTCGGCCACGTGCCGTTCGAGGAAGTGGCCCCAGGCGGTGTCGGCCTTGACCACCGAGGTCAGGACGAAGCGGGCGGAGCCGTTCTCCAGGACGTAGGAGGCGGTCTCGCGGCTGCCGTTCTCCGGTCCGGAGTAGGCGACCAGCTTCATGCCGAAGGCGGTGGAGTAGTAGTGCGCGGCCTGCTTGGCGTTGCCCACGGCGAAGACGACCGCGTCCATTCCCTTCACCGGGAAGGGGTCGGCCTGCCGGGCGGTGTCGGGGGTGTGGTGTGTGGTCTGCGTCATGGCCGAAGCGTCGCGCCACCCTGCAAGGTGCGCAATAGTTCGTCGTACCGCTGGTCATCATGTGCAGTGGCACGGCGGTCCCGGCGGCTTTTCTGTACAGGGTGACCATCTCGGAGGCGGGCGTGGCGATCGATCATCTGGACGGGCGGATCATCGTGCTGCTGGCGCGGGAGCCGCGGATCGGCGTGCTGGAGATGTCCCGGCGGCTGGGGGTCGCCCGGGGGACGGCGCAGGCGCGGCTGGACCGGCTTCAGTCGAACGGAGTCATCCGCGGGTTCGGTCCCGAGGTGGACCCGGCGGCGCTCGGCTACCCGGTCACCGCGTTCGCCACGCTGCAGATCCGGCAGGGCCAAGGCGCCGACGTGCGAGCCCACTTGGCGTCGGTGCCGGAGGTGCTGGAGCTGCACACCACCACCGGCACCGGGGACATGCTGTGCCGTCTGGTGGCCCGTTCCAACGCCGATCTCCAACGGGTCATCGACCGGGTCGTCGGCTTTGATGGCATTGTCCGGGCCTCCACCGCGATCGTGATGGAGAACCCTGTGCCCCTGCGGGTCATCCCGCTGGTGGAGCAGGCCGCGGACGATCGGGAAGGGCCTGGCCGGACGACGGGGTGAGGGCGTGTGAGCTTCTGGGAGTACCTGGGCAACCGGCATCAGCAGCTGCTCACCGACGCCTACCAGCACGCCAGCGTCGTCTTCCAGTGCATGGTCCTGGCCACGCTGATCGGCGTGCTGCTCGGGGTCGCCACCTACCGCAGCGATTGGGCCGGCAACCTCGCCACCACGGCCACCTCCACCGTCCTCACCGTCCCGTCCCTGGCCATGATCGGTCTGCTGATCCCGGTGGTGGGCCTGGGCGTGCCGCCGACGGTGATCGCGCTGACGCTGTACGGGCTGCTGCCGGTCGTGCGGAACTCCGTCGTGGGGCTGCGGGGTGTCGACCCGTCCCTGGTGGACGCGGCCCGGGGCATCGGGATGTCCGGCGTGATGCGGCTGGCGCGGGTCGAGCTGCCGCTGGCCTGGCCGCCGATCCTGACGGGCATCCGGGTCTCCACGCAGATGCTGATGGGCATCGCCGCCGTCGCCGCCTACGCCTCCGGGCCGGGCCTGGGCAACGAGATCTTCCGCGGTCTGGCCTCCCTGGGCAGCAAGAACGCGCTCAACCAGGTGCTCGCGGGCACGCTCGGCATCATCGTGCTGGCCCTGCTGTTCGACGCCGCCTACGTCGTCGTCGGCCGGCTGACGATCCCGAGGGGGATCCGTGTCTGAGTCCCACGGCGCCGCGATCGAGCTGGAGAACCTCACCAAGCGCTACCCGGGCAGCGCGGCTCCGGCCGTGGACAACGTGAGCATGGAGATCAAGGCGGGCGAGATCGTCATCTTCGTCGGGCCGTCCGGCTGCGGGAAGTCGACGACCCTGAAGATGATCAACCGGCTGATCGAGCCGAGCGGCGGCCGCATCCGCATCGGCGGCGAGGACGTCACCGACATCGACCCGGTGAAGCTGCGCCGCAAGGTCGGTTACGCCATCCAGGCCTCGGGGCTGTTCCCGCACATGACGGTCGCGCAGAACGTCGCGCTGGTGCCGGGGATGATCGGCTGGCCGAAGGGGCGCATCAGGGACCGGGTGGAGGAGATGCTCGACCTGGTCGGGCTGGACCCCGGGGAGTTCCGCCACCGGTATCCGCGCCAGCTCTCCGGCGGTCAGCAGCAGCGGGTGGGCGTGGCGCGGGCGCTGGCGGCCGATCCTCCGGTGCTGCTGATGGACGAGCCGTTCGGCGCCGTGGACCCGATCACCCGCGACCACCTCCAGGACGAGCTGATCCGGCTCCAGCACGAGCTGCACAAGACGATCGTGTTCGTCACCCACGACTTCGACGAGGCGATCAAGCTGGGCGACCGGATCGCGGTGCTGCGCGAGCGCTCGCACATCGCCCAGTTCGACACCCCGGAGGCGATCCTCACCAACCCGGCGGACGACTTCGTGTCCGGGTTCGTGGGCGCCGGGGCGGCGCTGAAGCGGCTCAACCTCACGCGCGTACGGGACGTGGAGGTCACCGGGTGTCCGACGGTGAGCGTCGACGACCCGCTCCAGACCGTCTTCGACCGGATCCGCTCCAGCGGGACGAACGAGATCCTGCTGCTGGACAGGCGCGGCCGGCCCTACAAGTGGCTGCGGCGCGGCGACCTGATGCGGGCCAAGGGCTCGCTGGCCCGCGCCGGCACGCTGGTGACCGACACGGTGACCCGGGACGCGACGCTGCGGGACGCCCTGGAGGCGGTCCTCACCGACAACACCGGGCGGGTCGCGGTGACCGGGCGGCACGGCGAGTACACCGGGGTCGTCGACATGGAGACGCTGATGAACTCGGTGCACGAACTGCTGGAGGCCGACCGGCTGGAGGCGCTGGAGTCCCAGCACGAACTGGAGGAGGTCCGAGCCGCGCAGACGCACGCGGAACAGGAGGGCCCCGGCGGGGAGGCGAAGGCATGAGCACCTCCGAGCCGGCCGGCCTGGTGGAGCGGGAGGAGCCCCCGGCCGCGCCGCCCGCTCCCCCGCGCCGCCGCGTCGGCTGGCCGAAGCTGGTCCTCGTGCCCGCGTTCGTGGTCGCGATGCTGCTCGCCACCTGGCTGTGGTTCGCGCAGGCGGACCTGGACACCGTCTCCGAGAACGCGCTGGCCGAAGGACAGGTGTCCAAGGCGCTGTGGCAGCACATCCAGCTGACGGTGATCTCGACCTTCTTCGTGCTGGTCATCGCGATCCCGCTCGGCATCCTGCTGACCCGGCCCGCCTTCCGCAGGGCCACGCCGGTCGTGATGGCCCTCGCCAACATGGGCCAGGCCACCCCCGCGATCGGCCTGCTCGCCCTGCTGGTGATCTGGCTGGGCATCGGCCGCCGGGCGGCCCTGATCGGGATCATCGCCTACGCCGTCCTGCCGGTGCTCTCCAACACCGTCGCCGGCCTGAAGGCGAACGACCCGACGCTGCTGGAGGCCGCCCGCGGCATCGGCATGTCCCCGCTCGGGGTGCTCACCCGCGTGGAACTGCCGCTGGCGGTGCCGCTCGTCCTCGCCGGTGTGCGTACGGCGCTGGTCCTGAACGTGGGCACGGCCACCCTGGCGACCTTCGGCGGGGGCGGCGGGCTGGGCGTGCTGATCACCGCCGGCATCACCAACCAGCGCATGCCGGTGCTGGTGCTGGGTTCGGTCCTGACCGTGGCGCTGGCCCTGCTGGTCGACTGGCTGGCCTCGCTGGCCGAGGTGCTGCTGCGGCCGCGCGGACTGGAGGTGGGGCGGTGAGAAGGACGCCGTGCGCTCTCGCGGCGCTGCTGGTGCTGGCCTCCGGCTGCGGGCTGACCAGCGGTTCCCCCATGGTCGACGACGTCTCCCCCGGCTCGATCGGCAAGGGGGAGCCGCTCAGGGGCGCCGATCTCACCGTGACGTCGAAGTCGTTCACCGAGAGCCTCATCCTCGGCGCGATGCTGGGCATCGCCTTCGAGGCGGCGGGTGCGGACGTCCTGGACCGCACCGGCATCCAGGGCTCGATCGGCGGCCGCGAGGCGATCCGCAAGGGCGACGCCGACGCCATGTACGAGTACACGGGCACCGCCTGGATCACGTACCAGGGCAACAGCGAGCCCATCACCGACCCGCGGCGGCAGTGGGAGGCGGTGCGGGACGCCGACGTGCGCAACGGGGTGACCTGGCTGCCGCAGTCCCGGCTGAACAACACCTACGCGCTGGCGATGAACCGGGCGAACCACGAGAAGTACGGCACGAGGACGCTGTCGGAGGTGGCCGCGCTGTCCCGGTCCGACCCGAAGGCCGTCACGCTGTGCGTGGAGGGCGAGTTCGCCAACCGCGCGGACGGGCTGCCGGGCATGCAGAAGGCGTACGGCATGGACGTGCCGACGGACCGGATCACGCAGATGGACACCGGGATCATCTACACGCAGACGGCGAAGGGCAGCTGCACCTACGGGGAGGTGTTCACCACCGACGGCCGCATCAGGTCCATGGACCTGGTGGTGATGGCCGACGACAAGAAGTTCTTCCCCAACTACAACGCGGCGCCCGTGATCAACACCGGCACCTTCGAGAAGTGGCCGGCCATCGCCGAGGTCATCGACCCGGTGACCGCCAGGCTGGACAACGCGGTGGCGCAGGAGCTGAACGCGAAGGTGGACGTGGACGGGGAGGATCCGCACCAGGTCGCGCTGGACTGGATGAAGGCGGAGGGATTCGTGAAGTAGGCGGTTCCTTCCGTTCCCGTGGCGGATTTCGTGGGGAATCTGTGATCGGTCTGCACGATTTCCGACTCATACCGCGCGCACGCCTTTCAGAATTGACCGGAAACCGATGCTCCTCCCTGTGCGCCACGCCCTCCGGGCAGGGGAGCAGGGGCAGTTGACGCCCGCGACCGCCCGTCGCGCGGGAGGGACACCGGGAGAAAAGCACCATCCCGGGGTTACCACGATGCCCGTTTCCACCAGCGGCTTTGCGACGAATTCGGCTCCTCGGCAGGCTGGGCGAGCAGTGAGATCACCACCCCCGGCGCAATGACTAGCATGAGCCGGTACCCGGATCGGAAAATCACATCTTTCTCGCTCCCGGGCCTGCGGCCGTCGTGTCGGTCGATCCGTTCTTCCTGCTCTCGAGGACCGAGGAACCGCGGAATGCCTCTGCCTGCACCACACCGTCAGCGTCGGTCAGCCGAACCCTCCCCCGCCTCGTCGGCCGTACCCGTGACCGTGCTGCTGCTGAGTGCCGCAGCCGCGGGTGCGGCCGTCGCCCTGGCCCCCTCCGCGGCCCGCACCTGGACGGTGGTCACGGCCGTGGCCGCCTGGTGCTGCGTGGCGGCCGCCGTCCTCGTCTGCGGCCTGCTGCTCCGGCGGGTCCGCCGCACCGCCGCGGCGACGGACGCCGAGGTCGCCCGGCTGACCGCGCAGTCGGCGCAGCGGTCGGCCGAGTCGGCGCACCTGGTGAACGTCACCGTGCCCGCCCTCGTGAGCCGGCTGCGGGAGGGCGCCCGGGCGAAGGACGCCCTGGAACAGGTGACGCTGCCCGCCGACGTCCAGCTGCGCCGGACCGTGGAGGCCTTCAGCTCCGCGGTGGAGCAGGTCGTGCAGTACGCGGCGGCCACGGACGCCGAACGGCTGCGCGCCCGCGAGGAACTGGCCCAGGTCACCGAAGAGGTGGCGCAGGTGACGCGGACGGTCCTGCCCGACGTGGTGGGGCAGTTGCGGGAGGGCAACTCGGCCGACACCGTGCTCGCCGGGTGGGAGTGGCCCCCCTCCTCCCTGCTGCGCTCCCCCGTGGAGGCGTTCGTACGGGAACTCGCCCGCAGCGAGCGGCGGGCCGCCGCCGCGCAGGCCGCCTCCGCGAAGGCCCTGAGCCGGGTGCAGGCCAAGACCGTGAGCATGCTGGCCGATCTGCGCGAGATGCAGGAGCGGCACGGCGAGGAGGTCTTCGGCGACCTGCTGAAGCTGGATCACGGCACCTCCCAGCTGGGTCTGATGACCGACCGGCTGGCCCTCCTCATGGGCGGTCGGTCCAGCCGCGCCTGGAACAAGCCGATCGTGATGGAGAGCATCCTGCGCGGTGCGGCCGGCCGGATCGCGGCGTACCAGCGCGTACGGCTGCACTGTTCCACGAGTGCCGCGATCTCCGGGTTCGCCGCGGAAGGCGTGATGCACCTGATCGCCGAACTCATGGACAACGCCGCCAACTTCTCGCCGCCCATCGACGAGGTCCACGTCTACGTCGACGAGCACAGCGCCGGGCTCGTCGTCACGATCGAGGACAGCGGCCTGAAGATGTCGGACGCCGCGATGCGGCACGCCGAGGAGGCCGTGGCGGGGCACATGACCGACCTCGCCTCGCTGCCCGGCACCCGGCTCGGCCTGGCCGTGGTCGGCGGGCTCGCCGTCAAGTACGGCATCAGCGTCAACTACCGGCCCTCGTCCCGCGGCGGCACCGGCGTCGTCGTCCTGCTGCCCCGGCAGCTGCTCGCCCAGCGGCGGGACACCGCACCGCAGGAGACCGCACACCGGCCCGCCGTGGCGACGACCGCGCCGGAGACCGCACGGGCCACGGCGGGCACCGCGCAGCCGACGACGGGCGGAGTGTCCATGCCGGGTGAAGAGTCCGTGCCGGGCGGGGTTCCGGGGACGAGCGGGGTTCCGGGAACGGGCGGAGTGCCCGCTCCCGCCGTGCGACCGGCCGCCGCCCCTCCCGCGGCACCGGCACCGGCACCGGCTGCGGCCTCGACACCGGCTGCGACTCCGGCTGCGGCTCCGGCCTCGCCTTCGTCGGAGGTCCGCGGTCGTGACGCGTCCCGCCGTCCGGTGGCGGCGACGCCGAACGGCCTGCCCGTCCGCGCCCCCGGCCGCACGATGGCCGAGGCCGAACAGGAACGGCAGCAGCGCAGGACGGCGGCCGACTCCCCCGCGCCGGGCGGCGCACCGGGACAGACCCCTCCCGGCGCGCGCGACGCGGGCACCCGCTTCGGTGCCTTCCACAGCGGGCGCACCTCCGCCGGCGAAGCCGGCCCGTCCGGGACCGGCACCGCGCCCGAGCCGCCGGCCGCCCGGTAACCCCACGTCCTTCCCCTCCGGCGCCGGAGCCACGGCGCCCCCTTCCCCGCTTCAGCTCGTGAGATTGGAGGAACGGGCCGGTGACCTGGGCTTTTGGGCCCTACCGTCCCCACACCTACCATGCAGACCACCGACAACAGCCTCACCTGGCTTCTGCAGGGCCTTCTGGAGCGCGTTCCCGGCGCCCGGCACGCCCTGGTCCTGTCCCGGGACGGCCTGAAGCTGTGCTGGACCGAACACCTGGCGCTCGACCAGGCCGACCAGCTGGCAGCCATCTGCTCGGGCATGCAGGCCCTCGCCCAGGGCGCGTCCGTCGAGTTCGGCGACGGGAGCGGTGGTGTCCGCCACTCCATGACCGAGTTCCACGGCGGTCAGCTCTTCATCGTGCAGGCGGGCGACGGCGCGCATCTGGCGCTCCTCTGCGCGGAGAGCGCCGACCCCGGAGTGGTGGGTCACCAGATGACCGAGCTGGTCGAGCAGATCGGTGAGCACCTGCGGGCCGAGCCCCGCGGGGGCACGCAGGGGAGCGCATCGTCGTGACGCGTCGGCCCGTGGACACCGGCGACCCCGACCGCCTCTACACGATCACGGGCGGGCGCAGCCGCGCGGACGACGCATTCGACCTGGTCACCCTGATCGTCAGTGAGAGCGCTCCCACCGCCGGGATGCAGTCGGAGCACGCGCGGATCCTGGATCTGTGCCGGCATCCGACGGCCCTCGTCGAGGTCGCCGCGGAGATGAAGCTGCCGATCACGGTGGTGCGCATCCTCCTCGGCGACCTGCTCGCCATGGGCCGTATCACCGCCCGTCACCCACCCGCGCCGCGGTCCCTCGCCGCGCTCCCCGACTCCGCCCTACTCATGGAAGTGCTGCATGGGCTCCGCAACCTCTGACCTGCCCTCCCTGCGTACGCCCCTGTCCGACGCCGCCGAGACCGGCCTGAAGATCGTCGTCGTGGGCGGCTTCGGGGTCGGCAAGACGACCCTGGTCCGCTCGGTCAGCGAGATCCGTCCGCTCAACACCGAGGAGGTGATGACGCAGGCGGGGGTCGGTGTCGACGAGACCCGGCAGGTGGCCGCGAAGACCACCACGACGGTCGCCTTCGACTTCGGCCGGATCAGCCTCAACAAGCGCATGGTGCTGTACCTGTTCGGCGCACCGGGCCAGGAGCGGTTCTGGTTCCTGTGGGACCGGCTCTTCTCCGGCACCCTCGGCGCGGTCGTCCTGGTCGACACGCGCCGGATGGACGACTCCTGGTACGCGATCGACCGGCTGGAACACCACAGGACGCCGTTCGTGGTGGCCGTCAACCGGTTCGACGACGAACCCGACCGGTACTCCCTCGACGAGATCCGCCAGGCGCTCGCCCTGCCCGCGCACGTGCCCCTCGTCGACTGCGACGCGCGCGTCCGGTCGTCGGGCAAGGACGTGCTGATCACCCTCGTGGACCACCTCTACGAAATGGCCATGGCCCAGGAGATGACATCGTGACCGACACCGGATCCCTTCCCCCGCACGCGCCCGGCCCGGGGTGCCCCGCGCACGCGGGCGCCGTGCGGCTGGGCGGTCTGGAGTACCAGCAGACACCGGCGCAGCTGTACCGGTCCCTGCGCCGGGAGCACGGCGCGGTGGCGCCCGTGCTGCTCGACGGGGACATCCCCGCCTGGCTGGTCCTCGGTTACGCCGAGGTCAGCTACGTGACCGGTCACGACGAGCTGTTCGCCCGCGACTCGCGGCGCTGGAACCAGTGGGAGAACATCCCCGCCGACTGGCCGCTGCTGCCGTTCGTCGGGTACCAGCCCTCGGTGCTGTTCACCGAGGGCGAGGAGCACCGGCGGCGGGCCGGCGTCATCACCGAGGCGCTGGAGGGCGTCGACCAGTTCCAGCTCTCCCGCGACTGCCGGCAGCTCGCCGACCGGCTCATCGCGTCGTTCGCCGGCAGCGGCCGGGCCGAGCTGATGAGCATGTACGCGCACGCGCTGCCGATGCGCGCCGCGGTCCAGATGTGCGGGATGCCGCACACGGGTGAGGCCACGCAGCAGCTCGTCGAGGACCTGCGGATCTCCCTGGACGCCGCGGAGGGCGACGACCCGGTGGCCGCGTACACGCGCGTGGGCGAGCGGATCCAGCAGCTGGTCAAGGAGAAGCGGGAGCGTCCGGGGCCGGACGTCACCTCGCGCATGCTGCAGCATCCGGCCGGGCTGACCGACGAGGAGGTCGTGCAGGACCTGATCTCCGTCATCGCCGCGGCGCAGCAGCCGACCGCCAACTGGATCTGCAACACGCTGCGGCTGCTGCTCACCGACGAGCGGTTCGCCGTCAGCGTGTCGGGGGGCAGGCTCAGCGTGGGCGAGGCCCTCAACGAGGTCCTCTGGCTCGACACCCCGACACAGAACTTCATCGGCCGCTGGGCCGTGCGCGACACCCAGCTCGGCGGGCGGCTGATCCGGGCGGGCGACTGCCTGGTGCTGGGGCTCGCCGCGGCCAACACCGACCCGCAGATCTGGCCCGAGTCGCACGTCGGGGCGGAGAGCTCCGCGCACCTGTCGTTCAGCAGCGGGGAGCACCGGTGCCCCTACCCGGCCCCGCTGCTGGCCGACGTCATCGCCCGCACCGCGGTGGAGACCCTGCTGGAACGCCTGCCCGACCTGGTCCTCACGGTGGAGCCGGAGGAACTCACCTGGCGCCCGTCCATCTGGATGCGCGGCCTGCACTCGTTGCCGGTGGAGTTCACCCCGATGGTGCGGTAGCGGGGGACCGGCGGGGGCGCGCAGGCGGCAGACGCGTGCGGTCGGCGGGGACCCGCCGACCGCGGGGGCGTGCGGCGGCGGGGCGTGCGGCGGCGGGTCCCCGCCGGTCCGGTCCGGTCGACCGCCCCGCCGCCGTGCGCGGACGACGCACCCCGCACTGCCGCCGCAGCCGACGTGATGAGAACGCCCGCGGTGCGGGGTGACGGCCGTACGGGGGGAACGGCCGTACGGGGGGACGGCCGTACGGGGGGACGGCCGTACGGGGGGACGGCCGTACGGGGGGACGGCCGCCCGCGCGCGGCCCGGGTCCGCGGCGGTCAGCCGGCGACGGGGGTGAAGCGCACGGGCAGCGTCTGCGGTCCCCGCGTGAAGACGCCCTGTTCCACGAGTTCGGCGCCGTCGGCGAGGCGGAGGTCCGGCATGGCGTCGAGGAGCTGGCCGACCCCGATCTCGACCTCGGCCTTCGCAAGCAGGGCGCCGACGCAGAAGTGGCGGCCGAGCGCGAAGGAGAGGTGGTCGGCGGCGGCCGAGAAGGCGGTGGTCGTGGTCAGGTCGTCGCGGAAGATGTCGAACCGGTCCGGCTCCCGGTAGCGCCTCTCGTCCCGGTTGGCGGCGCCGATCAGGCAGGTGACCGTGGCGCCGGCCGGTACGACACCGCAGCTGAGGGTGACCTCGGTGGCCGACTGCCGCATGATCATGTGCACGGGGGGCGTGTAGCGCAGCGTCTCGGCGAAGGCGCGGGCGATGAGGCCGCGGTCCTCCCGGACGGCCGCCAACTGCTCGGGGTGCTGCAGCAGGTTGGCGAAGATGCCCGCGATCGCCTTGTCGGTGGTCTCGCCGCCCGCGGCGAGCAGCAGGCTGCAGAAGGCCTTGATGTCCTCGTCGCTCATCCGCACGCCGTCGACCTCCGCGGCGCACAGCGTCGACAGCAGGTCGTCGCCCAGGTTGTCGCGGCGCTCCCGGATGATCGGCACCATGTACTCGGCGAACTCCACCCGGGTGCGCTCCCCCGCCGCCGCCACCTCGGGGTCGCCCGAGAGGTTGCCGAGGAAGGCGATGACCGACGTGTACCAGCGGTGGAACCGGGCGTGGTCGGCCTTGTCCAGGCCCAGCATGTCCGCGATCACGTTGACGGGGAAACGGGTCGCGTAGTCGGACACCAGGTCGGCGGAGCCGGTGGACCGGAAGGCGTCGATCAGCTCACGGGAGTTGCGCTCGATCACCGGCAGGAACTTCTCCTGGAGGTCGCTGCCGCGGAAGGCGGGGGCGACCAGGGCCCGCCGCACCGCGTGCTCCCGCCCGCTGAGCTGGAGGATCGTCTTGCCGTGCACGGGCTCGATCTGCCAGGAGTAGTTGTCGGTGGTGAACTCGCCGCCCTTGTCCTTGAAGACGCGCTCCACGTCCTCGTAACGGGAGACGACGTAGCTCTGCGTGGGCTCGTGCCAGAAGAGGGGGGCGCTCTCACGCATCACGCGATAGGCCCGGTAGGGATCCGCGGCGAACTCGGGCGAGAGGATGTCGGGGACCTGCTGAGCGGTGGACATGGATCTCCCTGGGACCGGTAACAGGCTTACCGCACAAGGTTATTGATCATCCGACGGCCGGGACAGCCTGTCCCGGCCAGCTGTTCAACGATGGACGATCCTTGGCCGAAAAGCGCCCCCGTCCGGAAGCTAGCAGCTCGGCACCGAGCCCTGGTCCTTCTCCAGCTCGACGAGGGAGTCGACGGCGCCCTCGAGGGTGGTCACCGGGATCAGGCGCAGCCCCTCGGGCAGTTCGGACTTGGCCTCGGAGCACTCCGCCCTCGGCACCAGGAAGACGGTGGCGCCGTCCCGGCGGGCGGCCTGCGTCTTCAGCGCCACCCCGCCGACCGCGCCGACCTTGCCGTTCGCGTCGATGGTCCCGGTGCCGGCGATCGTACGGCCGCCCGTGAGGTCGCCGCCGCTGCCGTCGCCGTCGAGCCGGTCGACGATCCCCAGGGAGAACAGCAGGCCCGCGCTGGGGCCGCCGACGTCGGCGAGCCTGAGCGTGACCTCGATGCCGTCGTCCGTGCGGTCGAGGTACCTCAGCGCGGCCTCGGTCGCGGTGTCCTGGGACTTCTCCATCTGCTCGGTGTTGTACCGCTCGATCTCCTTGGTGCTGTCCCCCGCGGGGTAGACCGCGTCACGCGGCATCACGGCCTGGTCGGTGCGGAACCAGCCGTCGATCACCTCGCCCAGGGTGACGTGCGTGTCGGGGCCGGTCGCCTCGATGGTCGTCATCCGCAGCTGCCCGGTCGTGTCGCGGGTGGGAGCGCCGGAGATCGTGATGACGGGGGTGCCCTTGTTGTCGCCGAGGACGTTCGCCGTCATCCCCGGCTGCGCCACCGAGAACGGCAGCGGCGCGAACCCCGCGGTGGCGAGCAGCGCCACGAGCGGAAGGGCGCAGACGGCGAGGGCCTGGGGACGTGTGAGGCGTGAGAGCACGCGCCCAATCTAACGCGCGCCCCGGCCCCGGCCGCGCGCCGGTGCCCGGCCCGCAGCCCCACGGCGACCCGCGGCGGCCCGCGGGCACGCGTCCCGCCGGCCGCGGCCCCGGCGTCCGGTCCGGCCCACGCCGGACGGCCCCGCTCACTGCCCGCCCGCGCCCTCCCGCCCTCCGCCCGGCGGCCTGCGATCAGCGGTCGGTCACCAACGGCCTGCGGCCTGCGGTCAGCGGCCTGCGGCCGGCGGTCGGTCACCAACGGCCTGCGGTCAGCGGCCTGGGACAGGCGACCGGTCCGGCGACCGGCCGACCGGTGACCGGCCGAGCAGCGGGCGGGCAGCGGGCGGTGGGTCAGCGCAGCGCCTCCGCCACCTCCCGGGCCGCTTCCATCACCCGCTGGCCGACCCGCTCCGGCACCGCGTCGGCCAGCATCACGACCCCCACGCTGCCCTCCACGCCCGTCACGCCCAGCAGGGGCGCCGCGGCCCCGCTCGCGCCGGCCTCCAGTTCGCCGTGGGTCAGGGTGTACCCGGGGTCCCCGGAAGCCCTCCGCTGCCGGGCGGACAGGATCGCCTTGCCCGCCGCGCCCCGCTCCAGGGGATGGCGGAATCCGGCCCGGTAGGCCACGTGGTAGTCGGTCCACGTCGGTTCGACCACGGCGACGGCCAGTGCCTCGGCCCCGTCGACGAGCGTCAGGTGCGCGGTGGCCCCGATGTCCTCGGCCAGCGACCGCAGCGCGGGCAGCGCGGCCTCCCGCACCAGCGGGTGCACCTGCCGGCCCAGCCTCAGCACCCCGAGCCCGACCCGGGCTCGTCCGCCCAGGTCGCGTCGCACGAGGGCGTGCTGTTCCAGTGTGGCGAGCAACCGGTACACGACGGTGCGGTTCACGCCCAGTTTGTGGGATAGCTCGGTGACGGTCAGCCCGTGGTCGGTGTCGGCCAGCAGCTTGAGGACCCGCAGTCCCCTGTCGAGCGTCTGAGAGGTCTCCGCGGTCACGACGCCCACTCCTTAGTGGTGAGGTCGGCGGCCCCACGGCGGCGGATGCGTCGCCGAGTCCCGTCAGCGACGCGCGTCAGAGGCCGCCGATCGGCAGAGGGGTCCGGTGGATCCGGACCCGGTCGCTTCACGGCTGCGCTCCGCGGCGGCGCTGCCACGGGGCGTGTGCGTAGCGGGACAGTAGCGAAGCAGGTTCGCTCAGCGGAAGGCTCCGTCCAGAATCCGGGCAGTGGCCGGTGGGGACTACCTGTGTTTGTCCCCATACGTACGGTGCGCGATCCGGCGCCGACCGCCCCACCGGCGCGCGGTGGACACCCCGGGGGGTCACTTCCGCTTGCGGGCACCCCTTCCGTCGCGGACACCTCTTCCGCTTACGGGCCCCACTCCCCTCCACGGGGGTCACTTCCGTCCGCGGGGGTCGCTTCCGTCCGCAGGCGTCACTTCCGTCCGCAGGCGTCACTTCATGCGGGTCGCCCACTCCTGCACCTTGGCGATGCGCTGCCGCAGCTGCCCCGCCGTCGCCTCCGCGCTCGGCGGCCCGCCGCACACCCGCCGCAGCTCGGTGTGGATCACCCCGTGCGGCTTGCCGCTCTGGTGGACGTACGCGCCGACCATCG
Organism: Streptomyces sp. NPDC014882; assembly: GCF_043081325.1. NCBI lineage: Bacteria > Bacillati > Actinomycetota > Actinomycetes > Kitasatosporales > Streptomycetaceae > Streptomyces > Streptomyces sp. NPDC014882. Next base: position 676,065 of record NZ_JBIBWL010000002.1, read on the forward strand.
TGTTGAGCTGCTTGCGCAGCTCCATCAGCTCCTTGTGGGAGACCACCGGGCGCCGCTCGGCCGGCAGCTCCAGCAGGTCGGCCTCGGTGTCCGGCTTCTTGCGGCTGTGCGCGATCTGCTTGGCCTGCCGCTTCTGCAGGAGCAACTGCACCTGCTCGGGCTCGAGCAGCCCGGGGATGCCGAGGTAGTCCTGCTCCTCCTCGCTCCCGGGGTGGGCCTGCATGCCGAACTCGGCGCCGTTGTACATGACCCGGTCGAAGACGGCGTCGGACTCCAGCGCCTCGAAGGGCAGCATGTCCTGCTCGCCGGTGTCCTCGTCCTGCTCCCGGTTCGCCTCGTCCATCTCCTTCTCGGACTCGGCGTACGGGTCCTCCTCGCCCTCCTTCTTCGGCTTGTCGAGGACGTGGTCGCGCTCGCGCTCCATCTCGTTGGCGAAGCCGAGGAGGTCGGGCACGGTCGGCAGGAACACGGAGGCGGTCTCGCCGCGCCGCCGCGACCGCACGAAACGGCCGACGGCCTGCGCGAAGAACAGCGGCGTGGAGATGGTGGTGGCGTACACGCCGACCGCGAGGCGCGGCACGTCGACGCCTTCCGACACCATCCGCACCGCGACCATCCACCGGTCGGTGCCGCGACTGAACTCGTCGATCCGGTTCGACGCGCCGGCGTCGTCGGACAGCACGAGGGTCGCCTTCGATCCGGTGATCTCCCGGATCAGCTTGGCGTAGGCGCGGGCCGACTCCTGGTCGGAGGCGATGACCAGCGCGCCCGCGTCCGGTATGGCCTTGCGGACCTCGGTGAGCCGCTGGTCGGCGGCGCGCAGCACGCTCGGCATCCACTCGCCGCGCGGGTCGAGCGCCGTGCGCCAGGCCTGGCTGATCGCGTCCTTCGTCATCGGCTCGCCGAGCCGCGCGGCGATCTCGTCGCCGGCCTTCGTGCGCCAGCGCATGTTGCCGCTGTAGGAGAGGAAGATGACGGGCCGCACGACGTTGTCCGCGAGGGCGGAGCCGTAGCCGTACGTGTAGTCGGCGGACGAGCGGCGGATGCCGTCGTCGCCCTCCGCGTACGTCACGAAGGGGATCGGGTTGGTGTCGGAGCGGAACGGCGTACCGGTGAGCGCGAGCCGCCGCGTGGCCGGCTCGAACGCCTCCAGGCAGGCCTCGCCCCAGGACTTGGAGTCACCGGCGTGGTGGATCTCGTCGAGGATGACGAGGGTCTTGCGCTGCTCGGCCCGGTTGCGGTGCAGCATCGGCCGCACGCCGACGCCCGCGTACGTCACGGCGACACCGTGGTAGTCCTTGCTGAGCGGCCCGGCGCTGTACTCGGGGTCCAGCCGGATGCCGATCCGCGCGGCCGCCTCCGCCCACTGCTTCTTCAGGTGCTCGGTGGGCGCCACCACGGTCACCTGCTGCACGACGTGATGGTGCAGCAGCCAGGAGGCGAGGGTCAGCGCGAAGGTCGTCTTGCCGGCGCCGGGGGTGGCGACGGCGAGGAAGTCGCGCGGCTGCTCCTGGAGGTACTTCTCCATCGCCCCCTGCTGCCAGGCACGCAGCTTGCCGGCGGTGCCCCAGGGGGCCCGGCCGGGGAAGGCGGGGGAGAGGTGGTGCGAGTGGGAGGCGGTGCTGGCGCTGGCGGTGGTAGTCACGGTCTCCGTCGTGGGGCTCGGGCGGCTCGGCTACGTAGAACGACCGGGCCACCCTACCGGCGGGCCGACACGGCCGACGCGCGGACGATGCCGGGTCGGCCTTCGGTGGGACTGACGTCACATCGACGGTTCGGACAGCTCCCGCAGCGCCTCGGAGATGACCTCGACCTCGTCCGCGGCACCGGTGGCCACCGCGATCACCAGGCGTTCGGCGGCATCGATGTCCGGACGCAGTTGCACCCCGTTCATCGCCAGGAAGACGACACAGGAGGTCCATGCCGTGCGCTTGTTCCCGTCGACGAAGGGGCGGTTGATCGCCAGCGACTGCAGGAGCGCGGCCGCCTTGCCGAAGAGGTCCGGATACGCCTCCTGTCCGAACATGGCGGCAGCCGGGCGGTGCGCGGCCGATTCCAGCAGCCCCGCATCGCGGACGACGACGTCCTGGTCATCGACCGCGAGGTCGGCGATGGCCAGGACGTCCTCGGCCGTCAGGTAGACAGGGGTCACTTGAGCCGCTCCAGCAGTTCGGCCCACTTGGCGGTCTGCTCCTTGGCCGCCTTGCGCACGAGTGCTTCGTGAGCCGTCCGCGCCAGGTAGTCGTCCACGGCCCGGAGCAGTATCGCGTGCATGCTGACCCCCTCCTCCTCGGCGCGCAGCTTCAGGGCTTCCGTCTGGTCGTCGCGGAGACGCAGGTTCATGGCCATACCAAAACGGTACCCCCTTGTGGGGTCAAACTGGTACCACTCAGGAAGAGGTCCGCAGCCGCGTCGTCACCCACGCCCCCACCAGGGCCACCGCCGCCATCGGCAGGAAGACGGCGGCGAAGGCGGCCGGGTGGGAGGCGCCGGAGGCCTCGGCGGCCGCGTGCGACACGGTCCCGCCGCCGAGCGCCGCGAAGGCGGCGCCGCCCGCGGACAGCAGCAGCACGTTGGACAGGCCGTCGGAGATCTGGAGGGCGGCCGAGTTGGCGCCGGCCTCCTCGGGGGCGGAGAGCTGGAGCAGGAGCACGCTGGTCGAGGAGATCACCAGGCCCATCCCGAAGCAGCCGAAGCCCCAGGCGACGGCCACCGTCCAGACGGGCACCGCGTCGATCAGGACGCTCGGCGCGGCGGCGACGGCGGCGGCCACGAGCACCATCCCGCCGGTCGTCAGCCGGTCCCGGTACGGCTCCACGCGCGGCCGGGACTGCACCCAGGAGCCCAGCGCCCAGGTCGCCCCGCCGGCCGCGAGGGAGAACCCCGCGAGGGTCGGGCTGAGGCCGCGCTGGGTGACCAGCATCAGCGGCACGAAGGACTCGGCGGCGATGAACGACCCGGCGGCCACCCCGCGCAGCAGCACCACCGAGGGCAGGCCGCGGGCCGCCCGCCAGGTGCCGGGCGGGAGCAGTCCGAGGACGGCCGGCACCAGCAGGGCGACGCCCGCGGCGGCGGGCAGGAGGGAGAGCGGACGCAGGTCCTGGGCGGCGTACTGGAGCAGGCCCGCACCGAGGGAGATGCCGAGGGCGAGACGGATGCGGCGCCGGTCGGAGGAGGCGTCCGCGGCGCCGTCGACCGGGCCCGCGGCCCGCCGTCGTATCTGCGGCAGTGCGAGGGCCAGCGGCAGGAGGACCAGCACGGGGATGCCGAGGAACACCCACCGCCAGCCCAGGTGCTCGGTCACCGCGCCGGACGCCAGCGGGCCCACGACCGACGGCACCACCCAGCTCGCCGCGAACGCCGCCATGATCGCGGGCCGCAGCCGCTCCGGGTAGGCCCGCCCCACGACGACGTACAGCGCGACGATCACCAGCCCGCCGCCGAGCCCCTGCACGGCCCGGCCGAGGATGAACAGCCACATGACCCCCGCGGTCCCCGACAGCAGGAGTCCTGCGGCGAAGGCGGCGATCCCGCACGTCAGCGCGCCGAGCGGGCCGCGGCGGTCGGACCACTGACCGGCCAGCACCATGCCGAACAGGCTGGTCGTGAAGTATCCCGAGAACGCGAAGGCGTACAGGGACAGTCCGTCCAGCTCCCGCGCGGCCACCGGCATGGCCGTCCCCACGGCGGTCGCCTCGAAGGCGATCAGCAGGACGACGGACACGATCCCGATGCTCAGGGCCCGGTGGTCCCGCCCCAGCACGGTCCCCTCCGACCGGCGCGGGCCGGGCTTCCCGGGTACGTCTGCTGTGCCTGCTGCGTCTGCTGCTGTGTCCGCGACATCGGTGTCGCGGGGTTCCTGGACGGCCATGACGGTCAGGGTAAGGCCCACAACCGACATTGACCCCTGTCGGGAGGCGGGACCGGCCCTCGTCCTTCGGTCCTCGTCCATCGGTCCTACGCCGCCCCGGCCGCCGCCGGACCACCCGTCCGCGCTTCCGCCGGATCACCCCGTTCGTGAACGGCACATGGCAGTCGCGTTGCAGCCCCCACGGCTCCCTTGAGCCCACCGGTTTCCGGGGCCTACGGTCGTCACGAGCGGTTCGGGGGGAGCACCTCCCGGAGAACCCGCCCGCCGGCCGTACGGTGCGATCGCCGCCACGGCCGTGAAGAAAAAGCAGTGACACGGCCGTGTGCCCGAGTGGTTCAGGGAGTCGCCTGCGCCGCACTCATCAGCGAGCTCCGCTCACGGGGACTTACGCGGGTTCGATTCCCGCCACGGCCTCCACCACCGTTTCCCGCCGGGGGCGTTCCCCGTCTACGCCTCTCGCCCCGCCCCATCCGGCCACGACGTGCCGAGGTCCTCGCGCATCGCCGCCTGGGCCGCTTCCGCGGCCGCCAGGTAGTCGCGCACGTGGGCCCGGAACTCCGGGGCGTCCGTGACGGTGCCCGCCGCCGCCAGGTCGCGCAGGGCCCGCACCTTCCAGAAGGCCTCGTTGACCGGGGCCATGACGTCCCACGGTGCGATCAGGGCCAGTTCGTAGCGCAGCGGGTACAGGTTGCTGGCGGTGAAGACCCCGTGGGCGGCCGTGCGGGCCTCCGCCGGGGGGAGCGAATCGCCGGCGGTCTCGTGCAGGCGGGTGTACGCGTCGGACAGCGCGGCCATGAACGCCGCGTACGCCTGCCGGCGGGTGTCCCGGTCGAGGGCCTCGCGGTCACGGCGCCAGCGGACGCGGTCGGCGAGCAGGGTCGATCCGATGCCGATCACCGCGCCGGTCAGGGTGTTCACGGGTGCCAGCCAGTCCATGCGGGAGACCTTACGGCGTGGGCTATGCGTAGAGTCCGCCGCCCGCCTCGTCCTCGAACACGCCCGGCCAGTAGCGCCAGCCGTCGTCGGTGGGCGTCCTCGGGGTCGGGTCGCAGGCCACCGGGTCGAGGGCGGCCAGGGTGCGGGCCATGACGGCGGCCAACTGGTCGTAGGCCTCCGTCAGTTCGTGTTCCGCGTCGAGGGTGTGCTCGCGGTGGACGAGCCAGAGGGTGAACGCCAGCGTCGAGATGTCGGCGTTCAGCGGACGGAGTCTGGACTCCGCCCCGCTCCAGGCCAGCACCGCGCCGGTGGCGCCGTCGAGGACGAGGCTGGTGTCCTCCACGAGGTGCCCGAGGCGGATCAACCGGTCCGCGCCCTCGGGGAGTTCGGTGTGCGGCTCGTCGGCCCAGTGCTCGGTGAGGGTGGGCAGGGGCACGTCCAGGTCGAGGGAGAACCAGACGCACTCCTCGGGCAGTCCCGTCTCCCGCAGGAAGCGGCGGGTCGGCTCGTGGGAGAGGGCGGCCGGGAAGTCGACCTCCTCGAAGCGGACGATCGCGCCGGTGTCGAACTCCTCGTCCAGCAGCCGGGGCGGCAGGTCCAGGGCGAGCCCGGAACGGGTGCCGGGGCCCGCGACCAGCGCGAGGGGACGGATCACGGCGGCCAGCCGCCAGAACGGGGGCACCTCGCCGTCCGCCCCCGACTCGTACAGCGCGAGGAGCCGACCGGACGCCTCGGCCACCGCCTCGGGCCCTGAGCGCCCGGCGTAGGCCGCGAACTGGCCTCTGAGCGCCGCGAGTTCGTCGGCGGCGGTGGCGAACCGCACCAGCTTCTCCAGGGAGGGCGCGAGCGGCCGGCGGTCCATCAGGTCGGGGCGGTCGTGGAGGAGGTACGTCGTCGTGATCTCGCCGGTCGCGCCGTCGAGGAGCACGGCCTCGGTCCCGGGGCCCGCCGGGCCGAGGAGCCCGCCGATGACCAGCTGGCCGCGCAGGTCGTCGGGGAGCCGGTGGCCGGGGCCGGCGGTGGAGTCGGCGACCGGGCGCAGGCCGTCCGCGCGCAGCGCCTCGAACGTCACCAGCGCGCCGACGTCGGGCAGTCCGGGGCCGGTCAGCCAGCGGCGGCTCGGCGCGTGGGTGACGTAGGGATCCAGCTCGGCCTCGGAGAGGGTGATCACCGGCGTGCCGGTGGTGGTGCTGGTCGTGCTCATCGGTCCCCCGTGCGTGAAGTTCGCCGTCCCACTGCTGCGCACCTTACGCGGCACCACTGACAACGGCCCTCGACAGGAAGGACGTCCGGTCACGCGCGCGCGTTGCCTCTCCGCGAGGATCGCACCGGCCCTCTCCCCCGCGGTCGACTCCGCGGTGTCGGGCCGGGGTCGGAGACGTGACGCGCGGGTGCGGGCCGGTGGACGCCGTCGGGCGGGCGCCCGGCACCACGTCCCCCCGCGCGACGACCGCGCACCCCGCACGACGGTCGTGCGTCCCGCGCGCGGCACGTGTCGGGGACGTCCCGCACGCGCACGTGTCCGGGACGTCCAGCGCGCGTGCATGTCCGGAGCGGCCCGCGCCGGCGGGCCGGCGCCGCGACCGCGGGCCGGCGGCGTCGAGGGCCTCCCCGTCGGCGCCGGAAAGGCGCTCCTCACGGCCCCGTTCGTGCGGGGGCCGCGCTCACCGGCTCGTGACGACGGCCGCCTGCGGCCTTATCGGCAGCCGGTTCACCGGGCGGCCGGTCGCCGCCCGCACGGCGGAGGCGATCGCCGCCGGGGAGGTCACGACCGGCACCGCGCTGGCCGCCTTCGCGCCGAACGGGGCCACCACGTCCCGCTCCTCGACCAGTTTGACGATCCGGATGTCCGGCACGTCCAGGGCCGTGGGCAGGGCGTAGCCGGTGAGGTCGGGGTGGCGGACCAGGCCGCGCGGGGTGCGCAGGTTCTCGGTGAGGGCGATGCCGACGCCCTGGGTGACGCCGGCCTCGATCCGGGCGGCGAGCTGTGCCGGGTTGAGCACCCGGCCGACGTCCTGGGCGACCGCCAGTTCGACGACCCGCACCGAGCCCAGCTCGATGTCGACGTCGACGACCGCGCGGATCGCGCAGAAGGCGAGGCCGACGAACGCGTCGCCCTGGCCTGCCCCGTCCAGCGGCTCGGTGGGGTGCGGGCGGCACTGCGCGGTGGCCCACAGCTCCTTGCCGTGCAGTTCCTCGGCGACGGTCGTCGACAGGACGCCGTCGTACGAGGTGATCTTGCCGTCGGTGATCTGGAGGAGTTCGGTGGACATGCCGAACTTGTGGGCCAGGGGCTGGAGGAGCTGGGTGCGGACCATCTTGGCCGCGCGTTCCACCGCGCCGCCGGAGACCCAGGTGTGGCGGCCGCGGCAGCCGGGGCCGGCCGGGGGCTGGTCGGTGTCGACGGGCGCGACGTGCACCTCGTCGACGCCGAGGGTCTCCTGGACGATCTGGCGGGCGAGGGTGGTGAAGCCCTGGCCGCTCTCGACGGCCGCGCACAGGACGGTCGCGACGCCGTCCTGGACCTTGACGGTGGCGGTGGAGACCTCGTCCGTGCCCTCCGCGCCGAGCATGTGGACCATGCCGAGGCCGTAGCCGACGCCCCGGCGCACCGCGCCCGGCTCGCCCGCGCCCTCGGGGCCGCCGGGCAGCAGCCAGTCCTCCTCGGGGGTGTCCTTCGGCAGGGCGGGCAGCGGGAAGTCCTGGACGGCCTGGAGGAGTTCGGCGACGGGCGCCGGACAGGTCACCGTCTGGCCGGTCGGCAGGACGTCGCCGGTGGCCATGGCGTTGCGCAGCCGCAGCTCCGCCGGGTCCACGCCGAGTTTCTTGGCCAGTTTGTCCATCTGCGCCTCGTAGGCGGCGCAGACCTGCATCGCGCCCTCGCCGCGGACATGGCCGGAGGGCGGGTTGTTGGTGCGGACGACCCAGCCCTCGATGAAGGCGTTGGGGACGACGTAGGGGCCGCAGGCGAAGGAGACGGCGGCGGCGAGGGCCTCGGCGGAGGTGTCGGCGTAGGCGCCGGCGTCGAGGAGGATCTGCGCCTCCACCTTGACCAGCCTGCCCTCGGCGTCCGCGTGGTGGCGGTACCGCAGCAGGGTGGGGTGGCGGTGGGCGTGGCCGAGGAACGACTCCTCGCGGGTGGCGGTGAGCTTGACCGGGCAGCCGGTCCGCAGCGCGAGCAGGCCGAGCGGGAGCTGGAAGCCCTGGTCCTCGCGGTCTGCGGTGGCGCCGGGCACACCGGTGACGACGATCTTCACCTGATCGGGCGACAGGCCGAAGCAGGCCGCGGCGGTGTCCCGGTCGCTGTGCGGGTCGGTGGAGGCCAGGTACAGCTCGACGCCGCCGTCGGGCCTGGGCACGGCGAGGCCGGCCTCGGCGCCGATGGGGGCGGGGTCGGCGCGGCCGATGCGGTACTGGCCCTCGACGACGACCTCGCCGGTCGCGGCCGGGTCGCCGTGGTGCAGCGGGATGTGCCGGATCAGGTTGCCGTCGGGGTGCAGCGGCTCGGCCTCGAAGGCGAGTTCGGGGTCGGTGACCGGGTCGAGCACCTCGTACTCGACGATGACGGCCGCGGCGGCCATCCGCGCGGTGTCGGGGTGGTCCGCGGCGACGGCCGCGATGGGCTCGCCGTGGTGGCGCACGACCTCGGAGGCGAACACCGGGCGGTCGGCCCGGCCGCGTCCGTGGAGCGGCCGGCCCGGCACGTCCTCGTGCGTGACGACGGCCCGTACCCCGGGCATCTCCCGCGCGTGGGTGGTGTCGATGGAGACGATGCGCGCGTGGGCGTGCGGGGAGCGCAGCACGGCCGCCCAGAGCAGGCCCTCGGCCCACAGGTCGGCCGCGTACGGGAAGGTGCCCTCGGTCTTGGCGCGGGCGTCGGCGGCCGGCAGGGAGGCGCCGAGGCCGTGCGGGATCGGCTCGGGGGCCGGGGCGGCCTCCGCGGGGCCTGTCGCGGTGGCTGCTTCGTCGGTCACGCCTGGCCTCCGTCCTGGCCGTACGCCGGGTCGTGCGGGTGGGGCTGCGCGGGGTTCTCGAACGCCGACGCGTGGATGCCTCCGCCGCCGGGGCCCGCCTGGTGGGGAATGCGTGGCTCGTCGCCGTCCGGCTCGGTGTCCGCCGAGGCGTGCGCCTCGCGTTCGGCGACGACGTCCTGGACGGCCTGGAGGACGCCCCGGTAGCCGGAGCAGCGGCACAGGTTGCCGCAGAGCGCCTGGCGGGCCTCCAGCTCGGTGGGCGCGGGGTTGCCCTCCAGCAGGTCGTGCACGGTCATCGCCATGCCGGGCACGCAGAAACCGCACTGCACGGCCCCGCACCGGGCGAGGGCCCGCTGCACGTCGGAGGGCTGCCCGTCGACGGCGAGGCCCTCGACGGTGCGGATCTCGCTGCCGGCGGTGGTGACGGCGGGCACCAGGCAGGAGGCGACGAGGCGCCCGTCCACCTGGACGTTGCAGGCGCCGCACTCGCCCTGGGAGCAACCGTCCTTGGCGCCGGCGAGCCCGAGCCGCTCCCGCAGGACGTAGAGCAGCGACTCGCCGATCCAGGCGTCGGCGACGGGCCGTTCCGAGCCGTTGACGCGCAGGGCGTAGGAGGCGAGGGGGTGGTCGTCGTGGTGGGCCGCACCCGGCGCGGGCCCGGCCTCCGTGCCCGCGTCCACAGGCGCGGACGCGGGGTCGGGGTCGGAGTCGTCGGGGCCGACGGGGTTGGGGAATCCGGCGGGTTCGGCGGGTTCGGCGGGCTCGACGGGCTGAGCCCGTCCGGCGGGTTCGGCCTGTCCGCCGCCTTCGCCGTGTTCGCCACGTTCGCCGTGTTCGCCGTGTTCGCCGTGTTCGCGGCCTTTACCGCTTTCGTGGCCCTCGCCGCTTTCGCGGCCTTCTTCGTATTCGTCGTACTCGCCGCGTTCGCCATGTTCGCCGTGTTCGCCGGGCCCGTCCGGGCGGGCGTCCGGGTCCGGGGCGTCCGCCGGCCGGGAGGGCTCGGCGGTCGCCGCGGGCTCGTGGGCGCCTTCCCCGCCGTCGGGGCCTCCGGGGTCCCCGGGCGCCCCGGAGGGCGCCTGGCGGGCCTCCGCGGGGCCCGGTGCGGCCTCGTACGGCTGTCCGGGCGCGGGGTGGCCGCCGGGGTGCTCGTGGGACGCGGGGCCGGCGTCGTGCCGCGGGGGGTACCCGAAGGCGGGGGCGTCCGGCCGGACTCCGGCGGCCTCGGCGAGCGGGGCGCCGGCCCCGCCGGTCCCGCCGGTCCCGCCGTCCCAGAGCCGCTCGTCCGGCGCGGGCTCCGGCGCCCAGGGCGCGGAGGCGCCGCCCGGCAGGGTGGCCGGGGGCGTGCCGCCGCCCCACTGCTCGACCAGTGCCGAGGTGGTGAACTCTCCCGACTCGTCGGGCAGATCGCCGCCCGCGACGGGGATCGACCACTGGCCGGTCACGTCGTGGCCGGGCGCCGGGGCGGACTCGGCGGGCGCGCCCGCGTCGCCGAAGGTCCACTGGCCGGTGGCGCCGGGGTGGTACGTGAACCGGTCGCCGCCCGCCGTCCCGTTCGCCGGCGCGGGCCAGTCGGTACCGGCGGCGGGGTCCGCCCAGGTGCCGTCGCCGGCCGCCGGGCCGGTCCCGTCGTGGGTCGCCTCGATCTGCGGGGGCACGTAGCCGTGGCCGGGCGCCGCGAGCGGACTGCCGTCGCCGCGGGCGGCCAGGAGTGCGTCGATGCCGCCCTCGGGGAGCTTCACGAAGGCGGTGGCGCCGTCGTCGTAGTCGCCCTGGGGCAGCGGGTCCCAGCGGCCGCCGCCCGGCGGCGTGCCCTGTCCGTGCTGGTCGTCGGTCATGACAGTGCCCTCCCCAGTGCTCGTCGGGCGAGCGCGGCGACGGTGCGCCGCAGGTGCAGTACGGCGGGCGGTAGCGGTTGCACGGAGCCGTCCTCGGCGGGGACCGGTTCAGGGATGCAGGCGGCGGCGACGTACTCGCCGAAGGCGTGGAGCGCCTCCGGGACGAGCGCGCGGTTGTTGTCCCAGTCGATGAGCCGGGCGACCCACTGCTCGGCCTCCAGGGGCCGCAGCGGCATCGGCGCTATGGCTCCGACGGCGCACCGGACCCCGCGCCGGGCGGGGTCGAGGACGAGGGCGACGGAGGCGACGGCCCGTCCGGGGCCGGTGCGGCCGGTGGCCTTCAGGAAGACCTGGGGGGCGTGCAGCAGCGGCACGCGCACGTACCCGATGAGTTCGCCGCCGCGCAGCATGTCCATGCCCGCCAGGAGGTGCGACACCGGGATCTCGCGGCGGATGCCGTCCGGACCCGCGATGATCAGGGTCGCCTCCAGCGCGGCCAGCACGGGCAGCGCGTCACCGGTGGGCGAGGCGGAGGCGATGTTGCCGCCCAGGGTGCCCGCGTTGCGGATGTGCGGCGGGCCCGCGGCGCGCGCGGCGGCGGCGAGCGCCGGGATGAGGGCGGCGAAGTCGGGGCGGCCCATGCGCGCGTGGGTGAGTCCGGCGCCGAGCAGGGCGTGCCCGTCCTGGTACTGCCAGCCGCGGATCTCGCTGATGCGGCCGAGTCCCACCAGGGCGGTGGGCCTGAGCTGGCCGGAGTTGACGGCGGCCATCAGGTCGGTGCCGCCCGCCACGGGCACGGCGGCCGGCGTGACGGCGAGCGCCGCCACGGCTTCGTCCAGTGTCGCGGGCAGCGTGACGGCCTGCCCCGCCTGCGGCGCGTGCGTGGTCAAAACCGGCTGCCCCTTCCCGCTGCCCCACCTGGTCCCACCTGTGCTGCCGTACGGTACGTGCTGACAGGGCGGACGTGGCAACTCTGGCACATCTTCGCAAGGCCCGGACGCGGGGGTCCGCCAGGAGGCATTCGCCCACCTCACCCGCGAGATGGTCCGGTTTCGGGCGACATCGCCGATGTGCGCGAATTGCCACTCTTCAGGTATCCCTGCGGTGTTCTTCCGTGATCGGGCCGCGGTCCGGACCGAGTTGTCCGGTTGTCCGGGCCCGTCGGTCCGGACTCACCGGTCCGGGCTCACCGGTTCGGGGCGGCGGTCCGGGCTCACCGGTCCGGGGGCGGGCCCTCGATCGGGCGGCCGAGCACGCCGGGCCGCTTCTGCCAGGGCTTCGGGCCGCCCGGTGGCCGGTAGGCGACGCCCAGGGCGTCCAGGCGCTCGTAGTGGAGCTCCATCCGCCGTTCGAAGCCAGCGAAGTCCCGCCGCTCCGGGGCGGGCAGCCGGCTCCAGGCGACCTCGGCGAAGGCCGCGAGCCGGGGGAAGACCTGGTAGTCCACGCGGGCGGCGTCCTCCATCGCCTCGGTCCACACGTTGGCCTGCGCGCCCAGCACGTGCCGCGCCTCGTCGGGCGTCAGCCCGGGCGGCACGGGCTCGAACCGGTAGACGTCCTCCAGGCCGCGCACGTAGCCGATCGGCACGGGCTCGTCGGCGCCGCCGTCCTGCCGGTGGTCCAGGTACACCTGCTGCTCGGGGCACATGACGACGTCGTGCCCCGCGCGCGCGGCGGCGATCCCGCCCGCGTACCCCCGCCAGGACGACACGGCGGCGCCCTCGGCGAGGCCGCCCTCGAGGATCTCGTCCCAGCCGATGAGGCGCCGTCCGCGGGCGGCGAGCCAGGTGGCGAAGTGGCCGATGAACCAGGCCTGCAGTCCGTCCTCGCCGTCGAGGCCGAGTTCCCCGATGCGGGCCTGCGCGGTGGGCGAGGCGCGCCACTGGTCCTTGGGGCACTCGTCGCCGCCGACGTGGACGAACTCCGACGGGAAGAGTTCGAGGACCTCCTCGAAGACCCCCTCGTAGAAGCGCAGGGTGTCCTCGGTGGGGGCGAGGACGTTCGGGCTGATCCCCCAGGTGTCCCAGACGGAGAGCGCCTCCGTGTCGACGACGTCGGTGTTGCCGAGTTCCGGACAGGCGGCGATGGCCGCCTGCGAGTGTCCGGGCACGTCGATCTCGGGGACGACGGTGATGTGCCGGTCGGCGGCGTAGGCCACGATCTCCCGGATGTCGTCCCGGGTGTAGAAACCGCCGTGCGGCCTGTCGTCCCACAGCGGTGAGGCGCGGTGGCCGAATTTCGTGCGGGAGCGCCAGGAGCCGATCTCGGTCAGCCGCGGGTGGCGCTCGATCTCGATGCGCCAGCCCTGGTCGTCGGTCAGGTGGAAGTGGAGGACGTTGAGTTTGTGCGCGGCCATCAGGTCGAGTTGGCGCAGGACTCCTTCCTTGGGCATGAAGTGCCGGGCCACGTCGAGGAGAAGACCGCGCCAGCGGAAACGGGGGCCGTCCTCGATGACCTGGTGCGGGATGCCGTGGCGCGTCGCGGGCCGCACAGGGGCGCGCCGGAAGGCCTCCGGGCCGAGGAGCTGACGCAGGCTCTGCGCACCCCAGAAGACGCCGGCCGGGTCGCCGCCGCGGATCTCGACGCCCTGGCGGACACCGACGCCCAGCCGGTACGTCTCCGGCTCCATCGTGTCGTCGACCAGCAGCCGTATCCCGCCGCGGGCCTGCTCGGAGCCGGTGCGCAGCGGCAGGCCGAGCGCGGTGCCGAGGCCGGCCCGCAGCCAGCGTTCGGTGCTCTGCGTGCCGGGCGCGGCCCACAGGGTGGTGCGCTCGTCCAGCAGCACCTCGCCCCGTGTGGGGCCCTCGACGGCGCGCGGCGCCGGAATGATCTCGTTGCCAGAAGTCACGTCGGTCCTTCACCGCCGCGCCGGGTCCGGAGGACACCGGCGGCGCCATCGACAGGGTCGACTGCGAAGTGTCGCCGATGACGGGCGACTTGGTGAAGAGGAAGGTGTTCCGGACGGAGGCGCGGAGGTGGGGGAAAACGCACTCGCGGCCACCGGGCCGGGCCGGACGGGGGAAAAGGATCCGCCGCGGGAATCCGCGCGCGGCTCGGCCCGTCGAGGGGTGCGGTCCTCCTCCGGCGCCCGCGGGAGGCCTTTCCCTAAGCCCTCGGCATGCGGATCGCGAAGGCATCGCGAAAGCGTCACGAAGACACCGGAAACGCGCGGGGAAGGCGCGGGGGAAGGCGTCGCGAAACCGGTGAGAAGGCAACCGGGAAGGCGGTGCGGGCCGGGGTCGGCGGGGCGGTCCGAAAACAGAACCGGAGCCGGAACCGGAATCGTGCGACGGCGGCCGCGACGGGAAACGCGACGGCCGCCGGGACGAGCACCGGGGCGACCGTGGCGGCCTCACCGGCGGGGAGGACGACGGCCGGAATCCCCACCGCCCGAGGGCGCGGCGGAAGGAATCCGGGGAGCCCGGAAAATCCGGGCCCGGAACCGGGGACGGGGCCCGGAAGGCCGGGCCCGGCGCGGCGGAACAGCGCGACGGAACGGGGGCCGCGGAACGGGAAGCCGCGGATTTCCCCGCCGAAGCCCTGACCCGCCGAAGCCCTGACCCGCAGAAACCCTGCCCCGCCGAAGCCCTGCCCCGCCGAAGCCCTGCCGCGCGGCGGCGCGGCCCCCGGCGGGGAGGAACGCGGTCCCCGGGCCTCAGCCCGGGGAGCACGTCACTTGTCGCCCTTGCCCTTGCCCTTGCCGTCGTCGCCACCGGAGCCCATGGACTCGTAGATCTCCTTGCACATGGGGCACACGGGGTACTTCTTCGGGTCGCGGCCGGGCACCCACACCTTGCCGCAGAGCGCCACGACGGGGGTCCCGTCGAGCGCGCTCGCCATGATCTTGTCCTTCTGGACGTAGTGCGCGAAGCGCTCGTGGTCACCGTCGCCGTGCGACACCTGCGGCGTCGGCTCTACGAGGGTCCCCGTTCCGGTGCCGCGCTCGGGCTCAAGAGTGCTCATACGGCCAAGGGTACTGAAGGTCACACGCGTCAGTTGAGCGAAGGGTCGTCCGGGTACGTCGCCACCATCGCCAGCTCGTTGCGCTGCCGGCGCAGGACCTCGCGCCAGAGGGTCTCCGGCGAGGGCGAGGACACGTCGCCGGGCTCGGACTCCACCACGTACCAGGCGCCCTCCACCAGTTCGTCCTCCAGCTGGCCGGGGCCCCACCCGGCGTACCCGGCGAAGATCCGCAGGGAGCCGAGGGCCGAGGCGAGCAGCTCCGGCGGGGCCTCCAGGTCGACGAGGCCGATCGCGCCGTGCACCCGCCGCCAGCCCAGCGGCGCGCCGTCGACGGCGGCGCCGCCGGGGACCACCGCGACGCCGAGCGCCGAGTCGAGGGAGACCGGGCCGCCCTGGAAGACGACGCCCGGCTCGCCGGTGAGGTCCGCCCAGTCCTCGAGGATGTCCCCGACGCCCACCGGGGTCGGGCGGTTGAGGACGACGCCGAGCGAGCCCTCCTCGTCGTGGTCGAGGAGGAGCACCACCGCGCGGTCGAAGTTCGGGTCCGCCAGGGCGGGGGTCGCCACGAGCAGCCGCCCTGTGAGCGAGGACACCTCGGTCATGCCAGACATGATCCCCCATCTTCCCCTCGCGTGGGGAGGCGACCGGGAACACGGGCAGGGGTGCAGGCCGGGCGCACGCGCGCGGTCCGGGCGCACGGGCACCGCGTCCCCGCCCGCGGTGACCCCGTGTGCCCGGCGGGAAACGGTTCGTGTTGTGACGCAGCCATGACCTCCCCGAGCGCTCCTCGGGCTTACGGGACCGGGGTCCACGGCGATTACTCTGTCTTCTCTGCCCTGCCCCACTCCACGGAACGCGAGATACATGACCGTCAACGGCTCAGACGACGTCCTGCTTGTCCACGGCGGAACCCCGCTTCAGGGCGAGATCCGGGTCCGCGGTGCGAAGAACCTCGTGCCCAAGGCCATGGTCGCCGCCCTGCTGGGCAGTGAGCCGAGCCGGCTGCGCAACGTTCCGGACATCCGTGACGTGCGAGTCGTACGCGGCCTGCTGCAACTGCACGGGGTGACGGTCCGTCCGGGTGAGGAGCCGGGCGAGCTGGTGCTCGACCCGACCTACGTCGAGAGCGCCAACGTCGCCGACATCGACGCCCACGCGGGTTCCAGCCGCATCCCGATCCTGTTCTGCGGCCCGCTGCTGCACCGCCTCGGCCACGCCTTCATCCCCGGCCTGGGCGGCTGCGACATCGGCGGCCGGCCCATCGACTTCCACTTCGACGTGCTGCGGCAGTTCGGCGCGAAGATCGAGAAGCGGGCGGACGGCCAGTACCTGGAGGCCCCGCAGCGGCTGCGCGGCACCAAGATCCGGCTGCCGTACCCGTCCGTCGGCGCGACCGAGCAGGTGCTGCTGACGGCCGTCCTCGCCGAGGGCGTCACGGAACTCTCGAACGCGGCCGTCGAGCCGGAGATCGAGGACCTGATCTGCGTCCTGCAGAAGATGGGCGCCATCATCGCGATGGACACCGACCGCACGATCCGCATCACCGGTGTGGACACGCTCGGCGGCTACGACCACCGCGCCCTGTCGGACCGGCTGGAGGCCGCCTCCTGGGCGTCCGCGGCGCTGGCGACCGAGGGCGACATCTACGTCCGCGGCGCCCAGCAGCGCTCGATGATGACGTTCCTGAACACGTACCGCAAGGTGGGCGGCGCCTTCCGGATCGACGACGAGGGCATCCGCTTCTGGCACCCCGGCGGCCGGCTGAAGTCGATCGCGCTGGAGACGGACGTCCACCCGGGCTTCCAGACGGACTGGCAGCAGCCGCTC
The DNA here is from genome assembly GCF_043081325.1 of Streptomyces sp. NPDC014882. Taxonomy (NCBI): domain Bacteria; kingdom Bacillati; phylum Actinomycetota; class Actinomycetes; order Kitasatosporales; family Streptomycetaceae; genus Streptomyces; species Streptomyces sp. NPDC014882. Next base: position 692,468 of record NZ_JBIBWL010000002.1, read on the forward strand.
GTCGTCGCCCTCACCCAGGCCACGGGCCTGTCCATCGTCCACGAGACGGTCTACGAGTCGCGGCTGGGCTTCACGTCCGCGCTCAACCAGATGGGCGCCCACATCCAGCTGTACCGCGAGTGCCTGGGCGGTTCGGACTGCCGCTTCGGCCAGCGCAACTTCCTGCACTCGGCGGTCGTGTCCGGCCCGACCCAGCTCCAGGGCGCGGACCTGGTCATCCCCGACCTGCGCGGCGGCTTCTCCTACCTGATCGCCGCCCTCGCGGCCCAGGGCACGTCCCGGGTCCACGGCATCGACCTGATCAACCGCGGCTACGAGAACTTCATGGACAAGCTGATGGAGCTCGGCGCGAAGGTGGAACTGCCGGGCAAGGCACTCGGATAGCCCGGTCCCGCACACGCCGATGGGGCGGCGACCCGGACCGGGTCGCCGCCCCATCGGCGTGTGTCTGCGCGCCCTGAGGGGCGCGGGGCGCTGCGGGACCGGCCACAGATGGCCCGCAGCCGCCCCACGGCGCTCTCAGCGGAGCGTCACTTGCCCTTGGCCGCTTCCTTGAGCTTGCTGCCCGCGGAGACCTTGACGCTGTAGCCGGCCGGGATCTGGATCGGGTCGCCGGTCTGCGGGTTGCGCGCGGTGCGAGCGGCACGGTGGGTGCGCTCGAAGGTCAGGAAGCCGGGGATGGTGACCTTCTCGTCGCCCTTGGAGACGATCTCGCCGACGACCTCGGCGAACGCGGCCAGCACGGCGTCGGCGTCCTTGCGGGTCACCTCGGCGCGGTCGGCCAGCGCGGCCACCAGCTCACTGCGGTTCATGTTCTTACTCCCGTGTTCTTCTTGCCGTTGCGGCGTGCCACGCGGCGGAGCCGCATGTTGGGCACAGCGAAGCCGATGCTGCCAGGGTCTTCGGACAGTCCCCGGACCCGGGTCCCTTGTCGGACCCTCGCGCCCAGGGACGCATCCTGCCCCCACCTGCGGCGGGAAAGCCAATCCGGCACCCGCAGGAGTCGTGAGAACACCCTTGGGAGTCACACGGAGAGGCCCACTGACTGGCCGCCCACCCTAGAGGGCGGTCAGATGGACCGGGTTCCACGACGCGCCGGTTTCATGACACATCGTGGCGATCCTCACAGCCTCCGCACACCGGGGGACCTCAGGCGGTGACCCCGGCGGCCTTCGCGGCCTCGCGCACGGCCCCGGCGACGGCGCCGGCGACCTTGTCGTTGAAGACGGAGGGGATGATGTAGTTCGCGTTCAGTTCGTCCTCGGAGACGACGTCGGCGAGGGCCTTCGCGGCGGCGAGCATCATCTCGGTGTTGACGGTGCGGGACTGGGCGTCCAGCAGGCCGCGGAAGACGCCGGGGAAGACCAGCACGTTGTTGATCTGGTTGGGGAAGTCGGAGCGGCCGGTGGCCACCACGGCGGCCGTGCGGCGGGCGACCGCCGGGTCGACCTCGGGGTCGGGATTCGCGAGCGCGAACACGATCGCGTCGTCGGCCATGGCGGCCACGTCGTCGCCGTCGAGGACGTTGGGGGCGGAGACGCCGATGAAGACGTCCGCGCCCCGCACGGCCTCCTTCAGGGTGCCGGTGAGGTTCTCGGGGTTGGTGTTGTCGGCGATCCAGCGCAGCGCGGAGCCGGGGGCCGCGTCGACGAGGTCGGTGCGGCCGGCGTGCACCACGCCGTGGATGTCGGCGACGACGGCGTTCTTCACGCCGGCCGCGAGCAGCAGCTTGAGGATGGCCGTGCCGGCCGCGCCCGCGCCGGACATGACCACGCGGATGTTCTCCATGGTCTTGCCCGCCACGCGCAGGGCGTTGGTCAGGGCGGCCAGGACGACGATGGCGGTGCCGTGCTGGTCGTCGTGGAAGACGGGGATGTCGAGGGCCTCGCGCAGCCGGGCCTCGATCTCGAAGCAGCGGGGGGCGGAGATGTCCTCGAGGTTGATGCCGGCGAAGCCCGGCGCGATGGCCTTGACGATCTCGACGATGGCGTCGGTGTCCTGGGTGTCCAGGCAGATGGGCCAGGCGTCGATGCCGGCGAACCGCTTGAACAGGGCCGCCTTGCCCTCCATGACCGGCAGCGCGGCCTTGGGGCCGATGTTGCCCAGGCCCAGCACGGCCGAGCCGTCCGTCACGACCGCAACGGAGTTGCGCTTGATGGTCAGGCGGCGGGCGTCCTCGGGATTCTCCGCGATCGCCATGCACACCCGGGCCACGCCCGGCGTGTAGATCATGGAGAGGTCGTCGCGGTTGCGGATCGGGTGCTTCGACGCCATCTCGATCTTGCCGCCGAGGTGCATCAGGAACGTACGGTCCGAGACCTTGCCCAGCATCACGCCCTCGATGCCGCGCAGCTGCTCGACGATCTCGTCGGCGTGCGCCGTGGACGTGGCCGCGATCGTCACGTCGATGCGGAGCTTCTCGTGGCCGGACGCCGTGACGTCGAGGCCGGTCACCGAGCCTCCGTGGGACTCGACGGCCCCGGTGAGCTGGGAGACCGCGGTTCCGCTCGCGGGCACCTCCAGCCGGACCGTCATCGAGTAGGAGACGCTGGGCGCCGTTGCCATGGCCGACTTCCTCTGCTTTCACCGGTGACGCTGGATGCCGTTCGATCGTCGCACCTACTGTCGAGTAGGCGTTAGCCGCCCCGGGTTGCGAACGTTGAGTTCACAACGAAAGAGGCCCACGTCACACGGACGTGGGCCTCTTCCCTCTGTCTGCGACACCGGCCCGCCATGCTCGCCTCGCGGCAAGTGGTCGCTCGTGGCGACGAAGGTTGGGCCCGGGGGCTTGGATCGGGCCGGTGTCACGTCCAGGCTAACAAACGGATCCCGGAACACCATTCCCGTGCGGGGACTTCACGGGAATCAGTCCCTCAGCAGATCGGGCACCCCGTCCCCGTCGGGTTCGTCGCGGTCCGCGGAGACGACCGTCAGCTGCTGGGTCGCCCTGGTCAGCGCGACGTACAGCACCCGCAGGCCGGCCGGGGACTCGTCGGCGATCTCGGCCGGGGAGACGACCACCGTCGCGTCGTACTCCAGGCCCTTGGCCTCCAGGCTGCCGAGGGCCACCACGCGGTCGCCGAGTCCGGCGAGCCAGCGGCGGGCCTCCTCGCGGCGGTTCATGGCCACGACGACGCCGACGGTGCCGTCGACCCGTTCCAGGAGGCGTCCGGCCTCGGCGCGAACGGTGGCGCCCGGGGAGTCCTCCACGGCGACGAACCGCGGTACGACCCCCGTGGACCGCACCGCCGCCGGGGACTCGGCGCCCGGCATCGCCAGGGCCAGCACCTTCGCGGCCAGCTCGGCGATCTCCGCCGGGTTGCGGTAGTTCACGGTGAGTCGGAAGCGGCGGCGCGGACGGCTGCCGAGGGCCTCGTCGCGGGCCTGGGCGGCCTCGTCGGGGTCGGACCAGGAGGACTGGGCGGGATCGCCGACGACCGTCCAGGTGGCGTGCCGGCCGCGGCGGCCGACCATGCGCCACTGCATCGGCGTGAGGTCCTGGGCCTCGTCGACGATGACGTGGGCGTACTCGGTGCGCTCCTGGGCGAGGCGCTCGGCCCGCTCGCGCTGCGACTCCTCGCGCACCGGCATCAGCTCCTCGAGGCCGGTGAGCTGGTCCAGCGGGTCGAGTTCGCGTCTCCTGCGGGGGCGGGCCGGGGTGCCGAGGATCGCCTGGAGCTCGTCGAGCATCGCGATGTCGTGCACCGAGTGGCCCTCGCGCCTCAGCGAGCGGGCGACCCTGCGGATCTCGCCGGGGTTGAGGATGCGGCGGGCCCAGCGGCCGAGCCGGCGTTCGTCGGCCATGGCGGCGAGGACGGACTTCGGGGTCAGTTCGGGCCACCAGGCGTCGAGGAACGCGATGAAGGAGTCCTCGCCGGTGACGTCCTCGTCGAAGGAGGAGCGCAGTTCGGCGGCCAGTTCGGGGTCGGCGTGCCGGCCGGCCGCGCCGGAGCGCTCCCACAGGGCGTCCAGCAGGAGCCTGCGGGCGCGGGGGCGCAGCAGGTTGACCGGCGCGGTGCCGCCGAGGGCGCTCTGCCGGATCCGGTCGAGGTCGCCGGCCTCCAGTTCCAGGCGCCGCCCGAAGGCGACCACGCGCAGCCGGTCGGGCGTGCCCGCGGGGGCCTGGGGGCGGCCGCCCGCGGGGCCGGTGTCGCCGTCGCCGTCGGCGGACTCCCCGAACGCGAGCTGCCCGGCCGGCGGGCCGCCGCCCGGCCGCCCCGCCTCGAGGGCCCCGCGCGCCGCCTTCCGCAGCACCTTGAGCATCCGGTACGACCCCTTGGCGCGGGCCACCGCCGGGGGGTCGTACAGGGTGGCCTCGACGCCGTCGACGAGGGAGCCGACGGCGCGGATCGCGACCTGGCCCTCCTCGCCGAGGGAGGGCAGGACGCCCTCGGTGTACGCGACGAGGAGCGGGGTCGGGGAGACGATCAGGATGCCGCCCGCGTAGCGGCGGCGGTCCTGGTAGAGGAGGTAGGCGGCCCGGTGCAGGGCGACGGCCGTCTTCCCGGTGCCGGGGCCGCCCTCGACGTAGGTGACGGAGGCGGCGGGGGCACGGATGACCATGTCCTGCTCGGCCTGGATGGAGGCGACGATGTCGCGCATGGTGTGGCTGCGGGCCTGGCCGAGGGCGGCCATGAGGGCGCCGTCGCCGACGACGGGCAGTTCCCGGCCGTCGAGGCGGGCCGTGAGCTGCGGCCGCATCAGGTCGTCCTCGACGCCGAGGACGCGGCGTCCCTTGGACCGGATGACCCGGCGGCGCACGACCCGGCCGGGGTCGACCGGCGTGGACCGGTAGAACGGGGCGGCGGCCGGGGCCCGCCAGTCGATGACGAGCGGCTCGTAGTGCTCGTCGAGGACCCCGATGCGCCCGATGTGGAGGGTCTCGGCGATGTCGGCGGTGTGGTCGTCGCGGATCGCGCCGTCGGCGGGTTCGACGGCGGTGTAGGCGCCGTCGGGTCCCTTTTTGCCGTCCTTGCCGGCGAGCAGGTCGATCCGGCCGAAGAGGAAGTCCTCGAACTCGTTGTTGAGGCGGTTGAGGTGGATCCCCGCCCGGAACACCTGGGCGTCCCGCTCGGCCAGGGCGCCGGGCGTGCCGACCTGACCGCGGCGGGCCGCGTCGTGCATGAGGAACTCGGCCTCGCGGATGTTCTCCTCGAGGCGCCGGTACACCCGGTCCAGGTGTTCTTGTTCGACGCTGATCTCACGGTCACGAACTGAGTCCTGAACCGAGTCGACCGCGGTTTCCTGCTGAGCCTGAGCGGCCACCGGGCCCCCTTCTGACGTGCTGGGCAGCCGTCAACCGTACGCGAAGGGGGCCACCGCGGGCTACGGCGCGTCGACCTCGACGAGTTTCTTCCCGTCGAAGGTCATCACCTCGAAGTGGTCGATCTCGTTCGGGGTGAACGCGGCGCCGCCCTGGACGTAGAGCGGGTTCTTGGCCTGCTCGGTCTTGGCGCCGGGCAGGCCGTAGCCCCATTCCGGGACGGACCAGGACGAGACGGTCTCCCGTTCGCCGTTCTTGCCGACGGCGATGAGCGAGCACTTGTTCGGTCCCGCCACGTTCTTCAGCTCGACCACGGCCTCGGTGCCCCAGGCCTTCTCGCCCATGGCGACGGTCGCGGTGACCTTGGTGCCCGGGTCGGTGCCCGTGACCTTGTCGGAGAGCGTCTCGAAGACCGACCGCGCGGGGCTCGCGCCCGCCTCGACGGTGGTGCCGCCGCCGTCGTCGCCGCCACCGGCCGCCACGGCCACGAGCGGGCCGCCGATGATCAGCGCGACACCGGCTGCGATCATGTACATGCTGCGCCGGCGCTTCCGGGCGCGGTGGTCGGAGACCTCGACGACGAGCTTCTCGGCCAGTCGCGGGCCCGGTTTCGCGGACAGGGACTCGCCGATGGCGGGGGTCCCGGCGCCCGGCAGGTCCGCGAGCGCGGCCAGCATCGGCTCCATCCCGGCGAGTTCGTCGAGCTGCTGGGCGCACCACTCGCACCCGGCGAGGTGCGCCTCGAAAGCGGTTGCCTCGGCGTCGTCGAGGATCCCGAGGGCGTAGGCGCCCACGGTCTCGTGTTCGCTCGGGCCCGGAGATCCCTGCGCGGCTCCCTGCATGGGCCCAGACATACCCGAACCACCCGTTCCGAATCCCCCGTACACGCTCATCACGCCGTCACCCCCCGCTCCTCCAGAGCCAGCTTCATCGACCGCAGGGCATAGAAAACCCGTGAGCGTACGGTGCCGCTGGGTATCCCCAGCGTCTCAGCCGCCTCGTTGACGGTACGCCCCTTGAAGTAGGTCTCGACGAGCACCTCTCGGTGGGCCGGGGTCAGGTCGTCGAGAGCGTCCGACAGCGTCATCAGCCACAGCGCCTTGTCGATCTCGTCCTCCGCGGGGATGACCTCCAGCGGCGACGGGTCGACCTCCTGCGGCCGGGCCTGCCGGCTGCGGTGGCCGTCGATGACGATGCGACGTGCGACCGTCACCAGCCAGGGGCGTACCGATCCGGTCGCCCGGTTGAGCTGACCGGCGTTCTTCCAGGCACGGATGAGTGTCTCCTGCACGACGTCCTCGGCGCGCTGCCGGTCACCGGCAACCAGTCGCAGGACGTACGCGAGGAGGGGTCCGGCATGCTCCCGATACAGAGCGCGCATCAGCTCCTCATCAGGTTCCGAGGGCTGGGACATGCGATGTCGGGCCCTCGATCCACGTTCATTGGCCACGGCCGCATCCTTGCGCACGCCCACCTCCGGTGTCCGGGGGTTCCCCCGAGTCGGTCGCTCTCCCACCGGTACGGATGCGGTCCGGCGGGTGTTCAAACCGGAGTGACAGATTTCTGCGGAGTGACACGACAAGGGGAACATGAGGGCACATTCCCGCCCCTCTTTCTTTACATTTCCCCCACACGAACGACGGGGCGGCGGGCTGCCCGGCGGCGCGCGAAGGTAAACGACGTGTAATCGAAATCACGTCGACAGCGCGGCGGCGGAATGGGCGTCAAACCCCCATACCGGACGGCCCACTTGTCGCCCACTTGTCGCCCGGTGGCGGTCAGGCGCGCGCGAGCGCCGCGCGCCGGCGGTGCCGGGCGACCCGTTCGCGGTTCCCGCAGACCTCGCTGGAACACCAACGCCTGCGCCGCCCGCGGGACGTGTCGACGTACACGATCGGGCAGTCGTCCCCCGCGCACTGCCGCAGGGCCGCCCGCGCGACGGGATCCGTCAGCAGCGACACCGCGTCCCGGGCGACCACCGCGAGCAGCGCCGCACACTCCGGCTCCCGGTCCAACTCCCGCACCAGGGAGCCGTCCTGCCCGCGTACGGCACGGGGGACCGGGGGCGCGGCGCGGGCGACGGCGTTGACGTGCGCGAGGGCGGCGCCGTACGCCGGCCGCGTCTCGCCGCCGAGCCACCCGGACACCAGGTGGCGGACGCTGCCGCGGAGTTCCCGGAAGGCGGGCGGCCAGGAGGGGCCGGCGTGGGCCAGCGGCGTGCCGGGCGGCACGAGACCGGCCCCGCCGATCCAGGCGCACAACGGCGGCAGGGCGTCGAGCCGTTCGAGGGGGTGGGCGGTGGCGAGCAGGTCCAGGCAGATCCGTCCGGCGCCGAAGCGGAGGTCGTAGGGGGACGTGCCCGTGCCCAGTGCCATGTGCCTGTCACCACCGAGGAGAGGCTGCCGGAGGAAGCGTCACCTTTCACAGTGCGGGGTGGGACCGGCTCCCCGGAAGCCCTCCGACGGGACGGGGGCGTCTTTCAGCCCGGGGGTTCCTCGGAGACGCCGGCGGGACGACTCGGCCCGCCCGGCGGTCCCTTCTCGGCACCGGTCCGGGTGATCCAGCCCGTCCGGCGTTTGAGGACGAGGCCGTTCAGGCCGAAGCGGGGGTCCGGGGGCGGCAGCCCCCGCGACGGGGGCCCGGGGGCGCAGCCCCCGCGACGGCCACCCGAACCCCGGTTCACCCCTCACCCGCCCGCATACTTCGCATCGGCCGCGGGGTCCAGCGCCAGCCGGTACCCCCGCTTGACCACCGTCTGGATCAGCTTCGGCGCCCCGAGGGCGGTCCGGAGCCGGGCCATGGCCGTCTCCACGGCGTGCTCGTCCTTCCCCGTGCCGGGCAGCGCCCGCAGCAGGTCGGCGCGCGGGACGACCCAGCCCGGCCGCCGGGCCAGCGCCCGCAGCAGGGACATCCCGGCGGGCGGTACGGGCCGGAGACGGTCGTCGACCAGCACGGCGTGGCCGCGGATCTCCATCCGGTGGCCGGCGACGGGCAGCGCGCGGGCCCGGCCCGGCAGTTCCGTGCACAGCAGTTGTACGAGGGGCCCGAGCCGGAACCGGTCGGGCGAGACGGTGTCCACCCCGCGCGCCTGCAGGGGCAGCGCGGTGACCGGGCCGACGCAGGCCGGCAGGACGTCGTGGTGCAGGGCGGCGAGGAGTTCGGGGAGCTGCCCGCGTTCCTCGGCGCGGGACAGCAGGGAGGCGGCGGCGGGCGCGCTGGTGAAGGTCACCGCGTCCAGGCCGCGCGAGACGGTGGCGTCCAGCAGCCGGTCGAGGGGCGAGACGTCCTCCGGCGGCATCCACCGGTACACGGGCACGCCCACGACCTCCGCTCCCCCGGCGCGCAGCGCCTCCACGAAGCCGGGCAGCGGTTCGCCGTGCAGCTGGACGGCGATCCGGCGGCCCTCGACGCCCTCCTCCAGCAGCCGGTCGAGGACCTCGGCCATCGACTCGCTGGAGGGGGACCACTCCTCGGTGAGCCCGGCGGCGCGGATCGCGCCCTTGACCTTGGGGCCGCGGGCGAGGAGTTCGACGCCGCCGAGGCGGGCGACGAGCTGTTCGCCGAGTCCCCAGCCGTCGGCGGCCTCCACCCAGCCCCGGAAGCCGATGGCGGTGGTGGCGACCACGACGTCGGGCGCCTGGTCGAGGAGGTCCTTGGTGGCGGCGAGGAGTTCGCCGTCGTCGGCGAGCGGCACGATCCGCAGGGCGGGCGCGTGCAGCACCGCCGCCCCGCGCCGCCGGAGCAGTGCCCCGAGCTCGTCGGCGCGGCGCGCGGCGGTCACCCCCACCGTGAAGCCGGCGAGGGGGCCGTGCGGCTCGGCGTCCCGTCCGTCGGGGTCGTGGTCCGGTCGCTGCTGTCGCTGCTCGTACATCACTCTCGTCCCGCAGTGGAGTCGTATGGCCTTACATGCCGAGCGAGCCTGCCAAGGGTGCGTGACAGGCTCGGTTCGGCTTCGTGTCGCCGGTGTTACGTCACACCTCGGCGTAGCTGAGCTGCGGCTTCGCCTCGGGTGCGGTCCCGGTGGCGGTGATCCGGCCGGCCGGACGACGAAGGTATACGGCCCAGGTGACCACGAAGCACACGCCGTAGAAGGCGAGGAAGGCGAGGAAGGCGCCGGTGCCGGTGCCGTAGGAGAGGAAGGACTGCCGGAAGGCGAGGTTGATGGCGACGCCGCCCAGTGCGCCGACGGCTCCGATGAGCCCCATGGAGGCGCCGGAGAGCCGGCGTCCGTAGGCGGCCGCCGCCTCGCCCTCGAGCCCCTTCGCGACGGCCTTCGCCTGGAAGATGCCGGGGATCATCTTGTACGTCGACCCGTTGCCGAGGCCGGTGAGGACGAACAGGACGACGAAGACGCAGACGAACAGCGGCAGTGACTTCCGCATGCCGGCGAAGACCAGGACGGCGGTGGCGGCGGCCATGCCGACGTAGTTGTAGAGGGTGATGCGGGCCCCGCCGTAGCGGTCGGCGAGCCAGCCGCCGACGGGGCGGATCAGGGAGCCGAGGAGCGGGCCGATGAAGGTGAGGTAGGCGGCCTGCAGGGGCGTGCGGCCGAACTGGTTGGTGAGCACCTGCCCGAAGGCGAAGGAGTACCCGATGAACGACCCGAACGTCCCGACGTAGAGGAAGGACATGATCCAGGTGTGGCCGTCCTTCGCGGCGTCGATCGCGGCGCCGGTGTCGTTCTTCACGGACGCCAGGTTGTCCATGTACAGGGCGGCGAGGGTCGCGGCGACGAGGATCAGCGGGATGTAGATCCCGAGCAGCACGCGGGGCCCGCCGCTCGCGCCGATGACGGCGAGGGCGATCAGCTGGATCACCGGCACGCCGATGTTGCCGCCGCCCGCGTTGAGGCCGAGCGCCCAGCCCTTCCTGCGGAGCGGGAAGAAGGCGTTGATGTTGGTCATCGAGGAGGCGAAGTTGCCGCCGCCGACGCCGGCCAGCAGGCCCACGAGGAGGAAGGTGCCGAACGAGGTGCCCGGCTCCATGACCGCGAAGGCCGCGGTGGCGGGGACGAGCAGCATGGCGGCGGAGACGACCGTCCAGTTCCGTCCGCCGAACACCGCGACGGCGAAGGTGTACGGCACGCGGACGACGGCGCCGACGAGGGTCACCATCGAGGTGAGCAGGAACTTGTCGGCGGGGGTGAGGCCGTACTCCGGGCCCATGAAGAGGACCAGCACCGACCACAGGGTCCAGATCGAGAACCCGATGTGCTCGGAGAGGACGGAGAAGGCGAGGTTGCGCCGGGCGATCTTCTCGCCCCCGGCGTTCCAGAAGGCCTCGTCCTCCGGGTCCCACTCCTCGATCCAGCGGCTCCCCCTCTTCGCGGAGGCCGGCGCGGTGCTCGGGTCGGTCGGGGGTGCGGGGGCTGTACCAGGGGCTGTCATGACGCCTCCACGTGCTCCGGGGCTCGGGTGGTTCGCGGGGATGGACGGGGATGAGAGGTGATGAGTCCCGAAGGTAGGGAGGGCGCGTTTCCGGCCTGTGGCTGTGGGTGACCGGAAGGGAACGTTGCTCTCACCTCGCGCGGAGGCGTCATGAGAGGTCAGGCCCGGTGGGCCCCCGGGCGCCCGTCGGGCCAGATCCTCGGGCGCCGGCCGGCCGCCAGGTCCTCCACCCAGCCGAAACAGACGACGCAGGCCGCGGTGAGCAGCCAGACGGCCGGGAGCTGGGGCCAGGGGCTGACCAGGACCCAGTGGGCGTCCGTCTCCAGGACGCCGACGTCCCACAGGCGGTCCCAGAGGGATCCCACGACCACGATGCACACGTTGTGCCAGAGGTAGACCGTCACCGCGCGCGCGTTGAGCAGGGTGACCGGCCGGTCCCAGCGGCGCAGGCGCCGGGGCCACTCCCGCCAGGCGGGGCTGAGGTGCAGCAGGAGGAGGACGGCCGCGAAGGACCACAGGGCCTGCGCGAAGGGCATGTCGTCGAGGTCGTGCCCCGTCCTGAGGTCCTGGGTCAGGGCGTACCAGAGGCCGGCGCACGCCACCACCGGCGCGAGGGAGGGGACGACGTACCGCGGCAGCCGGCGCAGGACGCCCTCCTGGTGGGCCATGCCGAGCAGCCAGCACGCGCCGAACGCGCCGATGTCGCTGAGCGTCGACTCCAGCCGCCAGCCGGGGACGGCCGCCGGGCCGGACTCCAGGGCGGCCGACAGCGCGACCGGCGCGAGGACCGTCGGCCAGGGCGCGGCCCGCAGGGCGCGCAGCAGCAGCGGGGACAGCAGCACGAACCAGAGGTAGGCGCGCAGGTACCACAGGGGTACGCCGACGGCGACCGCCCAGTCGTCGCCGATCAGCCCGGGGACGCCGGGCAGGCCCTCGGCGTAGGGCGGGTCGCTCAGCGGGAGGACCCAGAAGGCGAGGTGGAGCCACCACCAGCCGGGGTGGCCCTCCGCGTCCGGACCCCAGCCGCCCAGCAGCATGCCGGTGACGCCCACCGCGCCGAGCAGCCACAGGGGCGGCAGGAGGCGGCGGAGCCGGCCGCGGACGACGTCGGTCGCGGGACGGCGGCGCAGGGAGCGGGCCATGAGGTTGCCGGCCAGCGCGAACATCACGCCCATGGAGGGGAAGACGACGGGCAGCCAGGCCCAGCCCATGAGGTGGTAGAGGACGACGCGGAACAGGGCGACGGCGCGCAGGAGGTCGAAGTAGCGGTCGCGGGAGGCCGGTTCGCGCGGTGCCTCCCGCTCTTCCCCCCGTTCTTCCCCCGCCGCCCGGGCCTCGGGGCCCGCCCCGGTCGGCACCTGCACGGGGAGGCCGACGGGGTGGGTGCCCGTGAGGTCGGAGGACCGGATGCCCGTCGGGTCGGAAGGCCGGGTGCCCGTCGGGTCGGAGGACCAGGTGCCCGTCGGGTCGGAGGACCGGGTGCCCGTCGGGTCGGAGGACCGGGTGCTCATCGGGTCGCCCCCTGTTCCGCGGCGGGCCGCGTCTCCTCGGCGGGTGGGACCGCCACCTGGCCCATCCGGCGCAGTTTCTGCCAGCGCAGCCGGCCGCCGGTGAGGGCGGTGATCCAGGACTGGAGCAGGACGACGTACATCAGCTGGCGGTAGAGGAGCTGTTGCAGGGGCAGGGAGATCAGCGGGGTCAGGCGCTCCCGGTCCAGGACGAAGGCGTACGCCGCGCAGGCCGCCTGGACGGCCAGGACGCCGCACCAGGCCGCGATCGTCCTCCCCGTCGGGCCGAACAGCAGTCCGTAGACCAGGAACAGGTCGATCAGGGGCGCCAGCAGCGGGGCGACGACCATGAACAGGGAGACCAGGGGCAGCCCGACCCGGCCGAAGCGGCCCGAGGGGCCCCGTTCCAGCAGGGCGCGGCGGTGCTTCCAGATGGCCTGCATGGTGCCGTAGCACCAGCGGTAGCGCTGGGACCACAGCTGCTGGACCGACTCGGGGGCCTCGGTCCAGGCGCGGGCCTTCTCGGCGTAGACGACCTTCCAGCCGTCGCGGTGCAGCGCCATGGTGATGTCGGTGTCCTCGGCGAGGGTGTCGTCGCTCATGCCGCCGACCCGGGCGAGGGCGGTGCGGCGGAACGCGCCGACCGCGCCCGGGATGGTCGGCATGCAGCCCAGGACGTCGTACATGCGGCGGTCGAGGTTGAAGCCCATCACGTACTCGATGTGCTGCCAGGCGCCGATGAGGGTGTCCTTGTTGCCGACCTTGGCGTTGCCGGCGACGGCGCCGACGCGCGGGTCGGCGAAGGGCTGCACCAGCTCGCGGACGGTGGAGGGCTCGAAGACGGTGTCGCCGTCCATCATGACGACGAGGTCGTGGCGGGCGTTCGCGATGCCCCGGTTGAGGGCGGCGGGCTTGCCCGCGTTGAGCTGGCGGACGACGCGTACGCCGGGCAGGCCCAGGTCCTCCACGATGCGGGCGGTGTCGTCGGAGGAGCCGTCGTCGACGACGAGCACCTCGACGGGATGGTCGCTCACGACCAGGGAACGGACCGTGTTCTCGATGCACTTGGCCTCGTTGTACGCCGGGACCAGCACCGACACCGGTTCGGTGACCGGCGTGTCGGGTCCCCGCACGAAGCCGGCGCGGCGGGTGCGACGGGTGTGGACGGCGGACAGCAGCAGCATCAGGCCGAAGCGGGCGAAGACGAGGAAGCCGATGACGGCGAGGCCGACGACGAGCACGCCGGTGAGGTCGTCGGCGGCGGTGACCAGGGCGGTCCAGGCGCGGCCCTTCCACAGGTCGAGGCCGGTGACCCCGGTGTGCGCGCTGGGCGCCCCGAGGGCGTCGGTGAGGTTCTCGAACACGTAGCCCTGCCCCTCGAGTCGGGGGAGGTAGAGGTCGAGGGCCCGGACCGTCTGGCCGCGGTCGCCGCCGGAGTCGTGCATCAGGACGATCGCGCCCTTGCCGTCGGCGGGCGTGGCGTTGCGGATGATCCGCGCGACGCCCGGCCTGCGCCAGTCCTCGCTGTCGTCGCCGGTGAGGACGGTGAGGTAACCGCGGCTGCCGACGTACCGGGTCACCGGCCAGGTGTCGTTGTTCAGGGCGGAGGCGGTGGAGGAGTAGGGCGGGCGGAACAGGGAGGTGCGGATGCCGGCGGCTCCGGCGAGGGCGAGCTGGTTCTGGGTCAGCTCCCAGTCGATGCGCTTCTTCGACTGGTAGGAGAGGTCGGGGTGGTTGAAGGTGTGCAGGCCGATCTCGTGGCCCTCGTCGACCATGCGCCGCACGAGGTCCGGGTAGCGGCTGGCCATCGTGCCGGTGATGAAGAAGACGGCGTGCGCGCGGTGCTTCTTCAGGACGTCGAGGACCTGCGGCGTCCAGCGGGGGTCGGGGCCGTCGTCGAAGGTGAGGACGATCCGGTGGTCCGGGACGTCGATGCTGGTGGCCCGGCCGCCGCGGGTGTCGACGACGGGGCCGCCGTCGAGGATCGCCTGCGGCACCCGGTCGGCGGCGGCGTCCGGGCGCACGCGGTGGTCGGCGAGGACCTCGCTGTGCACGTAGCCGCGCAGCATCAGCATCGCCATCACGGCGGCCAGCACCACGAGGGGCAGCAGACGGCGCAGGCGCAGGGGTGGCCGCAGACGCCTGCGGGCGGCGCCCGCCGGGGCTCCGGCCCCGGCCGGTGTCCGGCGGGCGCGGGACCGGCCCCGGCCGGCACGGCGTCGGGCCGCGGGCGGCCGCGGTGCGCCGTGCCGCTCGCCGTCGTGTCCGGGCGCGGACGGGGCAGGCGTCGGGGTCGGGGCGGGGTCGTGCGGGGGGTGGGCGGGGTGTCCGGCGGACCTTCTGGTCGTGGGCCGGTTGTCGCGTGGAGCCATGAGAGACGTTCTTTCGGGGACGAGGACGGGCCGGCCGGACGCCGGAAGGGGACGGGTACGGGTCGGGTGCTGGACGAGTGCGGGACGAGTGCGGAGACGGCGGCGCCGGGTGCGACCGCGGTGCCGGGCACGGCGGTGCCGATGGCTGACGGCCGAGGGGCCGATGGGCCGATGAGTCGGGAGGTGCCACCGAGCCCGGAGGAAGAAGGGGCCGCACTGGCGGGCCGGACGACCGCACGGGTGGACCGGCGCCGTGGGCGCGTCGGCACGGCGCCGCGGCAGCCGTACGGGACGGGGCCGCGGGCCGGTGGAGGCCGGCGCGGCCGGACCGGCCGGCCGCGCCACGGATACGCGAACGTGCGGACGCGCGGGACGACCGGCGAGGTCGGCGAGGTCGGCGAGACGGAACCGAACGGAACGGAACGAACCGGGAGGAAGTGAAAGAAGGCGGGGCGAGGCGGATCAGGTCTCAGAGGACGATGCCGGACACCGTCACCCGAACGGAAACGCCCTCGGCACCGGAGGACGGCGACAGGGACGGCCCCGGCTCGGGTGCGGAGCCGGTTCCCGGATCGCCCCCCGTGGCCGCGGCCGTACCGGTCCCCTCACCGGGACCGGAGCCGGACCCCGAACCGGACCCCGAACCGGACCCGGCCCCCAAGCCGGAACCGGACCCGGAGCCCGAGCCGGTCCCCGAGCCCGACCCCGAACCGCCCCCCGTCTCCGCCCCGACGGCCACCGGATCCACCGCGCCTCCCGCCACCGCGCCCCCTGGGCTCCCCGCGCCCCCCGCGTCTCCCGCCGGGGAGGGCGAGGGCGGCGGGGTGGGTTCGGCGGTGGCGGACGGGGACGGCTCGGGCGGCGGCGCGGCGGGGCTGCTGGGCACCGGGACCGGGGGCGCGCTGGTGAGGACCGGGCTGGGCCGGCCGGAGCCGCCGGGCAGGGGCCGCGGCGCGGCGGCGGACCCGCTCGGCGGTGCGACGGCGCTGCCCGAGGCGCCGGGTGCCGTGCCCGTATCCGGCGGGAGCACGGCCGGTACGGAGGTGGTGGGGCCGGGGCGGCCGGGCGCGGCGAAGCCGGGCGGCGTCGGGGTGGACGAGGAGCTGGGCTCGCCGGAGGTCTCGACCCGGGCGGCCGGCTCGTCGTCGTGCCGGCCCGGCACCGGCAGCCAGGGCGCGCCGGCGTTCCCGGACAGGAGCGTGGCGACGATGACGACGGCGTAGGCGGCGCAGCCGACGGCGACGGCGATGCCGAGGCGGCGGAAGGTGCGGCCGCGACGGCCCGTCTCGTCGACGAACACGGGCACGTCGGAGGCGTCCGTGCGGTTGCCGCGCGGGCCCGCCCCCGGGTGCGGGGAGTCGAGCCGGACGGTCATCTCGTCGGGATCGCCGGGACCGCCGGGACCGTCGGGGTCACAGCCCTCCGCGTCCCTGCCGGGCAGGAGGACGGACACTTCCGCGGTCTCCTGCCAGGGGTCCCGGAGCCCGCCGTTCGACCGTTCGTTTTCGGAAAGGCCGTTCGAGGTGGACGGCTCACCGATACGCCCTGTTTTGCCCAGATGTCCGGCCGGTGCCGGGCCACCCGCCCCGGGGCCGGCGTCCGGGAGGACGTCCCGGGCGCCGCGCCCCGGTCCGCCCCTCACGGGCTGTCGCGCACCGCCGGGAAACTCCCGGACGCCTCCCTTCGCGGCCGGTACGTCTCCGGTCGGCGACGCCGCTTCCGGCCGGTCCGGCCGGTCCGGTTGGGCATCTTCCCGCCAATTCTTCACGTGTGCGTTTCCCCCCACGGGACACCACGGGCCAGTTCCTGAATGCGCCTGAGACGACGAGCACATGCCGACGAACCCGGGCCCCCACCCGGTCAGCGCATCCCTGTGACCCCCGCGTGCTCAGGGCGACGAATCTAGCGCAGGCGCGGGGTCGATGTGTGCGATGTCTCTTTTATGGGTACACGCCATGTTCATGTCCATGTCTGGAATCCACCCCCCGGCCGGAGGCTCCAACCACCCCTCCGCGAACCCGAGTTCGACCGCCGCGCGGCGCAGTGCCCCGAGCGCCGGATGGACCAGCCCCTTTCGCCACACCAGTGACACGGGGGACAGCGGGACCGGGTCGACGAGCGGCCGCAGCACCGCTCCGGGCATGGCCGGAAAACCTACTACCGCGAGGATCGGCGACGGCTCCTTGGCCATGATCCGGCGGAATTCCTCCTCCCCCACGGCGAGCGGGACGGGTGGCGCGATCTCGATGCCGCGCCCCTCGAACAGGAGTCGGGCGAGGTCGGTCCACTCCGGGGTCCGCGGGTTCCCCGCGCCCGCGTAGACCCGCTCCCCCGCCAGCGCGGACAGCGGCACCCGGGGCGCCGACGCCCACGGGTGCCCCTCGGGCAGCAGGACCGCCATCGGTTCCCAGCGCACGAGTTGATGGTCCAACTGGGCGCGCAGCACCGGGTCCAGGCCCGCGTACCGGCCGAACGACACGTCCAGCCGGCCCGCGGCGATCTCCACGGCCGCCCCGGTCAGACCGCTCTCGAAGCGGGCCATCAGCTCGTGCTCGGGGGCCAGTTCACGGGCCCGGTGCAGCACCCGGCGGCCGGTGGACAGCCCCGGGGAGTTCAGGTCGACCAGCAACGGCCGGGCCGGGCCGAACGCGGCGAGCAGGTCGTCCAGCGCGCGCAGGACCGCGCGCGCGTGGGGCACCAGCCGCTCGCCCTCGGCGGTGAGCATCACCTGACGGGTGGTCCGCAGGAAGAGTTCGGCGCCCAGCTCGCGCTCCAGCCGCCGTACGTCCCGGCTGAGTGCCTGCTGGGCGACGTGGAGGCGGGCCGCGGCGCGCGTGAAGTGGAGTTCCCCGGCGACGGCCAGGAAGGCGCGCAGCAGGCGGGGGTCGACGTGAGCGGACATCCGCCGAATTTACAACGCGGGTGCGTGAATCGGCTCCGAACAGGTGTTGGACCCCGGGACCGGCCGCGGGTGACGGTGGGCGCATGCCGCCTCCCCACCCCTACCGCCGTCTCTTCGCCGTCCCCGGCGCCCGCGCCTTCACCGCCGGGAACCTCATGGCCCGCCTGCCCATGGGCATGTTCAGCGTGAGCGCGGTCGTGATGATCGCCGGCACCCGCGGCTCGTACGCCCTCGCCGGTGCCGTCACCGCCGCCGGACTGGCCGCGACCGCGCTGGTCGCGCCCTGGACGGCGCGGCTCGTCGACCGGTACGGGCAGGCCCGGATCGCCGTGCCGGCCACGCTGTTCGCGGCGCTCGGCAGCCTCGCGCTGGTGCTGTGCGTGCGCGGGGACGCCCCCGACTGGACGCTGTTCGCCGCGTACGCCGCCACCGCGACCACGCCCAACACCGGCGGCATGTCGCGGGCCCGCTGGAACCATCTGCTCCGGGGCGACCCGGCCGGCCTGCACGCGGCGAACTCCTTCGAACAGGCCGCCGACGAACTGTGCTTCATGCTGGGCCCGGTGCTCGCGGCCTTCCTGTGCGGCACGTTCTTCCCGGAGGCGGGCACGCTGGCCGGCGTGCTGCTGCTGGTGAGCGGGGTGCTGGTGTTCGCCGCCCAGCGCGCGACCGAGCCGCCGCCCGTCGCCCGCACGGCCTCCGCGTCGCCGCTGCGCACCCCCGGCATACCGCCGCTGCTCGCGTGCTTCGTCGCCACCGGCGCGGTGTTCGGCTCGACGGAGGTCGTCACGATCGCCTACGCGGACGCGGAGGGCCACCGCTCGGCGGCCGGGGTGGTGCTGGCGCTCCAGGCGGCGGGGTCGTGCGCCGCGGGGCTGGTGTACGGGGCGCGCGGACCGCACGGCCCGGCGGACCGCCGGCTGCCGTGGTGCCTGCTGGCGATGGCGGCGCTGATGTCCCTGCCGCTGCTCGCCGCCCGCACCGCCGGAACACTTCCCGTGCTGGCGGCGGCCCTGCTGGTGGCGGGCATGGCGACCGCGCCGACGATGGTGACCGCGATGGCCCTGGTCCAGGACCGCACCCCGCCCGACCGCCTCAACGAGGGCATGAGCCTGGTCGTCACCGCCCTGCTCGCCGGCCTGGCGTGCGGTTCGGTGGCCGGCGGCTCGGCGGTGGAGCACGGCTCGGCCGCGGGCGCCTTCGCGGTGCCGGCCGCGGCGGCCTGCACCGCCCTGCTGATCCACACCCTGACCCGCGGTGCCGGCTCACGTCGTCGAAACGCTTGCACCAACTCCGACCGCACCCATTGACGCTCCGGCGGCTCCCGCATACCTTCCACGTCGAAGCGCTTCGACACCACGCGTCGCATCGGTCCCACGAGCGCCGCGCGGCATCACCCAGAACCGTCCGAGTCCCCTGGAGGCACTCGATGTTGACGACACGAAGGCGCGCGGCGGCCGCGGCGGTGATCCTTTCCGGATCACTCCTCCTGTCCTCCTGCGGCGACTCGGACAGCGGTGCGTCCGACGGCAGCACGCTCCGGCTCTGGCACTACGAGGGCCCCGACAGCGCGATGGGCCAGGCCTGGAAGGAGGCGGTCGAGGAGTTCGAGGCCACGCACCCGGGCGTGACGGTGAAGGTCGAGGAGAAGGGCTTCGAGCAGATCCAGAAGACGGCGTCCATGGTCCTCAACTCCTCGGACGCGCCGGACCTCATGGAGTACAACAAGGGCAACGCGACCGCGGGCCTGCTGTCGAGACAGGGCCTGCTGACCGACCTGACGACCGAGACGGCCAAGCGCGGCTGGGACAAGAAGCTCAGCGCCGGCGTGAGCACGACCAGCAGGTACGACACCGACGGGGTCATGGGCTCCGGCAAGTGGTACGGCGTGCCGAACTACGCCGAGTACACGATGGTCTACTACAACAAGGACCTCTTCGCGAAGTACAGAATCGCCGAGCCGAAGACGTTCGACCAGCTCACGGCGGCCATGGACGCCTTCGCCGGGAAGGGCGTCACCCCGCTGGCCAACGGCGGCGCCGAGTACCCCGCCCAGCAGTACCTCTACCAGCTCGCCCTCTCCCGGGCCGACCGCTCCTGGGTCGACACGTACGAGCTGTACAAGGGGAAGGCCGACTTCCACGACGCGGCCTGGACGTACGCGGCGAACACCTTCGCGGACTGGGTGGAGAAGGGCTACATCGGCGAGAAGTCGACCAGCGCCAAGGCCGAGGACGCGGGCGTCTCCTTCATCCAGGGCAAGGCACCGATCCTGTTCTCCGGCAGCTGGTGGTACGGCCGCTTCCAGGCCGAGGCGACGTTCGACTGGGACACCACCCTGTGGCCCGGCTCCGACCTGACCCTCGGCTCCGGCGGCAACCTCTGGGTGGTCCCGAAGAACGCGAAGAACAAGGACCTCGCCTACGACTTCATCGATATCACCCTGTCGAAGAAGATCCAGAACCTGCTCGGCAACAAGGGCGGCGTCCCGGTCGCGGCCGACGCGAGCGCCGTCACGGACCCGAAGGCCAAGAAGCTCATCTCCGACTTCAACACGCTGAGCGGACGGGACGGCCTGGCCTTCTACCCGGACTGGCCGGTGAACGGCTTCTACGACGTCCTGGTCTCCGAGACGCAGAAGCTGATGACGGGCGCCCGGAAGCCGGACGACTACCTCAGCGCCCTGCAGCAGGCCTACGACAAGGGTGCGCCGAAGCGATGACGGCCACCGTCGAACGGGGCGCGCGGGCCGTCGGCAGGCACCTGCCGGCCGGCCCGCGCCGCCCCCGCGATACGTACACGCTGTTCCTGCTCCCCGGGATCCTCGCCTTCCTCACCGTGATCGTCGTGCCGTTCCTGATGAACACGGGCGTGAGCTTCACCGACTGGCAGGGCGTCGGCAGCCCCGAGTGGTCCGGCCTCGCCAACTACCGCGAGCTGCTGGACGACGCGGAGTTCTGGGCGTCCTTCCGGCACAGCCTGTTCATGGTCGTCGCCATGGCGGCCGTACCGACGGTGATCGGTCTCGTGCTGGCCGCCGCCCTGTTCGACTTCGTCGGCAAGCACTTCGGACCGAGGTGGGCCGCGGTGCTGCGCGCCTGCTTCTACCTCCCGCAGGTGCTGCCGATCGCGGTGGCCGGCATCGTCTGGAGCTGGATCCTCGCCCCCGACGGCGGCTCCCTCAACGCCCTGCTGAGGGCGGTCGGGCTGGGCTCCTGGCAGCAGGACTGGCTCGGCGACCCCGACATCGCGCTGTACGGCGTGATGGGCGTGATGGTGTGGGTGCAGATCGGCTTCCCGCTGGTCGTCTTCATGGCGGGCCTGCAGCGCGTCGACCCGCAGCTGTACGAGGCGGCCGAGCTGGACGGCGCCGGCTGGTGGCGCCGCTTCCGGCACATCACGCTGCCGCAGATCCGCCCGGAGACCTACGTCGTGCTGACCTGGTGCACGATCGCCGCCCTGAAGGTGTTCGGCGCGGTGTACGTGCTGACCAAGGGCGGGCCGGGCGGCGCGACGAACGTGCCGTCGTACTTCTCCTTCGCCACCTTCTTCGAGAAGACGCAGGTCGGCTACGGCGCCGCGATCTCCACCGTCCTGACGGTGATCATCCTGGCCGTCTCCCTGATCGGCCTGAGACTCCAGACCCGTGCCGAGGACGCCGAGGAGGGGATCCGCGCATGACCGCAGCCCTGCGCCGCTACCCGGTGCTGGCGGCCCTGTGCCTGGCCGCCCTGTTCATGGTGGTGCCGTTCGTGATCGTGGCCGTGAACGCGGTCAAGTCACCGGCCGAGTACTCCGCGCACGGCCCGCTCAGCCTGCCCGACGGCCTCTACCTGGACGGCCTGAGGGACTTCTGGCAGCGGGTCGACTACGGACAGAAGCTGTTCAACTCGGTGCTGATCAGCGGCTCGGTGGCCGTGCTCGCCGCGGCCCTGTCGGTGCTCAACGCGTACGCGATCGGCATCGGCCGGATCAGGGGCCGCACCTGGGTGCTCGCCTTCTTCGTGCTGGCCAACATGCTGCCGCAGGAGGCGCTGGTCTACCCGGTCTACTACCTGAGCAAGCAGGTGGGCCTCTACGACACCCGGCTCAGCGTGATCATCGTGTTCACGGTGGTCCAGGCGGCCTTCGGCACCTACCTCCTGTCCTCGGTGCTCGGGCAGTTCCCCCGCGAGATCATCGAGGCCGCCCGCATGGACGGCGCGAACAAGTGGCAGGTGCTGTGGCGGATCGTGGTCCCGGTCAGCCGCCCCACGCTCGGGGTCCTGATGGTGTTTTTCTTCATCTGGACCTGGAACGAGTTCCTGCTCCCGCTGGTCATGCTGATCTCCAACGACAACCAGACCGTGTCGGTGGCGCTCGGCGTCCTGCAGGGCCAGCGCCTCATGGACGCCACGATGACCAACGCGGCCGCCCTGCTGGGCGTGCTGCCCGCGATCGTCTTCTTCCTCGTCTTCCAGCGGACGCTCACCCGCGGCATCGCCGTGGGCGCGGTCAAGTAAGGGGTGCACGCGTGAAGTTCACCGACGGCTACTGGCTGCTGCGCGAGGGCGTCACCGCGGCGCACCCGGTGGAGGTCCTCGACGTCGACGCGACCGGGGGCACCACCGCCGGGGGCGGCACGCTGGAGATCCACGCGCCGACCCGGCCCGTCCGCCACCGCGGCGACCTGCTGAAGGGGCCGGTCGTGACGATCACCGCCCACACCCCGATGCCGGACGTCATCGGGGTGACCCTCACCCACTTCGAGGGCGGCCGGCCGGCCGGGCCGGTGTTCGAGCTCACCGGGCAGGAGACCGCCGCCCGCGCCGAGTACGACGACGAGTACGCCACCCTCACCTCGGGCGCCCTGTCGGTCAGGGTGGCGCGCACCGGACCGTGGCGCGTCGACTTCCTGGCCCACGGCCGGGTCCTGACCTCCAGCGGCCCCAAGGGCATGGGCATCATCCGGGACGGGACCGGCGCCCACTACCTGCGCGAGCAGCTGGGCCTCGGCGTGGGCACCCACGTGTACGGGCTCGGCGAGCGGTTCGGGCCGCTGGTGAAGAACGGGCAGGTCGTCGACATCTGGAACGCCGACGGCGGCACGGCGACCGAGCAGGCCTACAAGAACGTGCCCTTCTACCTCACCGACGCCGGCTACGGCGTCTTCGTCGACCATCCGGGCAAGGTGTCCTTCGAGGTCGGCTCGGAGACGGTGTCCAGGGTCCAGTTCAGCGCCGAGACCCAGCAGTTGACGTACTACGTCGTCCACGGGCCGACCCCGAAGGAGATCCTGCGCAAGTACACCGCCCTCACCGGGCGGCCGGCCCTCCCGCCCGCCTGGTCCTTCGGGCTGTGGCTGTCGACGTCGTTCACCACCTCCTACGACGAGGAGACGGTGACGTCGTTCATCGACGGCATGCGGGAGCGCGGACTCCCGCTGTCCGTCTTCCACTTCGACTGCTTCTGGATGCGCGAGTTCCAGTGGTGCGACTTCCGGTGGGACCCCCGGGTGTTCCCCGACCCGGAGGGGATGCTGGCACGGCTGAAGGAGAAGGGGCTGCACGTCTGTGTGTGGATCAACCCCTACATCGCCCAGCGCTCCCCGCTGTTCGCCGAGGGCAAGGAGCTCGGGCACCTGCTCAGGCGGCCCGACGGCAGCGTGTGGCAGTGGGACCTGTGGCAGCCGGGCATGGCCCTGGTCGACTTCACCAGCCCGGCCGCCCGCGACTGGTACGCGGCGAAGCTGGAGGCCCTGCTCGCGCAGGGCGTCGACTGCTTCAAGACCGACTTCGGCGAACGCGTCCCGGTCGACGTGGCCTGGGCGGACGGCTCCGATCCGGAACGGATGCACAACTACTACACCCACCTGTACAACCGCACCGTCTTCGAGGTGCTCCGCAAGCACCGGGGCGAGGGGGAGGCGGTGCTCTTCGCCCGCTCGGCGACGGCCGGCGGCCAGCAGTTCCCCGTGCACTGGGGCGGCGACTGCGAGGCGACGTACGAGTCGATGGCCGAGTCGCTGCGCGGCGGCCTGTCGCTGGGCCTGTCCGGGTTCGGGTACTGGAGCCACGACATCGGCGGCTTCGAGGGCACACCGACGCCCGCGCTGTTCAAGCGGTGGCTGGCCTTCGGGCTGCTGTCCTCGCACAGCCGGCTGCACGGGTCCTCCACGTACCGCGTGCCGTGGCTGTTCGACGAGGAGTCGGTGGACGTGCTGCGGCTGTTCACCCGGCTGAAGCTGACCCTGATGCCCTACCTGTACGAGGCGGCCCGCACCGCGCATGCCGAGGGCCTGCCGGTGATGCGGGCGATGGCGCTGGAGTTCCCGGACGATCCCGGGTGCGCGCACCTGGAGCGGCAGTACATGCTCGGCCCGGACCTGCTGGTGGCGCCGGTGTTCAGCGACGAGGGAGACGTGACGTACTACGTGCCGGAGGGCACCTGGACGCACTTCCTGAGCGGCCGGACGGTCACCGGGCCGCGCTGGGTGCGCGAACGCCACGGGTTCTCGAGCGTGCCGCTGCTGGTCAGGCCGGGGGCGGTGATCCCGGTGGGGGCGGTGGACGACCGGCCGGACTACGCCCACGCGGACGGGGTGACCCTGCGGGCGTACGGGCTCGAACGCGGCGCGCGGGTGACGGTGCGGGTCGGGGACGTGACCTTCACCGTCGTGCGGGAGGGCGACACCCTGCGGGCCTCCTGCGGTGATCCTTCGGCGCCGTGGGCGCTGGCGGCCGGGGAGCGGGTGGCGCGGGCGGCGGCCGGGACCGGGTCCCTCACGCTGGAGCCGGCGTCCGGTTGACGGGAAGGAAAGGACGGACAGCAGAAAACCCCGCCTCCCGAGGGGGGCGGGGTTCTCCGTTCACATGGGGTGGTGGAGATGGCGGGAATCGAACCCGCGTCCAACGGTGCAAAATCAGGGCTTCTCCGTGTGCAGTTCGCTGCGATTTTCTCGGCCCCGGCGATCACGCGAACAAGTCGCCGACGGGCCCAGTCACTGTTTGGTTTCCCATCGAGCCCCGTGACCGGGCTCGATGGTTTAGTCCCCTAGATTATGCCAGGATCCGGGCCGGGAACACTCCCGGGCTGACACCCATTAAGGGTCCTTCACTCACTGCTTATCAGGCAGCGAGGGCGAAGGACTGGGAATCGCGCTTAGAATTGGCGATTATTTTTTGCGACATATGGTTAACGAGATCATTGCCGCTTCCTCGACACGCTTCCCCTGGTTCAACAGCCGCTGTCGAAACCGATCATCCCCATGTTGATTTTTCAATGCCCCCGAGGGGGCGGTGCGTCCCCGCCGTGGGGGACTGTCGCCATCGTACGTGACCAACGCACCGCGATGCCAGCCTATTCCCGCCGGCCGGCCGGTCACCGAACCCGCGACCGGACGCACCGGGTCGCCGCGGGGGCGCCACCGGTCCGCTGCCTGGCCGCCACCGGGCCGTCGGGGACCGCTGCCGGCCCGTCTACTGGCCCCGCTGCTTCCGCTTGGCCGCCGCGATGGCGCGGTCCGACTCCCGGCGGTCCTGCTTCTCCCGCAGG
Organism: Streptomyces sp. NPDC014882; assembly: GCF_043081325.1. Taxonomy (NCBI): domain Bacteria; kingdom Bacillati; phylum Actinomycetota; class Actinomycetes; order Kitasatosporales; family Streptomycetaceae; genus Streptomyces; species Streptomyces sp. NPDC014882. The sequence goes on from NZ_JBIBWL010000002.1 coordinate 717,433, forward strand.
GTCTGCCGCTTGTCGTACTCCTTCTTGCCCCGTGCCAGCGCGATCTCGGCCTTCGCGCGGCCGTCCTTGAAGTACAGGGCGAGCGGCACGATCGTGTGCCCCGTCTCCTCCGCCTTCGAGGCCAGCTTGTCGATCTCCTCGCGGTGCAGCAGCAGCTTGCGCTTGCGGCGCGCGGAGTGGTTGGTCCAGCTGCCCTGGCTGTACTCCGGGATGTGCGCGTTGTGCAGCCAGGCCTCGTCGCCGTCGATCTGCACGAAGCCGTCGGCCAGCGAGGCGCGGCCCTGGCGCAGCGACTTCACCTCGGTGCCGGTGAGCACCAGGCCGGCCTCGTACACGTCGATGATCGCGTAGTCGTGCCGGGCCTTCTTGTTCTGGGCGACGATCTTGCGCTGGCCCTTGGTCTTGTCCGCGGCCGGCTTGACCTGCTTCGGCTGGGACTCCTTGGGTACGTACATTGCCTTGTTCATAGTGCGGCCATTTTCGCACCCGAGGGGGCCGTGGGGGAAAGCCGATTACCAGGAGCGCGGAGGGGCGCTCACGAGGCGTCCCCCAGCCCGCTCAGCACGGTCTCCGCCCGCTCCAGCGCCCCGTCGTCCGCGTCCAGGTCCGGGGTGACGCCGGTGCCGTCGACGGTCCGGCCGGACGGGGTGCGGTAGTGGCCGACGGTCAGTTCGGCGACCGAGCCGTCGGGCAGCCGGCTCGGCATCTGGACCGAGCCCTTGCCGAAGGTGCGCGAGCCGACGACGACCGCCCGGCCGCGGTCCCGCAGGGCACCGGTGAGCAGTTCGGCGGCGCTCATGGTGCCGCCGTCGACGAGCGTCACCAGGGGGCGCGTGGTGTCGCCGCCGGAGTCGGCGTGCAGGGCGCGCTGCTCGCCGTCGACGTCGTAGGTGGCGACGAGGCCGCCGTCGAGGAAGGCCGAGGCGGTGGAGACGGCCTCGGTGACCAGTCCGCCGGAGTTGCCGCGCAGGTCCAGGACGATGCCGGTGCCGGCCGGGGCCGCGTCGACGGCGGTGCGGACGGCGTCGCCGGACCCCTTGGTGAACGCGGTGACCCTGATGACGGTGACGCCCCCGGCGAGGGTGCGCACGGTGACCGAGTCGGTGGACAGGCGGGCCCGGCGCAGCGTCTGGGTCCACGCGCGCGTGCCGCGCTCCACTCCGAGACGGACGGTGGTGCCGGCGGGCGCGTCCGTCGCGTCACCGCGCAGCAGGGAGACGACCTCGGTGACCGGACGTCCGTCGACGGTCCGGCCGTCGACGGCCCGCAGCCGGTCGCCCGCCCGGATCCCGGCGGCGGCCGCCGGCGACCCGGCCTGCACCTTCGTGACCTCGATCCGGCCGTCCCGCTCGCGCCGCGCCTCCAGGCCGACACCGGTGTACTGGCCGTCGAGGGAATCCGCGAACTCCTCGTACTCCTCCTCGGAGTACACCGCCGCCCAGCGGTCCCCGCTGCGGCTGACGGCGCGCTCGGCGGCCTCCAGGGGCGACTTCCCGTCGGCCATCGCCTCCTCGGCGGCCCTGGTCACGGCCTCGGGAGGGCTGACGGGACGGGTGGGGCCGGCGGAGCGGGCCGCGTCGGCGGCGGCCGGACCGCCGTCCCCGGGCAGCGAGCCGGTCGCCGCGCCCGCCACCAGAACACCGGCGAACACGAAGGTCAGGGCGGCCCCACGGCCGAAGCGGCGGGGCGAACAGAGCGGGTCGCGGCCTGACATGGCGGTGAGTCTAGGGGAACGCCAAGGGGCCGCACGGTCCCTTGACCGTACGGCCCCCTTGGCATGCGTCACACCTTCAGGTACTTGCGCAACGCGAAGAACGCCGCCAGCGCGGGCATCAGCAGGCTCGTGGCGAGGATCAGCGGGAGCTTCGTCAGCACGGCGTCCCAGCCGACGAAGTTGATGAGGTTGAGCTTCGAGGACAGGGCCATGCCGTGGTCGATGGTGAAGTACCGGCCGACGACCAGGAACACGCACGCCAGGCTGCCGCCGATGAGGCCCGCGACGGCGGCCTCCATGATGAACGGCGCCTGGATGTAGAAGCCGGAGGCGCCCACGAGCCGCATGATCCCGGTCTCACGCCGTCGGCTGAACGCCGAGACGCGCACGGTGTTGACGATCAGCAGCAGGGCGACGACCAGCATGAGCGCCATCACCCCGAGCGCCGCCCGGTTCATCAGGTTCAGCAGGCCGAAGAGGTTGTCCAGGATGCCCTTCTGGTCCTGCACGGACTGCACGCCCTCCCGCCCGTTGAAGGCGGTCGCGATGACCTGGTACTTCTCCGGGTTCTTCAGCTTGATGCGGTACGACTCCTGCATCTGGTCCGGCGTGAGGGAGCTGGCCAGCGGGGAGTCGCCGAACTGCTCCTTGTAGTGCTTGTAGGCGTCGTCCTGCGACTCGTAGGTCACCGAGTCGACGACCGACATCTTGCCGAGGTCGGACTTGATCTGCTTCTTCTGGTCCTCGGTCACCGCGCCCTTGGCGCAGTTGGGGTCCGAGGCGGCGTCGCTCTTGTTGCAGAGGAAGATCGAGACGTTGACCTTGTCGTACCAGTAGCCCTTCATGGCTCCGACCTGGTCGCTCATCAGGAGCGACCCGCCGAACAGGGCGAGCGACAGGGCGACGGAGACGATGACGGCGAAGGTCATCGTCAGGTTGCGGCGGAGACCGACACCGATCTCGGACAGTACGAACTGGGCGCGCATGGCGGGTTGTTCAAGCCTTTCCGTGGACGGTCGCGGTCAGTGCTGGTAGCCGTAGACGCCGCGGGCCTGGTCGCGGACGAGGCGGCCCTTCTCCAGCTCGATGACGCGCTTGCGCATCTGGTCCACGATGTTCTGGTCGTGCGTCGCCATCACCACGGTGGTGCCCGTCCGGTTGATCCGGTCGAGCAGCTTCATGATGCCGACGGAGGTCTGCGGGTCGAGGTTGCCGGTGGGCTCGTCGGCGATCAGCAGTTTGGGACGGTTCACGAAGGCCCGGGCGATGGCCACGCGCTGCTGCTCACCGCCGGACAGCTCACCGGGCATCCGCTCCTCCTTGCCGCCGAGCCCGACGAGGTCGAGCACCTGCGGCACGGACTTGCGGATCTCGCCGCGGGACTTGCCGATCACCTCCTGCGCGAAGGCGACGTTCTCGGCGACCGTCTTGTTGGGGAGCAGCCGGAAGTCCTGGAAGACCGTGCCCAGCTGGCGGCGCATCTGCGGCACCTTCCAGTTGGACAGGCGCGCGAGGTCCTTGCCCAGGACGTGCACCTGGCCGTGGCTGCACCGCTCCTCGCGGAGGACCAGCCGCAGGAAGGTGGACTTCCCGGAGCCGGAGGACCCCACGAGGAACACGAACTCGCCCTTCTCCACTTCCAGGGACACATCCCTGAGTGCGGGGCGGGTCTGCTTGGGGTAGACCTTGGAGACATTGTCGAATCGGATCACGGATGCACCACGGGTCGCCGGGGGTAGATGAGCGTGACCATACGCGAACCGGGGAGGCGTGCGCAGGCAGCGGTCACGGTTGCGTGCGGCTTGTGCGTTTTTGTACGTCCACCCGTGCTGTGAGGCAGCTCCTGCCGGGACCCCGCGCTGAATTCCGCGGAACCTGGCAGAGTGGAGGGGAACGTTCGCGTCGCGGCGGGCGTTCTCCATGGGGAACCACCGGTGCAAGGAGGGCGAGCGCATGACGTACGACCGGCTGGTGTGCGCCAACTGCGCCGCGCCCGTGAGCGAGGGCCGGTGCTCGGTGTGCCGCGCGAACCGCGAGCGGCTGCAGCAGGAGAACTTCTTCGCGGGACTGAACCCGATGGCGCTGATCGCGCTGCTGGCCGTGCTGGTGGCCGCGTTCGCGCTGCTCGCCCACCAGACCGCCTAGGGCGTGTTTCGAAAGTGGCGTCGTCTGCCCGAAGGGCAGGCCCGGCGGCGTCTGGTGCGTGCGATCGCAAGGCGGAGGGTCGCCCCGATACTGGTTGTATCGGGGTGATCCCGACAACGCGGCGAGCGTGCGTGCCAGGCGTCGCCGGGCAGACGGGACTTTCGAAACACGCCCTAGGGCGTACGACGCCGAAGGGCCCGGAGCCGGCAGGCTCCGGGCCCTTCGTGTGTGCGTACCGTGCCGGTGCGGCTACCCGACGTCAGGCAGCGGCCGCGCCGCGGCCCTCCACGAGGCGCGGGAGCACGCGGAAGCCGACGCCACCGACGATCATCGTGGCGGCACCGACGATCAGGAAGGTGGTCTGCCCGGCGCCGGTCTCGGCCAGCTCCTTGCCGCCGCCCTGGGCGACGTTGTCGGAGGTGGTGTCCGAGGTGTCGGTCAGCGCGGAGCTGCCGACCTCCTGGACGGCGGTGCCGTCGGGGGTGGTGCCGGTACCGCCGGTGGCGGAACCACCGGTCGCCGAGCCGCCGGAGGTGGAGCCGCCGTCCGCGGAGCCGCCGGTGCTGCCGGAACCGCCGGTGGCGGAGCTGCCGCCGGTGCTGCTGGAGCCACCGTTGCCGTTCGAACCGCCGTTGCCGTTCGAGCCGCTGTTGCCGCCGGAGTTGCCGTTCGAGCCGCCGTTGCCGGAGGTCCCGTTGCTGGAGTTGCCGTTCGAGCCGCCGTCGGTCGAACCACCGTCGGTCGAACCACCGTCAGTGGAGCCACCGTCGGTCGAACCACCGTCAGTGGAGCCACCGTCGGTGGAGCCACCGTCGGTCGAACCACCGTCGGTCGAACCACCGTCGGTCGAACCACCGTCAGTGGAGCCACCGTCGGTCGAACCACCGTCAGTGGAGCCACCGTCGGTCGAACCACCGTCGGTCGAACCACCGTCAGTGGAGCCACCGTCGGTCGAACCACCGTCGGTCGAACCACCGTCGGAGGTGCCACCGTCGGCGCAGACTCCGATCGGCTCGCAGGGGTCTTCACCCGTCTGCACGGTGACGTCGCCGGACGACGTGTCCACCAGGCCGCTGAGGCCGTCCTCGTTGCCGGTGGCCGAAGCCACGCCCGCCACCGTCAGCGAAGCGCCCGCGGCGATCACTGCGCCCGCGGCGATGCGCGCGATACGAACGCGCGTCTTCTTGGTCATAAGGTCGCTACCCCCAGTAGCCGAAATCGTCGATGAGGCCGCGCCGGGGCGGTGATCGACGGGGGTAGCCGGAACTGGCGAAGCCCCCCGGTTCACATGCGCCCCAGAGATACGCATGCCACCGTTCACCCTTACGATTTTTCACAGCAGCGTCAAGGCCGTTGCGCACGCAATGTCCAACTCGGCACGCTTTGCCGGACGTTGAAGGTGTGAGTGTGACGTAAAACCCAGGCGCGCCGGGAAACGCGGGCAAGGGAAAAGGCAACCACCCCCATCGCGGGGGCAGTTGCCTTGTCGACAAGATTACTTCTCCTGCTGCTTGCGCCAGCGAATGCCGGCCTCCAGGAACCCGTCGATCTCACCGTTGAAAACGGCCTCGGGGTTGCCGACCTCGAAGTCGGTGCGCAGGTCCTTGACCATCTGGTACGGGTGCAGGACGTACGAACGCATCTGGTTGCCCCAGGAGTTGCCGCCGTCGCCCTTGAGGGCGTTCATCTTCTCCTGCTCCTCCTGGCGGCGCCGCTCGAGCAGCTTGGCCTGGAGGACGTTCATCGCGGTCGCCTTGTTCTGGATCTGCGACCGCTCGTTCTGGCAGGAGACGACGATGCCGGTGGGCAGGTGGGTGAGGCGCACCGCGGAGTCGGTGGTGTTCACGCCCTGGCCGCCCGGGCCGGAGGAGCGGTAGACGTCCACGCGCAGCTCGGACTCGTCGATCTCGATGTGGTCGGTCTTCTCGACCACCGGGAGGACCTCGACGCCCGCGAAGGAGGTCTGGCGGCGCCCCTGGTTGTCGAAGGGCGAGATGCGCACCAGGCGGTGCGTGCCCTGCTCGACGGAGAGGGTGCCGTAGGCGTACGGGATCTGCACGGCGAAGGTGGTCGACTTGATGCCGGCCTCCTCGGCGTACGAGGTCTCGTAGACCTCGGTCTTGTAGCCCTTCTGCTCCGCCCACCGCAGGTACATCCGCTGGAGCTTCTCGGCGAAGTCGGCGGCGTCGACGCCACCGGCCTCGGCACGGATGTTGACCAGCGCCTCGCGGGAGTCGTACTCCCCGCTGAGCAGCGTCCGGACCTCCAGCTCGTCCAGCGCCTTCCTGACGGCGGTCAGCTCGGACTCGGCCTCGGCACGGGCGTCCGGGTCGTCCTCCTCCTCGGCCATCTCGAACATGACGGAGAGATCGTCGATCCGGCCGCGCAGGGCGTCGGCCTTCCTGACCTCGGCCTGGAGGTGGGACAGCTTGCTGGTGATCTTCTGCGCCTCGTCCGGGTTGTCCCACAGGGACGGCGCGGCCGCCTGCTCCTCGAGCACGGCGATGTCTGCCCTCAGCTTGTCGAGGTCCAGAACGGCCTCGATCGACTCCATGGTCGAGGAGAGGGACTTGAGCTCTTCGGATACATCGACGACTGCCACCCCTCCAGCGTAACGGCTCCGCCAAGCGGCGGACGCCTCCGGCCACGGACACCCCGGCGGGCACCGGTCGGCGCGTCCGGCCCGTCCGGTGTCCGAGGGGCGGGGCCGTCCGGGCCGGCAGGGGCCCGGGGCGCGGCACCCGGGCCCCGGGAAGGGGCGGGGGGCGGCGAGGGCGGACCCCCGCTCAGGGCGCCGCCGGCGCCGAGTTCCCGGACCCGCCGGACCCGGGCCCGCCCTCGTCGTCGCCCGTCGTGGCCGCCCACGTCCCCACGCCCGCCGCGGCGACCAGCACCGCCGCGGCCACCCCCACGACGATCCTCCGCCGCCGGGTGGCCGCGCGGTTGCGCGCCGACCCCGGACGCGGCGTCCCCGCCGCCCGGGGCACGCGTGCCGTCCCGCGCGCGCCGCCCGCCAGCTCGTCCGGCGCCGGCACCCGCATCGAGGTGTGGGTGTCCCGGTTGGAGTCGGGCTCGGCGCCGGGCACCAGGGACACCGATCCCCGCCGGGCCCGCCCGGCGGTGCCGGCGGCGGCCGGTGCCTGCGGGGCGTCGGCGGCCCGGCCCGGCCCCGGCTCGTCCTCCGCCGCCCCGGCGTCCGGCTCGTCCACGTCCAGCGGCGGCATCCCCGCCAGCGACGGCAGCTGCTCGCGCAGCCGGGCGGCCAGTTCGGAGGCCCGCAGCCGGGAGGCCGGCGCCTTGGCCAGGCACTGCACGATCAGCTGCCACAGCTCGTCGGGGATGCCGGGCAGCGGGGCGACGGACTCGGTGACGTGCCGGCGCAGCACCGCGCCCGGATGCCCGCCGCCGAACGGCGTGAAGCCCGCGAGCAGCTCGTACAGCACGGTGGCCAGCGCGTAGATGTCCACCGAGGCCCGCGGCGGGAGGCCCTCGACGATCTCGGGGGCGAGGTAGTCCGGCGTGCCGATGATCTTCGTGGCGCGGGTCCGTCTGGGGGTGTCGATCAGTTTCGCGACGCCGAAGTCGGTGAGCAGGGCCCGGTGCGAGCCGCCGGGGCCGAGCGGGCCCTGCATGTCGAGGAGGATGTTCTCCGGCTTGACGTCCCGGTGGACGATCCCGGCCGCGTGCGCGGCGGCGAGCCCCTCGGCGACGTCCGCGACGATCGCCACCGCGGCCTCGGGCGCGAGCCGGCGGTCCCGGTCGAGGCGGGTCCGCAGATCGGTGCCGCGGACCAGGTCCATGACGAGTGCCAGGTCGTTGCCGTCGACCACGAGGTCCCGCACGGAGACCACGTGGGGGTGTTCCAGACCGAGCAGGGCGGTGCGCTCCTGCACGAAGCGGCCGACCAGCTCCTCGTCGGAGGCGAGGTCCTCGCGCAGCAGCTTGACGGCGACGGGACCGTCCGGTCCCTCGCCCAGCCACACCGTGCCGGCACTGCCCCGTCCCAGGATCTGGTGGGCGGTGTACCGGCTGCCGATCTTCCGTGCCAAGGCTGCTCCTACAGACGCGTGGTGCCGACGCTGCGCCGTGCGGGGGCACCGGCGTCGGCGGCCGGGCCGCGGACCCCCGGCGGCCCCCCGGCCGACCAACCTACGCGCCCCGCGGGGCGATCCTCACCTCGGAGGCGGAAATCACCCGTCGGGAGTCGACAAATCACCAGACCCGTCGTGGGGCCCCCGCGCCGGTGCGTCCGTCAGGCTGCGCCGCCGGTCTTCGAGCCGAGGTCGCCGATCCAGTCGCTCACGGTGTCGAACCAGTCGCCGAGCTGCTGCCAGTAGCCCTTGCCCGTGCCGATCCAGTCCTGGAGCGGGGTCAGTTCCCAGATCAGCCAGCCGGCCACGAAGAGGATGACGACCGTGAACAGGCAGCCCTTGAGGCAGCCGAGTCCGGGGATCTTCATCGGGTTGGCGCTGCGCTGCCTCGGCGCGCGCGGCTCCCGCGGCGGGCGTGGCTCCGGCGCGGGCCGCTGCGGCGGCTGCTGGGGCTGCGGGGTGTGCCGCCGCGGCTGGGGCTGCTGCGGCGGGGCGTACTGCTGCTGCGGCTGCTGCTGGGGTGCCCCGTAGGCCTGCTGGGGCCGCTGCTGCTGCTGCGGGCGGGGCTGCTGCTGCGGGCGGGCGACCTGCCGCTGGGGGCGGCGGCGCAGCGGGTCCTCGTCCGGGTCGAGGTACTGGATCTGGGTCTGTTCGTTGCGGTCGCGGGCGGCGCGCAGCTGGTTCTGCCAGGGGTGCGGCTCCTCCGGCCGCTGTCCCTGCCCCTGCCCCTGTCCCTGCGGGCCGGGTCCGCCGGTCTGGTGCGGCGGTACCGGCGGCAGGACGGCCGTCGGGTCGGCGGCGCCCGCCGGGCCGCCGGTGCGCGGCAGGACGGCGGTGGGGTCGGCGGCACCGGACGGGGCGCCGGGTCCGCCGGTGTGCGGCAGGACGCTGGTCGCGGCGTTCGGGTCGTACCCGCCGGCGGGCGCGCCGGGCACGGCCGCGGGCGCCGGGTCGGGCGCGAGGAGGTGGCCCACGCCCTCGGCGGCGGCGATCTGCATCGAGTTGGCGTGCACGCCGACGCCCTCGGCGACGACGCGCAGTGCGCGCGCGAGGTTCTCGGCGCCGGGACGTTCGTCGGGGTTCTTGCGCAGGCAGCGCTCTATGACCGTCCACAGCGGTTCGGGCACCGTGGAGGGGCGGCGCGGTTCGGCGCTCAGGTGCTGGTGGAGGACCTCCAGGGCCGAGCTGCCGGAGAACGGCGGGCGGCCGGTGACCAGCTCGTACAGCAGGATGCCGGCGCCGTAGACGTCGACGGCGGAGGTCTGCGGACGGCCCTCGGCGGACTCCGGGGCGACGTACGCGGGCGTGCCGACGAACTCGCTGGTGCGGGTGAGGCCCGGGGAGTCGGCGAGGCGCGCGATGCCGAAGTCGGTGAGCAGCGGGTGCATCTGCCCGCCGTTCTGCAGGAGCAGGACGTTGGCCGGCTTCAGGTCGCGGTGGACCACGCCGTCGGCGTGGCTCGCGGCGAGGGCGTCGGCGACCTGCGCAGTGAGCAGGGCGGCGGCGACGGGGGTGAAGGGGCCGTTCTCGCGCAGGTAGCGGTGCAGGTCGGGGCCCTCGACGAGGTCCATGACCAGGGCCAGCAGATCGCCCTCGACGACCAGATCGCGGACCCGGACGATGTTGGGGTGGGTCAGCCGGAGCAGCACGGAGCGCTCCCGCAGGAAACGCATCACGATGTCGGGGTCGCTCGCGAGTTCTTCCTTGAGGACCTTGATGGCCACGGTCTCGCCGGGCTGGCCGGCCACGGCCGCCTCGGCGCCCGCGGTCTCGCGCTGGCGGGCTCGCCAGACGGTGCCCGTGGCGCCGCGTCCGAGCGGCTCCTCGAGCAGGTACTTGCTGCCGACTGGCCGCACGTCACGCGCTCCCTGCTGCTTGCTTGCCTCTGTTCCGACACACTGTAGTGCCGCGCCCCCCGCCGGGGGCTGTCGTCTTCCTGTGGTCCTGTGGGTCCTGTTGGTCCTCGCGCACGTCTTCACATACGCGGCGTACGCGCTTCCGCACGCCCTTGCGTACGGTTCCGGCCCCTCCCGTACGTGTTCGAAGGAAAGACGCTCGCCTCGGTCCGTTGGTTGCCGGAGACGGTCGTGACCGATCTCAAGCGGTCATCCGCGGGTCATCGGCCAGGCACTTTTGCGGGCAGAGCCGACCAATCAAGATCACTTGTCCTCCGGTGGCGGGCACATTGTCGGTGACAGGTGCGAGGATGCCTGGAGTACTGGCCGACGTGCTCGTGCGGGGTGGGGGAAAGTCCGCGCCCGGGCAGAAGGGACCGCTGACGGCTATGCAGATCCGGCTGACCGTCGTAGACCCGCAGGGCCCGCCCGGGGAGAGCCGGGGCCGCGCCGCGCACTGCGACGTGCTGGTCACGGCGCCCGCCGGCACGGCCCTGGCCGCGGTGGCGTCCGCCCTGGCCGCGGCGGTCTCCGGGGAGGGGGGCACTGCTCCGTCCGGGGGAGCGCAGCCCGTGTTCCACGCGGGCGCGCAGCGGCTCGACGCCCAGCGCTGCACCCTCGGCGAACCGCCCCTGATCGACGGCGCCGTGCTCAGCCTCGGCGTCCCGGCCGATCCCGAGCCGCACCCGGAGGTCGACGACGCCCCGGCCCGGCTGCACGTGGTGGCGGGCCCGGACGCGGGCGGGGTCCACCTGCTGCACGGCGGCCGGATCCGCGTGGGCCGCTCCGCCGAGGCCGACGTCCCGCTCGACGACCCCGACGTCTCCCGCCTGCACTGCGCGGTGACGCTCCTGGCCGACGGCCGGGTCACCGTGGCCGACCTCGGCTCCACCAACGGCACCACCCTGGACGGCGCGCGCGTGCCGGACCGTCCGCTCCGCTTCGCCCCGGGCGCCCTGCTGCGCGTCGGCGAGTCGGGGCTGCGGCTGGCGCCGCCCGGCGGTCCGGGCGCCCGGGTGGCCACGACCCCCGACGGGGAGGGCCACGTCCGGGTGCCGTGTGCGGGCCCGCGGCCCGCGGACCCCTCACCCGCGCGCGGGGGCGGCGACAGCGCTCCCCCGGGCCCCGCGGCCGCCGCCGGCCCCGGCGCGCCCACCGGCCACGCCTACGGCACGGTCGACTGGCGCGGCCCCGCGCCCGCCCGCGGCGAGCGGGCGCCGACGTCCCTCGTGCCGGGCCAGGGCGGCGCGCCGCCCATCGAGAACCACGACGCCGCCCACGACGCCACCCACGGCGGCCGCCCGGGCGGCCCCCTCACCGACCCCTTCGGGGCGGGCGGCCCGTACGGCCCCTCCCCGGACGAGGACGGCGGCGGCACCTCCCGCAAGGGCACCCCCCTGCGCGGCACCGAGGTGCCGCAGGGGCTGCGCAGGCGCGGCGGCCTGTCGGCCTGGGCCCGTCGGCTGGCCGGCGGCCGGGACACCCCGCAGGAGACGGACGGTCCGCGGGCGTACGACGACCGGCCGGCCCCGGCGCGGCCGGAACCGGCCGCCGGGCCGGCGGCCGCCCCGGACACCTGGCCGGACCCGGCCGCCCTGCTGCTGACCGCGCTCGGCCCCGGCCCGCGCCTGTGGGAACGCGGACCGGGTCACCCCGAGACGCTCGCCGTCCGGCTGGGCACGGCCGACCGGGTGGCGCCCGACGGGTCGCTGCTGCCCGCCGTACCGGTGACGGCGGGCCTGCGCGAGGCCGGCGCCCTGGGCCTGGCCGGGCCGCGCCCGCGGCTGGCCGGGCTGGCCCGCGCGGTGCTGGCGCAGCTCGCGGCGCTGCACTCCCCCGACCTGCTGGAGATCGTCCTGATCAGCACGGACCGCGCGCGTTCCGAGCGGGAGCGGGTCGCCGAGTGGTCCTGGCTGGGCTGGCTGCCGCACCTGCGTCCGGGACACGGCCAGGACTGCCGGCTCCTCCTCGCCCACGACCCGGACCAGGCCGCCGCCCGCACCGACGAACTGCTGCGCCGCCTGGACGACCGCCTGGCGGACGGCGTCGCGCCGCCCGTCCCCGCCCCGCGCGACACGCACCGCCGCCCCTCGTGGGCGGTGACGGACGACGCCGGGGGCGGCTTCCGGGGCCCGTACACGGTCCTCGTCGTGGACGGCGACCCCGGCGGTGCCGCGCTGCGCGAGGCGACGGCCCGGCTGGCGGCGGCCGGCCCCCGGGCCGGGATCCACGTCCTCTGCCTGGCCGAGACGGCCGCCGCCTCCCCCGCCGCGCCGGTCACCGACGTGTACGAGGCGGCCTGCGCGGCGGCGCCCGCCTTCCGCGCGTGCGGGGCGGTGGCGCTGCTCAGCGGCGACGTGGCGACCGCGCTGCGGCTGCTGCGGGTCGCCCCCGCCGGGTCGGAGTCCGAGCGGCCGGGCCCGGTGGGCCACGGCACGGTCGGCGCCGTCGACGCGGTCTCCGCCGCCTGGGCGGAGCGGTTCGCGCGGGCCCTGGCGCCCCTGCGCCCGGAGACGGCCGCCGACGGCGGTGAGCGCCCCGCGCGCGTGTCCGCCCCGCTGCCCCTGTCGGCCCGCCTCCTCGACGAGCTGGGCCTGGCCCGCGCGACCCCGGCCTCGCTGATGGCCCGCTGGGCCGACGCGGCCGACGACACCGAGGCGCTCGGCGGCCGGACCTCGGCCGTGCTGGGCGCGGGTCCGCGCGGCCCGGTCTGCGTGGACCTGTCCGCGGAGGGCCCGCACCTGCTGATAGAGGGCCCGCCCGGCAGCGGACGTACGGAACTGCTGCGGGCGGTCGTCGCGTCGCTGGCCGCCGCCGAGCGCCCCGACCGGCTCGGCATCGTCCTGCTGGACGGCCGGGACACCGCCGGCAAGGCGGGCGCCGGCCACGGCGAGGGCCTGCGGGTCTGCACGGACGTACCGCACGTCACCACGCACCTCACCGCCAACGACCCGGTCCGCATGCGGGAGTTCGCACAGTCGCTGGCCGCCGAGCTGAAGCGGCGGGCGGAGCTGCTCGGGCGGTCCGACTTCGCCGAGTGGCACACGCACCGCGCGGTGTCCGGCCGTATCGTCCCGCAGCGCCAGCCGGCCGGCGGGGGGAGCGGCGCCGAGGACCTCGACAGCCCGCCCAGTTCGACCCTGCGGCTGCGCCCCGGCGCGGCGGCCCGCCGGCAGGCGGAGGCGGCCCCGCCGCTGCCGCGCCTGGTCGTCGTGGTGGACGACCTGGACGCCCTGGTCTCGCCCGCGCTCGGCTCGCCCGGCCGGCCCGCCGCCGGGTCGGTGATGCGCGCGCTGGAGGCGGTGGCCCGCGAGGGCGAGCGGCTCGGCGTGCACCTGGTGGCCGCCACCGGTCCGGGCGGCCGTACGGCGGAGTCCGAGCCCGCCCGGCGGGCCGGCGTGCGGATCGTCCTCGACGCACCGGGCTCGGGCCCCGACGAACCCGCCCCCGGCCGCGGCAGCGTCAGGGGCGGGGACGGCCGGCTCACCCCCTTCCAGGGCGGCCGGGTCACCGGCCGCATCCCCCGCACCGCGACGCTGCGTCCCACGGTCGTCCCCCTGGAGTGGCAGCGCATGGGCGACCCGCCGGCCCGCAGGCCCGTCCGCGAACTGGGCAACGGCCCCACCGACCTCGCCCTCCTGGCCAGCGCCCTGGAACGGGCGGCCCGCGAGGTCTCGGCGGCGGAGGTGCCCTCGCTGCTGTGAGCACGGCCCGCGGAGCACGGCCCGGCCCCGCGGTCGGCCGGGCGTTCGAGGGGGCGTCACGAGGCGGTCACGATCGCCCGCTTGACACGGTATGCGTACTTGCCGACCCACGGCACCCGGCGTAGACCAGTGCCACGGGACAGCGCTCAACGTTCGACGAGGAACGGAGAACGGGGCAGTGATGCGCAGCACGAGCAGCACCATCCGCACACGCAGGACCGTGAAGGCGGCCGCCGGCATCCTCGCGGGAGCACTCGCGCTCTCGCTCACCGCGTGCGGCGACGACGAGGGCGACGGCGGCGGGGGCACCGGCACCAAGGAATCCGGCAGCACCCTCACCCTCCCGAAGCTGGACGGCACGACACTGGAGGTCGCGGCCGTCTGGACGGGCCCGGAGCAGGCCAACTTCAAGAAGGTGCTGGCCGAGTTCGAGAAGCGCACCGGCGCGAAGGTCACCTTCGTACCGGCGCAGGACCCGATCATCAACTTCCTCGGGTCGAAGATCGCGGGCGGTCAGCCCCCGGACGTGGCGATGCTGCCGCAGCCGGGCGCCATCAAGCAGGCCGTGGAGAAGAAGTGGGCCAGGCCGCTGGGCGCCGAGGCCCTGAAGGAGCTGCGGAAGAACTACTCGCAGGGCTGGCAGGACATCGGCAAGGTCGGCACGGAGCAGTACGGCGTCTACTACAAGGCCGCCAACAAGTCCCTCGTCTGGTACAACGCCCAGGTCTTCGAGAACGCCGGCGCGAGCGAGCCCAAGACCTGGGACGAGCTGCTGACGACCGCTCAGACCGTCTACGACTCCGGCGTCACCCCGTTCTCGATCCCCGGCGCGGACGGCTGGCCGCTGACCGACTGGTTCGAGAACGTGTACCTCTCCCAGGCGGGCCCGGAGAAGTACGACCAGCTGGCCAGGCACGAGATCAAGTGGACGGACCCCTCCGTGAAGGAGGCGCTGACCACGCTCGCGCAGATCTGGGGCAAGAAGGACTACGTGGCGGGCGGCGCCGACGGCGCCCTCCAGACGCAGTTCCCGAACTCCGTCACCCAGACCTTCACCGGCGGCGACCAGCCCAAGGCCGCGATGGTCTACGAGGGCGACTTCGTGCAGGTCAACATCGCGCAGACGGACGCGGAGATCGGCACGGACGCGAAGGTGTTCCCCTTCCCCAAGGTCGGCGACACCGCGCCGGTGGTCTCCGGCGGTGACGCGGCGGTGATCCTGAAGGACTCGAAGGGCGCGCAGGCGCTGGCGACCTTCCTGGCCTCGCCGGACGCGGCGGAGATCCAGGCGAAGCTCGGCGGCTACCTCTCGCCGAACAAGAACGTCGACCCGGCGGCGTACCCGAACGACGTGCAGCGCAAGATCGCCGAGGCGCTGGTCGCGGCGGGCGACGACTTCCGGTTCGACATGTCCGACCAGGCGCCGCAGGCGTTCGGCGGTACGCCCGGCAAGGGCGAGTGGAAGGACCTCCAGGACTTCCTGAAGAACCCGACGGACGTGGCCGGCATCCAGGCGAAACTGGAGTCGGACGCGGCAGCGGCGTACGGGAACTGAGCCGGTCATGGCATCGGCCGGTGCGGCGGGGGCTCCCGGAGCCCCCGCCCCTCCTCGCTCGCGCCGAAGCGTGACCGGCACCCGCAGGACGGTGGCAGCCCTGTTCCTGCTGCCCGCCCTGCTGCTGCTGGGCGCGCTCGTGGTCTACCCGATCGGGTACTCGCTCGTGCGCAGTTTCGCCGACCGGTCCGGCGACGGCTTCGCCGGCATCGACAACTACCGGGCCCTGTTCACCGACGACGGCATCCGCACGGCGCTGAAGAACAACGTCCTGTGGGTGGTGTTCGCGCCGACCGTGGCGACCGCCCTCGGTCTGGTCTTCGCGGTGCTGACCGAACGCGTCCGCTGGGGAACGGCGTTCAAGCTCGTCGTCTTCATGCCGATGGCGATCTCGATGCTCGCCGCCGGCATCATCTTCCGGCTGGTGTACGACCAGGACCCGGACAAGGGCGTGGCGAACGCGGTGTGGGTCGGCGTGCACGACACGTTCGCGCAGTCGTCGGCGTTCCCCAAGGCCCACCCGGGCCGCCGGTCGCCGCTGGAGCCCGCCGAGGGCGGCGCGTTCCTCACCAGGCAACCGGTCCGGGCGGGCGATCCGGTCTTCCTGCCGCTGGTCGGCGTGGCCCCGGACCGGATGCCCGGCAGCGCGGAGAAGGCCGCGCCGGCCGCGCCCGAACCGGGCAAGGTCACCGGCACGACCTGGCAGGACTTCACCCGCGGCAAGGGCGTCGGCACGCTCGGTGCCCCCGACCCGTCCGAGCTGGGCTACGCCGGGATGCGGATCGAGGCCGTCAAGGACGGCAAGGTCGTGGCGTCGGCCACCGCGGCCGGCGACGGCACCTTCACCCTGCCCGCGGCGGCCGACGGGGCGTTGCTGCGCCTGCCCGCGGGCAACTTCGCGGAGGCCTACAACGGCCTGGACTGGCTGGGCCCGTCGCTGGTCACCCCGGCCGTCATCGGCTCGTACGTCTGGATGTGGGCGGGCTTCGCGATGGTGCTGATCGCGGCCGGACTGGCGAGCGTGCCGCGGGAGCTGATGGAGGCGGCGCGGGTGGACGGGGCGAACGAGTGGCAGGTGTTCCGCAGGGTCACCGTGCCGCTGCTCGCGCCGGTCCTCGCGGTGGTCGCCGTGACCCTGATGATCAACGTCCTGAAGGTGTTCGACCTGGTCTTCATCATCGCCCCCGGCTCCTCCCAGGACGACGCGAACGTGCTCGCCCTGGAGCTGTACCGCAAGGGCTTCTCCGAGGACCAGCCGGGCATCGCCAGCGCCATCGCGGTGTTCCTGCTCCTGCTGGTGATCCCGGTGATGTGGTTCAACGTGCGCCGGCTGCGGCGGGAGGTGCGGCGATGAAGACGCCCGTGAGGACGTCCGTGAAGACGGTCGAGGCTCCCGTCGGGACCGTGAGGGCGGGGCGTTCGCTCGGCGCGCGGATCGTGGGGAGGCTGGGCGGCGGCGCCGTCCGGGTCTGTCTGGTCCTGGTCGGACTGTTCTGGCTGGTGCCGACGATCGGGCTGCTGATCTCCTCGCTGCGCGCCCCCGAGGACATGAGCGCGAGCGGCTGGTGGAAGGTGTTCGCCGAGCCGTCCCAGCTCACCGTGGACAGCTACCGGAAGCTGCTGGAGAACGGCGACATCACCGGCTCCCTCCTCAACACGGTGCTGATCACCGTCCCGGCGACGGTCCTGGTCGTGGTCATCGGCTCGCTCGCCGGGTACGCGTTCGCGTGGATGGAGTTCCCGGGCCGGGACTGGTGGTTCCTGGCGGTGGTCGGCCTGCTGGTGGTGCCGGTGCAGGTGGCGCTCATCCCGATCGCCGAACTGTTCGGGAAGGTGGGCCTGTTCGGCTCCGTCCTCGGCGTGGTCCTCTTCCACGTGGGCTTCGGGCTGCCGTTCGCGGTGTTCCTGCTGCGGAACTTCTTCGCGGAGATCCCCCGCGAGCTGCTGGAGGCGGCCCGCCTGGACGGCGCCGGTGAACTGCGCCTGTTCACACGGGTCGTGATGCCGCTGGGCGGTCCGGCGATCGCGAGCCTCGGCATCTTCCAGTTCCTGTGGGTGTGGAACGACATGCTGGTGGCACTGGTGTTCACCGACGCCGACAGCCAGCCGATCACGGTCGCCCTCCAGACCCAGGTGCGGCAGTTCGGCAACAACATCGACGTGCTGGCGCCCGGCGCGTTCCTCTCGATGGTGATCCCGCTGGCCGTGTTCTTCGCCTTCCAGCGGCAGTTCGTGTCCGGCGTGATGGCCGGCGCGGTCAAGTAGGCGCTGCGGCAAGGGGGGGCGGGCGCCACCGGTCCGCCCCTCGCCGTTCACCCGGTGTCCCCCGGATGCCGTAGGGAAACGTAACCAAGTCACTCCATCGGCCGTTGCCCGGACCAGGCCCTGTCGTCCGCGCCGACCCATGGATGTCCCTTGCCCAGGTTCAGTGTCATCGTCCCCGCGTACAAGGTTCAGGCGTACCTGCACGAGTGCCTGGAATCCGTGCTGTCCCAGTCGTTCACCGACCTCGAGCTGATCGCCGTCGACGATCGCTCGCCGGACGCGTGCGGCGAGATCATCGACGAGTTCGCGGCCCGCGACCCCCGGGTGCGCGCCCTGCACCTGCCGGAGAACGCCGGTCTGGGCGGCGCGCGCAACGCGGGCATCGCCCTGGCCCGCGGCGACTACCTGCTGTTCCTCGACTCCGACGACACGCTCACCCCGGGCGCGCTGCGCGCGGTCGCCGACCGGCTGAAGGACACCGGCGAGCCGGACGTGCTGGTGTACGACTACGCCACCGCGTTCTGGACGGGTGAGACCGAGCGCGGCAGGTTCGCCGAGCACCTCACCGAGCGGGGCCCGGCGCCCTTCCGGCTGGAGGACCGGCCGGGGCTGCTCAGGGTGCTGATGGTCGCCTGGAACAAGGCCTACCGGCGGGAGTTCGTGGAGCGGACCGGCCTGACCTTCCCGCCCGGCTACTACGAGGACACCCCCTGGACCTACCCCGCGCTGCTGACCGCGGGCTCGATCGCGACGCTGGACCGGGTCTGCGTCCACTACCGGCGGCGCCGCGTCGGCAACATCCTCTCCACCACCAGCCGCCGGCACTTCGACGTCCTCGACCAGTACGACCGGCTGTTCGCGTTCCTCGACGGGCGTCCCGAGCTCGCGCACTGGCGGCCGGTGCTGTTCCGCCGCATGGTCGACCACCTGACGACCGTGTTCACCCGGCCGGACCGGCTGCCGCGCGGCTCCCGCGGCGAGTTCCTGCGCCGGGCCCGCGCCCACTACCGCCGTTACCGCACGCCCGGCGCGCCCGTGCCGCTGCGCTCGCGGCTGCGCCACGGCCTGGTCCGCCTGGGCCTGCACCGCACCTACCGCACGCTCCAGGCGGCCGTGGCCCTGCGCGGCCGTGCCCGCGGCCTCGCCGCACGGCTCACCCGCGTGCTCCGGGCCGCCTGCCTCCAGGCCCACTACCGGATCCAGCTGTGCCTGCCGCTGCGCGCCGACCGGGCCGTCTTCGCCGCCTACTGGGGACGTGGCCACGGCTGCAGCCCGGGCGCCCTGGAGAGCGCGTTCCGGACCCTCGCCCCGCAGGTGCGCACCGCGTGGATCGCCCACCCCGAGCACCAACACACCGTCCCGCCCGGCACGCGGGCGCTGCGTCCCGGCACGGCCGCCTACTGGACGGCACTGGCGCGTTCCACGTACCTGGTGAACAACGTCAACTTCGACCGCCGGCTGGTCAAGCGCCCCGGTCAGGTCTTCGTGCAGACCCAGCACGGCACGCCGCTCAAGCACATGGGCCTCGACCTGCAGGAGCGGCCCGCGGCGGCCCGCGACATGGACTTCGCGGAGCTGCTGCGGGGCGTCGACAAGTGGGACTACGTCCTGTCCGCCAACCGCCACACCACCCTCACCTGGGAGCGCGTCTACCCCGGCTCCTACACCACGCTGGAGTACGGCTCCCCCCGCAACGACGTCTTCCAGCGGGCCACCGCCGCGGACGTGGCCCGGCTGCGCGAGGAGCTCGGGATCCCCCGCGACACGGTGGCCGTCCTGTACGCCCCCACCCACCGCGACCACCGCCGCACCCAGCGGGCCGGAATCGACCTGGAACGCCTCCTGGACCGGCTGGGCCCGCGCTTCGTGATCCTGGCCCGCGCCCACTACGGGCAGCCCGTCGACCTGCCCGCGGACGGCCGGATCATCGACGTCGGCGGCCACCCGAGCGTGGAGTCCCTCTGCCTGGCCTCGGACGTCCTGGTCACCGACTACTCGTCGATCATGTTCGACTACGCCGACCTGGACCGCCCGATCGTCATCCACGCCGCCGACTGGGAGGCCTACGAGGCCGCCCGCGGCACCTACTTCGACGTGCGCGCCTTCCCGCCCGGCGAGGTCGCCCGCACCGAGGACGAACTGGCCGACATCTTCACGACCGGCCGCTGGCACGGCTCCCGTGCGGCCCGGTCGCGCGCCGCGTTCCGCGAGCGGTTCTGCCCGTACGGCGACGGACACGCCGCCGAGCGCGTCGTACGGCGGATCGTGCTGGGCGAGACGGACCTGCCGCCCGTCGTGCCGCTCGCCGAGCGCCGTCCCGTGCCGTCGGCGGTGACGGCGGTGCCGGCGTCCGCGCGGCCCGCGCTGGCCACCGTGCCGCAGCCGTCGGGCCCTCGCGTCACCAGCCACTAGGGGCCGGGCGCCCGGCGCCCACAACGACCGGCACGGACAAGCGAGATCCACCAGTCAAGACAGTCAAGACAGACGCAGACAAGACAGACGCAGAAAGAACAGAATGCCCCGCTTCAGCATCATCGTTCCGTCCCACGGGGCAGCCGGCCGGCTGTCCCTGGCGCTGGACTCCGTCCTCGGCCAGTCCTTCGGCGACTTCGAGCTGATCCCGGTCTGCGACGCGCCCGACGCCCCGGCCGCGGCCGTCGCCGCCGGGTACGCCGGGCGGGACGGCCGGGTGACGCCGGTGTTCTCGCCGCCCGGGGCGGGGCTCGCGGGGGCGCGCAACACCGGCCTGCGGGCGGCCACCGGCGCGTACCTGCTGTTCCTGGACGGTGACGACACGCTCGTGCCGGGCGCGCTGGACGCGCTGGACGCCCGGCTGGCCGGGACGGGCGAGGTCGACGTCCTGTACGCCGAGCACGAGCGCGTCCCGTGGTGGGAGGGCGAACCGGCCAACCCGGCGGCCCCGCTGTTCGCCGGGGCGCCCCGGGGCGTCTTCAACCCCGGTGAGGCCCCCGAGGTGACCGGTGTGCGGCTGCCCCTGTGCGGCGCCGTCCACCGGCGCGGCTTCCTCACCGCGCACGGGCTCGTCTTCCCCGACGGGCCCTTCACGGACCTCGGCTTCGGCGGCCTGGTCACCGTGCACGCCGAGCGGGTCGCGGTGCTGCGCCGCGTCGTCGTACGGCATCTGCTGCGGCGGCAGGGCAGCCGGCTCGACCAGCCGGGCGAGCACCACGCCGACCTGCTGGAGCAGACGGACCTGGTGCTCACCAGGGCCGCCGCCCGGGGGTCCTCCGGTGCCCTGTTCGCCCAGCTCTTCGCCGCCGTCCTGAAGACGGCCGCGCATCCGGCCCGGCTGCCCGCCGCCGCCCGCCGCGCGTTCTTCCGCCGGGCGGCCGCGCTCCACCGAAGGCACCGGCCGGCCGGGTTCCGCGTGCCGGGCGGGAGCCTCGGCGTGCAGCACCGGCTGCTGGCGGCGGGGGCGTACACGGCGTTCCGCGCGCTGCGGGGCGCCAACCGGAAGGTGTCGGCGGCCGCCCGGCGCGTCCCGCGCCCCCACGGACTGCGCACCCGGCTGTACTACCGGCTCCAGCTGCGCCGCCCGCTCGATCCCCACCTGGCGGTGTACTGCGCGTACTGGGGCCGGGGTTACGCGTGCAACCCCGCCGCGATCCACGCCAAGGCCGCCGAACTCGCCCCGCACATCCGCTCGGTGTTCCTCGTCGAGCCCGGCCGGGAGCACGCCGTGCCGCCGGGCGTCGACCACGCCGTGCTCGGCAGCCGGCGCGCCTGGCGGCTCCTGGCGCGCGCCACGTACCTGGTCAACAACGCCAACTTCGCGGAGGGCGTGGTCAAGCGCGAGGGCAGCGTGCACCTGCAGACGCAGCACGGCACCCCGCTGAAGAAGATGGGCGTCGACCAGTCGACGTACCCGGTGGTGGCGGCGGCGACCGGCAGCTTCACCAGGCTGCTGGGCCGTGTCGACCGCTGGGACTACAACCTGTCCTCCAACACCCACTCCACCCAGATGTGGGAACGCGCCTTCCCCGGCTCCTACGAGCAGCTGGAGTACGGCTATCCGCGCAACGACGTCTTCTGCACGGCGACCGCCGAGGACGTCGCCCGCGTCCGGCGCGAACTGGGCGTGCCGGAGGGCAGCACGGCCGTGCTGTACGCGCCCACCCACCGCGACCACCGGAGCGGCTTCGACCCCGGCCTGGACCTGGAGGCGTTCTGCGAGGCGGCCGGCGACGACGTCGTCGTCCTGCTGCGGGCGCACTACTTCTACGACCGGGGGGCGCGCCGGGGCTCCGGCCGGATCATCGACGTGACCGCGCACCGCTCCTCCGAGGACGTGTGCCTGGCCGCCGACGCGCTGGTCACCGACTACTCGTCGATCATGTTCGACTACGCCAACCTGGACCGCCCGATCGTGGTGTACGCCGACGACTGGGACGTCTACACCGAGACCCGGGGCGTGTACTTCGACCTGCTCGCGGCCCCGCCGGGCCCGGTCGCCCGCACGCCCGGGGAACTGGCCCGCGTCTTCGCCGACGGCTCCTACGCCTCGGAGGCGTCCCGGTCGCTCAGGAACGTCTTCCGGGCCCGCTTCTGCCAGTTCGACGACGGCCGGGCCGCCGAGCGCGTGGTGCGCCGGGTGCTGCTCGGCGAACCCGCGGAGGCGCTTCCGCCCGTGCGGCCGCTCGCCGAGCGCGTCCCGGCCCCCGCCGCCTCCCCCCTCGTGATCCCGTAAGGAGCTGACTCCCGCAGTGCCCCGCTTCAGCATCATCGTCCCCTGCTTCAAGGTGCAGGGCTTCCTGCGCGAGTGCCTCGACTCGGTCCTGGAGCAGTCGTACCGGGATCTCGAGGTGATCGCCGTCGACGACCGCTCCCCCGACGGTTGCGGCGCGATCCTCGACGAGTACGCGGCCCGCGACGACCGGGTGCGGGTCCTGCACCTGCCGGAGAACGTGGGCCTCGGCCGGGCCCGCAACGCGGGTCTGCCGCTCGCGGGCGGCGACTACCTGTTCTTCCTGGACAGCGACGACACCCTCACGCCGGGCGCCCTGCGCGCCATGGCCGACCGCCTCGGCGAGGCCGGCGACCCGGAGGTGCTGGTCTTCGACTACGCCCGCACCTACTGGTGGGGCGGCACCCGCCGCAACGCCCTCGCGCACGTCCTCGCCGCGTGCGGGGACGCCCCGTTCACCGCCGCCGAGCACCCGGAGATCCTCGACCTGCTGATGGTGGTGTGGAACAAGGTGTACCGGCGGGACTTCGTCGAGGCCGGCGGGTTCCGCTTCCCACCCGGCTACTACGAGGACACCCCCTGGACCTTCCCGGTCATGCTCAGCGCGCGGCGGATCGCCACGCTCGACCGGATCTGCCTGAACTACCGCCAGCGCCGCCAGGGCAACATCCTGTCCACCACCAGCCGCAAGCACTTCGACATCCACGACCAGTACGAGCGGGTCTTCGCCTTCGTGGACTCCCGCCCCGAACTGGCGGACTGGCGGCCCTACCTGCACCGCAAGATGGGCGAGCACTGCCTGGACATCCTCGCCAAGCCGGACCGGCTGCCCCCGTCCGACCGGCGCGAGTTCTTCCGCCGGACGGCCGAGCTGTTCGCCCGGCACCGCCCGGCGGGCGAACCGGTGCCCGCGGAGCTGCGCGTGCTGCGGGGGCCGTACGCCGCCTACGCGGCCCGGCGGCAGGGCGCGCGGGCCGGGCGGGAACTCGCCCGGCGGGCCGCGCAGGCGCGCGGGGCGGCCGCGGGGCGCGCCCGCCGGGGCGCGGACGCCGTGCGGGCCCGGCGCCCGCTCGATCCGCGGCTGGTGGTGTACTCGGCGTTCTCGCACCGGGGCGTCCTCGGCGACCCGGGCGCCGTGTACCGCAAGGCGCGCGAGATCGCCCCGCAGCTGCGCGGGGTGTGGGTCGTGCGCGACGAGGAGGCGGCGGCCCGGCTCCCGGAGGGGGTCGAGCACGTGCTGCTGGACTCCCCCGCCTACCGCCGGGTGACCGCGCGGGCCGGTTTCTTCGTCAACAACGTCAACTGGCCCGGCGGCCTCGTCAAGCGCCCGGGCAGCGTCCACGTCCACACCCACCAGGGCACCCCGCTGAAGTACATGGGGGCCGACCTGCGGGACCGGCCCGGCGCCCGGTTCGGCGTGGACGTGCCGCAGATGCTGCGCCGCGCCGACCGCTGGGACCACAGCCTGGTCGCCAACCCGCACTCCGAGCTGGTGTGGGAGCGGGCCTACCCCTGCCACTTCGCCTCCGCGCGCACCGGCAGTCCGCGCAACGACGTGCTGGTGGGCGCCGACGCGCAGGCCGGGGCGCGGGCCCGCGCCCGCCTCGGCGTCCCCGCGGACCACACGGTGGTGCTGTACGCGCCGACCCGCCGGGAGTACGTCCGCGGCGGCCACGTGGACCGGATCGACCTGGCGCGGTTCGCCGCCGACCTCGGCGGGGGCCACACCCTGGTGGTGCGGCTGCACCCGTCGCTGGCGGCCGGGCCCGCGCGCGGGGCGGGCCTGTCCGAGCTGCACCGGCGCGGCGTGGTCGTCGACGCGACGGACGTGCCCGACGTGGAGGAGGTGATGCTCGCCTCCGACGTCCTGGTCACGGACTACTCGGCCCTGATGTTCGACTACGCCCACCTGGACCGGCCGATCGTGGTGCACGCCGACGACTGGGCCGCGTACACGGCGAGCCGGGGCACTTACTTCGACATCACCGCCGAGGCGCCGGGCCACGTCTCGCGCGGCTACCGGGAGCTGGTCTCCCTGATGGCCTCGGGGAGCTGGTGCGACGAGGAGTCGGCGCGGCTGCGGGCCGGTTTCCGGGAGCGGTTCTGCGTGTACGACGACGGGCTGGCCGCGGAGCGGGTGGTGCGGACGCTGCTGCTGGGCGAGGAGATGACCGGCCCCGCCACGGCCCGGGTGCCCGGCCCGGCCGTCGCGGGTGACGTGCTGGCGTCCAGGTGAGGCTGCGCCCGCGCTCCTGGGTGCTCGTCCTGGCCGTGGGGTACGCGCTGCTCCAGCTCGCGAACGTCACCGGCCGGGACACCCCGGACAGCAAGAACTACCTGTCGTACGCGCTGAGTCTGCGCGGGGACGGCAAGCACGAGGCGGCCGCGGCGACGATCGACTGGGCGTGTGAGGGCGAGGCCTCGGTCGCGGCCCGGCGGCAGAGTGTGGACGTGGTGCGGTTCCACCGCGCCGACCCGGGTGCCGAGGTGCTCGCCGCGTGCCGGGAGCGGGAGTGGCGCGCCGTCGGGGCGCGGCTGGCGGCGGGGCGGACCGGCGGGCACACGGTGCCGTTCATGCCGGACCGCTTCATGCGGATCTTCGAGGCCCGGCCGGGCTACCCGCTGTTCCTGGTGCCGTTCCTCACCCTGTTCGGCGTGACCTGGGGGATGTGGGCGGCGGGGGTCACGGTGGCGGTGGCGGGCGGGGTGCTGGTCTTCCTGGTCCTGCGCACCCTGCGGGCTCCGGCCGGGGTCGGTCTGACCGGGCAGGCCCTCTACTACGTCCTGCCGGTCGGTACGACCGCGATGCGGCCGATGGCCGAGGGCCTGATGCTGGCGCTGACCCTCGTGGCGGTGTGGGGCGGCGCGCTGGCCCTGGACGGGCGGGTGCGGGCGGGGGTGTGGACGACGGCCGGCGCGCTGGCGGCCCTGTTCGCGGTCAAGCACTCGCAGGCCCTGTTCCTCGGGCTCGCCCTGGCGGCCGCGGGCACGCTGATCGCCGTGCGGCGCCGGCGGCGGGGGCGGCCGGCGGGGCGCGGGGTCGTGGCGCTGGCCGTGGCGGGCGCGGGCGGGGCGGCGGGGACGCTGCTGCTCGCGGGGCTGCTGCGGTATCCGTCGGAGTCGGAGAGCCTCCAGGACCTGCTGACCCACCACTTCACGCGGCCGGACCGGGAGCGGCCCTGGCCGGAGTTCTGGCAGTTGCAGCAGCGGTTCTGGCCGGAGTGGCTGCGCCGGCAGCTGTGGGAGCCGCTGTTCGCGGCGGCGCTGGCCGCCGGTGCGTGGGGGGCGCTGCGCGGGCCGCGGCGGGCGTTCGGCGTGCTCGTGGTGGCGGCCGCGGCCACCGGGTTCCTCACCCAGGCCGGGCACCCCGACATCGCCATCTGGGGCGGGCGGCTGATCGTGCTGGCCTGGCTGCTGCCGGTGCTGGGGCTGCCGTTGCTGCTGGAGCCGCTGGTGCGGGGCCGGGTGGCGCTGCCGGCGCAGGAACGGCCCGATCGGGCTCACTCGATGAGGTGATGGACGCGAGGCCGTTGACGCGGGCGGGAACATACCGCCAATGCCCCTCTTCGTTCCCCTCTTCGTTCCGGTCCGATGAGCGTCGGCGTCCTGACCCGGCGTCCCGCGCGCGGCGCGACGGCGCTGTACGGCGGGCGCCGTCCGCGTCCGACGCCGTACCTGGTCTTCGGGCTGCTGTTCTGGCTGGTGATGTCGCTGGCGTACTGGCGGGTGCCGCTGTGCTGCGACGCCGGGCAGCACGCGGCGGTCGTCGAACGGCTGCGGGCCGACCTGTTCCACCCGCGCCATCCGACGGGCGACCTGCCGGGCGCGGGCAGCCCGTACTACTCGCCGTACGCGGTGGCGCAGGGGGTGTTCGCGCGGCTGACCGGGCTGTCGGGGCGGGACGTGCTGCGGGTGGCCGGGCCGGTCAACCTGGTGGTGCTGCTGACCGGCGTCGGCCGCTTCACGCGCGTGCTGACACCGCGGCCCTGGGCGCCGGTACTGGCGCTGGCGGCGATGACCCTGCTGTGGGGCACCGAACGGGCCTGGTGGAGCGGTTACCTCGGCCTGATGTCGATGACCGGCAACCTCGGCTATCCGTCGGCCTTCGCCATCGGGCTGGCGTTCTGGGCCTGGGCGTGGACCGCCACGCGCGCGCGTGACGCGCGGTCCGTGCGGTTCGTGGGCCCGAGCGGGCTGCGCGGCTTCACCGGGTACGCGGCGCTGGGCGGCCTGTACGGGGTGATCCTGCTGGTGCACCCGATCACGGCGGTGGCGGCGGTGACCGGGGGCGTGGCCTTCGTGGCGGGCCGGCAGCGCGGCCGGAGCCCGGCGGTGGTGCTGCGCTGGGCCCTCACGGGGGCGACGGCCCTGCTGACCGCCGCCGCGTGGCCGTACTTCGACGTGTTCGCGCTGGCCGGCGACTCCAGCGTCGACGCGATGCACCGGCGGCTGTACGAGGGGCTCGCCGGGCATTTCTGGCTGGCGCTGGCGGGCGTGCCGGCGCTGTGGCTGCGGGGGCGCAGGAACGGCGTCCGCGATCCGCTGGTGCTGATGTTCGCCCTGGACGCCCTGGTGGTGGCGTACGGCTGGGTCAGCGGCCACTACACCTACGGGCGGATCCTCGGGCTCACGCTCGTGCCGCTCCAGTTCGCGCTCGCGGTGGAGCTGGCGGCGCCCCGGCCGTGGGGCGCGGGGCGGCGGGTGCTGGGGGCGGTCGCGGCGGCGGCGGCCTGCGCGGGTTTCCTCACCGTGCAGGCCGGGGCGGTCGTCCCGCGCGCGGTGGACCCGGTCGGCTTCGCCCGGCCGCCGCGCTGGCCGGCGTACGACTGGGCCGCCCGGTACATGGCGCCCGGCGAGGTGGTCCTCACGGACGGCTACTACGCCGTCCACATGATCGCCGGGTACGGGCCGAACCTCGCCGCCCCCGCCTGGCCGGACGCCGCCGTGGACGAGCGGGAGCGGCTGCGGCGGCTCGCGGACGTGCGCGCCTACCTGGCCCCGGGGTCGACCCGCGCCGAACGGTCGGCGATCGCTCGCCGGCTCCACGTCCGCTGGCTGCTGCTCACCCGCCGGCAGCGGGTGCCCGAGGAGGCCGTGGTGATGGCGTGGAGCCGGGAGACGGGCGAGGTGCTGGCGCGGGTCGCTCCGTGAGGCGGCCGCTCCGGCCGCCCCGGTTAGTCCGGTTGATCCGGTTGATCCGGTTGATCCGGTTGATCCGGTTACTCGACGACGAGGTCGACCTCGATGTTGCCGCGGGTGGCGTTGGAGTAGGGGCAGACCTGGTGGGCCTGCTCGACCAGCTTGCGGCCGGTCGGCTCGTCCACGCTGTCCGGCAGCTCGACGCGGAGGGTGACCTTGAGGCCGAAGCCCTCGCCCTGCTTGCCGATGCCGACCTCGGCGGTCACGGCGGCGTCCGCCAGGTCGACCTTGGCCTGCCGGCCGACCAGGCCGAGGGCGCTGCCGAAGCAGGCCGCGTAACCGGCGGCGAAGAGCTGCTCGGGGTTGGTGCCCTGACCGTCGCCGCCCAGTTCCACCGGCATGGCCAGGCCGAGGTCGATCCTGCCGTCGGAGGAGACGGTGCGGCCCTCGCGGCCGTGGGTGGCGGTGGCGACTGCGGTGTAGAGCGCGTCCATGGATGAACCATCCCTCTCGGAAGTCGGTGTTCTGGGTGGCCCGCCCGCGCGCCGTTCGCGTCCGGGCGGCCTCACGACGACAAGTAGAGCACACAATTCAGTTGCACACAACCAAATGGTCCGCAAGAGCTACTCTGGAGGCATGACCCCGATGTCGACCCCCGATGCTCACGGCTCCGCCGTCGGTGCCGGCGCCGCCGCCGACGCCGCCGGCCCGGAGGAGAGCTGGCTCCGCCTGGACAGCCAGATCTGCTTCTCCCTCCAGGCCGCCTCACGCGCCTTCAACGGCGTCTACCGCGTGATCCTGAAGGACCTCGGGCTGACCTACCCGCAGTACCTGGTGATGCTCGTGCTCTGGGAGCGGGACGAACTGCCCGTCAAGAAGCTGGGCGAACACCTGCGCCTGGACTCCGGCACGCTCTCGCCGCTGCTGAAGCGGCTGGAGTCGGCCGGCCTGGTGCGTCGCGAGCGCAGCGCCCGCGACGAGCGCTCGGTGGAGGTCCGGCTGACCGAGGAGGGCACCGCCCTGCGCGCGCGGGCGGTGCGGGTGCCGGTCCGGATCGCCGCCGCGACGGGCCTGCGGCTGGAGGAGATCACCGAGCTGCGCGAACGCCTCGACCGGCTCACCACCGCGCTGGACGGGGCCGCCCGGCAGGAGGAACCCGGCGACGCGCGGCGCGCGGAGCCGACCGGGGACGCCGACGACGAGCGGTGACCCGGGGGACCCTCGGGACGGGGGGAGGGACGAGGGGGCGCCCGCGCCCGAGGGCGGCCCACAGGCCCCGCGGGAGCGCCCGGCGCCTGCTTGACCGTGAGACGGCTCCCGCGGAACCCCCACCGGTCCGCCACGGGCCCACCGCGGGTCGGCCGCGGGTCCGCCACGGGCCCACCGCGGGTCGGCCGCGGGTCCGCCACGGGCCCACCGCGGGTCGGCCGCGGACGCCTTCCCGTGCGACCCGCCGCCCACGAGGCGGGCGCGCCGCTCACCGACGAGGGGGAGACCGGGACACGCGCCGCGGGCGCAGCGACTCCGCCGCGGACGTAGCGGCTCCGCCGCGGACGTAGCGGCTCCGCCGCGGACGTAGCGGCTCCGCCGCGGACGTAGCGGCTCCGCCGGAGGAACGGGGGCGCGTCCGGGGGCGGCGCGTCCACGACTCGTCCGGGTGGGCGGGAGATCCGCTCAGAGCGCCTTGATCGCCTCCGCGGTGGCCCGCGCCAGGGCGCCCAGATACCCCTTGGGCAGCTTCGGGCTGCGGATCACCACCGAGCGCCAGTAGAGCGGGCCGGAGATGAGGTCGAGGACCAGCTCGTCGTCCAGGTCCCCGCGCACCTCACCGCGCCGGGCCGCCGCCGCCACGATCTTGAGGGCGACGCCCTCCTGTCCGTCCCGCAGCGCCTTCTGCATGGCCTCGGCGATCTCCGGGTTGCGGGCCGCCTCGGCCTGGAGGTCCGGGATGATCTGCGAGGCCACGGGATGCCGCAGCGCCCGTGACGTCACCTCGTACAGCACCCGCAGGTCGCCTTCGAGGCTGCCCGTCTCCGGCGCCGGCAGGCCCTGCACGGCGATCGCCGAGACGATGTCCAGCACGAGGTGCAGCTTGGAGCGCCAGCGCCGGTACACGGCCGTCTTGCCCACCCCGGCGCGGCGGGCGACGCCCTCGATGGACGTCCGTGCGTAGCCGACGGTCGCGAGCTCCTCGAACACGGCCGCCCGGATGGCCTCCGTCACGTCCTCACGGAGGACGGCGGCTCCCGCCGGGGCCCGGCGGCGAGGACGCGTCTGGGGCCCGTCGGCGTTCGTCGTCATGCGAACCAGCATAGGGCGTTACGACGATACGGGCCCGTCCCTACGCAAAGCACCGCGGCGTCACGACGAAACGGTGCCGTCGCCGTGGGAGCCCCCGGCCGCACCGCCGCCGTACCGCAGCCGCCCCCGCCGCCGTACCGCCGCCACATCCCCGCCGCCACAACCCCGCCGCCGCGCGCGGGCGCCGTCGCCACGACGCACCGGTGCCATCGTCGCCTCGCGGCGGTCTCGTCCCGGCGACGGATCCGTCTCGTCCCGGCGTCGCCCCGGTCTCGTTGTCGCCTCGGAACGGTCTCGCCGCCGCAACGGACCCGCGACCCCGTGACGACGAAACGGTTGCGTCCCGACGCCCGCTCGGCTTACGCTCACGTTGCGACGATACGGTGCCGTCCCGACGTAAGAAAACGTGACGAAAAGCGTGAGGAAACGTCGGCCGACGGCGGGACAGCCGTACGCGCACCCCACCCCCCGAGTGAAAGCAGCGGATGTGAGTCAGGTCCTCCACACACCGCCCCAGGCGCGGGCCGAGGCCCGTGAAGACCTCGCGGCCCTGGCGGCCCGGCACGGCCTCTCGGTCAGCGGCGCCCGCCCCTCCCTGCCCGAGTACCTCCGCCAGCTGTGGGCGCGCCGGCACTTCATCACCGCCTTCGCCACGGCCAAGCTCACCTCGCAGTACAGCCAGGCGCGGCTGGGCCAGGTCTGGCAGGTGATGACCCCGCTGCTGAACGCGGCCGTCTACTACTTCATCTTCGGCGTGCTCCTCCAGACCAAGAAGGGCGTCCCGGACTACGTCGCCTTCCTGATCACGGGGGTGTTCATCTGGACGTTCACGCAGAGTTCGGTCATGGCGGGCACCAAGGCGATCTCGGGCAACATCGGCCTGGTGCGGGCGCTGCACTTCCCCCGGGCCGCGCTGCCGATCTCGTTCTGCCTCCAGCAGTTGCAGCAGTTGCTGTTCTCGATGGCCGCCCTGGTGCTGATCCTGCTCGCCGTGGGGGTGCCGCCGGCCCCGTCCTGGCTGCTCGCGGTCCCCGCGCTGGTGCTCCAGTTCACCTTCAACGCGGGCGTCTCGCTGATCCTGGCGCGCCTGGGCGCGAAGACCCCGGACATCGCCCAGCTGATGCCGTTCGTGCTGCGCACCTGGATGTACGTCTCGGGCGTGATGTGGAGCATCGACGTCATGCTCAGCCGGCACGGCGACCTGCCGCCCTGGGTCGCCGACGTGCTGCGGGCCAACCCGACGGCCGTCTACATCGACCTGATGCGGTTCGCGCTGATCGACAGTTTCCACGCCGACAGCCTCCCGCCGCACGTGTGGGCCTGGGCGGTCGGCTGGGCGCTGCTGGCAGGCGTCGGCGGCTTCATCTACTTCTGGAAGGCTGAGGAGACGTACGGCCGTGGCTGACAACACCGCACTCACCGACAACACCGGCACCGGCACCGGTGGCGAACGCGTCCCCACCGTCATCGCCGACGGCGTCGACATCGTCTACCGCGTCAACGGCGCCGCCGGGGGCCGCGGTTCCGCCACCGCCGCCCTGAACCGCATCGTCCGCCGCAAGAAGACCGAGAAGGCGGCGGGCGTCCGCACGGTGCACGCCGTCAAGAACGTCTCCTTCGTGGCGTACAAGGGCGAGGCGATCGGCCTGATCGGCACCAACGGCTCGGGCAAGTCGACCCTGCTCAAGGCGGTCGCGGGCCTGCTG
This sequence comes from Streptomyces sp. NPDC014882, assembly GCF_043081325.1. Lineage (NCBI taxonomy): Bacteria > Bacillati > Actinomycetota > Actinomycetes > Kitasatosporales > Streptomycetaceae > Streptomyces > Streptomyces sp. NPDC014882. Next base: position 748,653 of record NZ_JBIBWL010000002.1, read on the forward strand.
CCGGTGGAGAACGGCAGGATCTACACCGACGGCCAGCCCTCCCTCCTCGGCGTCAACGCGGCCCTGATGGGCGACCTGACCGGCGAACGCAACGTCTACCTGGGCGGCCTGGCCATGGGCATGACCCGGGAGCAGATCAGGGAGCGCTACCAGGAGATCGTCGACTTCTCGGGCATCAACGAGAAGGGCGACTTCATCTCCCTGCCGATGCGCACGTACTCCTCCGGCATGGGCTCCCGGCTGCGGTTCTCCATCGCCGCCGCCAAGGACCACGACGTCCTCCTCATCGACGAGGCGCTGGCCACCGGCGACGCGAAGTTCCGGCAGCGCTCGGCGGAGCGCATCCGCGCGATGCGCGAGCACGCCGGCACGGTCTTCCTGGTCAGCCACAGCAACGGCTCGATCCGCGAGACCTGCGAACGGGTCCTGTGGCTGGAGCGCGGCGAGCTGCGCATGGACGGCCCGACCGAGGAGGTCCTCAAGGAGTACGAGGCGTTCACCGAGCCGAAGAAGAAGCGCCCGGCCGCGGCGAAGTCCTGACGCACCGCGCACACCGGCAGCGTGAAGGGGGGGGGGGGGGGGGGGCGGCGCCCCCGCGGGGGGGGGGCGCCCCCCCCCCCCCCGCGCCGACGAAAAGCCCAAACGGACGACCGGCGCGCC
>NZ_JBIBWL010000002.1:749322-778606 GCF_043081325.1 Streptomyces sp. NPDC014882
CCCCCCCCCCGCGCCCCCCCCGCCCCGGCCCCCCCCCCCCCCCCCCCCCCCCCGCCCCCGGCCGGGCCCCCCCCCCCCCCCCCCCCCCCCCGCCCGCGGGGGGGGGGGGGGGCCCCCCCCCCCCGGGGGGGGGGGCGCCCCCACCCCCCCCTTGCGGCAAGACCCTACGAATGCGTCCGCAGCAGCGTCCGCATGGTCCGCATCGCCACCGACAGGTTGGCGAGGTCGAAGGTCTCCGAGCTCTGGATCTCCTCCAGGGTGGTGCGCGCCCGGCCCAGGATCGCCGCGTTCCTCTCCTCCCACGCCGTGAACCGCTGCTCGGGCGTCGAGGTGCCGTCGCCGACGGCCAGGACGTCCGCGGTGAGCGCCGCGTGGGCCGCGTACAGGTCCTCACGGATGGAGGCGCGGGCCATGGACTGCCAGCGGTCGGCGCGCGGCAGCTCGATGATGCGGTCCATGAGCTGGGTGATGTGCAGCCGGTCGGCGAGGTCGTAGTACACCTCGGCGACGTCCAGCGGGTCCCGGCCCATGCGGTCGGCCACCGACACGATGTCCAGGGCGGGGAAGGCGGACGAGAACCCGGCGACCCGGGTGGCGACCTCGTCGGGCACGCCGGCGCCGGTCAGCTCGTCGTGGATCTGCTGCCACCACTCCAGGTCCGCGCCGCGCAGCAGTTTCGTCAGCTGACCCCAGACCTGCTCGACGCGGTCGGCGAAGAACTCGACGGTCTCGGCGAGCTGCACCGGCTGCGGCCGGTTGTTGAGCAGCCAGCGGGTGCCGCGTTCGACCAGGCGGCGCGAGTGCAGCCGGATGCGGGTCTGGACGGCGGCCTCGACCCGGTTGTCGAGTTCCTCGACCGCGTCCCACACCGGCGCCGAGCAGAAGATCGCGCGGGCCGCGGTCTGCGCCCGCACGATCTCCTCCAGCGAGGCGCCGGTCTCCTCCCGCAGACGGTGCAGGTAGGTCGTACCGCCGGTGTTGACGGTGTCGTTGACGAGGACCGTCGTGGTGATCTCGCGGCGCAGCGGGTGGTTGTCGATCTGCTCGGCGAACTGCTCGCGCAGCGCGGTCGGGAAGTACGAGTACAGCAGTCCGCGCAGGTAGGGGTCCTCGGGCAGCGAGGTGCGCAGCAGCTCGTCCGACACCGTGATCTTCGTGTACGCCATCAGGACGGCCGTCTCGGGCCCGGTCAGGCCGTGGCCGGAGGAGAGCCGCTCACGGATCTGCCGGTCGGTGGGCAGGAACTCCAGCGCCCGGTCGAGGTGGCCCTCGCGCACCAGGTGGCGCAGGAAGCGCTGCTGGGCGTGGAGCATGTCCTTGGACTGGGCGAGGGCGTTGGCGATGGCGGTGTTCTGCGCGTAGTTGTTGCGCAGGACGAGGGCGCCGACCTCGTCGGTCATCTCGGCGAGCAGCTTGTTGCGCTGCTTGACCGTCATGTCGCCGTCGGTGACCAGGCCGTTGAGCAGGATCTTGATGTTCACCTCGTGGTCGGAGGTGTCCACGCCCGCGCTGTTGTCGATGGCATCGGTGTTGATCTTGCCGCCGCCGCGCGCGTACTCGATCCGGCCGAGCTGGGTCAGGCCCAGGTTCCCGCCCTCGCCGACGACGCCGGCGCGCAGGTCGGCGCCGTCGACGCGGATGGCGTCGTTGGCCTTGTCGCCGACGTCGGCGTTCGACTCCGCCGACGACTTCACGTACGTGCCGATGCCGCCGTTCCACAGCAGGTCCACCGGCGCCTTGAGGACGGCCTTCATCAGGTCGGCCGGCGTCATCTTGGTGACCTTGTCCTCGATGCCGAGGGCCGCCCGGATGTGCGCGTTGACGGGGATCGCCTTCGCCGTGCGCGGGAAGACGCCGCCGCCCGCCGACAGCAGCGCGGTGTCGTAGTCGGCCCAGCTGGAGCGCGGCAGCTCGAACAGGCGGCGGCGCTCGGCGTAGGAGGTGGCCGCGTCGGGTTCGGGGTCGATGAAGATGTGCCGGTGGTCGAAGGCGGCCACGAGCCGGATGTGCTCGGACAGCAGCATGCCGTTGCCGAACACGTCACCGGACATGTCCCCGATGCCGACGACGGTGAAGTCCTCGACCTGCGTGTCCACGCCCAGCTCGCGGAAGTGCCGCTTCACGGACTCCCAGGCGCCGCGGGCGGTGATGCCCATCGCCTTGTGGTCGTAGCCCGCGGAGCCGCCGGAGGCGAAGGCGTCGCCGAGCCAGAAGTCGTAGGACTGCGCGACCTCGTTGGCGATGTCGGAGAACGTCGCCGTGCCCTTGTCGGCGGCGACCACCAGGTAGGTGTCGTCCCCGTCGTGCCGGACCACGTCGGCCGGCGGCACGACCTCCCCGGCGACCATGTTGTCGGTGATGTCGAGGAGCGCCGAGATGAACGTCCGGTAGCTGGCGACGCCCTCGGCGAGCCACGCGTCCCGGTCGACGGCCGGGTCCGGCAGCTGCTTGGCGACGAAGCCGCCCTTCGCGCCGACCGGCACGATGACGGTGTTCTTCACCATCTGCGCCTTGACCAGGCCGAGGACCTCGGTGCGGAAGTCCTCGCGCCGGTCGGACCAGCGCAGGCCGCCGCGCGCGACCTTCCCGAACCGCAGGTGCACGCCCTCGACCTGCGGCGAGTACACCCAGATCTCGAACGCGGGGCGCGGCGCCGGCAGGTCGGGGATGGCCTGCGGGTCGAACTTCATCGACACGTACTCGTGCGGGGTGCCGTCCGCGGTGCGCTGGAAGAAGTTCGTGCGCAGGGTCGCCTTGATGACGGTGAGGAAGGACCGCAGGATCCGGTCCTCGTCGAGGGAGGCCACCTGGTCGAGGGCGGCGTCCAGCTCCTCCAGCAGCGCGTCGACGATCTCGTGCCCGGCGCGCTGCCGGTCGGGCGACATCCGCGCCTCGAACAGCGAGACGAGCAGCCGGGTGGTGTGGACGTTCGTGCGGAGGGTGTCCTCCATGTAGTCCTGGCTGAAGGTGGAACCGGCCTGCCGCAGGTACTTCGCGTACGCCCGCAGCACCATCGCCTGCCGCCAGCCGAGCCCGGCGCTCAGGACGAGGGCGTTGAAGCTGTCGTTCTCCGCCTTGCCGGTCCAGGTGGCGGCGAACGCCTCCTGGAAGCGTTCGCGCCCGTCGTCGCCGAGCTGGTCGCCGGCGCCGCCGCCCAGCGACTTGGGCAGCCGGAGGCCGAAGTCGTAGATCCAGGCGACACTGCGGTCGGAGCAGCGCAGCTCGTAGGGCCGCTCGTCGACGACCTCGACGCCGAGGCGGTTGAGCACCGGCAGCACCGCCGACAGGGAGACCGAGTCGCCCTTGCGGTAGATCTTGAAGCGGCGCTCGTCGGGGGCGGCGCCCACCGGCTCGTACAGGCTGAGCGAGAAGTTCTGCTCCTCCGTGAGCCGCTCGATGTGCACGAGGTCGGCGACCGCGGAGCGCGGGGTGTGGTCGGCCTTGTAGCCCTCGGGGAAGGCGTTGCCGTAGCGGCGCAGCAGCTCCGCCGTCCGCTCCTCGCCGAGTTCGGCGTTGAGCGCGTCCTGGAAGGCGTCCTCCCAGGAGCGGGCCGCCTCGACGAGCCGCGCCTCGATGCGTTCCTTGTCGCCGTCGGACAGCTGCGGCAGCTCGGTGCCCTGCGGGACCCGCACGACGAAGTGCAGGCGGGACAGGATCGACTCGGTGTTCCAGGCGGTGAAGTCGACGCTGGTGCCGCCCAGCTCCTCCTTGAGGATGTCGATGATCCGCAGCCGTACGGCGGTGGTGTAGCGGTCGCGCGGCAGGTAGACGAGGGCCGAGTAGTAGCGGCCGTACTCGTCCTGGCGCAGGTAGAGCCGCAGCCGGCGCCGCTCCTGGAGGTAGAGCACGGACGTGACGATGGAGCGCAGTTCGTCGACCGGCGTCTGGAACAGCTCGTCGCGCGGGTAGGTCTCCATGATCTGGAGCAGGTCGCGTCCGTCGTGGCTGTTGGGCGAGAAACCGGCGCCCTTCAGCACGCTGTCGACCTTGCGCCGCACGACCGGCACCCGCAGCACGGACTCGGTGTAGGCGGCGGAGGAGAACAGCCCGAGGAAGCGGCGCTCACCGACGACGTTCCCCTCGGCGTCGAACTTCTTGACGCCGATGTAGTCCAGGTACGACGGCCGGTGCACGGTGGACCGGCTGTTGGCCTTGGTCAGGATGAGCAGCTTGTGCTCGCGCGCCTTGGCGCGGGCGTCGGCCGGGAGCCGCTCGAAGGAGGGGCTGACCGGGTGGGCGTCGCCCTCGGCGTGATGCGGGTCGGCGCGCAGGATGCCGAGGCCGGTGCCGGGGACGGCCGCGAGGGAGTCGTCGGCGCGCAGCTGGTACTCGCGGTAGCCGAGGAAGGTGAAGTGGTTGTCGGCCAGCCAGCGCAGCAGCTCGCGGGCCTCCTCCACGTCGGGCGAGGCCAGGTCGCCGGGCACGGGTTCGTCCGGCAGGTCGTCGGCGATCCGCAGGGCGGCCTCGCGCATCTTCTCCCAGTCCTCGACGGCCTCGCGGGCGTCGGACAGGACGCGCAGCAGGTCGGCGGTGATCTGCTTGAGGTCGGCGCGGTCGGTCTCGCGGTCCGTCTCGACGTGGATCCAGGACTCGACGTGCGCGTCGTGCGGCAGGCCGGCGGCGGCCGGGGGCGCCTCGATCACCTCGATGAGCCGGCCGGTGACGTCCCTGCGGACGACGACCTGCGGGTGGATGACGAGGTGGATCCCGCGGCCCTGACGGGTCAGCTCGTTCGTCACCGAGTCCACGAGGAAGGGCATGTCGTCGGTGACGACCTCGACGACGGAGTGGCTGCACGTCCAGCCGTTCTCCTCGACGGTCGGCGTGTGGACGCGTACGTTCGCCGTGCCCTGGGGGCGGTTCTCCGCCAGCCGGTAGTGCGAGAAGGCGGCTCCGAAGACATCGACCGGGTCGCGGTCGGTGAGGTCCTCCGGAGCGGTGTGCAGGTAGTAGCGCTGGAGGAACGAGAGGACGGACGCGTGGTCCGGCGCGCCCGGGATCCCCGGACCGCCCTCACCCGTCGTACCGGTCGGTAGGTGCCCCCCGACCGGACTGTTCTCAGCGACCCGGGCCGCCCGTTCGAGCAGCTCGGCCTTGGCTTCGTCCAGCTTGGTCTGCATTGTCCTCTGACTCCTGTCGCGCGCCGTTGCGTGACGTAGAAGGAAGTACGGTCTCTTCCCCTGCGGCTCGACGCCACGGCCCGGGGTCTCCGGGCTGCTCCGACGCTATGCCGCAGGATGAGAGGAGCGGGGGATTATCGACTGTTCCCGACGCGCCCCGCAGGTGTGACGCTGCTCTCCGCGTCGCCTGCTCATGGGGTGTGTACGGCGCCCTGGGGGCCCTGGTGGCCCCGTCCCGCCCGCGAGGACCAGCGACTGACGCCCGGCCGCGGATGTCGTCCGCGCGCACCGGGCGCGGGGCAGGGGCAACCGCACCCCCGCGAGCTATCGCGCTGATCACGCCCCCCAGGCTATCGCCCCCCACCGGGGGCCCGTCATGAGCCGTATGTGTACAAAACCGGAGGTGGAAGTTTGACGTTCTGCACAGGGGCGCGGCGGGGTGCGATGTGCGGGGGAGGGGCCGGACCGGGCCAGGTGAGGCCGTCGGGGCCGGTGGGGCGGACGGGCGGCGAGGCGGGGCCGAGGGGGCCGATGGGGCCGATGGGGCCGATGGGGCCGATGGGGCCGATGGGGCCGATGGGGCCGATGGGGCCGATGGGGCCGATGGGGCCGATGGAAGCGTACGGAAGCCCGGAGGGCGAGGTGGGGCTGGCGGGCGGCGAGGCGGGTGGGGCGCACGGAAGCCCGGAGAAAGGGTGGGGCGGGCGGAACGGGCGGGGTGGGAAAAGTCGACGCCGGGCCCGGCCCCGGGCACCCTGAGAGCGACCCACCTCTTGGCAAGGCCGCGCCCAGGAGGCAGGTTGCCCGAGGAGAGCGCCCGCCCGAGAGGAGCCGCCCGACATGACCACGAAGATCCTCATCGTCACCGGCGACGCAGCGGAGTCCCTGGAAGTCCTCTACCCCTACCAGCGCCTGCGCGAGGAGGGCTACGAGGTCCACATCGCCGCCCCCGCCCGCAAGCAGCTCCGCTTCGTCGTCCACGACTTCGAACCCGGCTTCGACACCTACACCGAGAAGCCCGGCTACACCTGGCCCGCCGACCTCGCCTTCTCCGAGGTCGACCCCGGCGCGTACGCCGCCGTCGTGATCCCCGGCGGACGCGCCCCCGAGTACCTGCGCAACGATCCCGAGCTGCGCAAGATCCTCAAGTCGTTCTTCGACACGGACAAGCCGGTCGCCCAGATCTGCCACGGGCCGCTGCTGACCGCCGCGGTGGACGGGCTGTCGGGCCGCCGCGTCACGGCGTACCCGGCCCTGGAACTCGACATGCAGAGCGCCGGCGCGACCTTCCAGGACACCGAGGCGGTCGTCGACGGCACCCTGGTCTCCTCCCGGGCCTGGCCGGACCATCCCGCGTGGATGCGCGCGTTCCTGGAGGTGCTGCGCACGAAGGCGCCGGCGACCTGACGGAGCCGACGATGCGGCGGCGCCGTGACGCAGTGGCGCGGTGATGCGGTGATGCGGTGGCGCGGTGGTGCAGGGGCGCGGTGACGCGGCGCCGCGGGCGCCCCGTCAGGCGGCCATCCGCTCTGCCGTCTCGACGGCCTCCTGGAGGGTGTCCACCACGGGCACGCCGACTCCCTCCAGGCTGGCCCGGCTGTGCGACCCCCCGGTGTAGAGCACGGCCCGCGCGCCCACGTGCAGCGCCGCCACCGCGTCGTCGGCGGCGTCCCCGATGACCACGGTGCGCTCCACGTCGACCTCGGCCAGGGTCTCCAGGTGGCGCACCATGTGCTCGGCCTTGCTGCCGCCGGACGGCCCGGTCCGCCCGTCGACGCGGACGAAGTACGGCTCGATCCCGAACCCCCGGACCAGCGGGACCAGCTCGTCGTGCACGTACATGCTCAGCAGGGACTGGCTGCGGCCCGCCGAACTCCATCCGGCGAGCAGCTCCGCCGCGCCGGCGGTGAGCCCGCAGCGCACCCGGTGCTCGGCGTAGTACCGGTGGAAGACCTCGTCCATGACCTGCCACTCGGCGTCGGTGGGCAGTCTGCCCAGCAGCCGCTCGTAGAACCTGGGCACCGGTACGCAGTACAGCGCCCGGTACCGCTCGAGCGTGATCGGCTCCAGCCCCAGCTCGACGAACGCCGCGTTCGTGGCTCCGATGATGGCGTCGTTGTCGTGGAACAGCGTCCCGTTCCAGTCCCACACGATGTGCGCCCCGGCCTGCTTCCCCATACCCGCAAACGTACCCGCCCCCACCGACACCCGGTACGGCGGTGACCGGCCCGACCGGACCGCCGGGCGCCGGGCACCCGGTCCGGAGCCCGTGGCCCGGGTCCGCCGGCCCCGCCCCCGGCGGCCGGAGGCCACGTCCTCAGCGGTCGGATCCCACCAGGTGGGCGATCTCCTGCGCGGCGTACCACAGCAGTTCGTGGTCCTCGGCGCCGTCGACCACGAACCGGGCGTCGTCGTCGCCGGCGTCCGCCGCCGGCAGCGCCCGGACCGCGGCGCTCACGTCCGCCTCCGCGTCGTCGGCGTCGACGTGCACGGCGGCCGCCTCGGCCAGCCGTACGGGCCCGGTCACCCGGACCTCGCCGAGCGCCGCCGGGTCCAGGGCGCGGTCGGGGTCCGAGGCGGCCGCGCCGTCCGGTACGTCGACGGCGACCACCACGCGCCGCCGCGGCGCCGCGGCGTCCGGCACCAGCAGCCGCAGTGAGGCGAACGCGGCCCGGCCGAGGGCGGCGTACTCGAGTTCCTCGATGTCGTCGGAGACGTACCACTCGCGCAGTCCGGGCGTGACGGCGTAGGCGACGAGCGGCCCGCCGGCCGACCCCAGCTCTCCCGTCGCGTGCGCCTCGGCGAGACCGGGGAGGGTCAGGGGGACGTAGACGCGCATGATGGGCCGCTCTTTCGTGGTCGAAGGCTCCGCTCGGTGTCCCCCGCAGCTCCGGAGGGCCTCCAGGATACGTGCGGGCGCCCCCTTTCGGGTCCCTGTCCGCGCCCTCCCGGGCGTCCACCCCGCGCCCCGGAATTCACCCCATGCACCGCCCCCACCTGCGCTTCGGCCCTCCCTCATCACTCCGACAGGTGAAACCGCCCACCCCACCGACACTACTCTGTGCTTATTTGCCGTGACGTACCGCGACCGAGTAGAAGGTCCCCAGCGCAAGTTACCGCCTGGTAGGCGATGTCGGCCGGGCCCAGCGAACGGGGACAACCATGAACAAGGTCATGACGAGGACGCAGCGCACTCCCGGCGGCCGCCCGCCCGGCCGCGGCGACACCCGCCGCCCCGCCGGCACCCCGCCCCGGACCCCCAGCGGCGGAACCCGCCCGGCCCCCGCCGGCGGCCGCCCGCCCGGCTCACCCGGCACCCTCCCCACCACCCGCACCCGCCCCGCCGACAACCGGCCCACGGCCACCACCGGCGCACTCCCCGCCACACCGCCCACCACGAACCGCACGACACCCACCGCCCCCGCCCAGAACCCCCGCAGGCCCCTCGCCCAGCCCGGCCCGACCAGCCCCACCGATCTCTTCGCCGACCGTCTCCTCGCCGTCCTCAGCGGCCGCCGCCCCGTCCACTCGATGCTCCGCCACACCCTCGGCCGCGCCTACGACGACCTGGCGCACCTCGCCGAGAGCGGCCCCCTGCGCACCACCCGCGGCACCCAGCCCGTCGTACGCGACATCGGCTACTACGTCGCCCGGCCCGGCGCCCTGGAGGTCTTCGCCCGCATCGGCGCGGGCGACCGCCTGCGTGCGATGGCGTTCCGCCTGGAACGCGGCACGGACCGCCGCTGGCGGTGCACGGCGGTGGAACTCGGCGGCTCCCGCGGGCCCCGCACCGACAACGACTGAGCGGCACACCGCCCCGCGCACGCCGACGGGCCGGACCACCCTCGGGTGATCCGGCCCGCGACGACTTCCCGCGCCCGCTTCGCGCGGCTCCTTCTGACGACGGCTGCTTCCTGCGACGACTACTTCTTGCGACGCCGCCCGGCCTTCGCCTGCTTGCGACGCTCCGCGCGCGTCAGACCGTCCGCCTCCGAACGCACGGGCTCCTCGTCGCTCTCGAAGTCGCCCTCGACGGTGCCGCCCTCGCCGTCCACGGTCGGCGCCGAGAAGTGCAGGTTCCGCCGCTGCGGGGCGTCCAGACCCTTGGCCCGGATCTCCGGACGGGCCTGCGCCGGCACCACGTCCTGCTTCTCCATGTCGACCGGCGCCGCGTCCTCGACCGGCACCTCCTCGACCTGCTGCTCGACCTGGACCTCCAGGTTGAACAGGTAGCCGACGGACTCCTCCTTGATGCCGTCCATCATCGCGGAGAACATGTCGAAGCCCTCACGCTGGTACTCGACCAGCGGGTCCTTCTGCGCCATCGCGCGCAGGCCGATGCCCTCCTGGAGGTAGTCCATCTCGTAGAGGTGCTCACGCCACTTGCGGTCCAGGACCGACAGCACGACCCGCCGCTCCAGCTCACGCATGATCTCGGAACCGAGCTGCTTCTCCCGCGACTCGTACTGCTCGCGGATGTCGTCCTTGATGGACTCGGCGATGAACTCGGCGGTGAGCCCCGCACGGTCCCCGGCCGCCTCCTCCAGCTCCTCCACGGTGATCTTCACCGGGTACAGCTGCTTGAAGGCGCTCCAGAGCCGGTCCAGGTCCCAGTCCTCGGCGAAGCCCTCCGCGGTCTCCGCCGACACGTACGCGTCGATCGTGTCGTCCATGAAGTGGTGGATCTGCTCCTGGAGGTCCTCGCCCTCCAGGACACGACGCCGCTCGCCGTAGATGACCTCGCGCTGCCGGTTGAGGACCTCGTCGTACTTCAGGACGTTCTTGCGCGTCTCGAAGTTCTGCGTCTCGACCTGCGACTGCGCGGACGCGATGGCCCGCGTGACCATCTTGTTCTCGATCGGCACGTCGTCCGGCACGTTCGCCATGGACATCACGCGCTCCACCATCTGCGCCTTGAACAGACGCATCAGGTCGTCGCCCAGCGACAGGTAGAAGCGGGACTCGCCCGGGTCGCCCTGACGGCCGGAACGACCGCGCAGCTGGTTGTCGATACGCCGCGACTCGTGCCGCTCGGTACCCAGCACGTACAGCCCGCCGAGCTCCTCGACCTGCTCCTTCTCCGCCTTGACGGCCTGTGCGGCCTTCTCCAGGGCGGCCGGCAGCGCCGCGGCCCACTCCTCGATGTGCTCCTCCGGGTCGAGACCGCGCTGGCGCAGCTCCGCCTCCGCGAGGTCCTCCGGGTTGCCGCCCAGCTTGATGTCCGTACCACGACCGGCCATGTTCGTGGCCACCGTCACGGCGCCCTTGCGGCCCGCCTGCGCGACGATCTGCGCCTCACGGTCGTGCTGCTTGGCGTTCAGCACCTCGTGCTGGATGCCCCGCTTGCTGAGCTGCTGCGACAGGTACTCGGACTTCTCGACCGACGTCGTGCCGACGAGGATCGGCTGGCCCTTCTCGTGCTTCTCGGCGATGTCGTCGACGACCGCCTCGAACTTCGCGACCTCGGTGCGGTAGATGAGGTCCGACTGGTCCTTGCGGACCATCGGCCTGTTCGTCGGGATCGGCACCACGCCGAGCTTGTAGATCTGGTGGAACTCGGCGGCCTCGGTCATCGCCGTACCGGTCATGCCGGACAGGCCCGGCAGTTCCTTGCCGTTGTGGTCGTGGCGCTTGTACAGGCGGAAGAAGTTCTGCAGGGTGATCGTCGCGAGCGTCTGGTTCTCGTCCTTGATGTCCACCCCTTCCTTCGCCTCGATCGCCTGGTGCATGCCCTCGTTGTAGCGGCGGCCCGCGAGGATACGGCCGGTGTGCTCGTCGACGATCATGACCTCGCCGTCGATGACGACGTAGTCCTTGTCCTTCTTGAAGAGCTCCTTCGCCTTGATGGCGTTGTTCAGGTAGCCCACCAGAGGCGTGTTCACCGACTCGTAGAGGTTGTCGATGCCCAGCCAGTCCTCGACCTTGGCGACCCCGGCCTCGTGGATGGCGACCGTGCGCTTCTTCTCGTCGACCTCGTAGTCGCCGGTCTCCTCGATGCCCTTGAGCGGGTTGCCCGCCTCGCCGCGCTTGAGACGCAGGACCAGCTTGGCGAAGTCGCCGTACCACTTCGTCGCCTGGTCCGCCGGACCCGAGATGATCAGCGGCGTACGCGCCTCGTCGACCAGGATGGAGTCGACCTCGTCGACGATCGCGAAGTTGTGGCCGCGCTGGACGAGCTCGTCCTGGGACCATGCCATGTTGTCGCGCAGGTAGTCGAAGCCGAACTCGTTGTTCGTGCCGTACGTGATGTCGCAGGCGTACATCTCGCGGCGCTGGGCCGGCGTCATGTTGGCGAGGATGCAACCGACGGACAGTCCGAGGAACTTGTGGACGCGGCCCATCATCTCGGAGTCGCGCTCGGCCAGGTAGTCGTTGACCGTGATCAGGTGGACGCCGTCACCCGACAGGGCGTTCAGGTACGCGGGCAGCGTGCCCACCAGCGTCTTTCCCTCACCGGTCTTCATCTCGGCGACGTAGCCGAGGTGCAGGGCGGCGCCGCCCATGATCTGCACGTCGTAGTGACGCTGGCCCAGGACGCGCTTGGCGGCCTCACGCACCGTGGCGAACGCCTCCGGCAGCAGGTCGTCCAGCGTCTCGCCGTCGGCGTACCGCTGCTTGTACTCATCGGTGAGGGCCCGCAGCTCGGTGTCGGAGAGGTCGACGAAGTCCTCTTCGATGGAGTTGACCTGGTCCGCGATGCGGTGCAGCTTGCGCAGGATCTTGCCTTCGCCTGCACGCATGATCTTCGAGAGGACGGACACGGGGGTTGGTCTCCTTGCCGGTCGGGCCTGGGACGGTCGGTTTCATGTGACTCACTGAGCAACGGCCATCGTATGCGAGGACCCCGCCACGCCGGGAGGCCTGCCGTGACGCGGACCGCACACCGCCTGACGGCGGTGCCGGATTCCCCCGTCACAGGCACAACGGCCGGACCCCGCCGATGGTGCCGCGCCGGCCCGGCGAATTGCGCGGAAAGTGATCACCCGGTCACCCTCCGGGAAAAGGATGGCGCCCGCACCGGCCCGCGCACAGAATCGGCCGATGGAGCCCGTCACCCTCACCACCGACCGCCTCGTCCTGCGCCCGGTCGGCCCCCGGGACACCGACGCGGTCCACGCCGCCGCCCAGGACCCCGACATCCAGCGCTGGACCACCATCCCCTCCCCCTACCTCGCCGAACACGCCCGCAGCTTCACCGAGCAGCTCGCCCCCGAAGGCTGGGCCGACCGCTCGATGTTCACCTTCGGCGTCTTCCTCCCCGACGACAGCCTCACCGGCCTCCTCAGCCTCACCCTGCGCTCCCTCGGCACCGCCGAGGTCGGCTTCTGGACCACCAGGGAGCACCGCGGCCACGGCTACACCACTGAGGCCACCGTCGCCGCCTCCCGCTGGGCCTTCACCCACCTCGCCGTCGACCGCGTCGAATGGCGCGCGGAGGTCGGCAACGCCGCCTCCCTCGCCGTCGCCCGCCGCGCCGGCTTCACCCTGGAGGGCACCCTGCGCTCCGCGATCGACAACAAGGGCGTACGACGCGACTGCTGGGTGGCCTCCCTGCTCCCCTCGGACCTCGGCCTGCCCTCGACGGCCCCCTACCTTCCGGCCCCACCGCACCCCGGCCCCACCACCGGCCCCGCCTGAGCACGGACGGACCCGCGGCCCGGCACCGGCTGTCAGACCCACCCCCTATCGTGCGCACCATGACGACCCCGCACCCCGCCACCGAACTCTCCGCGGACGAGGCCCGCCGCATCGCCCTGCGCGCCCAGGGCCTCCTCGGCGCGCCCGACCGCAGAGCCGGCGTCCGCGGCGTCCTGCGCCACCTCGGCGCCGTCCAGCTCGACACCATCTCCGTCCTCGCCCGCTCCCACGAACTCATCCCCTACGCCCGCCTCGGCGCCGTCGGCCGCACCGCCGTCGAGGACGCCTACTGGAAACCCGCCCCCGGCACACCCGGCGCCCGGCCCCACGCCTTCGAGTACTGGTCCCACGCCGCGTGCGTCCTCCCCATCGAGGAGTGGCCCCACTTCGCCTTCCGCCGCCGCGCCTACCGCAACCGCCCGCACTGGAACCACGCCCTCCCCGGGGACACCTACGGCCAGGTCATCGAGCAACTGCGCGCCGAGGGCCCCCTGACCGCCACCGAACTGGGCGGCGCCAAGAAGACCAGCGAGTGGTGGGACTGGTCCGGCACCAAGGTCGCCGTCGAACGCGCCCTGATGTACGGCGAAGTGGTCTGCGTCGAACGCCGCGGCTGGAAGCGGGTCTACGACCTCGCCGAACGCGCCGTCCCCGCCGACCTGCTGCACGACGAACTCGACGACACCGAGTGCCTGCGCCGCCTGGTCGGCCTCGCCGGCCGCGCCCTGGGCGTCGGCACGCGCGCGGACATCGCCGACTACCACCGCCTCAAGGGCGAACAGGTCGACGCGGTGATCGCCGACTCCGGCCTGGTCCCGGTCACCGTCGCCGGCTGGGGAAAACCGGCCTGGGCCGACCCGGCGGCCCTGCGGACGGCGCCCCGCGGCCGCCACCGCACGACGCTGCTGTCCCCGTTCGACTCCCTCATCTGGGAACGCGCCCGCACCGAGCGACTCTTCGGCTTCACCCACCGCCTGGAGGCCTACGTGCCCAAACCCAAGCGGATCCACGGCTACTTCGCCATGCCGGTGCTCGCCGGCGGCCGCCTCGTCGGCCGCGTCGACCCCGCCCGCGAGGGCCGCACCCTCGTCGCCCGGCAGATCACCCTGGACGGCCCCAGGGCCGTCCCCGCCGTCGCACAGGCCCTGACCGAGGCGGCGAGCTGGGTGGGCTGCACGGACGTACGCGTGGAACGCGTCGACGCCCCCGAACTGCGCGCCCCCCTCGTCCAGGAACTCGCCCGGGCCCTCGCCTGACCGCCGCCCGGGCAACCGGAGCCGGCGGAGCCACCCGGGCGACCGGAGTCACCCGGGTTACCGGATCTCGAGAATCTTCTCCCGCATCGCGTACACCACCGCTTCCATCCTGGAGTGCAGCTGCAACTTCTCCAGAATGTTCCGCACGTGGTTCTTCACGGTGTTCTCGGAGATGAACAACTCCTTCGCGATGTCCCGGTTGTTCATCCCCGTCGCGACGAGCTTGAGCACTTCCAGCTCACGGTCCGTCAACCGCGGCGCGGGCACCAGCCTGCGCTCGTCGGTGCGCTGGATCATCGATTTGAACTCGGTCAGCAGTTTCGACGCCATCGAGGGACTGATCTGCGACTGCCCGTCCGCCACCGCCCGAATCGCCGTGGCCACCTCGTCCGTGGAGATCTCCTTCAGGAGATAGCCCGTCGCACCCGCCTTGATCGCCTCGTAGAGATCGGCCTCCTCGTCGCTGATCGTCAACATGATGATCTTCGCGCTGGGAGCCACCTCCTTGATCGAGGTGCACGCCTCGATACCCCCGCGCTTCGGCATCCGTACGTCCATCAGCACGATGTCGGGCAGCAGATCGGCCGCCTTGTCCACGGCCTCCGCCCCGTCCCCCGCCTCACCGACGACCTGGATGTCCTCCTCCGCGGCGAGCACGATCTCCAGCCCGCGGCGGAACAGGGCATGGTCGTCCACCACCAGAACCCTGATCGGCTCCTTGCGGGGAGCGCCCCCGTCCGGGCCCGTGCCGACGACGCCCCCGACGGCATCCCCGTCGCGCATCGGTCCGAAGCTGTCCGCCATCGTTCCTCCCCCTGAAGGCTGTGGCCGTGGTCCCGTGCCATCGCCAACGCAAGGCAACGACCCACCGGTTGAGCCGTTGCCGCCATGATTCCATGCCCGGGCGACAACCCGGTGACGGAGCGATGCCCGAAGGGGCGCACAGGGGTGCCCCTGGGGGCGCACACGCGCTCCAGGGGCACCTGCTCGGCTGTCACCGGGCCGCGGGGTCAGCCGCCCAGCGCACCGCCCGCCTCGGGGGCCGGGGCCTGAGCGACCATGGGGTCCGTGCTGAGGTGGATCACGCCGTAGTCGTAGGCGTGCCGCCGGTAGACGACGCTCGGCTCCTTCGTCTCGGAGTCGACGAAGAGATAGAAGTCGTGCCCGACCAGCTCCATCTCGTAAAGAGCCTGGTCAAGAGTCATGGGGGCGGCCACATGGGTCTTCTCGCGCACCACGAGCGGGCCGTCGCCCTGTACCTCCAGCGACCCGATCTTCTTCGTCGGTACGCTGTCGGACTCTTCGGACGGGACGGGGTGGCCATTGCTGCCGAGGGTCGCGACGCCCGGCACGTGGTCGGCGACCTCCGCCGCCGGGATCCGCCGCGCGCCGCGCCGGGTGTACCGCTTGTCGTGCTGCTTGCGCAGTTGGGCGTCCAGCTTCTCCGCCGCCAGGTCGAGTGCCGCGTACGGGTCGCTGGCCGCTGCCTCCGCACGGATCACCGGCCCCCGGGAGCGGAGCGTGATCTCCACTCGGTCGCACCGGTCGGCCTGTCGGGGGTTCGGCTCCTTGGACACCTCGACGTCGAGGCTCATCACCTTGCCGTCGAGCTTCTGGATCTTCTCCAGGTTCAGCTTCTCGGCCACGTGCTTGCGGAACCGCTCGGGCACCTCGGTCTTGCGGCCCTTGACGACGATGTCCACGCAGAACTCCGTTCCCGGATCGCTCCGCATCGACGGCGGAGCATCTCCCTTTTGCACCAGGTTCCGGTGGACACCGGAACCTCGGACTCGGTGACTTCCACCTCCTCCTCCCCCATGGGCGAGATCTCCACCCCAGACGCCACGGTGATTACCTCGAAGCGCAGCACGGCATTCGGATTCGAGAGGTCTGGCCTGCGGCTTTCCCTCACAACCGAACATATCTCGCCCGGACGGATGTCGTCACCCTCTACTGCCGCGTACCCCCGTTCAGGTGAATTCGTCCTCTCAATAACTGCAACGAAACCGGTCCTCCGTCAGTTCCGGTTGTTCCTTTCGAAAGCGTCCGGTGGCGCCGCGACGACGGCCGCCCGCAGGAGGCCGGAGGACCGTGCCGCACCCAGCGGTCGCACCCGCACCGGTACCGGGTCCGTGCCTCCCTTCCGCGCTTCGGACGGTCGTACCTCCTTGCCTTCCCGGGCAACGCTGTCGTACACGGCGGCCACGCCCACTTCACCCGCCGCGCGGCCGGCCGCCCCCGTCCGGCGCGTCCCCCTCACCGGCGGGCCGGGCACCTCAGCGGTCCGGTGCGTCTCCATCGCCGCCCGCACGGCACGCGCGGCCTCCGCGAGAGAGGCACCGGTCGTCACCAGGTCGTCGACGAGCACCACCGCGTCCGCACCGCACAACAGCCGCGCGCCACCGGCCGCCACCGCCAGCGCGCCGAACAGGTTGTCCAGTCGCTGCCGCGAGTTGAGGCCCGTCTGATCGGCCACCACCCGCCGCTGGCGCAACACCGCGGCCACCCGCACCGGCACCCGGGCCGCCCGCAGCTCCGCCGCCGCGGCCAGCGCGATCCGCCGGGCCGGATCATGCCCCCGGGAACGGATGGCCCGGCGCGCGGAGGGGACGGGGACGAGAAGCACGGCCCGCGATGAGGCCGGGGGTGGGGGCCCCTCCCCCTCCCCCGCCCCCACCTCCTCCAGGCCCACCCGCACCGCCCCCGCCAGCGCCGTCCCCAGCGGTCGCGTCAATGCCAGCGCACCACGCTCCTTGTGGGCCAGCAGCACGGCCCGTACCTCGTCCGCATACCGGGCGGCCGCGTGCACGGCGGGCAGCCCGGGCGGCTCGGGGTCCGGCCGGACCCGGCGGGGCGCGGTGCCGTGGAGCGCGGCGCGGCACCGGTGGCAGAGCACGGTGCGTGCCGTGCCGCACCCACCGCATTCGGCCGGGAGCACCAGGCCGGAGAGGTCCTGCCACCACCGCTGAACGCTTTCCACACGGATCACTGTGCCGAGGGAGGGGAGGACTTGCCACCCCTGTGGAAAAGGGTCCGCCGCGTGGAAAAGGGTCTGCCGCGGGCCTGTGGAAAAGTCCGGAAGGCCTGACGGGCCAGACCGGCCGCGGGTCGGGCGGGACAAGGATCAGACGGGCCGACGATCAGGCCGAACGGATGTACCGGTCCGGCCCCGTCGGAACGCGACCGCCCTCACCCCGGATAGAACACGACGGATCCGGTCTCCTTCAGCGTCCGCCAGCCGCTCCCGCCGGGCAGCCACAGCATGCCTTCCTTCGAGGTGGCGAAGAGGGGGGCCTCGCTGTCCTCGGAGGCGGCGATGCTCGTGACCTCGGTGAGGCCGGGGAGGGTGCCGGTCTCGGGGATGGAGCCGTCGCTCTGGACGTACTGGACCTGTTCGACTCCGCCGGCTTCGCGGCCGACGACGACGAGCCTGTTGTCCCCGGCCCATGACATGGCGGTGACCTGTTCCAGGTCGGGGGTGGCGGAGCGCAGTTCCTGGACGGCGACGGTGGGCCGTTCGCCGCTCCGGTCGTGTTCGATCCGTCCGATGAGCAGGGACTGCTTGCCGCCCTGGTCGACGACGAGCGCGATCCGTACGCCGTCGGCGGCGACCCGTACGGTGTTGATCCGTCCGTCGAGGCCGGGGGTGAGTACCTGCAGTGGCTCGCCGCCGCCCTTCTCCAGGAGGAGCAGGCGCGGGCCGGCGGGGTCGCGGTCGGCGACCCACAGGTCGCCCTGGGCGTCCCAGCTGGGGGTGGTGAGCCGGTCGGTCTCGGTTTTCCCCTTGCTCAGGAGGACGGGTTCGCCGAGGGAGTTGCCGGCGACGGTGGAGGTGACGTAGAGCGCCTTGCCGTCGAGGGCGACGCCGGCCGCGCTGTGCTCGTCGCGGGACACGGCGACCGAGCGCAGTGCCTGGGTGCCGTCGCCGAGTGCGCCGGGCACGGCTTCGGATCCGGCGCCGTCGCCGGCGTTCGTCCTGCGGACCAGACGGTGGCGGGCGTCGATGAAGTACAGGTAGTCGGGTCGGCGTTCCGCTCCGCGTTCGGCGACGGCGGCGGCCCGGTCCTCGGTGAGGGAGCAGAGCTGGTTTCCGCCGACGCGTACTTCGACCTCGTCGACGGTGGGGTTGAGGCTCTGGAGGGTGAACAGCAGTTGTGCGGCCATTTCGTCGCACTTGCCGTGTCCGATGCGGGCCGCCTTGTCGTTGAGCGGCACGGTGAGCTTGTTCTGGTCGTCGGGTGCCAGGGAAGTGACGCCGGCGGTGAGTGCGGTGCCGGTGGGGAAGCTGGAGCGGACGACGGGCCGCAGCCAGCTGGTGGGCCCGTTGAGCAGGGAGCGCACCATCTCGGTCATGGGGTCGACGCGTTCGCGGACGTAGACGGGGTCGGCGACGGCCATGGGTTGTCCGGAACCGGCGGACGTGGTGTGGGAGGCGAAGTAGTACTTGTTGAGCGACATGTAGTTGCGCTGGAAGTCGGACTTGCCCATGACGACGCCTTCGGGGAGCGCGTCGATGCGCCAGTGTCCGGTCTTCTTGTCGCGCGTGAGGTGCACCGTCCGGTCGTAGTCGCCGGAGGCGGGGGTGTAGGACTGCTGGGCGTCGATGGTGGCGACGCGGGTGCCTGTCAGCCGGAAGGCGAAGTCGTCGCCGTCCTCCCTGCTGCCGGAGCGGTCGGCCTGGGTTCCCGGTCCGTCGGCGAGGACGGTGGTGGAGCGTTCGGGTCTCCACTGCTGTGCGGCGCCGGGGGTGAGGTACTGGCGTGCGGTGGAGTAGCCGGGATCGTCGCTGGTCAGGGCTTCGAGGAAGCCCTGGACGATCTCGGCGGGCGGAGCGTCGTCGCGGGGCGGCATGGCGAAGACCCGGACCTGTGTCTCCTGGCGGGGGGTGGATTCGACGCCACGCAGGTCGCCGCTGTCGGGCATCGAGGCGCATCCCGCCAGCAGTACGGCGCCGCACACGGCATACGCCGCTCCGCGCACCGGCGTGCGCCGGCGGCCCCCCTCGCGGTCAGCGCCCACGAAATGCCTCCCCTTGCTCGTTCACGCCGTCGGTTTCCCTGTCCGTCCGGCTCGTCGGGCCGGGTGCCTCATCGTGTGCCCCGTCCGTGGCGGGCGGGTCCGGTGGGCGGGTGTCGGAGGCGGGCCGGGGTACGACGCGCGCGCCGTTGCCGGGCAGTGCCGTCGGGTCGGCGGTGGCGGCCACGTGGCTCTGCCGGGGTGCCAGGGGTGCCCGTCCGGGCGGGCGCTGCTCACGGGCGGGCTGGAGGGGCACGGTGGCGCTCTTCTCGCTTCCGCCGCGCGGCAGGCCCGCTTCGTTGAGTCCGCGGTTGCGGCGGGAGTCCTTGGGTTCCAGGGGTATCGGTGAGCCCCGCAGGGGTTCGTCCGCGGTCCTGGGCAGGGTGAGCCGGAACTGTGAGCCGCCTCCGGGCTCGCCCCAGGCCTGGAGCCAGCCGCCGTGCAGGCGGGCGTCCTCCAGGGCGATGGACAGGCCGAGGCCGGTGCCGCCGGTGGTGCGCGCGCGGGCCGGGTCGGCGCGCCAGAAGCGGCTGAACACGCGGGTGGCCTCGCCGGGCTTGAGTCCGACGCCGTAGTCGCGGACGGCGATGGCGACGGCTCCGCCGGCGCTGGCGAGTTTGACGACGACGTCCTTGCCGTCGCCGTGTTCGACGGCGTTGACGACGAGGTTGCGCAGGACGCGTTCCACCCGGCGGGTGTCGGCCTCGGCGACGACGGGCTGCTGGTCGCCGCGGACGCGTATGGAGGTGCCCTTGCGTTCGGCGAGCGGTGCGGCTCCGCTGACGACGCGGCGCACGACGTCGCGCAGGTCGACGGGTTCGGCTTCGAGGGCGGCTGCGCCCGCGTCGAAGCGGCTGATCTCGAGGAGGTCGGCGAGGAGGGATTCGAAGCGGTCGAGCTGGTCGGCGAGGAGTTCGGCCGAGCGGGCGGTGACGGGGTCGAAGTCCTCGCGGGCCTCGTGGATGACGTCGGCGGCCATGCGTACGGTCGTCAGGGGTGTGCGCAGCTCGTGCGACACGTCGGACACGAAGCGCCGCTGCATCCGTGAGAGGTCCTCCAGTTGCTGGATCTTGAGCTGGAGGTTCTGCGCCATCTTGTTGAAGGCTTCGCCGAGTCGTGCGATGTCGTCCTCGCCGGTGACCTTCATGCGTTCCTGGAGGTGTCCGGCGGAGAGCCGTTCGGCGATGCCGGCGGCCATCCGCACGGGGGTGACGACCTGGCGTACGACGAGCCAGGCGATGGCTCCGAGGAGGACGACGACGAAGAGTCCGGCGGTGGCGAGGGTGCCCCTGACGAGGCTGAGGGACTTCTCCTCCTGGGTGAGCGGGAAGAGGTAGTACAGCTCGTAGGGGTCGCCGTTGGGGTCGTTGACCCGTTTGCCGATGACAAGGGCGGGCTGGGACTCCTTGTCGCTGAGGTAGATGATGCGGGAGTACCTCTGGACGGCGCCGGTGCTGCTGTTGACGCGTTCGCGCAGGACGTCGGGGACGCTCTTGTTGGGGTCGACGGAGCCGGAGGCCCGTGGCCCGCGGCCGCCGCCACTGTCGTCGCCGGGGGGCAGGGTGACCACGTCGAAGGCGCCCTGGCCGCCGCTGGACAGCGACAGCACGAGTTCGCTCATCCATTCGATGACGTTCTGGGAGGCGCGGCCGTCCGGGCTGTTTCCGTCGTCGGCGGCGGTGCCGGCCGCTTCGTCGGCCTTCTGCTTGGCGACGGCGAAGCCGCCGGTGGCCTGGCTCTGGGAGGCCTTGACCTTGGCGTCGAGCAGGCCGTTGCGTACCTGCCCGATGACGACGAAGCCGAGCAGGAGGACGACGCCGAGCGACATCAGCAGGGTCGTGGCGACGACCTTGAGCTGGATGTTGCGCCGCCACAGCCGCATGACGGGCAGCAGCGGCCTGCGTATCCAGCGCAGCAGCAGCCTCAGGACGGGGCTGTTGCGCACGCCGCCCCGGAGGAGTCCGCCGCCGAGGAGGTGGGTGAGGCGTGATCCCGTCTGCCGCGGGCCGACAGGCCGCTCCGGACGGGCCCCGGACCGGCCGGGGGCCGAAGCGGCACTGTCCTTGGACATGTCAGCTCGGTCCGGCCTTGTAACCGACGCCACGGACGGTCACCACGATCTCCGGCCGCTCCGGGTCCTTCTCGACCTTGGAGCGCAGCCGCTGTACGTGCACGTTGACCAGACGGGTGTCGGCGGCGTGCCGGTAGCCCCACACCTGCTCGAGCAGCACTTCGCGCGTGAACACCTGCCAGGGCTTGCGGGCCAGCGCGACCAGCAGGTCGAACTCCAGCGGGGTCAGCGCGATCGACTGCCCGTCGCGTTTCACGGAGTGGCCGGCCACGTCGATCACGAGGTCGCCGATGGTGAGCTGCTCGGGAGCGGGTTCCTCCGACCTCCGCAGCCGCGCCCGGATCCGGGCGACCAGCTCCTTGGGCTTGAACGGCTTCACGATGTAGTCGTCGGCGCCCGATTCGAGGCCCACGACGACGTCGACGGTGTCGCTCTTGGCCGTGAGCATGACGATCGGCACTCCGGACTCCGCCCTGATCAGGCGGCACACCTCGATACCGTCCCGTCCGGGCAGCATCAGGTCCAGCAGCACCAGGTCGGGCTTCGCCTCACGGAAAGCGGCCAGCGCCTTGTCGCCGTCGGCTACGAAAGACGGCTCAAAACCTTCACCACGCAACACGATGCCGAGCATCTCGGCCAGTGCGGTGTCGTCGTCGACGACAAGGACTCGTCCCTTCATAAACGACATCATCCCATTCTCATAACAGTGACAGTGGCGCTGGTGAGCAGGGTCACTGGCCCGTGACGATAGTCGTAGGGAACGGTCACTGTCTGCCCCGGCCCCCGGCAGCAGGCTCGGCGCCCGCCCGGAGGCCGCCGACAGCCCCGTGGAACGAGGGGCGAAGGGCCGCCCCGCGGGGCGGCCCTCCCCTCAGTCGCCGGTCGTGTGCCGTGCCCTGGCACACAGCTCCGCCAGGCCCTCGGCCGTCACCGGCGAGACCACGCCCTCCTCGGTGACGATCGCCGTGACCAGCTCGGGCGGCGTCACGTCGAACGCCGGGTTGTAGGCCTGCGTCCCCAGGGGCGCCACCGGGACACCGCCCCCCGCTCCCGACACCGGCGCCTGCGGCGCGGCCATCTCCGTCACCTCGAACCCGGGCCGCTGCTCGACCTCGATGGACGCCCCGTCGGCGGTGTCCGGGTCGACCGTCGTCAACGGCGCCACCACGATGAACGGCACGTGGTGGTACCGGGCGAGCACGGCGAGCGGATAACTGCCCACCTTGTTGGCCACGGACCCGTCGGCCGCGATGCGGTCGGCCCCGATCAGCACGGCGTCCACCTCGCCGGCCGCGAACAGCGACCCCGCCGCGTTGTCGGTGAGCAGCGTGCAGGCCATGCCGCTGCGCGCGGCCTCGTACGCCGTCAGCCGGGCGCCCTGGAGCAGCGGGCGGGTCTCGTCCATCCACAGCCGTCGCAGCCGGCCCGCCCGGTGCGCCGCGAGAGCCACCGCGAACGCCGTCCCCTCACCGCCCGACACCAGCGAACCGGTGTTGCAGTGCGTGAGGATCCGATGCCCACCGCCGGGCAGCAGCTCGTCGAGGAACGCCAGCCCGTGCTCGGCCATCCGGGCACTGGCCTCGGCGTCCTCCCGGTGCAGTTGCCGCGCCGCGGCCAGGGCGGCCCGGGCCCCCTGCTCGGGGCTGCCGCCCTTGGCGACCTCCGCCTGGTAGGCGTCACGGGCGCGGCGCACACCGACGGACAGGTTCACCGCGGTGGGCCGGGCGCCCGCGAGCGCGGCCGCCGCCTCGTCCACGGCGAAGCCGCGTGCGGCGGCGAGCGCGACCCCGTACGCCCCCGCGATCCCGAGCAGCGGCGCACCGCGAACGGCGAGCGAAGCGATCGCCTCCACCAGCGCCGACGCGTCCGTACAGACCAGTTCCACCTCCTCCGCCGGCAGCCTCGTCTGGTCGAGGAGCACCAGCACGGGGCCTTCGGGTGGTTCCTCCCAGCGGATCGCCGGTACCTCGGTGGGCCGCTTGTCATCGCCGGATTGCGCGTACTGATCAGCCATGCCGTCAGTGTGCCCGTTATCGGCCGGACAATCGAAGGCGAGGAGCCGGGACCGCGGCCGATCCGCCGTCGACCGCCCCATGGCACGATGGCTCCCAACCTGCCGCCGCGACCGCGGACGGGCACCGTGAAGGAGCGACGATGAACGACACTCCGGGCTGGGCCTCGCCCGGATCCGCCCCGTCCGACGGACAGGAGCCCGGGACGTCCACGCCTCCCGAGCCCGCCGACCGGCCCGGCGCGGCACAGCCCGCGGACCCGCCGGCCCCGAGCCCCCAGGCCCCCGGCACGCAGTGGTCCCCGCAGCAGCCGCCCCCCGGCCAGTGGTCCGCGCCGACAGGCCCCCACAACCCGGGCCAGGCACCTCCGCCCCCACCCCCCGGCACCGGCTGGGGCACCCGCCCGCCCACCGGCCCCGGTGGTCACGGCGGATACGGCGCTCCCGGCGGCTGGGGCGGCGGCTGGGGCGGTCCCCCGCCCGCGGCCAAGCCGGGCGTCGTCCCGCTGCGCCCGCTCGGCGTGGGAGAAATCCTCGACGGCGCCGTCTCCACCATGCGCACCTACTGGCGCACGGTCCTCGGCATCTCCCTGACCGTCGCCGTCGTCGTGGAGGTCGTCGTCGTCCTCCTGCAGGGCCTGGTCCTGGACGAGTCCACGAGCACGGCCGCGCTCGGCGACCCGAGCACCACGGTCGACGAGCAGCTCGACGCCATGGGCTCCGTCCTGCTCAACTCCGGTGTCGTCCTCCTGGTCAGCCTGGTCGGCACCATCACGGCGACCGCGCTCCTGACCGCCGTCACCAGCCGCGCCGTCCTCGGCAAGCCGGTCACCAGCGGCGAGGCGTGGCGTGACGCCCGCCCCCAACTGCTCAAACTGTTCGGCCTGATCCTCCTGCTGCTGCTGACGGTGACTGCTGTCGCCGTCGTCTGCGTCCTGCCGGGCGCCCTCCTGGGCGGCGCCGCGGGCGACGCCCTCACCGCCCTGGGCAGCATCGGATCGGTCGTCCTCGCGGTGTCGCTGCTGATCCGCTTCTCCCTCGCCTCGCCGGCCCTGATGCTGGAGAAGCAGGGCATCAAGAAGGCCCTGGCCCGGTCCGCGAAGCTCGTCCGCGGCTCCTGGTGGCGGGTCTTCGGCATCCAGGTGCTCTCCCTGATCATCGCGAACCTCGTCGCCATGATCATCGCCGTGCCCTTCGCCCTGCTCGGGGCCGCCCTCAGCCCCGGCGGTCTCGGCGCCTTCACGGACCCCGGCACCGAGCTGGGCTGGACGTACCTCATCGTCAGCGGCATCGGCTCGGTCATCGGCTCCCTCATCACGTTCCCGATCACGGCGGGCGTCGCCGTGCTCCTCTACGTCGACCAGCGCATCCGCCGCGAGGCCCTCGACCTCGACCTGGCCCGCGCCGCCGGCGTCCAGGGCTACGGGACCCCCACCCCCGGCACCACTCCGGGGAGTTGATGCGGTGAGGCTCGCGGGGGGAGTCCTCACAGCGGCACCGGCGGGCCCGCCCGCGGTGGCACCGCCCGGCCCGGCCCACGCGGCCCTGCCGGGCGTCGCCGACCACGCCGGGCACGCGCTGTCGCGGGCCACCGGCGGCCCGCCGCCGTCGTGGGCGCGCTCGGGCGGCGAACCACCGGTGACCGTCCCCCGCGATCCCGCACGCGAGGCGGCCCGCCGCGAACTGTCCAAGCGGCTGTACCACGAGAACGATCCCCACCCCTTCGAACGCGCTCTGAGCACCTTGTGGGACTGGCTCGACGGCCTGTTCGGCGCCGCCTCGACCGCCGCCCCCGGAGGAGTGCTCGGCCTGGTGGTCATCGTCCTGGCCGTCGCCGCCGTGGCGGCCGCGCTGTGGTGGCGCCTCGGCACCCCCGGCCGCCGCCCCGTCTCCACGGCAGTCCTGTTCGACGACGGTCCCCGCAGCGCCGCCGACCACCGTGCGGCCGCCGAGGCGCACGCCGCCCGGGGCCACTGGAACCAGGCCGTCCAGGAACGCATGCGCGCGATCGTCCGGTCCCTGGAGGAACGCGCCCTCCTCGACACCCGCCCCGGCCGCACCGCCGACGAAGCCGCGGCGGAAGCCGGCCGCACCCTTCCCGCCCACACCGGCCGGCTCCGCTCCGCCGCACACGATTTCGACGACGTCACATACGGCGGCCGCACCGCCACCGCGCAGGCGTACGCCCGCATCGCCGACCTCGACCACGACCTGGCCGGCACCAAACCGGACCTCACGCACGACAGCGCGTCCACCGCGGCCCCGCACACCCGCCAGGGCGCCGGATGACCACCGCGGCCACGCCCCCGGCCACCTCGGCCTCGCCCACCGCCCGCCAGATGTGGACGCGCTCGCGCGGCGTCGCCCTCGCCCTCGTGCTCCTCCTGGCCGGCGCAGCGGTCCTCGCCACCCTGCGCTCCGACGCCCGCCACCATGCTCTCGACCCCCGCTCCGGGGACCCCCACGGCAGCCGCGCCGTCGCCGAACTCCTCGCCGACCACGGCGTTTCGACCCGCGTCGTCACCACCGTGGCCGAGGCCCGCACCGCGACGGGCCCCGACACCACCCTCCTGGTCGCCGCCCCCGACCTGCTGACGGAACACCGCCGGCGGGAACTGCGCTCGGCGACAGCCGGCTCCGGCGGCCGCACACTCCTCGTCGCCCCCGGGGCCCGGTCCGTGGAGGCCCTCGCCCCCGGCGTGACCACGGCCCCCGTCACCAGCCGTACCTCCACCCTCGACCCCGACTGCGCGCTGCCCGCCGCACGGCGCGCCGGCAGCGCCGACACCGGCGGCATCCGCTACCTCACCACCCGCCGCGACGCCGACGAGTGCTACCCCAGCAACCGCCTGGCCACCCTGGTCCGTGTCCCGGACACCACCGGCGGCGGCGACACCGTCGTCCTCGGCGCGCCCGACATCCTCCACAACGACCGTCTCGACGAGGAGGGCAACGCCTCCCTCGCCCTCCAACTCCTCGGCTCCCGCCCTCATCTGGTCTGGTACCTCCCCTCGCTCTCCGACACCTCGGCAGCAGACCAGGACGAGGAAAAGAGCTTCTTCGACCTGATCCCCTCCGGCTGGCTCTGGGGCACCCTGCAACTCTTCGTCGCGGCCGTCCTCGCCGCCCTCTGGCGGGCCCGCCGGCTCGGCCCCCTCGTCCCCGAAAAGCTCCCCGTCGCGATCCGCGCCTCCGAGACCGTAGAAGGCCGCGCCCGCCTCTACCGCAGGGCCGACGCGCGCGACCGCGCCGCCACCGCTCTTTGCTCCGCCACCCGCACCCGCCTCGCCCTTCTCGCAGGCGTCCCCGTCACCCAGGCACACACGCCCGAGACCCTCGTCCCCGCCCTGTCCACCCACCTCGACGGCGACCGACGGTCCCTGCACTCCCTCCTCTTCGGCCCGCCGCCCACCGACGACACGGGCCTGATCACCCTCGCCGACCAACTCGACGCCCTCGAAAGAGAGGTACGCCGTCCATGATGGACCCGACCACTGACAACGCCGGGACCACCGGGGATCCGGGCCGTGCCCGCGCCTCCCTGGAAGCCCTGCGCGCCGAGATCGCGAAGGCCGTGGTCGGCCAGGACCCCGCCGTGACCGGCCTCGTCGTCGCCCTCCTGTGCCGCGGACACGTACTCCTCGAGGGGGTCCCCGGAGTGGCCAAGACCCTGCTCGTCCGCGCCCTCGCTTCCGCGCTGGAACTCGACACCAAGCGCGTCCAGTTCACCCCCGACCTCATGCCGAGCGACGTCACCGGCTCCCTCGTCTACGACAGCCGCAGTGCCGAGTTCTCCTTCCAGCCGGGCCCGGTCTTCACCAACCTCCTCCTCGCCGACGAGATCAACCGCACCCCGCCGAAGACGCAGTCCTCCCTGCTCGAGGCCATGGAGGAGCGCCAGGTCACCGTCGACGGCACCGCCCGCCCCCTCCCCGACCCGTTCCTGGTCGCCGCGACCCAGAACCCGGTCGAGTACGAAGGCACCTATCCCCTCCCCGAAGCCCAGCTGGACCGCTTCCTCCTCAAGCTCACCGTGCCGCTGCCCTCCCGCCAGGACGAGATCGACGTCGTCACCCGCCACGCCGAGGGCTTCGACCCACGCGATCTGCGCGCCGCCGGCGTCCGCCCGGTGGCCGGCCCCGCGGACCTCGAAGCCGCCCGCGCCGCGGTCAGCGGCACCACCGTCTCCCCCGAGATCACGGCCTACGTCGTCGACATCTGCCGAGCCACCCGTACGTCGCCCTCCCTCACTCTCGGCGTGTCCCCGCGCGGTGCGACGGCTCTCCTCGCCACCGCCCGCGCCTGGGCCTGGCTGACCGGCCGCGACTACGTCATCCCCGACGACGTCAAAGCCCTCGCCCTCCCCACCCTGCGGCACCGCGTCCAGCTCCGCCCCGAGGCCGAAATGGAAGGCGTCACCGCCGACTCGGTGATCACCGCGATCCTCACCCACGTCCCCGTCCCCCGCTGATGGCGCTCACCGGACGCACCGCCCTCCTGGCGGCCCTGGGCTCCCTCCCCGTCGGCATCTGGGCGCCCGGCTGGACAGGCATCCTCGCCGTCAACGCGCCCCTGGCCATCGCCTGCGCCTGCGACTTCGCCCTCGCCGCCCCCGTACGCCGCCTGCGTCTGACACGCTCCGGCGACACCTCCGTACGCCTCGGCGACACAGCGGATGTCACCCTCACCATCACCAACCCCTCCCGCCGCCTGCTGCGCGCCGACATCCGCGACGCCTGGCCGCCCAGCAGCTGGCAACCCGGCACCGAGATCGCCGCTTCCCGCCACGAGGCCACCGTCCCCGCCGGAGAGCGCCGCCGTGTCACCACACGCCTGAGCCCCACCCGCCGCGGCGACCGTCACGCCGATCGCGTCACCATCCGCTCCTATGGCCCCCTGCGCCTCTTCTCCCGCCAGGGCACACACAGGATCGCCTGGTCCGTACGGGTTCTCCCCGCTTTCACCAGCCGCAAGCACCTGCCCTCGAAACTCGCTCGTCTGCGTGAACTCGACGGCCGCACCAGCGTCCTGACCCGCGGCGAAGGCACGGAGTTCGACAGTTTGCGCGAGTACGTGCCCGGCGACGACACCCGGTCCATCGACTGGCGCGCCACAGCCCGGCAGACCACGGTCGCTGTGCGCACCTGGCGGCCCGAACGCGACCGCCACATTCTCCTGGTCCTCGACACCGGCCGCACCTCCGCCGGCCGAGTGGGCGACGCGCCCCGTCTCGACGCCTCGATGGACGCGGCCCTGCTCCTGGCCTCCTTGGCATCCCGCGCCGGCGACCGCGTCGACCTCCTCGCCTACGACCGCCGCGTACGCGCCGTCGTCCAGGGCCGGGCGGCCGGAGAGACCCTCTCCTCCATCGTGAACGCCATGGCATCCCTCGACGCGGAACTGGTCGAGACAGACGCCCGTGGTCTCACCGCCACAGCACTGCGAACGGCTCCCCGCAGCTCACTGATCGTCCTGCTCACCACGCTCGACACCGCGCCGGTCGAAGAGGGCCTCCTACCGGTCCTCCCGCAGCTCACCCGGCGCCACACCGTCGTGGTGGCCTCGGTGGCAGACCCGCACACCGCCCATATGGCCGCGTCCCGCGGAAGCACCGAAGCGGTCTACGAAGCAGCGGCCGCAGCCCAGGCGCAGTCAGAACGGTCCCGCACCGCAGAACAACTCCGCCGCCACGGCGTCACAGTCGTCGACGCCACCCCGGAAGAACTGGCGCCGGCACTCGCCGATGCCTACCTGGCCCTGAAAGCGGCAGGCCGACTGTAAACAAAAAAGGGCTCCCCTTGAGGAGCCCTCATGCCTGGATACAGGCCGTGAATGCAGAAAACCCCCGTGCCAGTGGCACGGGGGTCTCCCGGAATGATTGTTCGGCGGCGTCCTACTCTCCCACAGGGTCCCCCCTGCAGTACCATCGGCGCTGTGAGGCTTAGCTTCCGGGTTCGGAATGTGACCGGGCGTTTCCCTCACGCTATAACCACCGAAACCCTAATGGTTTCGAGCGAACAAGCACACTTTTTACTTGTTTTAGCTCAAATCCGGCAACGGTCGTTGCCTCAGAACTAACACAGTGGACGCGAGCAACTGAGGACAAGCCCTCGGCCTATTAGTACCAGTCAGCTTCACCCCTTACGAGGCTTCCACATCTGGCCTATCAACC